>DASRSI010000027.1:0-6606 GCA_035695445.1 Candidatus Cybelea sp. | reverse complement strand
CTATCAGATCCCGGTGGGCTACCGCGACGGCACGCCTTCGCCCGTCGACACGAACTATTCGTGGGGTCCCTTCGGCGATAACTACGTGCACCTGTTTTCGATCGTGACGAGCCGTCCGTTAACGCGCCGCCTGAGCCTCGGCCTCGAATACGACGGCACCTACGAGCGATCGTTCGCGACCGGCGCGCTCGATTCGCAGTGGCTGCGCCGCGTCTCTCTCGGCTACAACATCAGCAGCGACAGCAGCTTCAGCCTCGAGCTGCGCGACATCAACGGTTACGGCGGCTTCGCAACGCAGATCGGCAACAACCTCGCGGTCGCCTATCACCAGCGCTTTTCGCGAGGCAACGAGCTCTACGTGAACTACGGCAGCCCGGCCGCCGGCGCCACGCTCAATCGCCTGATCGTGAAGTTCGTTCTGCACGAAGGCGCCGACGCCGGAACGTAACGCGAGGCAACGTCACGCGAGCAGCCCCCGAACCGGAGCCGTCCGGCGGACCGGGACGGAGCCCGTCTTTCGGGTGCCCGGTGACGTTCACTCGGCGCTGGAAAACTAGGCTCCACCGTTGGCTCGCCCTGGGACGAGGAACTCAGGCGGCGCGACCTACGAAAATCCCGCAGTGGAACTTGTAATCCCTAAGAATGCAGGGTCTCAAAACGGCCCGCTTCGTCTCGTATATCTCCATGTCAGAGTCGCGCCTTGGACGAAGCGTACAAGTCGCCGCGGTGGGACTGCTGATCGCCGGCTGCGGGTCGTTCGATAGCGCGTTCACGTCGGCCGATCCGCTATCCCCGCCGCACGGTTCGACGGCTGGCGGCGGCCAGTTCGGTGATGGAACCATCTATACGCAGACGCCCTAATGTTGCGAGGAAACGGGCTCCAGAGGGCGTTATAAATCGGGCGCAGGCAGCACGCCGACTCCGTAGTTACCCTGCAATCCGCCGATGCTCGAAACCGGCTTGCCGCCGGCGGGATAACGGTATTGATAGAGCCTTCCTGCCTTTGCGTCGGTCACCCAAACTCTGTTGTTCGGCTTGTTGAGGGCGACGGCGATGGGATCTTCAATTCCGGAGAGTTTAATGTCTCCGACGTGAGACTTACCGTTGTAACGCCGAATGCACGGGCAGGCCTGATCTACGATGTTGATGATCCCATCGGATGCAATGGCGATCCCTGCGGGCCTGGTAACGCCGGAGATTCCCGCGGACTCGTCGGTCGACCCTCCGTTCGGAACCACGCCGATCTCCGATTGGCCGTTCGGCGTGATCCCATCGTTGAAGAAATTACCGTTCTTGTCGAAAGCCCCGAACATAAAGTACTCAAACAGGCCTTTGGCCACGCGGTTGTGATTGATCGAACCCGGCGGATAAAAGTAAATGTTCCCAGCGCCGTACGACGCCGAGTATTCATTGGTCACTCCAATCGTGCCGCCGGGGCCGAACTTGACGTCGTTCGGTAGAAACCCTCTGTCGTTCAGCGTTCGGGTTTTGTTGCAGTCCTGGTTCAAAATCAGGACTTCCTGATTGAACGTGGCAACCGCGACGAGCCCTGCGACGCCTGAATTCGGTTCGTCCCCCGAGCCGGTACCGAGATTCCTGCAGAATGACGATACCTGAATGCATACGCCGCACTTTCCGCTGGTACACCGGTAAACGGTCGATCCTCCGGCCGTCGTGTACTGATACGCGACGGCACTCGCATTGCGGGACTGGGGCTTGGAAAGTCCCGCCGCCGCGATTGGGACACGCGAATCGGGCGAATACGGCGCCGTGCACGCAGCACCGAAGATGCAGACAAGCAGTAACGAAGCTCTGCCGGGCAAGAATCGAAGCGCCATAGGGCGAGGATAGCACGAGACTTGGATCCTGGCCACTCGGGCAGACGAGGAAGTGGAACGAGTCTGCGAATCGTGGAAGCACCCTTCATGGCGCAAACGAGCCCAGCATTCGGAACGCTTCTTCGGCGGCTGCGAGTCGCTGCGGGCCTTTCGCAAGAAGCGCTTGCGGAACGGGCGCGCGTTAGCCCCAAGGGCGTTAGCTCGCTCGAGCTAGGAACCCGGCTCGCCCCGTATCGCGCGACGGTCGACCAGCTCCTCACGGCCCTCGAAGCGACGCCCGAAGAATGCGCCGAGCTGCTAACGCTCGCAGAACAGGCGAGATCGCGAAGGCGGCGCATTGCTCCTCTGCCGGCTACCGATACGCCGATCACAAACCTCGTGTCGCCGCCAACGCGGCTCATCGGGCGTAACGCGGAGGTCAGCCGAGCAACGGAGTTGATCTCTGCGAGCCGGTTATTGACTTTAACCGGCCCGGGCGGCGTCGGCAAGACGAGAGTCGCTCAGGGCACCGCGCGTGAAGCGGCGCTACGCTTTCGCGACGGGATCTGGTTCGTCTATCTCGCGCCGCTTTCCGATCTCGATTCGGTGGCGCGAACGGTCGCCGTCACTCTTGGGATGCCTGAGAAGCCAGGGTCTTCGTCGATCGAGCGCGTTACCGAATTTTTGAGAGGAAAAGAGAGCCTCCTCATTTTGGACAACTGCGAGCATCTTCTCGCCGCCGTCGCCCAGTTCGTACGCGTTGTCTTAGCAAAATCGCAGAATGTGCGATTTCTGACGACGAGCCGCGAGGCATTGAGGACCGCGGGTGAAGTCGTGTTCAAAATACCGACGCTCCGCTGCCCGCCACGCGAATCCTCGCTCACGCTCTCGCAGGCGTCCGACTACTCGGCGATGGAGCTTTTCATCGATCGCGCCTGCGCGTCCGATGCAAGCGTCGCTTTCGACGACGAGAGCGCGCGGGCCATCGGGCGAATCGTCCGGCGCCTCGACGGGCTTCCGTTGGCGATCGAGCTAGCTGCGGCGCGCGTCGGGGCGCTTGGCTTAACAACGATCGAACGCCGGCTCAGCCAGCGTTTTGAGCTGCTTTCACGTGGAGACCGCATAGCGCCCGCACGCCAGCAGACCCTGCGGGCGTTGATTGCCTGGAGCTACGATCTTCTCGCGCCTTCCGAGCAGCTCTTGTTTCGTCGGCTTAGCGTCTTCGTTGGCGGCTGCTCCCTCGAAGCGGCGGAGCTCGTGTGCGGAGATGGCCTGAACTCAAGCGCCGTTGAGAGCCTCGCTTCGCTGGTGGATAAATCGCTCGTCAGCGGATCCGCGGAGCGAACCGGCTTTCGCTACCATTTTCTGGAATCCACACGCGAGTTCGCGCACAACGCGCTAAGTCCAGTAGAGCTCAGCGCGCTGGCTTATCGCCACGCGCTGTGGGTCGCGGAGGTACTGGAAAAGGCGTCGCTTCGCGCCGCTACCGACGGCACCGACGTGCGCTTTGCTGCGGTGCTGCCCGAGTTGGACAATATTCGTGCAGCTCTCGAATGGTGCGCTTGCGACGGCGATGTCGTGCTCGGTGGGAGGATTGCGAGCCACATAACGGATCTTTTCTTCTGGCACGCACTAGCCGAAGAAGGACGCAACTGGATTCAGCGCTTTTTAAACCGACTTAACGAAGACGACCATCTTGAGGTCGTCGCACGACTCTACTGCGGGCTCGCGCGGCTCACGGGCGACACGGCGACGCGTATGCAGGCGTCGCAACGCGCGCTCGAGCTCGCCGAGCGCAGCGGTACGGAGAGTCTCCTCATCGCCGCTAACCAGCGTTTCGCCGTCGCTCTCTACGCGGTAGGTCGCCTCGATGAAGCGCTCGCCGCCAGCGATCGAGCCATCACAATCGCGCGCAGGGTTCTTCATCCGACCGATCAACGAGTCGCTTGGGCCTTGCAGCACCGCTCGTGGATGCTCTGCGAGCTTGGTGAACTTGACGCCGCGCGAGGTTGTCTCGAGGAAGCAATCGGCATCTTTCGGCAGCTGAAGGCCGACCGTGAAGCGTGGACCTTGTGCGGAGATCTTGCGGAACTCGAATTTGCAGCCGGTCATCCGGAGCTTGCCCTGCAGATCATCGATGACGCAATTCCGGTCGTGGCCGAGGCCGGCGATCCGGTCGAATCGGTCTTCATGTGCAATAGGGCCGGCTATTTACTGAGCCTGAGCGACTTCACGGAGGCTGAGGCTACCGCCCGCGAGGCCGTCGAGCTGGCCGAAAAAACGCACAGCGAGGAGCGGGTCTTGCATGCGCTCGAGCACCTTGCGGCCGCGCTGGCATCCCGCAGCGAACTGACGACCGCAGCGCTTCTTGGCGGTTTCGTCGCAGCCGGCTACTCGAAGTTAGGCTACCAGCGCGAAACCAACGAGCGGAGCAGTCACGAGATCTTGACCTCCGCGCTGGGCACACGATTATCGCAAGAAGATGCAGAAGCCCTAACGCGTCGCGGTGCGGAGATGAGCGGCGCGCAGGCGCTGGAAGCCGCCGCGCAATCAGCCTAAAAAACGGGCCGTAGCGGTCGTCCCGCCGCGGTCGAGCGCAACTGTGCGGGTCGACTGTACCAACTGAGGATGTCGAGAGCACGTCGCTTCGCGCGACAATCGGCTGGACCGGCGGTTGCGCCGGAACCCACTTCAGCCTCACAGGAGCTTCAATGCGCTACTTCAGTTCATCCGTCGCGGCGACGATCGCCGCGGGTCTTCTGGCAGCCTGTTCGGCCAACGCCGGTTCGCCGACGAACGCGCTTCCGAACGCCGGCAACCCAAACTCCGCAGCCCCGTCCGGTGCTCAGGGCGCCCCCCAGACGACGCCCCGGGTCCTTTCTTTCGATTCGGGGTGGATTCAGAAAGACGGAATCGTCTACCACACCCCGCACTACATGGCGACGGCGAAACAAAGCCGGCAGCGGGTCCAGCCCGATGTCGCGCTTTCATACGGCGGCGGTCCAGTAGAGGTCTCTCCGAAAGTGTATTATATCTTTTGGGGCTACAAAAAATACGGTGATGCGAACAACGTGGCGCCGCTGCTGGAGCAGTGGATGGAGAACGTCGGCGGGGGTGACGGCCACAACAACATCTACACCCAGTACTATGAAATCTCCGGCAGCACAAAGATCTACATTACCAACGCTCCCAAACAGTACGGCGGTGCCTGGGACGATGAGACCGATGCCGTTCCGCTGCATCCGACCGACGCGCAAGTCGCGGCCGAAGCGCTGCGCGGCGTGGCTCACTTCGGGTACGATCAAGATGCCTCGTATGTCGTTGCGACGCCGCACGGTCGAAGCTCGATAGGATTCCCGACGAAATGGTGCGGATATCACAGCGCGGCGTGGAGCAGCGGCCGCCTCGTCTCGTATACGAATCTACCCTACGTACCCGATGCAGGCGGCGCTTGCGGAGCAAGCTCGATCAGCGCGCCGTCCGACGAGACGGCCGCTGACGAAGGCGTGACGATTGTCGAAGGCCACGAACAGGGTGAGTCGGTCACCGATCCGGAGCCGTTCACCGGATGGAATAGCGCGGGCGGCGAGATCGGCGACCTCTGCGCGTGGACAAATATCAAAAACGATCGATTCGGCTCGCACTTCTTCACTGAGCAGCCCATGTGGAGCAACGCCTCGTCATCCTGCGTCCACGTGTACCCCTAGCGTACTTCAAAAGAGACTGCGGCGCCTGAGCGCCGCAGTCTCTTTGGTTTCACTCCATAAAGATCGCGCCGCGCAGCCTATTTGACCTTTGTTCCTTTAGTTGCCGGGCCGTTATTACTTTGCGGGTTCCAGACGTAAAATTCCAGCTTATCGCCTTTATTGAGAACCCAGTTTTCCTCGCCGTATTCGTTCGTGAAACCAGTTATAACGATCTTCGTGTTAGTCCACTGGGTAATGTCTAACCATACCGAATCGTCCTCGTAAGAGCTGACGTTTCCGGCGTCCCAACTGCCCGTCTTGTCTCGCATCCGAATATAAGCGGAATCGCCGTCGTACGGTTTCATCGTGCCGAACCCGCTACCTGAAATGACGATCGTCTGATACTGTTCGGGCTCGACGCGAGTAATTTTCTTTATGCTGGGCCCCGTCCCGGCGGCATGTGTAACCTGATTATGGAAACCAGAGGATGCTGGCAAAGATCCCGAGCTTTGAGAGCAACCAGAAACGATGCCAACGCCAAGAACCAAATAGATCCATCGCATATGCCGTAGGTCCTTTCTCGCAGTAGTATAGGCACCCACAGGGGCCTTGCAAACCGCAACTCGCGATCGCCCCTGTCTTAACTCGCCAAGAAGTGGCTTCGAGAGGCGTTTGCGTCCCCCTGTTCAAGGTCGATAACGCGCCGGATAGAGCCAAGTCGCGCATGCGTACTTCGGCGTGAGTACTCGATTTGTTCATACTCGCTGTTCTCCGTCTCATACTCGGCGTTTTCCGTCGCGCGACTACGCGATATGCCTTGGAAAAGGCTCGCGGTCAGCGCCAGCGAGAATCGTAATCAACCTATCAGTCGCCGTGCGACGAGCGGCGAGTGCGGGCCAGAGGACCATTGGCCTACAGAACACCATCCTTAAAGCTCTTGAAGTTCGCGGGGCGCTTTCCGAGAGTGACCTTAGTGATCGCACGCTACGTTGTCGGCGTGTGTTTGACGTTGGCGCTCCTGGGCTGTCAGTCGTCCGGCGCCGGATCTGGGGCACCGGCGGCCATGCAGCGCGCGCACGACCCGTTTTCTCGCTCCGACTCAG
>DASRSI010000026.1:0-218873 GCA_035695445.1 Candidatus Cybelea sp. | reverse complement strand
GACAAAAACCGAGCAATTGGTTTTCCACTAAAGCCAAAATCTTGGCAAACTCCATTCCACTCTCGTTAGCGCTCGCCGTTAGTCCGGCCGTTCAACCGCCGACGAACTAATCGGTGGCGCTTCGTTCCCTGGGGGACGAACTAAAGTTACCGCGTTGCGCGGCCTCGGCAATAAGCGCGGCGCGATTGTTCACACCGTAAGCGCGAAACACGGCTTTAAGATGATTCCTCACTGTATGCTGACTTAATCCAAGACCCTTCGCTATCTCTGCCGTCGTCATTTTTTGGCAGAGCATCGTGAACACTTTGTTCTGCATCGGCGGTAGCCTGACGGGAGCGGCGGCTTTCGCGTCGCGATTTCGCAGGTCGCGCGCGAGCCACGAGTTGGGAAAGGCCTCGAGCTTGTCCTCGGCAAGATGGCGCCAGCGATCCTTGTTCGTCACCTCGAGCAGCCGTAGGGCCGTACGGGCCGCACGCCAGTCGAAACCAATCCGATCGAAAATCACCCAGGCGCTGCGAAATGCCTCTTCGGCACCTGAGCCTCTTCCGGCGAGGCGAACGATGCCTTCCGTATAGGTCGCATAGGCCTCGAGTCGGTGATCGAAGGCGACCAGCAACAGCGGCGAGCGGATCTTATCAAGGCCTTTATAGCGCGCGAGATAGAATCGCCCGCGCTCCGCGTCGATCGGCGCCGTCGCACGAGCGAGCTGGAGCAGCGCCAGTCGCTCTTCTCCGGGAAGCACATTCCAATCAATCCGTTCCGCGATTTTTTCGGCCTTGGCGACTTCGTCGAGTGCCCAGTTGGGTTCGCCGACGATGCGGGCGAAATGGGCGCGATCGAGCAAAAGCATAACCTCGAACGCCTCGTTGGGAATCCGGTGCTCCGCGCTGCGCAGGTATCGGAAGCACCCCAGCATATCACCGCGCAGCGCACACGACCACGCGGTTGCGTCGAGTGCCTGACAGCGCTGCGCGGTGAAGTCGACCGGCCACTCGATTGGCTGATCGACTTCGCTACGCGCAAGGGCTGCAGCTTCCTCAAACGCGAGTTCTCGGCCGAGCAATGCAAGATTTTGTACCGCGAAGAACCATTGTTCGAGGTGCTGTTCTCGATGTTTGCCGATGAAACCGATCGCCTTGATCAGACTCTCCGCCGATTCCCGATACCGCTCCTCGTTGCAAAGAATGAACGAGCGCAACATTTCGTGCGCGATCTTTGACGACTGAGATTTGTCGCAGAGCATTTCGTCGGCGAGGCGCCACGCCTCTTCGGTCTTGCCCTCGAGCATCGCCCGACGGGCGACATGATACGCGAGTTGTGCGCGATCAGCCGGCGACGTCAGCACGCGCCGAGCTACCTCAAAATAGTCATCGGCCCGTTCAAAGTCCCGCATCCGAGAATAGCCCACTCCCAACAGAAGCGCCCAGACTCCGCGCTGGCTCGCCGCGCGGCCCTTGGGCGGACGCCGAATCAGAAAAGCTACCGCGCGATTTTCGTCATGTTTGAGGAGGATACGAGCTCGCAGCAGATCGTCTTCATATGAGGTCGACGCGCCCTCCGCGACCGCCTCATCGTAAACTTCGCCGGCCGCGGTGAACTCTGCAACGTCAAAGTAACGGCGCATCGCGTCGCGCCATTGGGTCGATGCGGTTTGTTTTTTGGGCATAGTCAATCTGATTAGGCGGCGGCAGGCCACACCCCGCCACCGCCTAGGCAAATGGCTACTTAACCGCCGCCGCCGCCTGTCCCGTCGCTTTTACCGGGCATACCGCCGCCGCCGTCCATCGGCACGCTTACTCCGCTTCCGCCTGAATGGATCGAAGTGCCCGAGCCAGTGGCGCCCATGAGTAGGCTCAACATGAGAAAGAGCCCCTTCAGGAATAGGAACATTGAGGACTGTCCTTTCTTGCCGCATCTAGGCACGGCAAACGCACGATTGGCTAGCCCAAGCGGCTAGCTTACTCGCATTATTCGAACAGTTCTCGGGCTGGTCAATAAGGAAGCAGGCGCTTGTTAGAGCAACCGCCGCGCGCTAGGCGTCCTTCGACTACGCGCCGTTTCACGACGCTACGCTCAGGATGACAACTTTGGGGCCCGTCGACTAGCCGGCGCTTCGCGGTGCTATGCCTTCGACTACGCGTCGCTTCGCGGCGCTACGCTCAGGGGGACAGCGTGGTCGAGAGTTTGCGGGCCATGAGCTTTAGAACGTGCGGCCAGGTGTAGCGCTCGGCTGTCGCTCTTCCATCCTTGCGAATCGCCGGTGCGAGCTTGCCGTGTTTGATGAGCTCCACTAGATACGACTCGAGCTCGCGAGGATCGCCGGTATCGCAGACGATGGCGTTTTCGAACGGCTGCACGTAATCTTCGCCCGTCGAGCCGGTGACGGCGACGCCGCCGGCTGCCATAACCTCGAGACCGACGAGGCCGAAGGGTTCGCGCCCGCTGTTCGCCAGCACCGCGTCGGCGACGCGATAGAGTGCGAGCAGCGCCTCTTCCGGTAGAAAGCTGCGCACGTTGATCACGTTGCCCGGTGCCGTCGCCACCGCTTCGAGTACCTCGCGCGGATCCCGCGAACCGATCACGAGGTCACACGCCTCCAACCCCATCTCCCGAGCCCGAGCGAAAACTGCATCGCCGTAGGGCTCGCGCCCGCCGCGAACGACGAGCGTCGCCCGGCGATGCTCGGCGGCAACTCCCGCGAACGCCTCGATGACTTGCATCCAGCGCTTCTCTTCCTCGAAGCGCGCGACTTTCACGTAGAGGGGTCGCCGCAATGTGAAGATGCGCTCCGCAACGCGCACCAACTTCTTCGGCGCCCCGTTGAGCAGTCGCTGCGGGATGCCGTTGGGAATGACGAATGATTCAACGCCCCGCGCCTGGAGCTCGAACTTCATGTAGCGGCTCACGCAGGTAATCTGCGCCGCGCTTGCCAGTGCCGGCCAGTCGATCGCATCGAAGCCGTAGGTGTTGTTCGCGTTCCAGGTGAGCGCTACGCGGTCGCGCACGCCGCGATCGCGCAGAAGCACCTCGAGCGCGAGCGCGCACGGCGCGGTCTGCCAATCCTCGGCAATAACGAGCACGGTCTCGCCGCGCGCGGCGGCCGGCTCGACGATCTCGTTGACGACAAACGGCGGCACACTCGCCGTATAATCGTTCACCTTCTCCCGCTCGCCATCGTAGACGCCGGCGGGATGATAGTCCGAAATCCACTGGCACCAACGGCGATACTCAAGATTGCGCGCCGGTTGTTGAACGGCCGGAAGCGATGGATCGCCGACGAAGAGCAGCGTCGTTCGAACGCCGCTCTCTGCAAGCGCCGTTGCCAGCTCGGTGACCCGCGTACCGAGTCCACCCACCATGGAGTATGGGTCGGGCCCTTCGAATGCAAGCAGTACGGCGTTGCGCGGTAGTGAAGTCATCCCGTGCCACTTGCCGAATCGGGAGCCACAATCCCGCAGTGAGGAATGCATGAACGAACTCGCGCAACGCACCTGTGTCCCATGCCGAGGCGGCGTCCCGCCGCTCGACGATGCTCAAATCGCTCCGCTGCTCGCGCAGCTCGGCGACGGCTGGCACGTCGTCGAACGTGACGACGCCAAACGCGGAAGCGTGAAACTGCTCGTGCGCACGTATACGTTCGAGAACTTCGCGCAGGCGTTGGCCGCTGCGGTACGGATCGGCGCGATGGCCGAGGAACAGCAGCATCATCCCGATCTGCTCGTCGCGTGGGGTCGCCTCACCGTCGAGATTTGGACCCATAAGATCGGAGGGCTAACCGAGAGCGACTTCATCCTCGCAGCAAAGTGTGATGCGCTGACGAGCTGACGCAAGAGCCCCCGAGCTAACGCAACAAAGAGGAGACCGGCGTGAGCCGATCTCCTCCCCTCGCTACCACGGGCCTTGGCAAGTCCGTGATGCGATCTTAAGAATACGACAAGCATTCCACCGAGCTTTCCTAGCAGGCGGGCGAGGCTGTGCCCGAAATCGTCGGGCGGGCATCTTTGGCGACCCTCGCAGGGATATTAGGAGTACCTAAGTATATCGCGAGGCATGCTTAAATGGGCCTGGTGGTTGCTTCTCATCCTGGCGCTCCTCTGCCCAGTCCCGGCGCCGGCAATTCCGCTCTTCGCGCACCAGTATGGGGTGACGTGCGAGAAATGCCATTCCGTGATTCCTCACCTCAACGAATTCGGCGCCGCCTTCTTGGCGTACGGCGAACGCTTGCCGGGCGTCTCGTCGGGACCGGCGGTTCCGTTCTCGGTTAAGGTCAACGCCGTGGACTCGAGTGAGTATCAAGGCGACGGACCGAACGGTGAGGGCCTTCCGAAGGCGATCGTCGACGAGGTCGAAGCGTTCACGTCGGCGACGATCGGGTCGCGCGCCAACTTCTTCGTGGAGCAGTACGTCGTCGACGGCGGCGAGCCGGGGCTGCTCCGCGACGCGTGGATCAACGACCGCGTGAACCCTTGGAACGCGCGCATCCCCGTCTATCTGCAAGGCGGGCAGTTCACGCTTCCGCTCCCGGTCGATCCCGAAACGTTCCGCGATACGTATCAAGGTTACACCCCGTACGAACAAACCGTCGGCGCGAATCCATTTAACTTCTTCGATCCGACGCTGGGGATGCGACTCGGCATCGGCGATCCGCTGCGCGGCGTGAGCGGACAAATCTTTGCCGGCCCCGGGTATACGCGCCAGAGCGGCCTCGCGGTCACCGGTGCCGATACCTATCTCTACACCCAAGACGCGATGGGGCCGTTCACGTTGAGCGCCTTTCGTTACGACGGTCTGCGCCCGGTCGCCGGCGGTCCGGACGACCGCTTCGATCGCCTCGGCGTGGGCTTTACTTACGGACAATGGTCGCGCTTCTCGAGCGAGTTCGTGCTGATCAACGGCTGGGATTCGAACTGCGCGACGCCGGGACTCGTCGGATGCAGGTCGAGCGGCGGTTTCGAGCAATTGCGCTATGCCTTCAACCGGAAACTCTTTGCCGAGGTACGATACGAAGGAACGAACGATCCGACAAATGGCTTCGCTCGCGACGGCGTCGTGCTCCTCGGTTACGGACCGACCGAAAACACCCGGTTGACGATCGAAGACGTCATCGCGCACACTCCGCAGACGACCAACACGATGAACGCGCAGTTCACGATCGGGTACTGATGGATTCTCACGTACGAACCGCGCTCGCGATCTCCGTTCTCGCCTCGACGCTGGCCGCAGCGGCCCCGGCTTCACGCCCGATCGATGCCGCGAAGTCGCGCGCGACATTCAGCGTCTCCCACATTTGGGTGGAGCACGTGACCGGAAACGTGCCGATCCTCAGCGGATCCGTGACGCTTGCCGACGGCGCGATGATTCCAACGGAAGCAACGGCCGTGCTCGATGCGACGCGCCTCGCGACCGACGAACCGGACCGCGATGCCTCGCTGAAATCGCCCGACTTCTTCGACGTCACGAAGTTCCCACAGTGGACCTTTGTCAGTAGCAAGGTGATCCCGCGCGGTCCGAATGCCTTCGAGATGGACGGCACCTTGACGATCCACGGCGTTGCGCAGCCGGAGAAGCTCGACGTCACGGCGAGCGGCTCTCCGGCACATCCCGTCTATCATGCCACCGCGCAGATCGATCGCCACGCCTTCGGAATGGCGGTGACGCGCCTCGATCCAACGATCGGCGCGAGCGTCGACGTCACGCTCGATATCGTCGTTCAGTAACGCTCTAGCCGGCGGAAGAAGCGCCGCGGCGGCGCTCCCAGCGCTCGACGAAACGCAACGCGAGCCGCTCGCGCGGCGCTAAGCCGCCCTTGCGCGCCCGAGCGGGTTTGCCGTTGCGCGAGGGAAGACGGCGCAGCTCAAGATAGGTTTCCATAACGGCTGGATGGACGTAGGCCTTGCGGCAGACCGCGGGCGTATTACCGAGGCGCTCGGCGACGCATTCGAGCGCTGCAACCACATTGCGTTTTGCCGAAGCGAGATCCGCGGCGGGCTCGGCGAGCGCGGCGATACACTCGACGGTGCCAATCCAGGTGCGAAAGTCTTTCGCTGAAAAATCGTCGCCGGCGAGCTCGCGAATGTACGCGTTGACGTCGTCGGAGCTCACGCCGCAGATCGCTCCGGCATCGTCGACGTACTCGAAGAGCTCCTCGCCCGGAAGGTCCCGGCACCGCTTGACGATCCGCGCGAGCCGGGCATCGTCGAGCGCGATCGCATGCACGCGCCCCGTCTTTCCCCGAAAGCGCAGACGCACGTGCGTTCCATTCACGCTCACGTGCCGCGAACGCAGCGTCGTAAGGCCGAACGATCCGTTCGCGCGCGCATACTCCTCGTTCCCGACCCGTACGCCCGTCGAATCCATGATCGCGACGATCGCGGCAAGTACTTTTCGCTGCGAAAGCTCGGTGCCGGCCAAATCCTTGGCGACGGCGCTCCGAATCGCGGGAAGCGCGCGCCCGAAGGCAACGAGCCGTTCGTACTTCGCCTCGTCTCGCACGCGATGCCAACGTTTGTGATAGCGGTACTGCTTGCGCCCGCGCGCATCCCGCGCGGTCGCCTGTACGTGGCCGTTGGAAATCGGCGAAATCCAAACGTGCGTGTACGCCGGTGGTATCGCGAGCGATCGGATGCGTTGCACCTCGCCCGCATCGCGCACCAAGCCGCCGTCGGGGTAATAGTAGGCAAAGTGGCGGCCGCGGCGCCGGCGAGAGATGCCGGGGCGGCGGTCGTCGATGTATCGCAGACCCGCCTCGCGAGCAGCCGCTTGAACGTCCATGTCATTGCGCTTCTACCGCAGTCGCGGCGATCGAAAACATCCGCTCCAGGAACCCGGCCGCGGAGCGCGTACTTCGCGCGCAGCCATGCAGAGGCCGCCGCAAGAACGTTTCTTCGAAGATTACGCCGCGGGCGCCACAGACGAATACGGGCCGATCGTGCTGAGCGAAGCCGAGATTCTCGACTTTGGGCGGCGCTACGACCCGCAGTTCCTCCACGTCGATCCGGAGCGTGCGCGGCGTGGGCCCTACGGCGGCCTCATTGCGAGCGGCTGGCAAACCATGTCGACGGCGATGCGGCTCTTCGCCGACAATTTTCTACCCGACGGCGCGAGCCTGGGGTCTCCGGGTGTTGAGGATTTGCGCTGGATGAAGCCCGTTCGTCCGGGCGATGCCTTGCGCATTCGCGTTACCGTCATGCAGACGCGAGTATCGAAATCGAAGCCCGATCGCGGCTTGGTCGAAACGCTCGTCGAGATTCTCAATCAGCGCGACGAACTCGTCGCCACGATGCGAGCGATCAACTTTATGGCGCGCCGCTCGTGACCAAGACCAGCCGGTACTCGTACGCCGAAACGGTCGCCAAGCTCGCCGCCGCGATTGCGTCGGCCGGCAACACCATCTTCGCAACCATCGACCAATCCGCCGCAGCCGCCTCGGCCGGATTGACGCTGCGTCCCACGACGCTCATCGTCTTTGGAAATCCAAAGGGCGGAACTCCGTTCATGAATGCCTTCCCCATTGTGGGCCTCGAACTGCCGCTGAAGCTGCTCGTCTGGGAAGAACCTAACGCCGTCAACGTTGCCTACGCCTCCATGTCCGAAATTGCCGCGCGCCACGGCGTTACCGGAATGGATGCCCGCGTCGCGGCGATCGACGCCGCGCTCGAGGCGCTAACGAGTTCCGTAGCAGTCGCTTAAGACGTCAACCCGGCACGCCGAGATCGGCGTTAGTGTTTACACTCGTCATTGGTAACGTTGAAAAAGGCTTTCCCGACCAGCTGATCGGCCCCGTTGTAGCCATAAATCACCACCGAGGCGGTCCCGCATTTTTTATCGGGATAGACTCTGATTTCGTTGAGCTTCACCTTCGAAAACTTGCAGAAAGGCTGGCACGGTTTTGGTCCCCACGATTCCTCGTAAATCCCGGGTCCCGAGGCCACGACGGCGACGTACTTCGTCTTTTTCAGAATGACCGGACACGGCTTCACCTTAACGCCGTGGGTGCCGCTGCAGTCGGGGTGAGCCTTGGCCTCCCGAGTTGCCGGCATCGAACGAGCCTGCCCGGGCGCAACGCTCGTTGCGGGGTTCCCGGACTCACCGCCCGCCGCGCAACCAACCAAGAGTGACGTCCCGAGCGCAAAGGCAACCGATAATCGCAACATGGCCGAAATGCTCTCCTTTATGAGGAAACGCAGCAGGCTGGAACGGCTACTGCAGTGCCGTCGTCGCCTTCTGGACGGCCGCCACAATACGCTCGTAACCGCTCTTTGCCACCGCATTGTCGTTGCCTGCAAAGACGATCTCCGGAAAACTGGTGTAGAGGCGGTCGATCGTGTGGTAGTACGCGTTCTCGAGCAGCCCGCTCGGAACGAAGAACGCATCGCGCGAGGCCTGTTCGCGCTGGGCCAACGCTTGCATTGCCGGGAGATCGCCCTTCGCCTCGGCTTGCTGCATCGCGAGATCGGTTTGATGGGCAGCCGCCCGGTACGCGGTCAGCGCTTGGCGCAGCTCGGTCATCGTTATTGCGCCGTCGCTCTTTTGAAAGGCTGCCGTCGCAACCTGCGTGAGATCGTCGAGCATCTGCGCGGGGATCTCCTCGATCCGCAACGGTTCGACGGTCGCGTTCGCCGCGCGCATCGCCTGAATACCGGTCACCTGAGCCGTCGCCACGGCCTCGCGCATTCCCGGATCGTACGTGCGTAGCCCGTCGATATTGTCTTCGGCGGTGTGGTGCGCGCCGAAATAACCGTAGTAACCGTTCGACGTGCTGAGGACCCCCAGCATATAGGAGAAGTTCTGATGATCCGATCCGCCGGTGATCGGATTGAGGAGCGGATCGACGCGTTGGTCGCGCATGCCGAGCATCCCGGTTCCGTCGGCCGACGGCACGACGTCGCAGATCTGCTTCATGAACGCGTAGAGTCCCGGTGACGCGCTGACTACGAATGGATTGCCGGTGGTGAGCTGATCGGTGTTGATATATTGAAAGACGTTCTTGCGCAGCTGGTCGCCGTACTGATAAATGTACGCAGCCGATCCGAAGAGGCCGAGCTCGTGGCCGTCCCACGACGCCATCTCGATCGTGCGCTTCGGCTTCCAGCCGCGTTGCGCGAGCGCGTGAAATGCGTCGGCATCTTGGAGCAGCACCGTCGTGCCGCTGCCGGGGTCGATCGCGCCGAAGGTCATGGCGTCGCGGTGACTGCCGATCATCACGATCGAGTCGGGCTGATCGGCACCCTTCATGTCGCCGAAGACCAGCCAGATCGTCTTGACCTTGCGCTCGAACTTCGTACGCACCCGCACCGTCTCGTTGCCGCCGAAATGCTGAACGAACTCGAACATCGGATGCCACGTTTGCGGAACGACTTTGCCCGTCATACCGGCGAGCAGCGTGCGTGCCGTACTCTGCGTGATGCTCAACTCGGGGATCGTCGCATGCGGAATCTCATCCCAGCTTTTGTGAGCCGCGCCGACGACCGGAGCATGTCCGCTCATCGTCGGGTCGCCGGGTAAAGCCAGGAAGCCGCGCGGCGACATGCCGCTCATGCGTTCGGCCATATGCGTGTTCTTATAGTTGCCGTCCGGCCACATCGCGCCGCCGCCGTAACCGCTCGTCGCCGGCTCGAAAAACTCTAAAATGCCGGCGACGCCGCGCTTGCGCAGCTCGTTATACGCTATCCAGCTCCGATTGACGTTTCGCAGGCCGCCGCCCCCCGGAGCGCCGAGCCGGACGAGCGCAACGGCACCTTTGAGGCTGACGTGCCGGGCATCGATTTCGGTGAGGTCGTCTTTGCTCGCGCTATTCACGTAGACCACCGGGCCGGTGACGTCGCCATCGCCCGACTCTTCGAGGAACGGCGGCCCCGCCATGAGTTCCCATTTGGTGTGATGTCCGGGCACGCCCTCGAGCAGATCGAAGTCGATATGACGCGGCGAGAGAAGCGCGAGGCTCTGCTGAAGCGGACCGGTGAACTCGACTTGATACTCTTGAATGCGCGTCACGAAGCCGTCACGTTGCAGACGGCGCTGAACGTAGAGTGCCGTGGCGTGGTCGGCGGCCGATCCAGCGCGATGCGGCACCGACGAGAGATGGTGCTCGATCTCCATCGCGTTGGCGCCGGTCGGTACCGCCATCATCGTCTTTTCCGCCTCGAGTTCGGCCGTCACGCCCGGCCCGGCAGCCCATCCGACGAGCGCGGTATCCGACGCGACCGTGGTGGGAGCAGCAGCGCCGAGGCACGCAAAGGTGCAAACGATTGCAAGAACTTTACACATGATGCATGCCATCGTTTCGCAACGATGGCATGTGCACCTCGCCTCACACCCAGGCGGTTAGCAGGCCCTGCGGCCTCCCTGCTGCGGGAGCCTGCTTTGCCGCGTCGTCCCTAGAGTCTGGAAAGGGACGTTTCGATCAGGTCCAATAGTTTGGGGTCGTCGGTTTGCGTCTGCGCGTCGGTCAGGAAGAATCGCGCGGCAGCCTTGGCCGAGGCTGCGTCGTTATACCGCCCGACGTTGTCGTACGCGAGGCCGACTTCGGCCATCCACGTACCTTCGAGCGTCAGATCGAGCGCGCGCTGATGACCGGTATCGCCTTGTGCGTTGGTGGCATAGTCGTCGGCGACGGCGCGGCAACTCACCGCGATGCTCGACCAGTTCTGCGTCTGCATCGCGGCTTTGCAGAGGGTCTTGTTCTGGGATTGATCGGCTTGAACGATCGCGGGCGCGCTAGCGAATGCGAGCGCCGCGAGAAGAGCGATGGTCCTCATTGATTACAGCCTTTCTACGTACGATTTCAAAATGCGGCCGTCGAGACGTCACCAGTGGCGCGCCTCTTGTAGTTCCGAAATGACGCCTTCGGAAACGGTCTGTGTGATCGGATCCTGCCACTTCGCGTAAAGCCTGATTGACGAAGTGGATGAAATCCGTTGGGGAATAAAGAGCTCGATGGCGTATTTTAAACGCCGCGCCATTGCGTTGGCTCGTTCGTTCAGTCGCGGCGGTAGCGTGTCGACGCTCCGGACACGACGCCGTGCGATCGCCTGGAGCTCGCGTTCGACCCGGTCGGCCAACTCTGCCGCCTCGCTCCGAGAGCGCACGCCAGAATCTTCCCAATCGTGGCCGTAATCGCACGGTATCATGCAGCCTCCTTGCCAGTTTCCATCCAAAATGGCACACCCTGAGCCCCATAAAGGGACTCGCTCCACGGGCATTATTACACGTTAATACGTTAACGCGGTCGCGACGTTGAATTAAAATCGGGGGCCGGATTCCCCAGATCGCATTGTGGGGGTTCCCCTACTATGCGTTTCGCGCCCGCGGGATACGATGGCTAGGACCGTAGGAGGAGCCTATCCATGATTTCCAAGCCTCATCATCGCGTGCCGCTCTGCGTCGCCGGACTCGCCCTGGCGGCCGCCGTTGCCGCGTGCAGCGGACCGCCGAACTCGGGCGGCGCGCTGCCCGCCTCCCCGGCGCAACGACGCGTTCCGGCGCCGGCGCCGACCAGCACGGAGTTCTTCGCCGGCATCACCGCCAACAGCAACCCTCGAGGAATCTCCCCAGGACCTGGAGGCATGTGGTTCACGCAGCCGGGCTCCAACCAGATCGGGCGCATTAGCTCGAGCGGCGTCGTTACCGAGTTCACCGCCCCCGCCACTACCGTCAACAACATCGTTGAAGGACCCGACGGAAACATGTGGTTCACGCAGGGCGGCGCGGACAGCATCGGACGGATGACGCGCAACGGACGCCTGCACACGTTTCCCGTCGGCAACGAAGCCTACGGGCCGTGGGACATCACGGTCGGTTCCGACGCCAACCTCTGGTTTACGTTTCGTTCGCCGAGTACGAACGCGATCGGCCGCATGACGACCTCGGGCGGCGTCACGCTCTTTACCAACGGACTCTCGCCGGGCGACGTCGCGGTCCATGACGTCACAACCGGACCCGACGGCAACGTTTGGTTCGTCGAAGAGTTCGGCAATCGAATCGGCCGCATCACCCCGGCCGGCACGATCACCGAATTTACCAACGGCATCACCGCGAACGCCGGCCTCGTCGACATCACCGCCGGCCCCGACGGTAACTTGTGGTTCACCGAGAACTCCGCGAATCAGATCGGACGGATCACGACCGCAGGCATCGTGACCGAGTTTTCGCGGGGAATTACGGCAAATGCCAGCCCCGGATCGATCGCGAGCGGCGGCAACTACGTTTGGTTCACGGAACTCAACGACGCCCGAATCGGCCGCGTGAACGCAAGCGGGCATATTACCGAGTATCCGATTCCCGCGACCCTCTCCGCCGATCTCGCCGCCGGCGCGCCGCATAACTCGCTCTGGATTACGGATTACGGCGGCAGCGGCATCGTCCAGTTCACACCGTGAAATCGAGTCGCGCGCTCAGCGGTCGGGTTCGTATTGCGACGACGCAACGAGCGCGGCGAGCTGAGCGCGCGACTTCAATCCAAACTTTGCATAAATCGACGTCAGGTATTTTTCGACCGCCTTCTCTGTAATCGAAAGCTCGGCGGCGGCGGCGCGATTCGGTTTTCCCGCGGCAATCAGCAGCGCGAGCTCTCGCTCGCGAGCCGTCAACAGCCCCAAGCCGCCGCCATTCGGTTCGACGCCGAGACCGCGCACCTCGAGGCGCCGCGCGCTCCCGGTTGCGCCGCACCGGAGATAGATCGCTAACGCCGCGCGTCGCCGCTCGGCGAGCTCGAACGCAAATGCTTCGAAAAGCGGCCACTCGAGTTCGCCAAATTGCTCCGCGGCCGCGAGTCCATGCGCGATCGCTTCGGCCGAATCGCCGCCTCGCGAAGCCGCCGCCGCATCGAGGAGGCTGAGTAACGCGTTATTCACCCGGTCGCCACTATGCTCGGCGGCAGCCGCGACGGTCGGACGGAGCTTATCGATCCGTTCCGGAAGAAACCTTGCGATTGCGGCAATGGGAAGAATCATGCCGAACGACGTCGTCATCGAGTCGAGCACGCGCTCGAGCAAAAGTCGGACATCGCGAGCGCGTCCTTTCGCGGCGAGCGCGAAGGCTTGCGCCGCGCCAACGCGCGCGAGCGTTGCCGTCACGGGCTGATGACCGATTTCGGCCAAGAAGCCCGGTTCGTAATACTCCTCGAGCATTGCGTCGTCGCCCAATGCGAGCGCGAGCGGAATGGCAACCTGCGTCTGCATCGCCCGCATCAGAAATTTGCGCGACCGCTTTGACGCGCCGACGATACTGCGCGCTTCGGCGAGGTTACCCGCGTACAGTTCCACCTGCGCCAGCAAGACGCTTTGATCCTCGAAGTTTAGCGTGCGCGCCAGTTCGCGCGCGATGCGGTGGTGCGCTCGGGCAAGAGCCGTCTCGCCGAGGGAGAGGGCTTGAACCGCAAAGTTCGCGTGCGCGACCTGCATGGGCCCTGGATGACCGCGCGATTCGTAAATGGCAAGTCCCTCGGCGAAGGATGCCTTCCACTCTTCCCGTTCCGCGCGAAAAGCGTGCAGTTCGCTTGCACCCAGATAATATTCGGCGGTCGCATCCGCTCCAGGCTCCAAATCGTCGCGGTTGATCTGCTGCAGTGAGTCGCGCGCTTCGTCCAAGCTCGCATCACGCGCGAGCATCATCGCGAGCCGAGTGAGCAGCCGCGCTCGAAGCGCCCCCTGCCCGCGCGCGACGAGCGGCAGCGTCTCGCGAATCAACGCGATTGCATCGCGCCGCCGGCCACCGTCGAACAAGTGCCCGGCCATTAACGCCCGACTCCGAATCGCCCGCCCCACGTCGCCAAGTTCGAGCGCAGTCGTGACCGAGCGCTCGTACTCCGCGAGTCCGTCGTCGAGATCGCCCGCAAAAATCAGCGCCCGTGCGGTGCGGGCTCCGACGCGCGCTCGGGCTGCGGCATCATTCTCGAATCCGATCGCCGCGCGGCTGTAGAACGCCGCCGCATCGTCGTAGGCGAAGATCGCCATCGCCGCGTCGCCCGCCGATTCATAGTGCGGGGCGGCGCGCGCGCACCGATCCGCCTGCCAGAAGTGATGTGCGATATCTTCCGGAACGCGCGCGGCCTCGAGCGAGCCTTCCAGATGCTCGGCGATCGCAAGGTGAATGGGACGTACCGCGTCCGGCGGCATTTCGGCGTAGACAATGTCGCGCGTCAGGGCGTGATGGAACTGATACGAGCCCACCGCGGCATCGACGGGATCGATCAGCTGCAATCCGCCCAAACGCTCGAAGATCGGTTTGAGGCCGCTCGAATCACCGCCAAAAATTGCGCAGAGGCGTTCGACGGTGAACGCGCGCCCAGCGACCGCGGCGCGCTTGAGCAAGGCCAGTTCTTGCTCCGAGCACTCCCGGAGCCGATCGCGGATAATCGCGTGCAGGGAGATCGGCAGTACGTGCGGAGAGGGCGAGGCACGAGCCCGCTGCGAGTCGACGGCGCTACGCAGCAGCTCCTCGGCGAAGAGTGGATTGCCATCCGACCGCTCGCGCACCGCTCGAAGCACCGGAGAGGAGAGCCGAGCGACGTCGGCCAGGGCGAGGCTCATCAGCTGGTCCGTTTCCTGTGCTTCAAGACGCGCCAGCGTCACGACCGAAACGGCCGGCTCTCGAACCATCTCGCCGAACCACTTGAAGAGCGGATGGTCGGGAAGCACCTCATTGTCGCGATAGGTGGCGACGAAAAGCAGGCGCGTCGTGGCCGCGCGCCGCGCCAGGACGAGCAGGGTCTGCATCAGGTCGACCGACGCCCAATGGAGATCCTCAAGGAGGACGATGGTGAGACGCTTTGCCGCGACGCGTTCGAAGCGGCGCGCCACGGCATCGAGGCGCTCCTCCTTTGAGGAGGCCGCAGGATCGGTCCCATCTTCGCCCGCGATCTCGGCGAGCGCGTCGAAGAGCGGGCCGAGGGGCTTTTGTGCGAAGCTTCGGCAGGCACCCCAAGCGATTGCGGAGGTCCGGCGGTTCTGGCGCTCCCGGAATTCCCGTGCCAGGCGAGACTTTCCAATGCCCGGCTCTCCTCCGACGAGCACCAGGCCCCCATGCCCCTCACCCGCCGCCCGGCGCCGCGCGAGCAGATGGTCGAGCTCCTCGGCACGACCGACGAACGGCCGGCACAAAATCCGCCTAGATATCATCCGTCCCCTCAATAAGCCTGGCAAGGCAGGATTCAAGCATTCGAAAGCCGGACTGACAGGGCGAGGCCGAAAGGGGCTCGTTTCGTAATTGCTGCAGCCGGGTACCGTCTCTTTCAGTTCTCGCCTACACACTCAGTTTCGCTCATGTACGTAGGCTCTTCCCTAAAGCTTGAGCTTTTTTAAGGAGCCTAAATCCAAATGCGTTACTTCACTTCAGCGTTGTGCGCGGCGGGCGTCATCGCCTTGGTAGGCTGTTCCATGAACGCCGGCTCCTCGGGTTCGTCGTTGCCGAACGCAGGCGACCAATCCGCGGCGGCTACGCGCGACCAGCACGTCATGAATTGGACGCCCATCAGTTCGGCGGGGTGGCGTCAGGAATCGGGCCCGCGCGAAGGCCAGAACCGACCCCCGCAAATCCAACAAAGAGGAGGCAATTACGCCGAAGAGTTTCGCTCCGACGTCGGAGTCTTCGGCTATTCGCCCAAGCCGAACAAGACCAATAATCCCCCGGTCTGTTCGCCACCAGGGAACAGGTATAACGTCAACGGCATCGCCTCCGACGAGAAGGGCAACTTGATCGTTCCCGGATCGTCGAAACCCGCCGGAAAGAACACGTCCGGTTGGAACATCAGCGTCTACTTCGGAAGCACGCAGCCAACGATCTGCGGAGCTCTCCTGGGCGCCATTCCCGACACGACCGGCCAGCCGGTCGATGCGGCGAGCTTCAACGCAGTTCTCGCGCCGATAGCGGTAAGCGAGATCAACTTCACCACCAAGCTCGGTGAACTCGTGATCTGCACGCTCTCCTCGCTCTCGTGCGGCGCCCCGGTTACGAGCTCGGCCATCACGGGATATAGCGCGGGCGTCGCGATGGACGCTTCGGGCAATTGCTGGCTCTCGACCGCCAAGAAGTTGACGAACGGGATTCCAGCCGGGTTCCGATTGGTGTACTTCGCGGGATGCGCCGGAAACGGCGTAGCCGCGGATGGCACGGGCGGCCAGTCATCGTACGGCGGCCTCTTCATCGATAACGCCGGCAACATCGGCTCGCTCGATGCCTTCAACAGCAAGCTCCACGTCTATAGCGGCTGCAATCCGCACTGCACCTCGCTGTATACGTTTACCCTGCAGGGCCAGTCATTCTACCCTGGCCTCAACGGTTCGGCCGCGAAGCTGGCCGTAGGCGACGAGACGAACGGTTCCTGCGACGTCTACAACTATATGCCTCCGACCTTCACGTTGCGGTACAGCTTCAACGCAGGTCTCAAGCATAGCCGGCTCGTTGAATCATGCATCTTCGCGCCGGACAATCAGCGCATGCATTGAGGAGACGGCAGTAGCCCGATCCAAAACTCCGCTTCTTACAAGAAGCACCTGAAACGGGGCGGTCAGCCGCCCCGTTTTTATTTTGCGGCAATCGCTTGCACCGGCATAAACTTTGTGATACAAAGTTTATAACTTTGCACGGCAAAGTACTCCACGCCTCGGGGGGCTTCGAATGCTCAAGCGGCTGATCGCGATTACCTTCATCTTCTGCTCGGCGAGCCTCGCCTGGATGATTCTCGGCGGAACGCTGGTGCAGCGTACCAACGATTCGGATTCGCAACAGCGCGATCGGCTTACGGCGCAGTGGGGTGGTGCTCAGACGCAGGCGGCGCCGCAAGTAAGTACCAAGACGCGGGGCAACTCGTACGTCCCCGTCCCGATTCAGAGCAGTCGAATCGTCGTACGGCTCGACCTCGAGCAGCGACGCGACGGATTGCTCTGGTACAATCTTTATAACGTGCGATTCCTCGCGCATTATCGGATTCGAAACGTCAGCGGGAACCCACGGCTCGCGATCCACTTTGCCTTCCCATCGACCGATGGAACCTATGCCGATTTCAGCGCCTTCATCGACGGGCACCGCATCGCAGATCCAACGGCACTCGACCAGGGACGCCTGACGTTCTCGCTTCCTCCCGGTCGCGAAACGACGCTGGATGTGGGATACCGATCGCGCGGCATGGGAACTTGGATCTACCGCTTTGGCGACGGCGTTGAAGCGGCCGGCGATTTCGCGCTGCGCATGACCACGAATTTCAATGCAATTGACTTCCCGCCGCAAACCTTACTGCCGACCGCGGAAGAACGGGATAAAAGCGGTTGGAAGCTCGATTGGCGTTACGCGACGCTCGTCACCGGCAGCGGCATCGGAATGACGTTTCCGTATCCGTTGCAGCCGGGCCCCGTCGCCGAGCGCATCACTTTTGGGGCGCCCGTCGCACTCTTCTTCTATTTCTTCGTGATGCTCGTGATCGTGACACTCCGCGAAATCGACCTGCATCCCATCAATTACTTCTTCTTGGCGGCGTCGTTCTTCGCGTTTCATTTGCTCTTTGCATATCTCGTCGATCGTATACCGATCGAGGCGGCATTCGCCATCTGCTCGGCGGTCACGCTCTTCCTGACGATTTCCTACTTGCGCCTCGTCGTCGGTTTAAAGTTCGCGGCGGTCGAGAGCGGGCTCGCCCAGCTCGTCTACCTCGTGCTCTTCTCGTACGCGCTCTATTAACGAAGGCTGGAGCGGACTCACGATTACCATTGGCGCAATCCTCACGCTCTTCGTCGTCATGCAAGCCACGGGACGTATCGAGGAGCGCTCGACTCGCGCTGCCCGAGAGGCGGTAAAGGCCCGAGGGATCGACGAAGTATCCCGCACGAGGTACGAACCTGTGCTGAACGGTCGAGTCTTCCTTGCGGTCGCGCTGATCGCCGCGCTCGGTGCTTGCGCGAATAACAAGAGTTCGAGCGCAACTGCGAGTTCGAGCGCTGCGAACGGCGCCGGCCTCTTTCTGAGCAACTGCGCAAGCTGTCACGGAGCGCACGGGGAGGGCGTCCCAGGCTCCTTCCCGCCGCTCGCAGCTAATGCGACCGTCACCGGCGATCCGAAGCGCGTGATTCGTATCGTTAAATATGGGCTGACCGGCAAGGTTATCGCCGTCGGTAAAAGCTACGACGGCATGATGCCGGCCTGGAGCCCGCAACTCCCCGACACCGACATCGCATCGGTCCTGACGTACGTGCGCTCCTCGTGGGGGAATAAGGGGACGCCGATCGCGGCCGCAGACGTCACCGCCGTTTCGAAGTAACGATCGCCTATGAATAAGGCTCGATTCGAAGCATTTTCGGACGGCGTCTTCGCATTCGCGATCACGCTCTTGGCACTCGGTTTCGTTCTGCCCGAGCTCGGCTCGCCATCGAACCGCGCCTTGGCAAGCGCGCTGCTGCATCTGTGGCCGGATCTGCTCGCTTTCGCCCTGAGCTTCTCCGTGATTGGACTCATGTGGCAGAATCACCACGCGCTCTTCCGGGTGGTTCGTCACGTCGACCGCACGACAGTCTTTTGGAACCTGCTGCTGTTGGCATCGACCGTCCTGATTCCATTTGCAACCAAGACGCTCGGAGGGTATCCGACGCTGTCGGCGTCGGCGTTTCTCTACGGCCTCGTGCTTTCGACCAACGCGGCGTTCTACAATTTGATGCTGGCACATCTCGTGCGCTCCGCCTCGTTCACACCCGACGTCGATCCAGGCGCGATCGCGGCGACGGTACGCGGCTATCGGATCGGGCTGCTCGTCTACGTTGCCGTTACGCTCGTGGCGCTGGTACTTCCAATTGTCAGCTTCGGCGCGTACGTCGCAATCGTCATCTACTTTCTCGTACCGCGCGGCGACGACTCCGACGCTCCGCTCACCGCGCGGCGCTGGTAGCGATAGCGGCGACACCCTTTACCGGAACTACTCTTCGATCGTGTAGAGCCACCACGGGGAGGCTCCGCGCCGCGACTCGCGATCGTAATAGACTTCGATCGTCGCGCCTTCCTCGGTGCGCAGCTCGAACCAATGGCGCTTGAGATATGCATCGCCGCGGTCGCTCTTCGTCGAGCGCCACGTGCGAACGACGGAAGCGATTGCCAAGGACCGGCCGCTCCACTCGAAACGCGCCGGCACCGGTGGTTCGCTCCCGTTCGCCTCCGTTATGAAGCCTTCACCCGCCGGCACGAGCGGCCGGCTGATGAACCTTCGCACTTACTGAAACTCGATCGGTGCCTGCAGTGACGGGTGCGCCGCCCCGCACGTGACCTTACCGGTCACCGTCGCCATGCCGGAGTACTTCGGACGATTACGAGCGAGCGCGTAGAGAACGAATCCGCCCGGAGTCGTCAGGTCCAGCGTCGCGGAGAAACTGTCGATCGTCTTCTTTCCCGAGGTGATCGCCCACGCGAGCTTACATTTGCCCTTGTAGCTGAGATTGGTATACGACAGTTCGTATTGCCAGACCGCTCCTTTCGGCACGTAGCTCGACGGTCCGGTCAGCCCGATCGTGTCGTTGCTCGACGCACCGCTCACGCAACCGATACACGGCACTCCGCCTTGGTTCGGACCATTCGCGACGAAGTTGATCAAGATCGCCGGCCCTTTCGCGTCCGGATGGATTGAGAGCGGACGGATAATCGCGTGGCCCCCGCTCACCTCGGGCGCCGAATCGAGCACGTCGTCCAACGACGATTGCGTGGAAGTCGAATCGAATCCGGTGGCGGAAGGGGAGATGTTGCTCCCTGCGCCGCTCGAACATGCGGCGAGCGCGAGGGCAAACAAATAGAGAATCCCGCGACGAGTAAATACGTGCATGGCGCCTCCTATGACGGCAAAGATCAACTCGGCCTATTCCGGCGAGTGAAAAAGGCATCCTCCCTTTTGCCGCCGCAGAATAGGCGGCGTGGAGTCACGGTTCATCGTTTGCGCCGCGGCAATCGCAGCCTTCGCCGGGTGCGGCGCGGCGCAGAGCCTCCGCGGTGGTGCTTACGTACCACCGCAGACCGGGTTTGCAGCGACGGTGCAAGACTCGAAAATCTCGATCCAGGGACCGGGTACTAATTCCGCGCTCGACCGCCTGGTCGTGCGCTTTATGGTCGCTCAGCGGGTCCCCAACGCACAACTCGCCGTCTCCGTCGGGGGAAAGACGACGTTTTCACATGCCTATACCTATCGAGGGCTTGCGAAATCGACGACGACGCCGAGCACCATCATGCGGCTGGCGAGTAACACAAAAGCGTGGGTTGACGGTGCGCTCTACAATTTGATTCAAGCGAAGAGCGTCGACCCGAGCGCAAAAGTCTTTGCATATCTGGGAATCACTAAACCCCTACCGAAGGGGGCCAAGGTCGACCCGCGCATCTTCGACATCACCATCGAAGACATGATCCTGCACAAATCGGGTTGGGACGACTCAAAGCCGCCGTACTACGATCCGACCTTTCAGATGCGTCAGATTTCGCGGGCGCTTCATCTCAAAACGACCGTCGGCCAAGTCGACTACGTACGCTACCAGCTCTCCAAACCGCTCCAAGAAGCCCCGGGAACGACCTATGCCTATTGCAATTTTTGTTACACCGTGCTCGGGATGGTCATCGAGAAAGCCTCGAGGATGAGCTTCGCCGAGTACGTTGCGAAGCACGTCGCGGGGCCGCTCGGCGTCCACAACGTGCTGATCTCGCCAACGATCGGTTCGCGTCTCAAAGACGAAGTCTCTAAATATTACTCCGCCTATCGAGGACTCTCGGCGGTCTACGTGCTCTCCAAGAGGCGGTACGCGTATCCGTACGGCGGTGACGATATGGTTCTCAAGGTCGCCGGCGGCGCGGCGGCATTGGCAACCAGCGCCGACTCGATGCTCGAGTTCATGAACCAATATCTGATCTGGGGCGTCGGAACGCCGGAGCCCGGCGCAGATTGGGCGCGCGAGGGTTCGATGCCGGGTACGAATACCTGGGCCGAGCAACTGCCCAACGGCAGCAACTACGCGTTCTTGGTCAACACGCGTCAGTATGATTACGGAAGCGACCCAACGGCTTTCGAAAGCTTGCAATTCGAGCTCGAACGAAAAATCGATCCGCAATTCGATTCTGCCGTCGCGCGACACTTTTGACCGCGCCGAGCTGTACCTGAATAGCTTCGGCAAAAGCATGCGAGCGAGCGACGAAGTCCAGGGCGTCGCCTACGACCCACGCTCGATGAAGTAGCGAGCACGATTCTCACCGAGGGAGGCGCCCGCTTCCAGGGAGCAAGCGGACGCCTCAAGAAATGTGCCGGGTCTACGGAAGGACTGCTATTATGAAATTCTCGACCCTTATCCGGCTGGCCGCCGTTACGTGCGTCGCCGTCGCCATGACGGCCTGCGGCGCCCAGCAAGGCGGCGCTCCGACTGCAGCCGGTTCGACATTCCAAGACGGGCCCGACGCTCGTCACTCCGGCCGGCTTCGAATGCTCGCCAAGTCGACCAGAATCGGACTCGTTCCGCAAATGCACCACAAGAACGGCAAATCGTGGATTCGCCCCGATGCCGGCAGGCAATATCTGCTCTACGCTTCGGACTTGTCGAAAGGCACGATCGATATTTACAACTATCGCGTCCAAGCCGGCAAGCTCTACGGCCAGATCACTGGCCTCGACGAGCCGTACGGTCAGTGCATCGACAAAGCGAGAGACGTGTACGTCGTCGACGAAGGCACTTCGACGATCTATGAGTTCGCCCACGGCGGCATCACTCCGATCGCCACGGCGGTCGACGACTTCGGGCTTCCAAACGGATGCTCCGTCGATCCAACAACGGGTAACGTGGCGGTGTCGAACTTCTCGGGCGTCTCTTCCGGAAGCGGCGGCATCGACATCTTCGCGGGCGGCCTGAGTGGCGCGCAAGAGTATTATACCGACGGGAGCGCGGCCTTTATGTGGCCGCCGGGTTACGACGTGAGCGGCAATCTCTTCGTCGAGGGTCAAAATCTCTCCGGTGCGAACGTGCTACTCGAGCTACCGAGCGGAACGAATCAGTTCAACGTCATCTCCGGCGTGAGCATCGGATTTCCCGGGGGCGTCCAGCGATGGAAAACCTACATGGCCGTCACCGATCAATCCTATCAGGGTGGCGATACCACGGCGATTTACACGATCAGCCTCGCCGGCTCGGCAGCCACCATCGTGCATACGACTGAGTTGACCGATGATTGCTATCCGAGCAAGAGTAATTTCGACGCGGTTCAGCCGTTTCTGAACGGGACGACTCCCAAGAAGAACGCGGTCGTCGCCGGCAATCTCTCGTGCTCCAACCGAATGGACTTCTTCAACTTCACCAACGGCGGCAATCCGAAGCGCGCTCTGCCTTCCGATATTGCCCCATTTGACGCGTGGGGACAGTCGGTCAGTCCGCCCACCGGCAAGCCGTGATGACTCAGCTTCGGCGTGCGGCCGCACTGGCGGCCGCGGCGATCGGCGGGACGATCCAGTTATTTCCCGCCGCTCGCGCCGATGCGGCGAATCCAGTCGTCTTCAAAATCTTTAACGACACGACGGTGCCGATCAAAGAGCTCTACGACAAGGACTCTCAGCGGGATTTTTGGGGTATCAACGACCTATCGAATCCGGTACAGCCCGGACACTTCTTCTACATCAAGTTTACGCAGAACTCGTACGCGCATTGTCCCAATATGCTGCACGACGTGAAGCTCGTCTTTGCCAACGGCAAGACGAAAATCCTGACCAAGATCGACGTCTGCCAGTACGACGTCCACGTTCATAAGCCGTAAAACGGCCGGCTAGGACGGCGACTGCTGGGCGACGAGTCGCGAATATCGTGCGCGAGCGCGTTCGGCCTCGACGTGATCGTAGGCTCGAGCGGCCTCCCGCGCGAGTTCTTCTAGAAGTTCGACTTCTTCAGGATCGAGCTGCGCACCGTTCGCATGTGCGCCATAGAGCGTGAAGCTAACGAGTTCGTGACGCACGGTGACGGGAATCGCGAGGGTATAGATCGCCGCGTTTTCCGGGTCGAGGTGCGAGCGGAGGTCGTCGAGCCAGACGATGCGCTCATCCGCGAGCAGCATTCGAACCAAGAGTTCGTTCGCGCCGAAACCCGGCGGAGCCACAATCGTCTCGCGGCTCGTCGCGACGCCTTCGAAGCACGAACCGTCCGCCGATCGGCGGTAGAGCGCCGCGCCTGCAAGCTCCAGCGCATCCACCGGAACCTGCACCAGTCCGTCCACGATAGCGCTTTCGTCGGTCGCGTAGGGCAGCGCTGCGGCGGCGCGACGCAAATGCCGCTCGGCGATGCGGCGTCCTCGAAAGAACAACGCTTCCACGAAGCCTCCCACGAGGCGGTTTATCCGGTCGAGCAGCAAGCCGATGGCGATCGTCACCAGCAACTCGAGACCGAGCGCCAAGCGTCCAATGGCAACCACACGCGAAAAGAACCAATCGAGAATCGAAACGAACGCGATCACGCCGATGGAGAGCACGCCGAATACCAGGGCACGATTCAACACAAAATTGACGTCGAGCACGCGTAGCCGAAAGACGGCGTAAGCGATGCAGAGCGGCATCAGCACCACCAGAAAACCGATCACTTGTCCCACCGCAAACGGGACGCCTGGAACGTAGTAGATCGCATAAGCTACGAACGATACGAACGTTCCGAGCGCGACGAAGGCAAATCGCTGGCGATCGCGGGGCGTCACCGTCGCGAAATTCTTTGCGAGGATGAGGCCGGCAACGGCAAAAGCGCATAATGGAATGATGGTACTGAGAACGACGTCCCACGACGGAATTGTATCCGCCGCATAGTACGCGCGCCACTCGACGACGTAGAGCACGTAGGCCACCGCCAAAAAAGCCCAGACGAACGGATCGATCCGGCGGCGCCACCCCAAGACGTCGCCATTTGGAAACCGCAAGAGAAAGGGCAGCAGCGGCAGCACGCTCCAAGCGCCCAAAATCGTGCTCAGCACGAACGAAAGTCCGAGATATGCCGGGGCAGGCAACACGTGCGACCAGTACATAAACGCCGGGCTCGTGCCGAAGTATCCGACCGCAAATACGTAAAACGACCACGCCATGATCGACGGCCGAAGGAAGACGAACAAAAACGCCACGATCAAAAAGACCGTCGGCGGGATGTAGGCGAGGATGCCGCCGATTCGCTGCAACGTCCCGAAGGCCGGATTGGCATGCGCTCGCAGGGTTACGGTGTACGTGCCGTGACCGCGCTCGAAGTTGAGCGACTCGGTTTCGCCCGGATACGGCGAGCGGACGCGTGAAGCCACCTCAAATCGATCCTGCGGCCCTAAGCGATCTCCGGGCCGCACTCCGGCGCGATCGGCGGCCGACCCCAGAGCGACGGCGTCGACATTTGCCATTCGAGGGGCCATCGTGATACCGAACGTGCCCTCGCCCCAGTTTTCAGCAAAGTCGACGTGCCCGATCGGCACGTAAAAGAGTATCACCACCAGCAGCGTTGCGAGGATCAGGGCTCCCCGCGAGAGACTCTTGCGCATCGCCATTCACTTCTGCGGCAAAAGATGCCGATACCCCTCAGCCGCACTCGAACCAACGGCTCGGCGATTCTAACCCAGCGTCCGCGTATCGTTGACGCGTTAACGCTGTATTCCGTGCAATACTCGGATCATGCAATGCTTCCCTCGCATAATTGCGGCAACGGGATGCGTTACCGTTCTTGCGGCTTGCGGCGGCGCGTCCATCTGGAGCCCTACAGCATCTTCCGCGGGTACGTCATCGAGCGCGCACGCTGCACGCGGCGCAATCGCTGGTAAAATCGAGCACGTCGTCATCATCATTCAAGAGAATCGCAGCGTCGATAACCTGTTTCCCTTCGTCCGCGGCGCAAACACGCAGCGGTGGGGATACAACTCGCAGGGTCAGGTCATTCCGCTCAAGCCTCGCCATCTTTGGGCACCCTTCGATCTCGGTCACGTGCATGCCGATTGGGTCGCCGATTACGACAACGGCCGCCTGGATGGGTTCGACCACGAGCGCTGCAAGGGCCGATGCGCACGCAAGACCGAGCACGCCTACAGCTTTGTCCCAAGAGACGAAGTAAAACCGTATTACCAAATGGCGGAAACCTACACATTTGCCGACAACTTTTTCCAGTCGAACCAGGGTCCGAGCTTTCCAGCTCACCAGTACCTTATCAGCGGCACCTCCGCCATCAACGAAACCTCGACGGTAAAGGCCGACAACAACGCCGAGCAGCCTGACGGGCAAGGAACGACCGGCGGCTGCGATTCCCCGGCAGGCTCGACGGTACGGCTCATCACCATGCAAAACCAGCAGGACACCTTTACGTTTCCTTGTTTTAAGCGCCACGCACTCATGAACGAGCTCGAAGCCTCGGACGTAAGCTGGCGCTACTACCAGGCGACGACCGGCGCGGGCCTGTGGAATGCCGTCGACGCGATCTACTCGCTATGGTCGTCGCCGGGATATAACGAGCACGTTGCGACGCCGTCGGCGCAAGTACTCACCGACATTGGGAACAATCAACTCGCGAGCGTCGTATGGGTTACCCCCACGAAGCTCGCCTCGGACCACCCCGCCGTAACCGACGGTTCCGGTCCGTCGTGGGTCGCGTCGGTGGTCAATGCCGTCGGCGAATCGCCCTACTGGAACGACACGGCAATCTTCGTGGTATGGGACGATTGGGGCGGCTGGTACGATCACGTCGCGCCCCACATCTTCAACACCTACGAGCTTGGTTTTCGCGTCCCGTTTCTCGTGATTTCACCCTATGCCCGGAGGCATTACGTCTCTCACGTGCCGCACGAGTTCGGCAGCATCTTGAAATTCACCGAAGAAACCTTCGGCCTGGGCTCGCTCGGTACGACCGATGAACGTTCAGACGATCTCTCCGATTGCTTCAACTTCAAAAAGCAGCCGACGCCGTTCCAAAAGATTCAAGCGGAGCTCCCGCCGGCGTACTTTCTGCATCAGCCCGCTGCCGAGCCCGACGACTAGCACGTAGGCTCTCACTCGCCGTGCGTCTAGTTGCCCTGTTCTAGTGGCATCCGTGGAGTACGTCGTCCACTACGAACACGACGACGAATTCAACCACGGGGCGCAACCGCAAAGCGGTTCCGAAGCACAAAAGAGCAGTTCATCCTCAACTACGAACACCCAGCCGCAGCCAACGTAGCAAGCACGCACCGAGCGCTTCCCCTTCGCGGGCTCGGCTCTGCCTTAGAACGTTAGCGTTCCCTTTAGGGATGACGAGAACGAGCCGGTTGTGCCGTATTGCGATAAGCCCGAGATAAAAACGCTGCCGTCGCCGCTCGCATCGGCGAAGGTACCGCCGCCGCGTTTGACGCTGTAGTCGCCTCTCGCACCGCAGCCTCCGGCAATGCGAGGTATCTGGATCGCGATGACGTCTCGGCGATCTCCTTGAGATCGGAACAGGAATCTTCCCTGCCACTCGCGGCCGACGCCGCACGTGATTTTCGCCGTTGCATCGCTTTCACCGATGAAAGAGCCGGAACCGCTTCCCGTAAGCTTGAAATGACAGATCGACCCTCTGCCGTGAACGACGCAGTAGACTTTGTAAGTGCCCGAATAAGAGCCCACGAACTTCCCGCCCGAAGTGGCCGGAGCTTGAGCGGCGCGAGCCGCCGGCGGCAGGCTCCCTTGCGACGGAACGCTTCCGGCGTTGCAACCCGTCAGCGCCAATGCGATGACGCAAAAACTCATAGCGAAACGCAACGACGTCTCCTCCAATATCTCAGCAGCAGCAACGATTCAACCGGCATCGCGTGACGACACCGGTTGAGCTAGTCTAGCATGCGCATCGCGTTCGCGCTAGACGACTTGAATCGATCGATACTCTCTCACTTTGCCGCCGACGGATGGCAAGTTTACTCGCCACACAATCAAGCGCGCATCTCTTACCGTGCGACGCTGATGGCGACGCCTTCAGGAACGGAAATGCCGTTGGTAATCGTTGCATAGAGCGAGCCCGACGGATAGTTATAAACGTAGACGGCGTTGCCGTGCCCGTAGCTCGCGCTCGCAGCGATCACTTTTCCTCGACCGTTCAATTTCCAGAAGCCTCCTTGGTCGAACGCGGAAAACTGCGTCGTGGCGATGACCGTCGCGGTGTTTCCGCTTACCGTCATTCGATACACGCCGGAGTTTCCGTTATTCACGTGCAGATCGCCGAGCAGCAAGTGCTTACCGCTCCACTGCACCTGTTGCGGATAGTCGACGGTCGCACCGGCCATGGTGAGGATCGAGAAACCGCTGCCGCCGTTCGGAAACTCGGCCAGTGCGGAACCCTGGTTACTGCCAACGCCCTTAAGGCCGTCAACGAAGAGGTCGCCGCTCGGATCGTAGCCGACATAGAGTACGCTGCTGAGACCCGGGTGAAAAATCGTCGGCGAACCGGTCGCTCCGGCATAGATCCCGACGTTACCCGCATAGCCGTCATTGTTCGCTACCGCAAGATTGCCGGTATCGTGAATGTCGACCGAGCAGCTGTAGGGCACGCCCCCGGGAAAGTTGAGGGTGGCGATCGGCGCGGTTCCGCCGTGCGCGTATTCGACAATGCTGGCGGCACCGGCGTCCGGAACGAAAACGTCGCCGCTTGCGTCAATGCAGGGTTGCTCGGGCGTGGAAAAGCCGGTCAACGTCCCGACCAACCGGAGGTTGTTGCCGCCCTGATAGTCATACACGGTGACCGTGCCATTACCGGCGTTGGAAACGTAGAGCAGCGATTTCGATTCTCGGGCGCTCATGGCCATCCACGAGTGTGTTCGGAGGTGCGCGCTTACCGGGCTTCCGGTTCCCCCTGCCACGGCCGTCGGGACGCCCGTTCCAGCGCTGCAGGCGGCCAGGGCGCACCCGGCGCCGAGTATCAGCACGCGATTCGCAACGGAAGCTATCATGAAGAAAATCCCCTTATTCTCGAGCGAAGGTTTGCACCAACGCTACCGCTCAGACTCGCCTGAGAGTATGGGGGAAACCCCTACTTGCAGGGCCGTTCAGCCCGCGCTTCGTTTGGAAAACTTCGCGGCAAGCCCCGCGCGCGAACGCACGGCAAGCTTGCGATAGACCGATCCAAGGTGCTTCTCGACGGTCTTCTCTCCGATCATGAGCGCTGCAGCAATGGCAGCATTCGTAAGCCCGTCGGTAACCAGCGACGCCACCTCGATCTCGCGGGCGGAGAGCGAATCGCTCGGCTCGGGCGAGAGGCGCGCCAGATGGCCGGCGGCGCCGCAGATCCGGTAGATTGCGCGCGCCCCATGAATATCGCCCGCAAGTTCGAGGGCCTCGGCTTCGTAGAGCGGCCACGACAGGTGCCGGTATGACGTTGCGGCCGACCGTGCTTCTTCCACGCTCTGCCGATGCGAGCCGCGGCGTTGTGCGATGATTGCCTCCACGAGATGTGCGTTCGCCGCACTGGCAGCCGCCGCGTCGTGCTCCTCTGCAAAAGCACGAACCGCAGACAACTCGTCGATTTGAAGATAGCGGGCCGCCGCGGCCAGCAGAGGGCCGCACTCCGCCGTCGTCCGTGTGAGTGAGTTCACGGCGAGTCGCAAGTCCCCGACCGCCTCGAAGGGCCGCCCCTTGGAACAGAGCCATGCGGCCCGCGCGCTCAATGCGAGCAGCGAGGAAATATCCCGGTTGCTTCTCGCTGCCGCAAAGAGTGGTTCGTGAAAGGCGCGCAGGGCCAGCTGGTCGTCGCCGAGCGCAAGCGCGAGATACGGACCGACTTGCGCGGCGAGGCCGTTCGCCGGCCCGCTTCCCGGCTTTTCCAGAACGCGCTCGAGACGATCGCGCGCGCGCACTAACTCGCCGTATTGAAACGCGTGGACGGCTTCTACTCCGGCGCCAAAGAGCCCCAGCGATCCGAAGCCCCACTCCTCGGTGGTCCGATTTGCGGCCTCGATGGCCCGATCGACCTCGCTACGCACGTCCAAGTGAATGCCGGTCTGCGCGATCGTATAGTTGGCGATCGTTCGTAGAAACGGCGTCAAGTGGGGCAAGAGATCGGCGAAGTTTTCGGCGACCGCTCTCCAGGCCGGAGCATTCCCTTCATACGCGCACTCGTTCATTTGTGCGATGAGAAAGCTCAAGCGGGTCGCCGGTTCGAGGGTTTCCAAGGGCGATACTTTCGTTAAGTATGTCCGCACTCGAGTAAAATCGTTATTCGCACTCGCATATCTAGCAGCAAAAGCAAAGAGCCGGTCGCGCAGAGGAGGAGTCAATCGCTCCGCGTGAACCGAGAGGAAGCGCTCCAAAGACGCAAAGGCATCGTCATCGCCAACGTTTACGCGTTCCGCGACGAGCTGATGCATCAGACCCGCGGCATCGTCGTATTCGTTGCGCACAAGCCGAATCTCCATCGCGCGTTCCAACGCATCGATGGCGGCGCGGCTCTTTCCTTGAAGGCGGTACGCTTCCGCAAGGCGCTCCTGCAAATGGGCGCGACGGGCATCGTCCGCGGCAAAGGGCAGCGTTTTCGTAATGATCTCCGACGCTTCTCCGATCGCGCGCATCGCGAGGGCATTCTCCGCTGCTTGCTCACCATAGGCGAGAGCCTTTTGAGCGTCGCCGCACTGGGAAGCGTGATAGGCGAGCTCGATGATGCGATCTCTCGAGTCCGGCCGGCCTTCCAGGTGCGAAAGGATACGCTGGTGCAGCGCGCGAGCATCGACGGCCAGCATAGCGTCGTAAATGGTTTCGCGGGTGAGCCAGTGCCGAAACCGCAACCCCCCACGCGTGCCGGGCTGCTCGATCAAAAGATCGTGACGGACGGCTTTTCGGAGCGCCGGAAGCACCGACGTTCGATCTCGTTCGATGACGTCGGCGAGAACGGCCGGATCGAAATGATATCCGAGCACCGCGGCGTGCGAGAGTACGTCTCGCTCCTCGGCGTCGAGCGCGCCGAGCCGTTCCAGAATCGTCGTTCGAATTGTCAGCGGCAACGCGTTGGCCGTATGAGATCGTCGGCGCTCGAGCGTGGTTTTGAGCAGCTCCTCGGCATAAAACGGATTACCGTCACTACGCTTCGCGATGCTTGCGATGGCATCGTGCGATATCGGGGCCTGTCCTTCGAGCGCGTCGATGATCACCGACTCAATTTCCGCCGGCGTCAACGGTATCAAATCGATACGCCGGACGGTCGTCTCTCGCTCGAGGCTTCCGATACTCTGAGCGAAAATGCGATCTGAAAGAAGCTGCTCGGTTCGGTAGGTTGCGGCGAGCATGAGCCGGAGGTTATCCATTCTTGCTGCCACGAAGCGCAGAAAGTCGAGCGTGGAGGTGTCGGCCCAATGGAGATCTTCGATAAAGAGCAGCGTTGCGCGCTTCGCGCAAACCGCTGCAAGGAATCCAAGGAGCGCCGAAAATAGATCCTCTTTTTCCAGGACGACGGGAGTCGGCGTTGCGATACGCGCGGTCTCGAAGCACTCGGGCACTAACTGTATGAGCGCCCGCCGAAGCGGCGGCGGCAGTTCGTCGAGCGACACGGTGGGTACCAAGACGCCAAGTAGCGACCGAATAGCGCCAAAGGGCCGTTGCGCGTAAGGAAGGCAGTCGGCAACCGCGATATTACGGGACCGGCCAGTCGGTGTAAGTTGGCGGAAACGCGAGAGCAGCCGGCTCTTTCCGATGCCGGGCTCTCCCGAGACGAGCACGAAGCAACCGCGGCTTTTCGAAAGCTCGCGACGCGCGTGCTCTAAAGCAGCGAGTTCGTCGCCGCGTCCGACGAAGGTGCGACATCGGACCGCCGCGCCGATCAAAGGATCTTCACCTGGTGGCGGCGAGTTTCGCGAAGCGGTATTTCGATTCCGTCAAAGAAATCGGTTTGAGAAACCGGACTTGCAGGAGACGTCGACGATGATGAGTTTCGCAATGCACCGCTGCATGTTGTTGGTCGCGGGAGCGGCGACGATCGCGGGGTGCGCCGGCGGGCTCCAGGCGCCGATCTCCCGTGCCGCCGCCAGCGCTGCCGGCAGCGGAGCGAAGAGCAAAACCTTCGACTATACCGGCAAGCGGCAGAGCTTTCGAGTGCCGTCCGGTATAACGAAGCTCACGGTGGCGGCCTACGGCGCCGGCGGTCCGACCGGCAAGCACGACAAGGGCGGCAACGGCGCGTTCGTGCAGGCAACGATCCCGGTCAAACCCGGCGAGAAACTCACGATCGTCGTTGGCGGCGAAGGCGGAAAGGCCGACGTCGGAACGGATGGGACCGGCGGCTTTAACGGAGGCGCTAACGGTGGAGCGACCGGAAACCACTACGACTTCGGCGGCGACGGTGGGGGCGGCGCGTCGGATGTTCGCGAGGGCGGCAGCGCCTTAGCGAATCGTATTCTCGTCGCGGGCGGCGGCGCCGGCGGCGGGGTCGCACAGACATATTACGGCGCGGGTCACGGCGGAGCCGGTGGTGCCGACATCGGCCAACGGGGCGGCGGTCGTTCCCGCCGGTCGGCGATTGGCGGCGGCGGAAAAGGCGGTACTCAGACGGCCGGTGGTAACGGCGGCCATCCCGGCAGCCGGGGCTATTCCTATGGAGGCAACGGTGATGCGGGGTCTCTGGGGATCGGCGGCCAGGGTGGCGGCAGCAGCGACCATCCCGATGGCGGGGGCGGAGGCGGGGGAGGCGGCTGCTACGGCGGCGGCGGCGGTTCGGGCTCGATCGAACCTAGCGGTACGGGTGGCGGCGGCGGTGGCGGCGGTGGATCGTCATACATCGAGTCGAGTGCAAGCGGAGTCACAAATAAGCAGGGTGGCGCACCCGCGGGCAACGGCCTCATCGTCAACTCCTGGTAATCGCGCGCCGGAATCGAGGTCCGGGCGGCTCCTCCGTGGAAATCTTTCACTATAGTCGATCACTTTGCAAGTCTTAGTGAGCTCGAATTTATTCGCGTTCGCTGGGACGAACTATATAATGCCGACCAATTCGCCACGTTATTTCTTTCGTGGGAGTGGATGCGCTCGTGCCTCGCCACTGAAACGAGGCCGTGGGTCGTCTTGGGCGTTCGCGACGGGCAAGGTCGCTATCTCGCCTTTCTGGCGCTGGTCTTCACGCGCTTCCCTCGATCGGGTCCACAACTCACTTCTCGGCTCGCGCTCGCGGGAAGCCCCCGTGCGGACTTCACCGGAATGCTCGGGGTCTGCGGCGAGGAGTCGCAGTACATTCCACCGCTCGCGAACGCCGTGGCAACGCTTCCCTGGGACGCGCTCGATCTCAGCGATTGTGCGGATCCGCGTATCGTCTTGCTAGTCGGTGAGTTAGCCCGGAATGGGTATTGCAACGATCAACGCGCATCGGCCGTTTGCCCGTACGCCGATCTGCCCTCGACGTGGGAAAAATACCTCGACAGCCGGAGCCGGGCAACGCGGCGAACGATTCGCTGGCGTCTGCGTAAGATCGAATCGCTGCCGAGCTACCGATTACATTTTGCATCTCCCGCCGAGGCCCCCAACGCGATCGAATCGTTACTACGACTCAACAGCCTGCGCTGGAAGCGAGATCTGCAAGAATCCCGCAGCACTTTCGCCGATTTGTTCGCGCAATGCTACGAGCTGGGCCGCTTTCAAATTGCTTCAATATACGAGGGCGATGACGTGATGGCATCACAAGGCTCCTTCATCGAGCCCGAGCGCCACACGATCGTCGGCTACATGACCGGTTACAATGCCGAGTATGCGCACTTGTCGCCGGGTTTCATATTGGCGTGTGCGAGTATTCGCAGCGCGATCGAACGAGGATTTCGCCGGTACGAGTTTTCGCGAGGAGATCAAACCTACAAGCTGTCGCTCGCGACCGGCGTCAGACATAACGCCAATATTATCGTTTGGCAGAGAAGCGGGCGCGGCGCGGCTCTGCGCGCGGCTACCGAAGCTGCTGCGGTTGTGAAACGGACCGCGCGGCAATTATCGACCTCGCGACAGCTCCCGGCCCAGCCGCTTGGCATCAATACACCGACCCGGGTGCCGGCCGATACAGCGACGGATTTAGCGCAGACGTACGACCGGACGGCGACCTAATCTCGGCGCTGGGCCGAATAACGGAACTGCCCCGGCTGCCAAGCACAGAGACTGCCGTCGTTCATGACAAATGATTCGAATCCATCAACTTCGGGGTTGAAGTCTTCGTTCAGCCGCTTGGTCGCCGGCCAATTGACGGCCGGGTCTTGGCGCGCCGCGCCACGCGCCTTGGAGTTTGCAAATTGCCGCTCTTTCACCAGCACGTTCAGTGCGGCGGCGAGCCTTTTGGCGTCATCCACTGTGGCTGCTCCTTTGAGCCCGGAGCCACAACATCCCGCGCGACGCGCGGGCTGCTCGGCTTTGAAGGGGTTTTTGGATTGGGTAATCCAATGGTCACGGGCGACCGCGGCCTCATATGGCCTAGGCATTGTATTTTCGTGGAGCGGCAAGAATGAACGGTTCATATTTGCGTCTTTATGCGTTTGCTGCGTGCGCCTCTGCTCTAACGCTCGCATCGTGTAGGGCGCCGGAATCGGCATTCGCCCCAGCGACGAACTTTCAAGGCCCGAGCTCGTCACCAGCGGAACGCCGGCGATTCACCATTCTTCTGAATTTTGACGGCACCAACGGCTCCCAGCCGATCGGGCTGACTCGAGTGAACGGCAGCAACACTCTCTATGGAATAACGGAAAAGGGCGGGAGAGACAACGGCGGCACCTTCTTCAGCATCACGCCTGCCGGTAAGGAACTCGTTCACTATAATTTCCGCAGCGAGGATGGCGAATTCCCGAATTCGGCTCCGACCCCGCTGAAGGGCCTGTTCTACGGTTTAACGTCGAATTTTTACTGCGGTATCGCCGGAGGGCCTTGCGGAATCATTTTCTCCGTGCCGCTATCCGGGCACGAACGAATACTTCACCGATTCCGGCGGAATCGCTACGGCAGGGCACCCCATGGAGAGTCGGCAGAAAATCTCAGCACTCTCAATGGTGTGTTATACGGAACGGCGGCCGGCGGGAAAAAGTCGTGTATTCCTTCCGGCTTTTTCACGTGCGGCATGATCTTCAGTGTGACCACCTCCGGAGATTTCCACGTCGTCTACTACTTTAAGGGGCCCTTTCCAATCGGAAAAGATGGCGCCGCCCCCGACAGCCTCGTCGGCCTCGACGGCATCCTTTATGGAACGACCGGTTACGGCGGTACGACCGGAAACGGAACGTTCTTCAGCCTTACGGCCGCCGGGAAGGAACGCGTGCTCTACAATTTCCAAGGGGGCAGTGACGGGATGACGCCCGTCAGTTTGACCGTGCTCGACGGAAAGCTCTACGGTACGTCCTATGGCGGCAATGGCATCGGCGTTTGCAGCTACAATGGGCTCGGATGCGGGACGGTCTTTAGCATGACAACGACTGGACGGCATCGCGTACTCTATCGCTTCAAAGGCGGAAGCGACGGGTGGAGACCCCAACACGGGTTAACCGTGCTCGACGGCAAGCTCTACGGAACGACCCAATGGGGAGGACGCTGCGCTTATTGCGGCACGATCTTCAGCGTTACGCCTCAAGGTCGGGAAGAAATACTCCACCGGTTTCCCAACGGCCATAGCGTTGCCGGTTATGGCGGCAGCGGATTGACGCCCGTTGACGACACGCTCTATGGCACGATGCCCGGCGGCACCCACAACGCGGGAACGGTCTTCGCGCTGACCCCATAAGGTAATCGCAATAATTTGGGCACGCACCGCTCCTTCGCAGCGTTCTTACCGGTAGAATATGATCGCTATGCCGCTATGGGAACGTCACTGGCAGTCTTTATTGATGACTTTTAACCGTGCAATTCCGACAGTTTGACCGCTTCCATCGTAGCCATAAAAGGAAATCTCGACACTCGCGCACTTCGAGCCCGCGCTAACGTCATAGTCGAGTGGGCTTGAAAATGACTGCCCGACCTGGCAAACGTGTCCGCAGCCGCTGCGATTCTTTGAGTTCGTTTTTTCTGCCGAATCGACAACGTCCGGGCCGCCCACCACAACCTCGATCGTCGGATGCTTCTTCGTCAGGGTCACGGGGCAGGGTCGAACCTTGACTCGTCCCGATCCCTCGCAGGGATCGCTCTCCGGTCCCGGGTTTGAAAAATGCGCCCGCATCGCGCTAGCGGGTGTGTACGGCGGGGTCGACGTCGGCGGTCCCTGACAGCCGATCAAGACGACCAAGAGACTTCCCGCGACGGCAGCTTGTGAGTATCTCATGATTACCTCCACATAGCAGTCTAGCCGCTCGCGAGCGCTTAGCGTATGTCGGAAAACCGCACAAAATCGACTATTTTGAAACGGGTGGGAAGATCGTGTTCCAGTCGCGTTTCATATCCACAATTTCCCAACCTCTGGCCTTTGCTTCGTCGAGCGCGTTGCTGAGTTTGCCGAAAGCGGAATGAGCGTCGTAAGCGTACTCGCGGTCTGCGTCGGTATGGTGCACGAGAAGAATTAGGCGAGCGCCGCTGCCGGAGGCCGCCCATTGGAGCATCTCCAGGTCGCCGTCGGAGTTTCCAAAAGCCGCGATCGGCTGCTGGCCGATAAACTCGTGGATCCCAACGGGCTTTCCATTACCGTCGTTGATGAGGTTGATCTCGGACGTACGGATGAGGACCGGCTGGTTGCCGCGCATCTCAAACTTCGTTTTTAGCGAACTGCCGACAACTCGCCGCAGCGGTACGCCGTACACGCGTTCTGCCCACGGGCGTACGAACTCCATGCCGCCGCCCGTAACGATATAGATTTCGAAATCGTTCGCCCTTAGATATTCGAGCAGCTCCAGCATTGGTTGATAGACGCATTCCGTATAGAGGCGTTTGAGTTTAGGGTGTCGCGCCGTTTCAATCCAGTCGTTCGCGGTTTTGGCAAACTCTTCGGTCGTCATTCCGCATTGAGTCGCAGCTAAGAGTTGCATAAGGCCCGGTGCTCCAGCCGCCGCTAATCCGGCTATGTCGTTCTCTAAAACGAACCTGAAGGGCTCCGTCGTTTTCCACTCGGGATGCTGCGGAGCAAGCCTCCGAACGTCATCGAGGAGGAACGCGAGCTGCGTATACATCGGCTGCTCGACCCACAGCGTCCCGTCATTATCGAAGAGCGCGATTCGATCCGGCACGCGCACGTAATCCGGGCTCCCTTCGGTTGTGGTCCTCTTGACGAAATCGGTGATCGCTCGCTTCGTGGCACCATCATTCCAGGACGGAAGAGGATCCGCTCCTGCGGCATTGTCGCGACGATCGCCCGTCATCCGCTGTATCGCAAGCCTGGAAAAATCTCGAGCGACATATTGCGAATGATCTCGTGCGCTTGGGCGCCCGTAATTTGCGTATCTCGAGAGATCTCGGGTACTTTCGCGCCGAGGCTTTTCTCGAAGGCAAGAATTCCAAAGAAGATCCCCTTGCCAAGAACGGAGAGCGGCAGATTTGGTGGGAGCAGCGCGGTGTTAAACGGGGGCACCGCCTGCGGTCTTACCTCCGGCCATTGCTCGGGCGGCCTCGGCGTATCGAGGGAGAGAATGGGTGCAAGATCGGCGGCAGCTGCGTCGCGCGCGGTCAGCGGCGGTCCGAGTGACCATCGCTCGCGCAACGTTCGTATCAGCGACGTATGCCGATACTCTTGCGTAACCACCCGGCGTTGGGGAATCCACGCCGAAATCGCGATCGCCGGCACGCGTTGGCCCGACCGATCGAACGTGAATCCCATTTGCCCCGGCGCGGCCGCTGCGTCCGGCGAGGGAGCCGCGGGCGGCGCGACGTGATCGTAGGTGCCGCCCGCTTCGTCGAAGGCAACCAGCAGCAAGGTGTTCAGATAGTTCGACCCGCTCGACGCCGACGATGTTCTGACAGCGTCGTAAACTTTTGCAAGTAACGCTTCGCCGCCGAGGAGCGACGACGGCGGATCCCACGGTAGGCCATGTAGCAACGCCGAGATTGGTGGGTGCATATCGTTATGCCCATGCCACATGTTCGGCTCGATGAACGCGTAGTTGGGGAGGTGACCGTTCTTCGCATCTTCTAGGAAATCTGCGACCGTGGCAAAGTTCGTTGCAAAACGGCCGTGCAGCCGAGAAGCGTGAATGATGCCGGTCATCGACGCGGGACTTGGCGCATCGCAATAGACGCGCCAGGTGAGCCCCTTTGCTTCGAGCCGCTCGAAGATCGTCTCTGCGGTATTGTGAACGGGAAACGCATCGTCGGGTGGAAAATTTATCACGTAACCGGACGCCGTAGCCGCGTGGAAAAACGAGCGATTGGTGAATGTCTGCGAGGGCACTTCACAGAACCAATGGTCGAAGGTGGCGAATCCACGCGCGAGCGACGACGTCACCGGCAGTTGCGTGGGTGAATACCCCGTCATGATCTGAGCGTACTCTTCGTAGGTCGGCTGGCGCCCCATCTCCGAGGTAAACGCGCCGATGTAGTCGCTGATGAATCCGTCCATGGTGGGTTGCCGCCCCGGCTGCGGAGCGTTGTAGGGAGCAACCATCTTCGACAAGGGTACGAATCGGTTCTTGGGATCGACGATGCCAAACAGATCGGTATTGATATGCGGATACTCTTCGCCTGGATCCGGCTTCGGTGTGTTCATGTTTGTCGCGACGCCGTAATTGACAAACTTCCGGCTCGCACCGTGTTCGGCCCACTCGGGGATCGGGTTTGTAAGGTCCTTGCCGATCACGCCCTCGAATGACTCGACTTCTCCGGGGCCATAGAGCCGGCCCAGCACGTTGTCGAACGAACGGTTTTCAAACATGATCACGACGACGTGATCGAGTGCGTTCTTACGATCGGCTGTGGCTCCGATGCTCTGGGCCGCCGCGAGGCGCGGAAGTGCGGCGGCAACAGCCGCAATTCCAACACCTTCCGTAAAACTGCGACGCGTGATTTTGCCGTGCGTTCCATCCGACATCGTGTGGCCGCCTTCCATCCGACTCATTTTTTCTGAGGGTAATGCGGGTGGTTTCACCATTCAAAGGACCCGAGGGGCTTCCAGCGCAATTACGTTGGTCCTGCTAACTTGAACGAAGATCGGAGGCGACCTTTGAGTGACGTTACCGCGATCGACGTCTTACTTGAGCCCGATGCCTCAATGTTACAACAGGCGCGGGCCGCTAATGCGCGCCTGCTCAAGGAATTCCCGAAGGGCTACGCGTTGGACGCGGCGCATCAGCCACACATTTCCTGCTTGCAGCGGTATGTGAGAAGCGATGCTCTCGAAAACATCTATGCTGCAATAAGCAATGTTCTTGCTACCGAGCACCCCGCGACATGGACGTTGACGGCGTATAAATACTATTACATGCCGTGGAAGGGTTTGGGCCTCGCCGGGATAGTGATCCATCCGACTGATGCTTTTCTCGAGTATCAGCAAGCATTGATCGACGCTGTCGCGCCATTCACAGTGCCGTTGGGAACGGCCACCGCTTACGTTACAACGCCTGAAGACCCCGACATCGTCCAACCGTTGATCGAGTATGTCGCCGGCTTTGTGCCGAATCAAACTGGTAAGAGTTTCAGCCCACACGTGACTATTGGGCTCGCTGCCGAGGAGTACCTCAAAGCCATGCTCGCAGAGCCGTTCGCTGATTTTACGTTCTCGCCGGCGGGCGTTTCTGTCTACCAGCTCGGGAACTATGGCGTGGCGGCAAAGAAGCTGAAGGGTTGGCCATTGGCTAAAGCACCCTGATCCCGGCTATCGGTTTCGGGCATCCGTCGCCTAGAGCCCCGTGAGTTGAAAGTCGACTCTTGCTCCTGGATCTCGCGAAGCTTCGGAGGAATCAATCATGTGGAAACCAGCGATTTCAAGTGGACTCGTTCTTGTGGCTGCGGCGGTGGCACTCGCCGGCTGCGGTGTTGGGACGAGACCAAACGAGCAGGCTGGAGGCGGAGCGCAGTCTTCGGCTTTGGGGCCATCGCACGCGCAACGCCGATCGTATATCAATTTCAATGCCAAGAACAGCGAATTGCTCTACGTTACCGAAATTTTCACCGGTGCCGTGGACATCGACCTAGGTTCTACATGGAGTAAGGTCGGCGATATCTATCCCAGCGTCAACCCTTTTTCGTTATGTGTCGACGCCGCGCAAGACGTCTACGTGGTCGACGATACCGTCAACCAAGTCTCCGAGTACGCCCATGGTGGGGTGGTTCCAATCAAAACGTTGACCGATCACCAAGGCAACGCCACGGCTTGTGCCGTTAACCCGAGCAATGACGATCTCGCCGTAGCAAATAATCAGGGCCCGAGCTATGCGCCGGGTAACGTCATCCTTTATCGGGGCGGGAAAGGTTCGCCGATCAAATACACGGCTCCAGGTTTCGTCTACTATAATAGCGTTGCATACGACCTGAGCGGCGATCTCTTCGTCAGCGGTGCGGGCGGCGCTTCGCCGTTGGCCGAACTTCCGATGGGCCAGAAACAGTTCGAAACACTGAGCCTCAACCAGACACTTGGGGATCCGCAATCCATCGCCTGGGATGGCACCTTTCTGGCTATAGCCGACCGGTCCAATAACAGCATTTCGCGGTTTAGAATTTCCGGAACGAAAGCCGTGTTCAAAGGACAGGCTCAATTGTACGGTGTTGACGAGTTGTATGAATTCTGCTTTGCAATGAACAAGAGCGGTAAGGCTACCGCGGTGATCACCGCAGATCCGGGCTCAGGCACCGTTGCGAAGTGGGACTACCCGGCGGGTGGGACGCCCACCCAGAGCATCTCCGCCTCCAACGGACCTACCGGCGTGGCACTCAGCGAATAAGTCATTGCGCTTTGGCCCGATGCCGGGAGAGGAAAAGGAAGCATGGACTCGTATGCTTTTAGGCGTACCCACCATTTGGCGGGCACGTGTTGTTCGGAACTGGTTCTCTTGCGAATCAGCAATGAAAGGAGCTCATCACATGCGTCTAAGCTTCCTGTGTGCTAGTGTGGCGCTCGCCGCCGGCTTAGCACTTTCAGCGTGTTCCAGCGGTACGACTTCGTCGTCGGCGCTGCCTTCATCGAGCGCGCAAGCCCTATCGGGGCGCTCCCACGGCCATGACTTCACGATTCGTCTCATGCCCGGGGTCAAACCGATGACGATCGCATGTAACTACAGCGTCTACGCCTTCTGCTTCTACGTCACTAAGGGCAACCCCGGGCCCTACGTCTCAACCTCAGCGGGCAGCGGTTACGAACTCTACAACAACGCGTATATCGTCAAGAACAAGAACAAGGCGGGCAAGGACGACAAAAAATTCCACACCTACTTCTCGCCGGACCCGGGTAATCCGACGTACCAATACATCAAATATCACGGGAAGAATCCAAAGCAGCCGGGTCCGGTCAAATTCACCGACTATTACTGTATTGGGTTCTCGCCAAGCGACTGTACCGGCAAAACCTACACGTTCAAGCTTGGGATTGCGCTCTCTCCTGCGACCTAGTACCCATTAATCCAACGGCCAACGGCATACGAAAAAGGGCCCAGCAGACGCTGGGCCCTTTTATTGCGACGTGCTAAGGTGTTAGCGAGAATACAGTTCCCAGGCCGTACGTGCCGCCAGAATACGTCGTGCCGTAGAGCGTGCCGTTAATGCTAATCAGGCTTGCCTCTGGATTTCCGCCGTCATAAGAACCTCCGGTAAAGGAGTGAACTACACTCTCGCTACCCGAGCGCGTAACGCTGAAAACGGTTCCGGCTCCGGTCACACCGCCTTCGTAGGTCGTTCCATAGAGCGTGCCGTTAACGTTGATCAGGCCGGCCATCGGATTTGCGCCATCTGGGGAGCCTCTAAAGCGGTGAAGTACGGTTTCCTGCCCGGAGGTTGTAACTTTGAAGATGGTTCCGCAACCGTAGGTTCCACATTTGCCGCCAACACGACCGTTGTACGTCGTCGTTCCATAGAGTGTGCCACCGACGTCGACCAGCCCCGCGGTTGGAAAGCTGCCGTCACGCGAGCCCCGAAAGCGGTGAAGCACACTCTCCTTGCGGGCCGTCGTGATGCTAAAGACGGTACCAAAGCCTGCATAATGATCAACGCCTCCCAACGACGTGGTGCCATAGAGCGTTCCGTTCACATTGAGCAAGCTCGCCATTGGGAATGCACCATTCGGACCCCTGAACCGGTGAACCGTTCTTTCCGTGCCGGACGTGGTGATGCTGAAAATGACGCCCTCCAATTCCGTGCCGAAGGTGGTTCCGTAGAGCGTGCCGTTGACGTTGGTCAGAGCTGCATAGGGTCCATCGCAGCGGCTACCCGGGAAGCTGTATAAGACTTGCTCCCGGCCACGCTTCGTAAGACTAAAAACAACTCCGCCGCCGCCATATCCGTACGCGCCATTGCACGCGGTCGTGCCGTAAAGCACGCCGTGAACCGCGATGACGCCATTAGGGGCGGAGCCGTCACTCGGATAACCTTTAAAAGTGTAAATCGGAGTCTCTGCACCGGAGAGTGTCAACGCGAAGACGGTCCCCCCACCATAATCTGTGCCGCCAAGACTGGTAGTTCCGTAAAGCGTGCCGCCGACGTCGATCAGCGGTGCAGTGGGATTTTGCCCGTCTGAAGGTTCTCCACTAAAGCTGTAGACGACGCGTTCCGCCATCGTGTCACGCGTGGGTTGTCGATCGAACGGCAACGCCCGCATCGCTTGCTGGCCGTTGCCGCAACCTGCGACGAGGACGACGAATGCAAATGAACCGAACGCGGCAATGCATGACATGCGCATGACGTTCCCTCCAAAAGAGTTCCGGGCATCCATGCTCTCCCACGATGCACGCCTTCAGGCGCGACGTGCTGCTGGATCGGTCATTTTATCACTCAAATGCCGATCTCGGAAGTCCCCGGCTGGGCATCGTCCTAACAGTTTGGATAGCAAGCCGGAAGCGGAGGCGGGGGATACGGGCCCATCTGCGTCGGGTATTGGGGCGAGTACTGCATCTGGTATTGCGATTGGTATGGCATTGGATACTGGGATTGATATGGCGTCGGATCCGGCATCGGCTTGCCGGCACCATCACTGGATTGCGCGAACGCGCGCACGTTCGGTAACGGCGGGGAGGCGGCGATGTTGTCTCTGAATTTGCCGAAGGTGGCTTTGTCGCTCGCAAGAAGGGCGATGAGATTCGCGAGGCGTTGGTCATCGCTGGGATGATCCGCAGTATCGCCCATTTGGGGAGCCTCTAGCGTCCCGCGATGCCGGCGCATGTTCCATACCATGCCCCACGGATTGAAGCCCGCCTTGGCACAGGTGTAGGCGCCGGCTTCGTCCGCGTTCGTTTCGGCCGCACGTTCGTAAGCGATCTGCGGCGCTCCGCGCTGTGCGGCTTCGTAGACGTTGTACATATCGTGGTGGATATCGTGATTGACCTCGTGACAAATCACACCGGCAAGCTCGTCTCGGTTCCGAAGGTACGATAGCATCGCCGTCGTCACGTACACATCGCCTCCAGGCATCGAAAATGCATTTGGCTCGAGCTCGTTCAGCAAAACAAAATGAAACGGCGCGTAGTATCGGTGATCTGCAACTGAAGCGACGGCATTTGCCACAGGATCAAGAACCCTGTAGAGTGGAGACTCCCACGGTACGATCTCGCCTCGTTGCGCGTACGTCATATACATCCGCTGACCGACTTGAACTTCCCAGTTGCGCTCTTGCGGCGAAATCGTTGGCGGCGACGCTGCGACGCGAAGGGGCGTGGCAATCAGTCCAGCCGCTAAGAAGGCAAGCGCTCGCGAAGATCGCAAGCATACAGAGTTCATTACGGAGTATACTTCGGGATAGCGCGGCTGGAAATCGCGAATACGAGGCTAAGGAACGATGAGAATCCGCCTTCGCCTCGGGAATTGCACCGGCGCGCCTACTGGAGGAGCCACTCCGCCGCGGCAGCCTCTTGACCTTTGTCGAAAACCTTTGCTTGCGTATGCACCACGCTCCCAACCCAATCGAACAACTGGTGCTGCCAGGGGTATCCGGCGATCACGGCGATGCGTTCGATGTGCGCAATTCGTTCCTGCACGAACTTCAGCTGATCGATATGAGCGCCCACAGCTTCCATATTTTCCCAGCCGCCGAAATTCGTTAGATCGAACAACACCCTGATCCGGCCGCGCTCCGTTATTAATCCGTCGAGCCGCTGCGCGAGCTGCGACACGTCCTCGGCAGTGAGCTTCGCCGGCATAGCGACTTTGAGCGCGTTATCGGAGAGGGCTTCAATCATCATACAACCGTCTGTGCTCCGGGCCGAAGGCCCCACCCTTTACCGGTGGGGCCGAGGGTCGCGGGGGCGGCGTCGCGGACCCCGACGGTGCAGCCGACGGGGTGAGCGAGGGCGTAGGCGACGGCGTGAGCGAGGGCGACGGCGCGGCCGCCGGCGCGACGGTTGATGCCGGCTGCGGTTTTGTGAAGACCCCTCGATGGAGCGCGTCACGGCTTTCGCGCGCATATGACGTCGTGGGAAAGTGTGACTTCACGTAGACGAAGAGTGCGACGGCATGGTCGCGCGCCGTGCTTCCTGCGAGCTCCTCATAAACCCCCGCCATGTTGTACGCCGTCGAGGGCAGCCAGGGGTCCTTCGGATAGAGGTGCGCCCACTGGTGAAGTGCGTCCTCGGTAAGCAGCATCAAATGCTCCGCCTGCTCGGAAGTCAGCTCGTGGGTTTCGTAGCGCTTCTTGATTTGCGGGATCTCATAGCGGATCCGCAGCGCGCTGATTTTGAACCTACCAAAATACTGATCGGCCGGGGCGGACGTTGCCGCGATCTCGGTCAGCACAAGGGCCATGGCAAGCAACGCTATTTTCAGCATACCCGCAATAGTCACCGACGACTACGCCACCTAAAGATGGAGCAGTGTGAGTATACCAATCAGGACCTCAAACGCGACGAGCACGACGATAGTGATCTCCAAGAATTCGTCCCGGCGACTACGGGCCTCGTCGCTAAAGAAACGATACATCTCTCCGACGCTGGCGAGCTTCGTATCGATCTGACGCTGCCAATCCGCTAAGCCGAGGCGGGCCGCTGCAGAACGGTAAATGCGCGCGTAATATGCGTCGCCTACCAATTTGAGCGCGTTGGTCGAACGGTCGGTCAACTCGAGCACGTCGACGATGAGATAGCGCAGCGTCGCCGCCTGCTCGGCCTCTCGGCGGCCGCGCAGGGAACGCGGCGGACCTCCGGGTTGCATCTTGTAGATAGCATCGAGCTCACTGTCGAGCAGCGCATCGTACGTGCGCAGTTCGAGCAGCTGCGAGTTCGCGAACTCCAAAATCTCCTCGATCGCGCGGGCGCTCTCTCCCCGATCGTACACGATCGCGGTATCCCACTGGACGATCGTCAGGTCGTCCTCGTGATAGGAGAAGCGGGTTCGCAGCGCCTCGTCGGCCTCGCTCGAGGATAGCGCTCGACGCTCGCGGAGTAACAAACTCGCAAGGCTGCTCGAGTGTTCGATCAAAAGCCTTTCGGCGTCGACCGGCTGACCGAACCGTTCTATTTCGACGATGAGGTAGTCTTCAAAGAGTGGCGGATGGCGTTCGTCGAGTGCCTGCGAATATTCGTCGCATATCCGCATTATAGTTGCTTCCGCGAATCGTGCGATTTGCTCGTCGCTGCCGGCGCGCTCACACAGGACGATCAACTCGTTCCAGGAACGGGGAGCGGGGAACGTCAGGCGCAGCGAGATCACTCCGTAGTCGTAGAACTTCACTCGAACCGTACAGTGCAGCGAGTCGAAAATGGCATCGGGCAGACTCGCGACGAGCGGCGGTACGGGAAACTGAAGGTACGGCGGCGCTTGCCGGCGCAGCGGAAGCGCGGCCGGCGCCCGCGTTTCGCCGTCGAGTGCACTCATCTTCGGGAAATCGATCGAGTCCGCGACGTCGAACAAGTAGTAGGCTCGCACGGTGCCGCCGCCGATTTCAAGCATCGTCGCGCCTTCCGACTCTACCCGGAGCGCTCCTTCGATTATTCGCTTCCGAGCCGGAAAGGCTAAGGCGTCAACGCGAAAACGGTACCACAACCGCTATTCGATGCGCATCCGGTGCCACCTGAGTACGTTGTGCCGTACAGCACGCCGTTTAACGCAACTAGGTTCCCTACCGGCAGACTGCCGTCCGAGCCGCCTCGGAAATTGTAACGCACCCTCAGCTTACCGGACGTGCTGATTTTGAATACGACCCCGCCGTAGTAGGCGCCACCATAATCCGTCGTGCCATACAATGCGTTGCCCATTCCTGTCAGGGCACTTTGCGGTACGGAACCGTCCGCGCCGGAAAAGCTGTGGAGAAGTTGGTAGCCGCTCCCAGGAGCGCGTATCTTGTAGACCGTCCCGTTACCGGTGGCACCGCCGTAATCGGTAGTACCGTAAAGTCCATTTTTTGTTTGCACGAGGCCCGCACTCGGAGTTCTGCCGTCAGTACCTCCCTGAAAACCGCGCAAGACGAGCTCGTTACCCGATGCACTAACCTCGTAGATCGTACCGCAACCGGGAAAGCCCTGATCTGGGCACAGAGTGCTGTTTAAAGTGCTGCCGCCGAGCGTCGTACCGTAAAGCGTGCCGTTCACTGCGATCACCGCTGCGGCAGGCCCGGCCCCATCAGCACCGCCTTTGAAGCTGTAAAGAACCTTCTCCTTTCCCGACTTGGTTATCTTGAAGAACGTGCCGCACCCGCCGCTGGCGCATCCGTCGCCACCGAAATAGGTCGTGCCGTAAAGGACACCGTTCACGGCGGTCAGATTTGCCTCTGGAAACCACCCGTCTGCACCGCCTTTGAAACTATAGATGACACGTTCGGTGCCGGATTCGCTCACGTCGAATGCGGTTCCATCATTGGACGCGCCGCCGCGAGACGTCGTGCCGTAGAGGAGACCGTTCACGACAATCAGACTCGCCTGCGGAAACGCGCCATCCGTAGCGGCACCTTTGAAACTATAGACGACGCGTTCCGAGCCAGAGGGACTTACCTCGAACACCGTCCCATCGTTGGAGGCGCCGCCGAATCCGGTTGTGCCGTACAACGCGCCGCCCAAGACCGTCAGTCCCGCCAGCGGTAGCGACCCATCGGCGCCGCCCCGGAATCTGTACAAGACGTGTTCCGTCCTGTGCAGGCTGATCCCAGTACATGCGTCGTACGCAGAGTTAAATGGAAGCAGCTGCGGGGTGGTGTCCGTACCCGAGCAGCCCGTTAGAAGGATCCCGCTGCAAAGAATAGCGCGGAAGGCCGGGTGCAGCATGACGCCACCTACTTTCGTGCCGGTCTGAATGTACTGAGAGGCCGTTATCTTCCCTCCGAAGCCGGTCCTCTGCGTCACCAGGTGCGTGCGGCCGGCAGCGCCAAGTAAACAGGCCCGTTTCATCATGAGGAAGGAGCACCTCGATGACGATGCTGGCACTCCCGCGATGCACGTTCGGCGCTATTACTGCCGTTGCGATTCTGGCGGGTTGCAACGGCGCAGCAGTGCAATCCGCATCCCCGGGACTCACGGCCGCCTATACGAAGGCGCAAAGGAAGACCTCAAGCGGGATGCTGTTGTACGTCTCGCGGCCCACGGAGAACGCGGTTTCCTTCTACGCCTACTCGCCCGGTAGCATCGGCCGCGAAGAAGGCACCATCGGCTCGGGCCTGGACGAGCCGCAAGGGCTCTGCTCCGACAAGCACGGTAATGTTTGGGTCGCAAACACCAACGGCGAGCAGGTTCTCGAGTACGCGCACGGCCGTACCGTGGTCAAGAAAACCTTAACCACCCCGAAACTCTATCCGGCCGGTTGTGCGGTTTCGCCGACCGGCGATCTTGCCGTCTCGAGCATTTGCAGTTATTCGAGTTGCCGCGGCGCGGGGAATGTCTTAATCTTCCACAACGCGACCGGCAACCCTCAATATTATACTTGCTCGAGCCTCTATGATTATTATTTCCTCGCGTACGACAACCAGGGCGACCTATACGTCGATGGCTTAACGTCGATTTCCAATAGTCGATTCGCGTTCTGCGAGCTCCCAAGCGGCAGCGGCACGATGTCTCCGGTGTCGCTCAACGTCGCTCCCCTATTTCCGGGGAGCGTGCAGACGCAGGGCAAATATGTCTGGATCGGCGACCAAGATCACCGCGGCCACTTCGTCTACAAGTATAAGATCGCCGGAAGCAGCGCTACCAAAGTGGCACGCATCGATCTCGAAAAGTCGCGTTACGGAGTTGGCCAATTCACCATCGACGGTAATTACTTGATCGGACCTCAGGCTAAGGGAGATGCTGCGGTGTGGAATTTTCCGGCCGGCGGAAACCCCGTCGATCGGAAGAAAATCACGGGCGAACCATTGGGTTCAGCCATTAGCAAATAGCCGGTCGATAATCGTTACGATCCCCTTCAGATCACGAATCAGCGTTCGAGCCTTGGGACACCAAGTGCGTACCGCCGAGGCCGTCACCTTGCGCTGGTCCGTCGTTGACGAGCTGCATCTTTATTCGGAGGACGTGGATTCCGATTCGGAAGAAATCCGGGATTCCGACCGCTCGATTCCATAATATCCGGCGTACCACAGCCGTCTTACTTCTCAAAGCCGACGTTCACCCTAAATCGTCAGCGAGCGCCTCGGCCATGCGAGCGTGACGATCACCTTGGACGTTTACAGCGCCTGGATTCCCAGCCTGCAAGCGCGTGCCGCCGAAGCCATAGGCGAGATGTTCGGGAAGCTCGCCCAACGGAAGTCTCGTCGTATAGCGACGGATAAAGGGGACAATTCAGGGACGTCTGCGCAGCGCACAAAATACAAACCCCCGCAAAAGGAGCCTTATTTGCAGGGGTTTGAACCACTCCCGGTGCTGGACTCGAACCAGCGACCCGCTGATTAACAGTCAGCTGCTCTACCAACTGAGCTAACCGGGACGCGGTAGGGCGGCAGACCGGGTTCCACGAGTGCGACGGAGCCCCTTCTAGCCGCTGACTTCGAACACCGGTTTCGATTCACCGAAGAGCCATCGTTAGAGTCTCCTGGTAAAGCCTCGCTTCGGCCGGGAACGCTTCGGGAACGCCCCTCTCCTATTCTGAGCGCACGGGTCGCGAAACCCGGCCGTCTCACGCTTACAAGGAGAGAACATGAAGTCCGCCATCCTCGCGCTTTGCGCCGCAATGCTGGTCGCTTGCTCGGGCGCATTGCAAGCCACCCCCCGTCATCAGCGGGAAGCACGACGCAAGCCGTGCAGAGGCAGCAGTCGACGCTTACCTACGTTGCAATCCCGGTCACAAACAGCATTCAGACCGACCTCATTAGCACGTTTCCGACCGGAACGTTCCAGCCAAAACACGGCACCTCGACGTTTTCCATTCCATCGAGCCCCGACACGTGCGGTTACGCCGATAACGGTCCCTGTAACTTTTACGATGGATTCGGCTTCTCCGGATCCGGAACGAGCATCACGATAGATGCCAAAGTTTCAAGTCCGGTCAAGGCGTATACGCTCATGAATGCCTACCAGCCCACGAGCGGTGCGCAAGTCGCGACCATCGAGTTCGTAGGCGACGGCGGTGCGACGGTGACGTATCCGCTGATTGGCGGCGAGGATATCCGAGATTTTTACGAGCACATCTGGGCCAACACGCTGAACAACGGCGTTTCAGGCGTAGTTGCTCGGAACGCCTTCCAATGCGACGATCCCCACACGTGCCTGGGAGCCGGCGGCACCGGGAACGTAAACACGGGTGGAGCCGGTAAATATCGCGTGGACGAGCAACAATACTCACTTCGCCCGCTGCACCGGCAAGCTCTGACGCAGATCGTGATCACCGACACCGCGAACGGTATGAGCCCGATTCTGCTCGGGTTGACGGTCGAGTCGAATTGAAGTGAACTCGGCTCGTTAGTCACGGCGAGGAAGCGCAACGACACAAGGCGTGTCGGGAGGGGGCCATTCGTCGTGTTCGTACGCGAAACAAATGGCCCGATGCACCCGGATGGCCTCGAAGCATGCCTGCAGCTTCGCATCACCAAGCGCGGCCCGTTTCGCTTCATACGCCTCGTGGGCGGCGCGGACTGCGGTCCGCGCCGGTTCGCGATCGCCGGCGGCGCGGTGCACGCACGCCTCGATCCAGCGATGGTGCACTTCGTCAGGGCGGGGCCGGTCGCGCACTAACGCTGCGCCACGCTGGAGAGCACGCGCGGCCTCTGCGTAGCGTTTCGCTCCAAGGTAGGTCAGCGCGAGATCATCGAGCTCTTGCGCGGCGTTCTCCCATCGGCCCAAACGTTCGTCGAGGGAGAATGCCTCTTCCAGCTTCGCGAGCGATGCGTCCCACCGGCGCCGGCAGCGCAGCAGTCGGCCCTCGGCCTGGAGGAATGCACTGCGGAAGCGCGATTCCGGAAGGCGAGCAACGGGCGATGCGGCATCTTCCAGCGCCGCCGATAGCGCGTCGAGATCGCCGCGCAAATATTCCGCTTCAGCGATGTTCACGGTCGCCACGGCCGCGACCGCGGCCGAGTGGCTCTTCAAGGCGCTGCCGCTCCATTGGACGCCGCTCTCGAAGTCGCCGACGGGGATGAGGACGGCGCCGAGGTCGCAGGCCGCACCCTGAAACGCTTGCATAAGACCGAGCTCCTGCGCCAGTCGTGCCGATTCGCGAAGCTGCTCGATCGATTCGGGGATTTGCCAACAGCTCCAGAGCGCAATCCCGAGGATCTTGTGCGCGTTCGATTCGTTTACGCGATTGCCGATTTCTCGACTGAGGTCGAGCGCGACTCGGCTCAATTCGACGCTGCGCCGATGGTCGTGCCCCTCATAGGCGATCAGCGCTGCATCGTAGAGAACCGACCATCGCGCTCCGCCGGCACGTGCCCTCTCCGAAACGCGCAAGGCTTCGCGTACCAAACGATCGGCATCGGCTGCGCGGCCGGGGATCAGTGCGCTGACGCGCGCTGCGTAGGCGCCCAGTCGTGCACGAGCGTCGTCATCGCCGAGCTTTTCGAAGCGTTCGAGCCACTCAAAGCGCTTACCACCGAACGCGTGAGGTCGCCGTTTCGCTCTTCCATTCTGGCGCGCAACTCGTCGCATATCGCCTGCCATCGCTTATCGGCTGCGAGGGACGCCTCTTCCCTCAAGCGCTCGATGGCGGCAAGCTCGATGTCGCGAGCACCCTGCCGCGTCGCTAGACGAATGCGCCGATCGAGCACCGCACAGCGTGCATCGGCGCCGAGGCTTTGCGCTAGCCGATCGGCCTCATCGAGGTCAGCCTGCTGCGCCGCGATGTCGCCGAGATTTGCGTGCATCGCGCTACGCAGAAGGAGCAACTCGAAGCGTTCGCGTTCGCTCCATTCGTTCAGCTCCAGCGCTCGGCCGATCAGATCACGCGCTTCGGCGTTCGCGTACAATCCGGCGGCGTGCCGCGCCGCACGCGCGTACTGGGCACCGGCCCGCGCCCGCTCGCCGCCTCGCTCGTAATGCAGCGCGACCTCGGCAGCGCGTTCGTCCGAGCCCCCGGAAAGGCTCTCCTCGAGCATATGCGCGATGCGGCGATGTCGGCGCGCGCGTGCCTCGGGCGGGCTCTCGTCGTAGACGGTCGCGTGCACGAGGTGATGCGTGAACGCGTATTCGTAGTGGCCGCGCTGGGCCGACTCGCGAACGATGTGGCGATCGAGCAGTTCGTCAAGCGCGTCCAACACGTTACCCTGCGTTAAGCCCGCAATTTCCTGAACGATTCCCACGCTAAAGGCTTCGCCTGCGACCGACGCAACCTCGGCGACGCTACGCGTTGTCGGTGCAAGCGAGGCGAGACGCCTTGCGATGATGCCGTGCACGCTCGCCGGAACCATCGTCGCCGGCTCTCGTAGCGTCTCTTGAGATTCGCGCAGAAGCTCGGTGACGAAGAGCGCGTTGCCGTCACTGTGTTTCACGAGCGTTTCGACGAATCCCGGACGCGCGGCTTCGTCCGGCGCCAGCGCCTCTGCAATCGCTCTGACGTCGCGCTCGGCCAGCGGACGAACTTCCGTGCTCTCCGCTGTTCCCTCGAGTGCGTGCACGAGCGCATGCAGCGGATGGCTTCGGCCTACCTCTTCGGGACGATAGGTGACGAGAATTAGTGCTTGCGCGCGCGCTAACCGCGGGGCGATGCCGCGAAGTGCCTCGATGGTCGTAGCTTCCGCACGGTGTAAGTCTTCGAGGATGACGACGAGCGGGCGCGGGCGCGAAAGTGCGACGAGGGTTTGTGCGAGGGTGTCGAGCAGCCGGCTTTGCTCGCGCTCGGGATCGAGCCTCACGAGCGGCGGAACGTCGTCGCGAAAGGCGCGCAGTTCCGGCACCAGCTCGGCCAAGGCGGCGAGCAACGGCGGCGCGATCGAGACCCCGGCCACTAAAGGCAGCCGACTGCGCAGCGCGCTGGATAGGCATTGATACGGATTCTGCTCGGGCCGGCTCGTCGTACCGACGATGACTCGGCCACCTTCCGCTTCGGCAATCAGCGCGAGCTGTGAGACGAGCCGGCTCTTGCCGATTCCCGCTTCACCGCTTACAAAATGCAGACCGCCGTTTCCAGCTGCCGCGCGCGTCCACTCTGCGCGCAGGCGCTTTAGTTCCCGTTCGCGACCAACGAACGGAACGTCGGCAGCCGCGTGCTGCGCATCGGCTACGAGCGATTCGGACGCGGTGAAGAGGGCGTCGCCCCGCGCGACTGCGTCTCGCAGAGCGATCGTCTCCCGCATCGGGGCGGCACCCATCTCATCGCTCAGCTGATGCGCAAAGCGGTCGTACTCGGCAAGCGCGCCGGCCGCGTCGCCCCCCTCGTAGCGCACCGACATCAACGATCGCAGCGCGTCCTCCCGCCACGGATCGCTTTGCAATAAGCGCTGAGCGAATTGCACGGCAGCGGCAAATGCCCGGCGACTGCGCTTCGCGACGATGAGCGCGCTAAGATCGGCTTGATAGAGACCACGAAGGCGCTCGCGCTCGGCGACGATCCAGTCGTCGACGAAGTCCTCGAGCAGGTCGCCGGTGTAGAGCGCGACGGCCTCTTCGAGACGGGCGGGCTCCAAACGCGACGCCTCGTAGTCGAGAAAGTCCACGCGACAAGCCTCCGAATTATTCCAGGCGATGCTCTCGCCGTCGACGTGAATGCGCGGCCCGTCGTCGCCCCGCGGCAGCATTTCGCGCAAGCGATGAAGATTGCGGCGGAGGTTGACGAGCGCGGCCTCTTCCGTCTCGTCCGGCCAAAGCGCGAAGGCCACGCGCCGGCGGAGGACCGGCTTGCCGCGCTGGAAGAGCAGGTATGCCAATAGGGGCAGCGTCCAACGACGGCTGGCAATCCTTATCTCGCCGCCATCATCAAAGATCCGGCCTTCTCCAAAGAGCCGCACCTCAAGCACGACGTGCAGGCTTTCCTCTCGCCCGCGGTCACGCCTCTCTCTTTTTACCTGCGCCCTTTTTCACGCATCGGCCCTCCGCGTACGGTTGGCCGTCGCCATCGACCATAAGCCTGGATGCCGCTGTCAGGCAACGGCGCTCACCGCCGTGAACGGTTCACCATTCCCCACCGGGGGTGGACCGATGAAGATTTTCTCGTTTAACGTTGCGGCCGAATCGGATACTCGTACTCCGAATCGTATTCACCCTCCAGGTGCGGCGCCTGCAGATCGAATCCGCCGAGCTTCGTTTTCAAAATGCGAACGGAGAGCTTAGGGAAAATTGGGGCCTTTTCGATGAAATCCTTACGTACGACTTTCACGATCGGATAGTTTTTCACCGGTACGGCAACGAGGTAATCTTCTTCGTTTGAACTCTGCGGCGAAATGTAGAATGACGAATTCTGATTCCCTCCCACCGCCCCGTTGCGCAGCTTGGCTATTGAATAGAGCACTGTGACGACTTTGCGGGGAACGTCGTCGCGGATTTCGGCACGCGTGGAACTCTCGAGCAGCACTCGGCGTTGTCGCGCCATAACTCGTTCACCGTAGATCGTGAGTGCCTCCGCGGCAACGTCGATGGGAACGTTGCCGGTGTTCTCGAAGCGTTTGTGAACCGTGAGGAACGTCACACCGTTCACCGTCGCACCTTGATCGACCGTCGTTCGCACGGTAAAAGCCGCCGCCTCCGCCAAGGGCTTGATGCGCTGCTCGTAGACGAACGTGTAGAGCGCCCAGAGACCGGCAGCGACGATGGCGGCAACCTCGACCGCGGTCCGGACCTGCTCCGCCGGTGTGCGGACGGCGTGCACGCGGAGCTCTTGCGGCTCCGGCTTACCCGAATCGGTGGACGTCATAAAGCTCTCGACCGTTTCGTGGTTCGCCGAGAACCGGCCCGCTGCATGAAACAAGCTGAGGCGGGCGCTCGTAAGTTGCTCGAAAGCACACCTAGGAGGACCGCCATGGTCACCACTGCCTCGCTATCGTCGTCCGCGCTGCGCGAGCGGCGTGAGGTTTCGATCCTTTATCTCTACCTGCTTCGCGCGGTCTACCTGCTGATCGGCATTGGTATGGGGATCCAAGTCTGGCCGGGGATATTCCACCACGACCACGTCGAGCTCATGCGGAGTGTGACGCGGTCAATGCTCGCCGGCATGACGCTGCTGATGTTTGTGGGCGTTCGCTATCCACTGCAGATGCTGCCCTTGCTTTTCTTCGAATTCGCGTGGAAGGCCATCTGGTTGTTGTCATTCGCCGTGCCGCTGTACTTGGGAAACCAGCTCGGCCCGGACGAACTCGCCTCAGTTCAGGCGTGCCTCATCGGTGTCATCGTCGTTCCGATCGCGATCCCTTGGAAATATGCATTCAATCACTATATCCTTCGGCACGGGGATCGGTGGAAATATCTACCGGTGGAAGTGGCTGCCCGCCAGGGAGTTGTCGACCATCATGCCGACGGGAATGCCGAAAAAGAGCGCGCGCGCGACGAGGATGTTGATCAGGTGTGGCGTTGACAACGGAACGCGGACCGCGTGGCCCTGCGGCACGACGACGAAGATCATCACGATCATCACCACGATGCCGTAACAAAAACCGCTCAGCGCGGGATAACGGCGCACGGCCGGCAGCGTTTCGTAGAGTGCCGTAAAAATGAGCGCCCAGATCAGCGCGACGACGAAGTCGGCCCCGAGGCCCCGCAACGCCATGCCCCAGCCTCCCTGAAATGCGGCGACGCCGTAGAAGTTGGAAGCGTCCCATTGCAAGAGCTGCAAAAATGAGAGCACCAGCCGAACGTGCTCCACGAGGCAACGCTCCACCGCAAGATAGACGGTAATCCCAATGAGTCCGGCGATGGCCGCCGCCACCGATGCGCTAATGAATCGCGAGGGCATCTCGCCGACGGACGTTCGAGCCCCTGCCTGAGTGACGCCTTCAGCGGAGAAGCCCTGCCGGCGGCGGTATAATCCCCCGATGGCCGAGCGTACGAAGCGCAGCCGCGCCGCGGTCGAAGTTCCCGCCGATGCGGACGACGCAACCGTCGAGGTCGATGGGCGCCGGGTCACGCTGACCAACCTGCGCAAGATCTACTTTCCCAAGCTGGGCCTCACGAAGGGCGACCTGCTGCGCTACTATGCGAGCGTTGCGGGCGTGCTGCTGCCGCATATCCGGGATCGCGCAATGGTGATGAAGCGCTACCCGCACGGCGTCACCGGCGATTTCTTCTACATGAAGCGGACCCCGTCGCCGCGACCACCCTGGATCCGCACGTGCTCGATCTCCCACCGCTCCGGCAACATCATCGACTTTGCGGTCATCGACGATCTCTCGTCGTTGCTCTGGCTCGTCAACCTCGGCTGCATCGATCTCAACCCGTGGTACTCGCTTTGCGACGACGTCGATCGTCCGGTCTACATCCACTTCGACATGGATCCCACTGCCGAGACGTCCTTCTCGGTCGTTCGGGAAGGTGCGCTGATCGTGCGCGACGTGCTCCGCGGCATGGGGATGAAGCCGTTCGTCAAGACGACGGGCAGTAAAGGCGTGCACATCTACGTCGCCATCCGCCGTGGTCCGACTCAGCACGAAGTCTGGGCGATCGCCAAAGAGATTGGCCATCAAATCGCGCGCGCGCATCCCGACGTTCTCACCGCGGAGTACCGCATCGCCAAGCGCCCGCATAACCGCGTGCTGGTCGACTACAACCAGAACGCGTGGGGACGGACCCTTGCCTCGATCTATTCGGTGCGGGCCAATGAGGCCGCCGCCGTTTCGACGCCGGTAACGTGGGAGGAGCTCGAAGCCGGCTGCGAGATCGGCGACTTCACGGTTTTTAACGTGCCGGAGCGCATCGCGCGCGTCGGCGACTTATGGAAACCCTTGTTAAGCGATCGTAACCGGTTTGTCCTCAATGCGATTTGAACATATGCCGTTGCGGCCGCCGATCGAGCCGATGGAGACGCGACAACTGCAGAAAATCCCCGAAGGCGAGGAGTGGTCGTACGAACCGAAGTGGGACGGCTTTCGCTGCATTGCCTTTCGCGAAGACGGCGAGATCGAGCTCCAATCAAAATCGGGCGAGTCGCTGACGCGCTACTTTCCCGAGATCGTCGCCGCGCTCGCCGAGTCGCGAGCGCGGCAGTTCGTTATCGACGGCGAACTGTTGATTACGGGCGAGACGGCCTCGGATTTCGACGCGTTGCTTCAACGTATTCATCCCGCTGCCAGCCGGGTGCAGAGGCTTGCGAAAGAGACGCCGGCGACCTACGTGCTCTTCGATCTGCTGGTCGAGGGGAAGAGCGCGCTCTACGAAAAGCCGCTGCACGCGCGCCGCGAACGTCTCGAGACTTTCGTCGGGCGAAACTTCGATGCGAGCCGCACGATACGGCTCTCGCCGGCTACCTCCGATGTCGCGCTCGCAAAGCAATGGCTCGACGGAAGCCTCGCGCGCCTCGACGGCGTCATCGCGAAGCGCGACGTTCCCTATGCATTCGGCAGTCGCGACGCGGTCGTCAAAATCAAGCGCCGCTACACCGCCGACTGCGTCGTCGGGGGATTTCGCACGGCAACGGACGGAACGATCGCCTCGCTCTTACTCGGCCTCTACGACGATGAAGGGCTTCTCCATCACATCGGCTTCGTCGGGTCGATGAGCGCTCACGAACGCAAACGCGCGGGCGAGCTGTTGAAGCCGATCGTCGAACCGCCGGGGTTCACCGGCAACGCGCCGGGCGGCGCGAGTCGCTGGCGGCGCGGGGCCGACGCGCCGTGGTCGCCGGTGCGTCCCACGGTCGTCGTCGAGGTTGCATACGATCACGTCACCGGGCGCCGGTTCCGGCATGCGGCCCGGCTGCTGCGCTGGCGCCCCGATAAAGCGCCACGCCAATGTACGATGGCTCAGGTATTATGGAATAGTTAGGCTTTGCTGCAGCTCGATCGTGACCGGTTGGCCTTTGGGAACCACGATCGCTTCGTGCCCGTTCTGCGCGTAGATGTAGCCGCCGACCGTCGTTGACGGACTGTTTGAGACGGAGACGCCGCTGCTTCCGCCGCCGATGCGTGCCTGCCATGCGATCGGTCCCGGCGTCATGAAGCCGTTGGGCACCGTACCCGCCGTCATCATTTGCTGACGCGCGGCGCTCTGCCCGGCCGGATTATACTGCGTCACGCGTTTGCTCACGACGTAGGCGACGATCGGCTTCTTGGTGCCGTTCGCAAGGTGAATGGATGTCAGAAAGAACCCGACTTTTGCCCGCCGCGTTCCCGAAGGTTGCTCGACTTCCGTCACCCATCCGACGACTTCACCGCCGGCCAGCGCGGGATGCGACGGGTCGACGATCTTCAACTGGAACTTATCACCGTACTTGGCCGTGGCCGAGTTGAACGACTCGTCGAGCTGGGTGTTAATCTTCGTTCCCGCCTTATAGGTCTGCGATGGAACGAACGTCGTTGCGCCGGCGGGCGCCAACGCGACGGCGCAGATCGCCGCGGCGACTGCCAGGGCCGAGAGCTTAGCTTGCGAAGTTCGGAACACGGAGTTGCTCCCCATTGAATGCGGTCGCCGTTCGGAGCGCTTCCACGCGATCGACGCGCTCCCACGGAAGATCGAGATCCGGACGACCGAAGTGGCCGTACGCCGCCGTTTGTTTGTAAATCGGACGGCGCAGATCGAGATGATGAATGATCGCCGCCGGCCGTAGATCGAAGATTTCGAGCACGGCCTTTGCAATCCGCTCTTCCGGGAGACGTCCGGTTCCGAACGTCTCGACCAAGACGCTCATTGGACGCGCCACGCCGATCGCGTAGGCGACCTGTACCTCGCAGCGGTCTGCGAGGCCCGCGGCCACGATGTTCTTGGCGACCCATCGCGCCGCGTAGGCACCGGAGCGGTCGACCTTGGTGGGATCCTTTCCGGAGAAGGCGCCACCGCCGTGCCGGGCCATGCCGCCATAGGTATCGGCGATGATCTTCCGGCCGGTCAGGCCGGCATCGCCCTTCGGGCCACCGATGACGAACCGGCCGGTCGGATTGACGTAGACGCGCGTCGCATCGTCGTGCATCGAGCGAGGAATGACGTGATCGATCACGCGCTCGGTAATCTCGCGCCGGATCTCTTCGAGCGGAATATCCGGATCGTGCTGCGTCGAGACGACGACCGCATCCACGCGCGCGGGCTTGTCGTTCTCGTACTCGATCGTCACTTGCGACTTGCCGTCGGGTCGCAGATAGGGAATGTCCCCGTTCTTGCGGACCGCAGCGAGATGGTGCGTGAGGTTGTGTGCGAGCACGATCGGCAGCGGCATCAGCTCCTCGGTCTCGCGGCAGGCATATCCGAACATCATGCCTTGATCGCCCGCACCGAGCAGCTCGAAGGCCTCGGTGTCACCGGCCCGCGCTTCGAGTGACTTGTCCACACCGAGCGCAATGTCGGGGGATTGCTCGTCAATCGAAACGCTCACGCCGCACGTCTCGGCGTCGAAGCCGATCGCGGATCGCGTATAGCCGACCTCGCGAACCGTCTCGCGCGCGATCCGCGGAATGTCGACGTACGTTTTCGTCGTCACCTCGCCGGCGAGGTGAATCTGCCCGGTGATCGCAAACGTCTCGACGGCGACTCGCGAGTACGGATCGTCGCGCAACAATGCGTCGAGCACGGCATCGGAGATCTGATCGGCCAGCTTGTCGGGGTGGCCTTCGGTCACCGACTCGCTGGTGAAGAGCCGTTTGTAGGCCATTAGGTGCCTTCGCTCCAGGAGGCGATGTATTTCACTTGTTCCGGCGTGAGCGTATCGATCTCGACGTTCATCGACGAGAGCTTGAGCCGCGCGACCTGTTCGTCGATGTCGACCGGCACGTCGTAGACGCGTCCCTGCTCGAGCTCGTCGTGGTGCTTGACGAGATGCTCGGTAACGAGCGCTTGATTTGCAAAGGACATGTCCATGACCGCGGCCGGGTGACCCTCCGCCGCGGCAAGATTAATCAACCGCCCGTCGGCGAGAATGCAGACCTTTCGTCCGTCGTGCAACTCGTATTGCTCGACAAAGGGCCGCGGTTCGCTCTTCCCGATGGCAATCCGGCGAATCGCTTCGAGGTCGAGCTCGTCGTTGAAGTGCCCGGAGTTGCAGACGATCGCGCCGTCCTTCATCACCCGGAAATGCTCTTCGCGAATCACGTGATAGTTACCGGTGACGGTCACGAAGATGTCGCCGGCCTTCGCCGCGTCGCTCATCGGCATCACACGATAGCCGTCCATCACCGCCTCGATCGCCTTGCGCGGATCGACTTCGGTAACGATGACGTGGGCGCCCATCCCCGAGGCGCGCGCGGCGATTCCGCGGCCGCACCAGCCGTAGCCGACGACCACGAGCGTCCGGCCCGCGAGCAGCACGTTGGTGGCGCGCACGATGCCGTCGAGCGTCGACTGTCCGGTGCCGTAGCGGTTATCGAACATATACTTCGTGAGCGCGTTATTCACCGCAAAGATCGGATAGGGAAGCACGCCGTCGCGCTGCATCGCGCGCAGCCGAATCACCCCGGTCGTCGTCTCCTCGCAACCGCCGAAGAGCTCGCTGAGCTGGTCGGGATGCTTCGTGAAGAGCGTCGTCACGAGATCGCAGCCGTCGTCCATCGAAATCTGCGGATGGGTCGCGATGACCGACTCGATATGCGAGTAGTAGGTCTCGTTGTCCTCACCTTTGATCGCATAGGTTGCGATGCCGTACTCGCAGAGCGCCGCGGCTACGTCATCCTGCGTCGAAAGCGGGTTGCTCGCGCAGAGCGCGATCTGCGCGCCGCCGGCCTGCAGAGCGAGCATGAGATTCGCCGTCTCGGTCGTCACGTGCAGGCAGGCGCCGATGCGGACGCCGCTCAACGGCTTCTCAACCTCGAACCGATCGCGGATCTGCGTGAGCACCGGCATGTATGCCGCCGCCCACGCGATACGGGCCCGGCCGGCTTCCGCGAGGCTCGGGTCTTTGACGCTTCCTTCCAAAAGGGGCATTCTTCTCTATAACTCCTACAGGCTGAAAAAAGGCTCGCGGGCTTTTCGTAACCTATCCGCCAACCCCTGGTGCGTGGAAGTCTTCGACGTCTACCTCGAACGTCTCGCCTCGAAGGAGCCGGTGCCCGGCGGCGGGAGTGCCGCGGCGGTGGTTGCCGCGCTCTCCGCTGCGCTCGTCGCAATGGTCGGGCGGATCGTCGCAACCCCAATCGAAGGCCTCGCCGAACGCGCCGACCAGCTGCGCGCACAACTCGACGAAGCTCGGCTTCGTGACGAGAGCGCCTATGCAGCCGTCGTCGCCGCTCAGGCGCTCCCGAAAAATGACGAGACGGAACGGGCTGCCCGACGGCGTGCACTCGAGGACGCGCTCCAGCACGCGGCGCAGACGCCGCTCGACGCCGCCGCGCTCGCCGTCGGTATTCTCGAGTTGATCGACCGGCTGCTCAAGCGGCCAATGGGAGCGCTGGTGAGCGACGTCGGCAGCGCCGCGGAGTTCGCACACGCCGCGGTCATCGCGTTCGGTTACAACGTTCGCATCAACCATCGCTACATGCACGATGAGGCGGCGATCCTCCGGCAAGCCGCGCAACTCGTTCGATATGAAGGCACGGCTTCGCGCATATTGCAGCGGGCGCGCGACGCGGTTGCTCGGAGACCAAAGCCGCAGTAGAAATGCCCACACTGTCGAGCGCGCAGGCGCGCGAGTCTCTGCGAGGTCGAATTCGCATCGCCTTATGGCTTGCGATCGATTATAACTCGGCGCGAGCGCTCGACATGCTGGCCGAGATTCAACCGGCGGTGAACCGGCGAGACCGAGAGATCGTCGCGCTCTACTTTCACGCATTTGGCGTCGCGTGCGTGAAGGCCCGGCGACTCACCGACGGCTTCAAGGCATTCGAAACCGCCATGCGCGCGGCGCGAGCGTACGGCGACGCCGCGCTCTGCGCCAAGATGCTCAACAACTACGGCACCGCGGCGTTACAGATGGGCAGTGTCGAAACCGCGATCGCGTGCCTCGAGGAGGCCTTGGAGTCTCATCGCACACTTGGAGGCTCCGTTTCGCTCGGGTTGATCAGTCTCGCCGAGGCCGTCTTTGCCGCCGGAGATCTCGGTCGCGCCGCGAGCCTGCTTCACGAGTACCACGCGATCGGCGAGGGGGGAACCTCGACGATGCTGGGTGACGACCCCACCATGCTCTTGGCGATCGCCGCGGTGGGCATTCCAGTCGGCTTGATGCTCGCCGACGAAGTGCTCCTCAAGCTCAGTTCCGATCCTCAGCTCATCGACATCGCATTTACGCGGCGCGAGCAATATCTCGTCGGACCAGTGGTCGAGGCATTCTGCCTCTTCTACGAACACATTGGCGATCGCCCCGCGCACGACGCGCTCTTAAGCCGGGCATTGGCCGCAACGTCCACCCTCGATAACAGCTTGCCGTTGGCGATCAGAGCGGCGCGGCTGGGATCCGGTCACGCGCTCGCGCGCACAAGCACGCTGATGGCGCGGCATTGCCCGAAGAGCTCTCCGTTGTTGCGCGCGTATAAGGATCTCTTCGATGCGGTCATCGCCGGGCGCCGCGCCGAGGCTCGGTCGAAAGACTTGGCGTTGCGAGCCGCGCGCGAGTTCGCTCGCGCCGGCCGGCCGCTTCAGCAGGCATCGGCCCTTGAGGCCGCCGGCAATTCCGACGAAGCCAACGCGCTCTATCACCGATGCGGCGCGCAGGTCACGGCGCTCAGCCCGCGCTGGACCGGCTCTGCGATTCCAAAGCGCCTGGCTCGGCATCTCACGCCGCGCGAATCGGAGATCGCGCGTCTCGCCGCCGCCGGCTCGTCAAACCGAGCCATTGCCGGTGCTCTCGGTCTCAGCGAGCGAACGGTGCAGAACCACTGCGAGTCGATCTTTCTGAAGCTGGGGATCCGTTCGCGCTGGCAGATCTCTTCCGAACTCGACGGCTCGTCCGACGCGAGGCTCGACGCGTGAATCCCTGAGTATTTTGCTCATGCGTGAAGGCGCCCGCGTACGGTATTCTATCGTGGAAGCTAAAGCAATATGCCTTTCTCCCTCGTCAAGCCAGGAGGATTCGTTCTTGAAGAGCTCTTTGTTACGAGCGTCGGTTCCTTTGTGCGCGTCGTTCGCGCTCGCTGCGTGCGCCGGATCGCAGGCCCCGATCGGAGCGCCCGGCACGTTGCCGCAACAGACGGCCCGCGGTGCGCAAGGGCAGTCTCGATCGTGGATGCGTCCGGAGGCAGCCCAGAGCAAGATTCTCTACGTTTCGTACGCGTACGGAAACGACGTCTTTGCCTATAAGTATCCGGGCGGCCAATATCTGGGGATGATCACTAACATTCCTCAGGCCCAAGGAATGTGCACTTCTAAGGAAAGCGGCGGTAACTGGTACGTCGTGGCAACGGGGTCGAACGAGGTTTTCGAATTTGCACACGGCGGCACCACGCCGATCCTCACGATCAACACGATGAACGACCTGCCTTCCAACTGCGCGGTCGACCCGACGACGGGCAACGTCGCCGTCACCATTCCCACCGAACCAAAAGTCATCGTCTACAAAGCCGGAAGCATCGACGGCACCTCCTACGTGGCACCGTTCCAGCCGTTTTTTGCCGCTTACGACCCCAAGGGCAACCTGTATATTAACGGTAGCGGCGCAATGATTGCCCGGCTGCGAGCGGGCTCGAGTACGTTCCAACAGCTCACGCTCAACCAAGGTTTCGTATTCCCCGGCGGCCTCCAGTGGCACAACGGGGTGCTCGCCGTCGGTGACTACGAAGATTCGACGGTCTATCAGTTCAAGATTCGCGGCACGAACGCGAACGTGCAAGGCTCGACGGTGATCAACGGCGGTGCAGCGGCCGGCTTCTGGATACAGGGCAAAAAGATCATTGCGGGAGACGGCGGCAACATTGGAATCTGGAGTTATCCGGCTGGCGGATCGACGATCCAGACGATACCGGGCAACGGGTTCTACGGACCAGTCGACGCGATGGTAAGCCTACCCAACTGATCAGAGCCCGGAGGATTTCATAATGCGACTGCGTCCGTCGGCATGTAGTATCACGGTCGCAACGGCGCTGCTTGCGGGGTGCTCGGGGAACATCTCCGGGCCAACCCCGCCCGCGGCGGCGCCGAGCGGAAGACCCTCTTTGTCACACCGGCACGTCAAGCCGCATTGGCGGTTCCCGGCGTCGGTCATTCCCAACCTCGATGGCGCCGCGCCGGGCGCCGGCGACGTGATGGCGCGGATTGCCCCGCACGCCAATGCGGGCGGAATCTACGTCAGCCAGTTCTTAGGAACCTCGATTTTCGGCTATGCGCATAAGAACACGCCGAACAACCCGCCGGTCTGCAGCCTTGGACCGGTCTCCAATCCGAATGGCATCGCCGTCGACCGCAAGGGAAATCTCATCGATCCCGATGGCGGTTCGTACACGGTCATCGTCTTTGCCGGTCCTGGATCGTGCGGCTCAAAAGTCGGCTCGTTCACCGATCCGTTCGGCCAGCCGACCGATGCCGCCAGCGCGGACGCCGTGAACGGCCAGATCGCCGTCGCCAATGTCTTCGGTCCGAGCGCATACGATGCAGCCGGCAGCATCTCGATGTGCACCCTCGCCGGCGGCTGCACGACGAACCTTCAGAACTCCGCCATGTACGAAGTCGCGGGCGTGGCGATGGATAACCACGGCAACTGCTGGGCCGACGCGACCAATGGGAGCGGCGCTGCAACGCTCACCTATTTCGCCGGCTGCGCCGGATCCGGCCAACCGGCGACCGGATTTTTAAACGCCTATTATGGCGGGCTCGATTTCGACCGGAGCGGAAATCTGATGACCGTCAGCGCCTTCGACAGCAAGATTTATATCTACTCGGGATGCGATCCGTCGTGCACACTCGTCGGCGGTCCCTTCCCGATGCTAAACGAAGCAGTGTACGGCCACCTCAACAAAGAGTCGATGACCCTCTGCACGGCCGACTTCGAGCTCGGTCAAATCGACGTTTACTACTACAGCCCGAGCGCGGTGACGTACTGGTACGGCTTCAACAACGGCTTAAACATGGCCAACGTCGTGGTCGGGTGCGCGTACAACCCGCGGTCTAGAGGGTGAGGTAGGTCGCAGCGGCCATGCCGCCGAGTATCTGTCCGGCGACCTCGCCCGTATCTTCGTCGTGCGGACCGTTCATCGCGCCGATATAAAAGGCGAACGCCACGTGCCGGCCGCCCTTGGTCGTGATGTAGCCTGCGAGACCTTTTTCGACGACCTCGCCGTTGTTTAAATAGTTCGTGCTGCCGTCGGTTCCGGTTTTAGCAAAAACCTTGCCGGCTGCGGGTGATTGCTTCTGAATCGAGACTAACGTGCCATCGACGCCCATGATCGGCAGCCCGCGCAGCAGATACGAATACCACGACTGCATTCGTGCCCATGCAAGATAGCGCACCATAAAATCGGGCGTAAAATACGCTCCACCGTAACCGTCCCATTGCGCGGCTTGATTTACATCGAGTCCGGCGCCGCTCAGCATTCGCGCCTCGAGGGCAAAGCCGGTTTTTAAGTACTCGCTCTTCGCTTTCGCCAAATAGACCGCCCAGGTATACGGCATGAGCGACGCATGCAGATTATCGCTGACCTTCAGCGTGATGTAGACGTCTTCCGAAAGGGGCGGCGAGACGTGCTTCGCGACCAAGTTCGCCGGGTCGTACGGCGGCGCTGTTTGGGCGGAGGGCGCCTTTGGCTCGTCGACGGCAACGCCGGCATCGGTTAACGCCACCGTGAAGGCGGCTTCCGCGAAGAGCTTCGGCTCGGGTATGCGGTACCCATACAAGACGCTCGGTCCGCTCGGCTGCGCACCGGTGATGGTAACGACGTGTGATCCATCGCTCTGACGAGCGTCGGCACCCATGTCGATCGTCGCGTCGCTCTTCGGTACGCCGGTCGTCGCCTTGTTGACGAAACGGATATACGGCGTTTGCGGCGAGACTGCGATCGAGACCGGATCTCCCGGGTGCGCGCCGGGCGTCACCGTAACGTCGACGAGATTGTCGTTGACGGTGATCGCGGAGATCGTGGTGCCGGTTCCGTCCTCGGATCCCTGATCGGGGAAGAGCCCCGTATCCACCACGACGTTTCCTCGGACGCTCTTGATCCCGGCCTTCGCAACCTGCGCCGCGAGGTCGCGCAACACCGCGAGCGGATCGCCGGGTACGGCTTTCGTCTCCGCCGACCCGTCGTAGGCGTGGTCCTCGTTTTCGAAGGCCAGCGTGCCGTTGGATTGGATACGTTGCGAAAGATTCGGATCGCCGCTCGCCACGAGCACGAGATCGCCGTGCAGCACGCCTTGTGCGTCGATCGGGCCGGTACGATAGACCGGCGTCGTCCACCGAAAGTCCGGTCCGAGCAGCGCAAGGCTCGTGCCTTCGGTCAGCAGTTTCGTCGTGGACGCCGGCACCATCAGGATACCGGAGTTGCGCGCGTATACAACGCGGTGCGAGTCGAGGTCGTAAACCTCGCCGGCGACGACGGAGTTTTTGAGTCGCGGCGTCCGCGTCGGCGCGTCGATCGCCAGCGCGAGAGCGGCCGACGCGACCGCGATCACGCCGCTACTTCTTCCACCAAGTTGAGAAAGGCCTCGAGATCGGCGGCATCGACCTCCATGCCGACACCCTTTGTGTGATAGCGGATGTCGTGAAAATCCATCCCCGCCGTCATGACCAGACCGTAGCGTTTCGCGGTCTCGCGAAACTCACGCGTATCTTCGGGCGAGTGGAGCGGATAGAAGACCTCGAGGCCGCGCAATCCGTGGCCCACGAGCTCGTCGATGAGCACGCGGTCCTTCAGCCGTCCAGGATGGGCGAGCACGGGAATCCCCCCGGCTGCCGCAATCTGCTCGATGGCGTGCTCGGGCGTCGTGTAGAGTTGCGGAACGTAGCCGGGTTTGCCCGGCACGAGCGCTTCGGCGAACGCGGCATTGACGCTGTCGACGACGCCGAGCCGAACGAGCGCCTTGGCAACGTGTGGCCGGCCCATCGAATGAGCGTCGCCGGCTTCGCGCACGACGTCCTCGATCGTAATCGCATAGCCCGCTTCGCGCAGCCGTTCGACCATCGTGACCGCGCGCAGGCGCCGCTGCGCCTGATTGTATTCGAGCAGCTCGTTGATCGCCGAGGGCCCCAGCGGAACGCAGTAGCCGAGAACGTGGACTTCGTTTTGCCGCCAGGTGGTGTTGATCTCGATCGATGGAATGACGCGCGAGCCCGGAGGGGGCTCGAAAAGGCCGTACGCGCCGAGCGTGTCGTGGTCGGAGATCGAGAAGAGCTCGACGCCCCGCTCGCCCATGAAATCGGCGAGCTCCTGAGGACTCAGCGTCCCGTCGCTCATTCGGGTGTGGGAATGGAGATCAACCTTCAACTTTGGCAACCTGCTCCTCTAGTTTGCGGCGCTCGACGAAGAGCGAGATCGCGGTCCGTTCGCTCTCGCCGATCGCGACGACGACGAAAGACGGAGTGCAGACTAAATCGAGGCCTGCCCCGCGTAGATAGCTGCGCGCGATAGCGATCGCCTTGATCGCCTGATTGATCGCCCCGGCACCGACGGCTTGAAGCTCAGAGGTCTCGCGCTCGCGCAACGCGGCGGCAAGGGCTCCGGCAACCGCGTTGGGATTGCTCTTAGCCGAGACCTTTAGCGTCACTGCTACGCTCATGCAATACCCTTCAAAAAGATGCGCTTAATCTCATTGGCCTTGCCGGTGGCGGGATCGATGGAGACAACGGCGCCACAGAATTGCTTCGGCCCGGTCTTCTGTACGCTAAAGCGTTCCGAGATACCGGTGGTAAAGCGTTCGAGCACCGCGCCGGCCTCCATGCCGATGACCCCGTCCGACGGGCCGGTCATGCCTAGATCGCTGATGTACGCCGTCCCGCCCGGAAGTATCTGCTCGTCGGAGGTTTGCACGTGGGTGTGGGTGCCGAAGACGAGGGAGACGCGCCCGTCCAGGTAGCGCCCGAGCGCGACTTTTTCTGAGGTGGCCTCGGCATGAACGTCGACCACCACGATCGGGGTGCGGGCGCGCAGCTCGGCGAGGCAGGCGTCGGCAGACCGGAATGGGTCGTCGACCGGCGGCATAAAGGTGCGGCCCATCAGATTCAAAACGCCGATGGCCACGCCGTCGACCGTGAAGGTCGCGGCGCCCTGGCCCGGCGCGGCCGGCGGATAGTTCGCGGGACGGATCACGCGACCGCTGCGCTCTAAGTACTCGGCGAAGTCGCGCTTGTCGAAGATGTGATTGCCGCCGGTGATAAAGTCGACGCCGGTTGCAAAGATCTCCTCGGCGGTCTGCGCGGTCAAACCAAAACCGCCCGCAGCGTTCTCACCGTTGACGATGCAGGCATGGATCTTGTGCTGTTCGCGAAGCAGCGCCACACAGCGTTTGAGCACCTCCCGGCCCGGAGCACCGACGACGTCTCCGACGACCAGCAGGTTCAGGGGGCCTTCTATCGGCGAGCCGACGCCTTCGCTTTCTTTTGAGATTTGAGGAAGTAAACGAGCACGCGCTTTTCTTCTCTGAATCCCACCAAACTCTTCGACTGCGCGGGATCGCGCAACGCCTCGACCGCATAGAGCGCCGCTTCGTCTTCGGCGGCCGGGTCGACGTCGAGATGATCGTCGGGCGGCGGATTACGGACGAGCGCATCGCCGCAGCGATCGCCGAAGAAGCCGACTTGCAGCTCGAGCTCTTCCTTTGAGAAGGTCTCGAGGTCGCGCGTTACGTGGATGAAGGTGAGCGTTCGATCGCCCTCGGACTCGATGCGCAGAACGGCCGGCTCTTCCTTGCCGAGCGCGAGAAAGCTCCGGACGTGATCCTCGAGCGCTTCGGAGAGCCTCGCCTGCACCGACTTCTCGACGCGCTGGCGCACCGCGAACGTCAATCGCAACGTGCGCTCCGTCGGCCCCGAGCGAATCGAGGCCAACTCCGGAAAACGCACTAAGAGTGCGCAGACCAGGCTGACGGTATCGGCATTTTCGACCGGTGCTCGCGTGCTCATGATTCTCGGATCTTCTTCCCCGTTCCAATCCCCCCGGGGCGACGTGCGCCAAGGGGAGAGGGTCGTACGACGCGGCGCCCAGGTCTCCCCGCGCCGCCGACTGAAAAGACAGGCGTGACCCTGCGGAAGGTTCCGGGGAGCCTAACTCTTGGCTTGCTTGCTTCCCTCGCAGCGCACGCGGCGCTCTACGGCCGCGGGCACGCGATGGGCGGTGAGTATCATACCCTACTCGTCCAGGCCGCATTGGCCGGGGCTCTGAGTTTGCTGGCCTTCTTCGGCGCACTCGCCTGGGGCGGCTCGAAGCATGCCGCCGACGGAAGCATCATCGGCGCCCGTCTGCGGGCGCGCCTCCCGGGCGCCGGTGCGCTCTTCGCGAGCGCCCTGCTCTGGTATGCAGCCGCAGAAGCGATCGAACCGCACCATTCGCCGGCGAGCCCGCTCGCGGCCGGATTCGCACTCGTGCTTGCCGCATGGGTTCTCGCGCGCCTCGCGCGCGCATGCGTTCACCTTATTGCCGGCGCGGTGATCGCGGTACGCCGCGCGCACTTTTCGCCCCGCACCTTCTCTTGGCAGCGCCGCGTTGCGCGGCAGCCGCTCGTCCGTCGCGCGCCGCTCACGCGCCGGCGCTTCGCCCGTCCTCCTCCGATCGCGGTGTTGACCGGCGCGTAGACGCGCCCTAACCACCGCTCTTTTCGATCGGAGGAACCCATGTCTCGCATTTTTGCGGCGCTCGTCGCCGCGCTCTTAGGGCTTTCGTGCGTGCTTCCGGCCGCCGCGGCCGTGAGTGGACTCGTCCGCGGAACGGTCACACTCGACGGCAAACCTGTCGCCGGCGCGACGGTCACCCTCGAAGGCGAAGGCTCGAAGTTCGTAACCAAATCCGCAGCCGACGGCGGGTACGTCTTTTCGCAAGCGCCGTTCGGCAACTATCGTGTGACTGCGACCCTTTCAGGAATCACTCCGCTGGCAGTCGACGTGACCGTGACCAGCGGACTCGTGGCCACCGTCGATCTGCCGTTGACCCGGCTCAAGCAAATCGCGCAGACGACCGTGACGGCGCATGCCGGCGTCACGAGCTACCCCCCATCCGTACATCAAATCGACCGAGATCAGATCCAAACCTCACCGGCGCAGAATAGCCTTGACCAAACCCTGGAAACGCTGCCGGGCGTCGTTCCCTTCTCTTACAACGAACCGGTGATCAACGGCTTTCACGGCGTTACCTATAATATCGACGGCGCGCCGCTGCCGCTCGCGACGACTTCGAACTTCGCCGAAATCATCGATCCCAAGATCATCGATTCGCTCGAGGTCTACACGGGAGCGATTCCCGCGGAGTACGGAGGCGATCGGATGGGTGGCGTCGTGAACATCATCAGCAATCGCCCGACCGATTTTGCGCCGGGCGTCTACGGGATCGTCGAGGGCGGCATCGGAAACCAGTCGCAGGGCGTTGGGCAGCTCGAAGCCGCCGCGCGCTTCGGCCAAAGCGAGGTCTTTCTCGACGCCAACACACAGAGCACCGCGCGCGGCTTGGATGCCCCGACCTTCAATGCGATCCACGACGACTCGTCGCAAAGCGACCAGTTCTTCCGCTTTATCACCCAGCTGACGCCACGCAGCACGCTAGCCTTCGACTACTCCAACCAGCTCGCGCAGTTTCAGATTCCAATCAACGTCGATCCGAACAATCCGTTCGATCCGATCTATACGCCGGCGGGTACCGACGACGTCCAGCGCGAGTACGATCGGTTTTCTAACCTAAACTATACGCTGACGTCCAAAGACGGCAACGGGATTTGGCAGATCATCCCCTGGTGGCGTTCGACCCGCATCAACTATGACGGCGATCTTTACAACGACGTGCTTGGAATCACGCCGAATTTCAGCGCCGATTCGCTATGTTTCGACTGTGGTGCCCCAATGGATGGTTCGGGATCGGGATCCGGGCAGCTTCACAACGTCGGTCTTCTCTCAAACACGTATGCAAGCTATTACGGCCTCCGAGCCTCCGATTTTCGAGCAACCAAGAATCACGCATGGAAGATCGGCATCGACGCCAACAAGTCGTTCTCACTCGCTAGTCAGGCCTTCGCGTGCTATTACGAAGAGGGCTGCGGTGCAACGTCAGGAACGCACGATCAGCCGTATTATCTGATCGCGCCAGGGGAGCAAGGACAGGCGGGATCGCAAATCGGGATTTACGCCCAGGACAGTTGGCAACTCTCGAAATACGCTCTCTTCAACTACGGCGTCCGATACGACCACTCGACCGGATACACGAGCGGCAATATGATCGAACCACGCCTCGGTCTCAATCTCTGGGACGGCGGCAAGAATACGTACCATGTATTCTATGGCCGTTTCTACGCGGCGCCGCTGCTTGAGGACGTGCGCCAAGATTGCGTGCTTTTGGCGGGTTGTACCGGGGAACCGGTCTACGACCTAAAGCCTGAACAAGACGCCTACTTCGAAATGGGCTGGCAGTACGCATTCAACCCAGCATTCACCGGCTCGATCAATCTCTTCCGGAAGACCGTCGTTAACATTCTCGACACGACGCAACTGCTCAACACTCCGCTCTTCGCGGTCTTCAACAACGCGATCGGCATCGATAATGGCGTCGAGCTCAGGCTCCAGGATCGCCTTCCGAACAACGACCTCTGGTGGTTCACGACGACCTACTCGGGGTCGTACGCGGCCTGCGTCTCGGGATCTACCTTTCTCTTCCCGCCGAACACGAACGAGCCCGGCGTCTCGTGCGTGGCGCAGCTCTCGCCTGAAGATCACGACGAAACGGTCGTTTCGAGCGGGGCCTACACCTGGCGTTTCGGCAAAGGCGGAAACTGGTTCACGACCTTGCAGGGAAACTACGGCAGCGGCTTCCCGGTCGCGTTTGAAAGCGCGAACGCGAACTTGAGCGGACGCCTTCCCGCGCACACGACGTTCGATATCGCCGCCGGGCGCAATTTGGTCCTGGGCCGTCCCGGCGAAGATAAGGGGTTAGGGATTCAGCTCATCGTGAACAACATCTTGAACCATCAGTACGTGATCAAGGTCGCGAACGGATTCAACACGACGCAGATCTCCAACGGCACGAACTTCCTCTTGCGGCTCTCGGCGCCGTTCTAGCAGCCGCTCGTTGAGCGGCGGATACATCGGCGCAGGGGCGCGGCAGAGCGCGCCCCTGGGCGAGGCCCGGGAAGGCAGAAACGCACCCATGTCGCATATTTGCAAATCCCTCGCAAGTGAATCCCGGGGAGGACCTTTGCTTCTCGGGGCGAGATTAAGAAATTTTTGGAGCGATGCACGACCTTAACCGCGGAAGAATAATGGTGACGGGGGGCGCCGGCCTTATCGGCAGCGCGGTCCTTTGGGCATTGAACCGTCGAGGAATCGACGATGTCCTCGTCATCGATCGCTTGGACGCTTCGGAAAAGTGGAAGCATCTCGTGCCGCTTCGCTTCATCGATTATATCGACGCCGACGATTTCGAGCGCGAGGCGGAGGCCGGGCGGACGTTTGGCGACGTGCGGACGGTCATTCATCTGGGCGCCTGCTCCTCGACGACCGAGACCGACGTCGGGTTTCTCTTGCGGAACAATTACGAATACACCAAGCGCCTCGTGCTTTGGGCAATGGAGGCGAAGGCGCGCTTCGTCTATGCGTCGTCGGCCGCAACCTATGGCGGGCTCGAGGCCGAACTCTCAGACGAAGCCGACCTGCACGCGCTTCGTCCGCTGAATGCCTATGCCTATTCCAAGCACCTTTTCGATCTCTACGCTGCCCGGACCGGACTCGACCAGCAGATCTGCGGTCTCAAATACTTCAACGTCTTCGGCCCCAACGAAGACCATAAGGGCGAGATGCGCAGCGTCGTGCAGAAGGCGTTCGAGCAGATCCGTGAGAGCGGGAGCGTGCGGCTTTTCAAAAGCCACCGCCGCGAGTACCGCGACGGCGAGCAGCAGCGCGACTTCATCTACGTCAAGGATGCGGTCGAAATGACGCTGCATCTCGCGCACTCCGGTGGAACGGGGCTCTTCAACATCGGTACGGGTGACGCGCACACCTGGCTGCAACTCGTCCGCCCGATCTTCCACGCGCTCGAACTGCCCGAACGTATCGAGTTCGTGGAGATGCCTCTTCACCTTCGCGCGAAGTACCAGTATCACACCTGCGCGCGAATGACGCGCCTTCACGCAACCGGCTACGACCAGCCGATCACGCCGCTCGCCGACGCGGTGACCGATTACGTAACCAATTATCTCATGCCGCAAAGGCCGCTCGAGCTCTCCGACGCTCCGGTCGCCGCTCCAATGAAAGTAATGTCACCGTAATGCCGCAACCCAGTCGCCCCGAACGCCGCCGTCATCAACGCGGAGGCGCGGCGCCGCCGCCGCGCCGCGATCCGATGCGTCCGATCTACATCGCCATCGGTGCCGGGCTCGTCGTGGTCATTCTGATTTTCGTCGGCTTTAACTGGATGCGCGATCGCGAGGCTGCGCAAGCGATCGCAACGCCGACGCCGGGACCGAACGCCAGCGCGAAGCCGATCCAAATCAGCAATGGCGAAAATCTCGGGACGAAGTTCATCAAAGTGAAATACCCCGATACGCTGCAGGGCGGCCTCGGTAAGACCGTCGACGGCGTCGGCTGTGGTGCGCAGGAATACGCGGCGTTACACGTCCACACGCACCTGGCGATCTTCTACAACGGCAAACAGATGCAGGTTCCGGAGTTTATCGGTTTTGCGCCGAATCTCGCGGGTGGCTGTCTCTACTGGATTCACACTCACGATGCGAGCGGAATCATTCATATCGAAGCGCCCGATCTCAATCCGCCGCAAGGCGGCCCGTATACGCTCGGAATGCTCTTCGATATTTGGGGCGTGCCGCTGACACGCGAGAACATCGCGGGACTCAAAGGCCCGGTCACGGCCTATGTGAACGGCGCTCAGTACGATGGCGACCTCCCCGCGATTCCGATCAGCGCACATCAGCAGATCGTTCTCGAAGTCGGAACGCCGCTCGTACCGCCGCCGAACTACGCCTTCCCGCCGGGGGTCTAAGCCTCTAGCGAAGCACCTTGTCGATCGCTGCGGCGAGCTCTTGGTATGAGAGTTCGCCGCTGTTGGTATAGGCGACTCTCTTGTCGCGCCCGATGATGACGATCGTCGGGAATCCGCTCTGCATATAGAGATTCGCGACGTTCAGCAGCGGATCGTATGCCACCGGATAGCTTGCGCGAAAGCGGCGAGCCCAATCGAGCACGTCGAGTTGCGAGGAGGCGGAGGTGCCATCCATCGCCGTCTGGCTTCCCGATACGCCGACGAACTCGACCCGACTGCGATAGGCGTGATAGAGCCGGTCAATGACGGCAGTCTCGCGCTGGCAGTGCGGACACCAAGTCGCGAAGACTTCGAGAAAGACCGGCTTCGTCGTTTTGCTCAAATCGAAGAGACCGCCCGTCGTCGCAACTTCAAAGGGCGGGGCCGGCTGACCGACCTGCGCCTTACCAACGATCGGCGACTGGGAGGCCGTCTCCATCGTTCGATGCTGCGGTCCGAAGTAATAGTAGAGGGCGGCGCCGATGATAATCAGCACGAGCACGCCGATCGTCGTCATCGCGAGGCGCTGACGGTTCATGCGTTACGCAGCTTTCGATCGACCGCGAGCGCACCGGGCGCTCCGTACGCGACGAAGACCGATGCCATTGCAAAGGCAAAGTCGAGCGAAACGTGCGGCCAGTCCGCGACCGCGGCATCGTTGGGGCCGAAACATCCGCAGCTCGCAGCGATGTGACGCAGCACCGCCGACGCGACGGCACCCGCATAGCAGAGAAATTGCAGCGCCGCGACGATTGCCGCAACGCGCGTGAAGAGTCCGGCGACCAAGTACGCGCCGAGCATCAGCTCGACGTATGGCAATGCCAAGGCAAGCGGCCCGACGATCTGCGCGGACAGCAGGCGAAAGCCGGCGATGCTGGCCGCAAGGTCGGCCGGATGACCAACCTTGAGAGCGCCTGCAACGATCAGCAGCCCGCCCAAAAGAACGCGGATGATAAACACCGCAACTTCCATTCCACAGCGCTCCTTGGGCTCGGCCATCCTCAACCCCTGGTAGAATAATCATATGCACGGAATCCCGGCCCGATGATCGCACTGCTTGCGGCCGCCCTCCTCGCGATCATTCCGGTCCATGGTCTGGTTATCGCGAATCTCCCGGACGGCTCGGCCATCATCCGCACCGACGCCGTCACCCGCACCTTTCCAGCGTGGACGCGCCGCTATCGCTTTTCAACGCCGGCGAGCTTTCGCGCGGGCACGACGATCGACGCGCTGCTCGATACCACGCCGCAACCGCCGGTGCTGCGCGACGCCGTCGCAGCCGCCGCGTTTGCGCCCGGGTTGCCCGACGCCGGCCGCGTCGTCCCCGTGCAGCTGGGCTCGCGCCTTCCTCCCGCAACGCTCGTGGACCAGCAAGAGCGCGCCGTCGCGCTCGATCGTGCATTTAACGGGAAGACGCTGCTGCTCTCCTTCGTCTTCACGCGCTGCCCGGATCGCACGCTCTGCCCGGCAATCAGCGGGAAATTCACCTACCTCCAAGATCGTCTCGACCCGGCGCGTTTCGCACTCGCCGAGATTACGCTCGATCCGCAGTACGACTCGCCGGCGGTGCTGCGCGCCTACGGCGCCGCATTCGGCACGCGGCACCCGAACTGGCTCCTTCTCACGGGCACGGGCTCGACGATCAAACGTCTGCTCGATCAGTTCGGCGTCAGCTCGATGCGCGTGAGCGATAGCAACTTTCTGCACAGCGACCGCCTCTTTATCGTGACGCCCGCTGGCCGCATCGCCGATGTCGTGGAGACCGGCGAGTGGGATCCGAATGGGGTTCTCGCGCAGGCGCGCGACGTCTCCGGACTGGCGAACAACCCGTTCGAGCGTTTCAAGCTCGCTCTCGTGGCCAACGCGATCGCCCTCTGCGGAGGAAGTCAGTTCGCGGGCATTGCGCTGCTCGAACTCTCGCTCTTCACGCTCATCACCATCGTCTCGATGGCGGCGCTCTGGGGCGTCGCCCGGATCCTGTGGCCGAGACGGACGGGATGAGCTGGAGGGCGAGGCAAGGAAGCTGGGGCGACGGGCATGGAACAGCAGGCTTTTCTCGAGCATGCTATCGAGCAATACGGCAAAGCAACCTATAACTACGCCTATCGCTTGACGGGCAATGCTGCCGACGCGAGCGACCTCACGCAGGAAGCGTACATTCGCGTCTACCGTGCCTGGGAGAGCTTCAAACCCGGGACCTCGTTCCTCTCCTGGATCTACCGCATCGTCACGAATCTGCACCGCGACGAACTTCGGCGCCGAAAAGGACGTTATCAAGAGGAAATCCCTGAGATTGCCGTTGCGCCGATAGAGGAGTACGTCGAAGGACATCTCAGCGAGCCCGTTTCAAAGGCCCTTGCCGACCTAACGCCCGAGCAGCGCCGGATCGTGCTGCTCGCCGACATCGAGGAGTGCAGCTACCTGGAGATCGCTCGGATCGTTGGATGTTCGGTCGGAACCGTTCGGTCCCGGCTGCATCGCGCCCGAGGACAGCTCCGCAAACTCGTCACTCGCTACATGAAATCAACCTCATGAATCAAACGCACCCGAACATCGATCAGATCGTCGACTATCTGCACGGCGAGCTCTCCGCAGCCGAAGATGCGGCGGTGCACGCACACCTCGCGAGCTGCCCCGAGTGCGATCAAGTTCGCGCCGACGAAGTCGCGCTCAGCGATACGTTGCGCGCCCACGCCCGGGCCCGCGAGCGCGACCTTCCGCCCGGTCTGGTCGCGAGGATTCGCGAGGCGACCGCACGCCCGCAGCCGGCGAGCATCTGGGAATCGCTGCGAGCCGCGATGCGGCCGGCCTACCTTCTTCCCGCTGCCGCGGCGATCGCGCTCGTCGTTTATTTCGGCTTCGCACGGTATACGGCGCCGGTTACCACCGCGATCGATCCTTCGTATTACGTGCAAAACCACGCGGTGATGGCCGCGAACCAACCCTTTGCCGAGGATGCCGCACCAATGGTGCTCACGTCGAGCGATGAAACGCACTAGCGCCGTCGCGCTCGCGCTCGCCGGCGCCAGCTTGGCGTTCGCCCCCGCGCGCCCGGCGCCCGACCCCGTCGATGCGATGCTGCTCGCGGCGATGAGCACGCCGCCAAACGTTTCCTATACCGGAACGGTTGAAGTGCTGCGGATCGGCAGTCACTCGGCCGAAGCGACCCTCTACAAAATCGAGCACCGCGCGCCCGACGCGACGCGCCGCGTCTATACCGCGCCTGGAGCGCTCTACGGCGATTCGGTCATTGCCAAGGGAGAGCTCGTCTTCTCGATCGATTCCAAACGGCGTCGCATCGTCGAACGCCACAACGATCTCGGCGACGACGTTCCATCCCTGGGGAACGATTACGCGCTGCTGCGACGGAACTATCGCGTTGCCGGCTCGGGCAGCGAAATCTTCGACGGTCGCCGCACGATCGACGTTTCCTTGATGAACGACTACTCCGGCAAGCGCACGATGCTGCTGCGCATCGACGCGACAACCAAGGTCGTTCTCGACCGCAGAGAGTTCGCGGCGAACGGTGCGCTGGTTAGCGAGGTCCGATTCGAGTCGATCCGTTACGTCAGCGCTCTACCGAGCGGCGATTTCGCGCTTCCGGCGGGGTACGCGGTCGCACGCGCCACGACGTTCGGCGAACCCTTTGCTGCGCCCGATCGCGTCGTGAGCGCCGCCGGATTTGCCGCACGCGAACCGCGCGCGCTTGCCGACGGCTTTGCGCCGATCGACGCGACGATCGTCGAGCTGCGCGGCGTCCGGACGCTGCACGTTCTCTATTCCGATGGATTGCGGACCGTATCGCTCTTTGAAAATGCGCAGGCATCGACCCTCGACACGGCGCACCTGCGGCCGCAGACTCTGCTCGTCGGTCATGAAAGCGCACTCTATGCCGAGGATGGTCCGACCGCGCTGCTGGCGTGGAGCGACGGCAGGCTGCACTACACGCTGGTCGGCGACACGGGGCTCGTCGATCTTCGGCGCATCGCCGAATCAATTGAAAAGCCCTGACCGGTTTCGGTCAGGGCTTTTACTTGTCGAGTCTACCGTTAGAGCCGGATGTTCGCGGTGAGGTAGAACTCTAGCGGCAGCTTATACGAACCATTGAGCGCTGAAATGATCGCCGGACCCAGCTGCGGCTCGTAAGGGAAGCGCCGGAAGGGCTGGATTTGCGATCCGGCATTTCCCGGAGGATTCACAATGGCACCAGGCGTTCCGTAGGGAGCGACCGGAAAGACCGTTCCCTCCACGTTGCCGTACGAGCAGATGTTACCGTCGTTGAACGTCCAAGGTTCTTTCGTTCCACCCCAACAGTAGTTCGCGAGGTTGGTGAGCTGCCCGACGAGTTGAATCCGCGGACTCACATCGTAGGAAAGCTGCAAATTCGCGATGAGCTCGTTGGGCTGAGTAAAGGCACCGATCGGGTCGAAGCCGCCCGTGAACGGGTTCGGAATATCGACGACGTTCGGACAGTCGGACGCATTATAACGATCGCCGAAGAGCGGCTTACCGCAGCCGCTCGCCGGGTCGATGCCGGCCTCGGTGATCGGAATGCCGTACTTGCCGCCGCCTTGGAACTGCAGCGAGGGCGTGATTGCGAATTTCTCATGCCGGTAGTTGAGCATCAACGTGCCGACGTACGGCGATCCGAAGCCTTGCGCGGCTAGGCCGAGCGAGCCCGGGAACGTATCGTAGGTCGGGAAGTTCTGCGCCGTATTGATGAGTGATTGCGGCGGCGCATTCCAGTAGGGATTCGCGATGTCGTTGTGCGGGCAGCCGCCGCCCGGAAGCGCCGCTACCGCATTACCGGCGGCGGTGTAACAGGCATTAGCGGTCTGACCGGTTGACGTCGCGCCACCGCACACGCTATTGGGATTGGAGCTCGGATGGTTGGCGCAATACTTCGTGTAGGCGTTATATTGTGCGATCGAGGCATTGATCGGTGCGAGCACCGTACTCCCCGTAGCGCCGGCCGCGATCGGACCGTAGTGGATGTAGGAGTTCGTGTACGCGAACGAGAGCAAGCCCGAAAGACCGTCGCGCGAGAAGTCGCCCTTTTGAAGTTGGAACTCGAGGCCCTCACTCCGCTGGCTGCCGACGTTCAAACCCGAAACGAATCCGGTCTGCGCATCGAGGAAGAACTGCTGGATTTGATTCTGGGTCTGGCGCAAGAAGGGCGTTAGTTTAAACGTGAAGTCGGTTCCCTTGAACCGGTGCTCCCACGATAGGTCGTAGTTGATCGAGGTCGGCGGCTGAATCGGATACCCCGGCGTGTTGCGGCCGAATGCGAGGAAGTGCGACCCGATATAATCGGCGAGGTCTTCCTGACGCGTGTTGTACTGTTCGTACGCGGTGTTCGGCGCTTCCGTGTACCGTCCATACGAGAAGCGAAAGACGTCGTTCGGGTTGGAGGTATACGTACCAGCGATGCGAGGTTGGTAGATATTATAGGTGTAGGTCTGCGATGGAACGTTCTGCACGTTCGCTGCATGCTGTCCTGCGGGACAGGGCGTGCCGGGATTGGGGTTCGCTTGCGGGACTCCGCTCTGGTTGATGATGCAATTGTCGAGATTGTAGGCATTGAACCAGAACGCACGAGCCGCGGCCGATCCGCCGAGCGGCGGCACGAGCGTGTTCTGGCCCACGAAGTTGAAGCTGTCGAGCCGGACGCCGATGTTGAGCAGCCACTTATCGGTCGGACGGTATTGGTCGGTAATCGAAGCACCCGCAAAGTTCGGTTGGGTCCCGCTATAAGTTCCATTCAGACCGTTCTCTGAGAGCATGTACGTGCAAGCGCTTCCAGCCTGCGGCCGGCCGGGAATGGAGCAGTTTGCGCCGGCAAGCGAAGCAACGTTATATTGTGGGCTCAACGCAATCGTGTTCTCGTGACAGTTGACGACCTGACCCGGCTTATACGAGGTGACTCCCGGATTGTAACAGTAGCCGGCGTACGGATCGGCGGCGTTCACGACGTTGGCGAAGCTTCCCTCACCTCCGAGATTGTAGAACCCGTTGTTATCGCGGACGATACGAGCCGTTGTGTAGGAAGCGGCGACGCTGAGCAGGTTCTGTTCGTTGAGCTGATCCTGGAACTCCAGGCTGAGGCCCCGCGTGTGGGTGTTGAGCTCGTAGTCGGGTGCGAGCGGACAGAAAAAGTAGCAGAACCCCGTGTTGTACGGCCCGTTCAAGAACCAATCGCTGTAGAACGTGAAGCCGTAGATACGAAGAAACGCGGTCGAGCCGAAATTTTTCGTGTACTGGATTTTCGTGATCGCGGTATCGTTATACGAGTTATCGCGCGCATTGGCCGGCACCACGTTGGGATTCGCCGGCGAGCCGACGTTGGTGCCGTTCGGGAAGCTGTAGGGACGCACGCACCCGTTCATGGCGTTGAGCGCCGCGCCGCTGAACGTTCCGCCGACGCTGTTTGCGCAGCCCCAGGTGTAGGTGTTCGTCCACGTCACCGGCACCGAGCTTCCGTATGGAATCTGGCCACCGGTCAATGTGGAGAGCGTCTCACCATTGATTTTATACATGCAGGCGGCTCCCGACGCGGCGGCCGCACCGGTGCAGAATGGCGAAGCGATGTCGTTGGCGGCATAGAACTGATTCTTCAGCGCTTCGTCGTCCCAGAGGAGCTGCACATCGTCGCGCCCCGCATCGTTGTGGTGCGGGATTCCGATGTGGAGGTTCACGACCGCATCTCGGCCGTAGGTGGTGTTGGTTCCGAGCGACGACTGGCCGTTGGGGTAGTTACCCGCCGGACCGAGCGGGTAGTACGCGTTCCCCGAGTTGCCGTAAAAGAGCGACCAGCCGGGCGCGAACGGTTTGGCATACGGATTTGGACCGTAACCGTAACCTAAAGGGCTGCCGACGATGCCGATGACCGGACCGAGCCAGTTGTCGTACTCGGAGGCGTTGTTGTTGTTGATGTAATTGAAGGCTTGATTGAGGCCCGCGACGCCGACGTAGTACGAAAAGTTGCGGTCGGGCGTCGAGCCGCCGATTTCGATCGCGGCGCGATGGTAGAACGCGGGCGTCCCGATGCCCAGCGATGCCGTTCCGTATCCGGGATAGGTACCGCTCTTGATGACTTGATTGATAAAGCCCGAGAGACCTTGACCCTCGGATGTCGCCGGGTTTGCTCCCGTATAGACCTGGACTTCCGCGTTGCCAAGCGACGATGCCGAGCCCGAAGCGTAGTTGTCGAACGAGCGGTTGACGGGAACACCGTCGAACTCGTAACCGACTTGATCGTAGTCGCCGCCGCGAATGTTGATCGTCGCGTAGTATCCGCTTTGGTTCGGAATGACGTATGCACCCGGAACCGTCGAGATGGCGGAGTACGCTTGATTGATGAGACCGCCGCCACCGAGTGCGGAGGTCGCCGCCTGGGAGGAGGCGTTGATCGAGTACACGTCGGCCGTCGTGCCCGACTTCACCAATGCTCCCGCGGTCGTTGCCGTCACGTGCGCAATCGTCCGCAGCGCCTTCGGCATGCGGACCGAAACGGATTGCACCGTGTCGGCAAAAACGGTCTGACCAGGAGTGCTTGTGGGCTGGTAACCGGATTTATTGGCCGTTACCGTATACGTGTCTGGGGCCAGCGTTAGAAAGGTGAAGTGGCCACCCGCATCGGTAGTAGCAGTCACCGATTGCGACGGACTGGTGGCAGTCACTTGCACTCCCGCAATGGGAGCCGAGGTCTCAGCATCCACAACGGTTCCGGTGAGACCGCCCGTCACGCTTGCCAGTGCCCATGTTCCCTGGCAGATAAATGCGACGAGCAGCAACAGCGCGGTACCGAGATGCCGGAGGGATCTCCGATCCATTCTGTACCTCCTGAAGTTTTCAAAGACGCCGGGAGAGTGGCCGCCGTGCGGCGGCTCAAGCAGGCTGCTTCGAAGTCACCTAGGGAGTTCCTGGAGCGGCATTTAGAATTTTGCCGATGCTTCCAACGCGCTCGCGAAGCGTACTCGGAAGCGCGTTGGCAGCGGTCATTCGGTTCGGCACCGACGCCCGATCGTGGATCTGCGCGATCGACGCGATCGACGTGGTTATGGCGTCGATGCCGTAGCCGCCTTCGAGCACGTATGCCACTGCCGCGGAGTGGTCTTCGGCGACTCGGCGAATCGCCGCGGCGACCGCGAGCGCGGCTTCGACGCCGACGCCGAGATCGCCGACTTGGTCGCCCGCGACGTAATCGAAGCCGGCGCTGACGAGGAGTAAATTCGGCCGCACCGCCTGCGCGACGAGCGGCAGCAGCTCTTCCCAAACGGCGGCGAAGGTTTCGGTGGAGACGCCCGACGACGGCAACGGAACGTTCGCGACCACGTCACTGCCGCGGCGATAACTCGCAGTGCCGGTGCCCGGATAGGCCGGATAGGCGTGCGTCGAGAGATACGAAAGTCCCTCACCCGCAACCGCTTCGGTCCCGTTGCCGTGGTGGTAATCGAAGTCGACGACCAGCACGCGCCCCGAGCTGATCCTTTGATAGGCGCGAGCGGCCACGGCGACGTTATTGAAGAGGCAGAAGCCCATTCCGCGATCGGGTTCGGCATGGTGGCCCGGCGGGCGCACGAGCGCGAATACGGCTTCGCCGCCGCTTGCAGCGGCCTCGGCCGCGACGATCGCGCCGCCCGCGGCGCGCCGGGCCGCCGCATAAGAACCGGCGTCGACGACCGTATCGCCGGTCGAAAGATACTTCGCCGCGCAAAGCCGTTCGGTTTCACGCTTGACCAAATCGAGATAGGCGCGCGCGTGCACGCGTTCGATCTCCTCGTCGCTGGCGTCGCGCGCACTCAGACTCTGCCCTAGTACTCCCGCTGCCCGCAGCCGGGCGCCAACGGTCTCGACGCGCTCCGGCCGTTCGGGATGCGCGACGCCGCGCAGATGCTGCGCGTAGAGCGGATCGGTAACGAATCTCAGCCGGAGTGTTTCGCCCCTGAGTGGCAGGGACTTGAAGCTGCCTTTTGCACGTCGGCGTAATCCTTCGTGCCCTTCTTCATCAGCGGGAGCAGCCGTTTATAGGCGGCGATCGCCTTCGTGCATTGATTCGCTCCGCTATAGGATTTCGCGGCGATGTAGAGCAACTCGGGATTGCCGTCAAGAAATCCCTTTGCGGCCTTGTCGAGTGCGTCGAAGATTTGCGAGGCTTCCTTATAATTCTTCAACTCGAAGTCGGCGCCGGCGACGCAGCTCAAGGTGACGGGGGAGCGCTGCATCTCGAAACTCTTTCCGCACGCGTCGCGCGCTCCCGAATAGTCGTGCACGCGTGAGTACGCCTGACCTAAGAGGGCGTACCCCTGAGCGTCAGGCGTGACCTGGGTGTAATGGCGCAAGTAGTTGATGCTGTCGTTCGGCTTCCCGGTCTGCATCGAAACCTCGCCGAGGCCGAGCAGCGCACTTGCGTTGTTCGGATCGAGCGCCAACGCGGCTTGCCACTGCGACGTCGCTTGGCCGAACTGACGCTGCCCGGCGTAATAGTTGCCGAGGGCGACGAAGCCGGCGGGAACTTTGGGGAACTGCGACGTGGCCTGTTGCAGAATCGTGAGGCCTTGCGCGTCCTTCTTCTCGGCCATAAAGTAGCCCGCCTTACGAACCATAATGGCGACCTTCTCGTCGTCGGTCGGCGCCGCGACGATCGCGTCGTCGTAGGCGGCGGTCGCGTGCACGTCGTCGTGCTGACGCGCGTAGAGGTCGGCTTTGAAGACCAGGGCCTGAATGTTCCGCGGGTCGATGGCAAGGATGCGTCCGATCGACGTGAGGGCCATCGGAATATTATCCTGTTGCGCGTAGGTCGTAACGATCTGGAAGAGCGCTCCCGTATCCTTCGGATTGATCGCGAACGCCGCTTCGAACTGCGCGCGCGCGTCGTCGAAGTGCTGCTCGGAGGCATAGACACTCCCGAGCGTTTCGAGCGCTCCGGGGTCGGTCTTGTTGAACGTCACCGCGCGCTTGGCGATGCGCTCGGCATCGTTGAAGCGATTCTCGCGCAGATAGATGCCGGAAAGCTCGGCGAGGATGCCGAGGTTGGTGGGATCGAGATTCGAGGCTTGCTCGAGATCGTACGTCGCCGAGGGGAGCTGACCCAACTGCTCGTAGGCAAAGCCGTCGTAGTAGTAGACCTGCGCCGTCTTGTCGCCCATCTGCAGCAAGTGCTGCGTGTATTGCAGCGCGATATCGGGCCGGCTCACCTGGAGATACTCGGCCGCGAGTTGCGCGAGCGCGAGTTGGTCATTTGGATTTGCTTTGAGCTTGGCGACCAGCCGCGGGATCGCCACGCTTGGCGGTTCCGGGCTTGCGGTCGGCAGTGCCGAGGGCGAGGGCGACGGACTCGGCGTGGCTTTCTTTCCGCCGAAAAGGCCCGCTTGCGCGCTGGGCGTCGTCGCCGCCATGCCGACGACGACGGCGAATAGAATCAATACGAGGAGTCCGAATCGTTTCAAGAGAGATGTCCTTTAGCAGTTTCTATTAATTTTGTCAGTTCGGGAACGATGCGAAACGCATCCCCCACCACGAGCAAGTCGGAGAACTCGGCGATCGGCGCGGCCGCATCTTTGTTGATCGCGACGATCGTCCCGGCGGCGCGCATGCCGACTTTGTGCTGAATCGCACCTGAGATGCCGACCGCGATGTAGAGCTTCGGGGTTACGGTCTTTCCGGTCTGCCCGATTTGAAGATTGTACGGCACCCAACCGGCATCGGCGGCGGCACGGGAGGCACCCACCGCGCCTCCGAGCGCTCGCGCGAGCGGCGTCAACAACGTTTCAAAGGGCTCCGGGCCCCCCAGACCTCGCCCGCCGGCAACGACGACGGGCGCTTCCTCGAGTGCCAGCTCGCTCGCGCCTTCTTCGACGTCACGCTGGATTGTGGCAGCATAGCTCTTCGCGGATTTTTCGAGTGCGACGACCTCGGCACCGCTTCCGCCCGGGGCGGCGGCAAAGGCGCTCGGGCGCACAGTCGCGATGCCATACTCGGATGGGCGCAGCGCGCAGCTGGTAACCAAAGCGCCGCCGAGCTTCGGCGAGACGCAGACGACCTCATCGCCGCTCACCTGCACGTCAACGACGTCGGCAACGATGCCGGCGTTCAGACGAACCATCAACCGCCCCGCGACGTCGCGTCCGGAGAGCGTATTCGGAATGAGAATCAGCGCGGGTCCGACATTTTGGGCGGCCAATTGCAGATAATCAACACTGGGGTCGAGGAGATAGGTATCCACGTCGCGATCCTCGGCGACGTAGATCGTGTCGAGCGGATAACTCTTGAGCTGTTCGGCGAGCCGGCTCGCGCCCTCGCCGAGGACGACGGCGCACGCCTTGCCGCCGAGGGCATCGGCAAGGCGACGGGCTTCGCTTGCGAGTTCGAAGGTGACCTTACGCGTCTGCCCTTGACGCTGTTCGACGAAAACGATGACGTGCTTCACGCTAGACCAGCTTCTTCTCTTGAAGAAAGGCGAAGATCGCTTGCGCGCCGCTCGGGCCGTCAGCGGCTTCAACGGTCTGCCCCTTGCCGCGCGCGGGCGGCGGAGCGAACTCACGCAGTTCGGTCTTTGAGCCGGCCGCACCGACCGGCAACTCGAGTCCGAGATCGCCGAGCGTCGTCGTGGCGATCGTCTTTTTCTTCGCACCCATGATGCCTTTGAGCGACGCGTAGCGCGGTTCACCGAACGTTAGCGCGGTCGTCAAGAGCGCGGGCAGCGGAGTGCGGACCGTTTGATAGCCGCCGTCCGTCTCACGCTCGACCTCGAGACCACCGTCAACGTGGTCGGCCTTGCGCGCGTTCGTAACGCACGGTAAACCGAGGTGCTCGGCCAGCGCGCCCGGCACGGCCCCCGTGCTGCTGTCGTCGGTCAGGCCGCCGACGATGAGCAGATCGAACTCGAGCTTGCGCAGCGCGTTGGCCATTGCGTAGGCCGTCGCCGAGACGTCGCTCCCTTCCAAGCCGGGATCGGAGAGCACCACAGCATCGTCGGCACCCATTGCGAGTGCCTTGCGCAGCGTCTCCCTCAGCGGCTCCGGCGCCATCGAAAAGACGGTAACGCGCGAATCGCCGCCGGCGCGTTCCTTTAACTGAAGGCCGGCTTCCAGCGCGTACTCGTCGTAGGGATTGAGAACGGTCTCGACGCCGGTGCGGATGAGCCGCTTTGTTTGAGCGTCGATTCGCTTTTCGGCATTGGGGTCCGGAACGAGCTTAACCGTCACCACGATCTTCACGTGGTTATAGCGACCTCCGTCGGAAAGGGGGATTGCACAAAAGAACCGTTGGCATTTGGTGGTCCGGGAGCGCCGGACCTGCCAGGTCGCCCCGGAGGGCGCGTTCCGCGCTGTCAGAGAACCCCGACGGGATGCTTCCTCTCATTGCTGCAGCGGCGTTCGTGGCGGCCGCCCCCTATGCGACGCAAGAGCGCCCGGTCACGCTCGCGGTCGATGCCACGCGTGCCGGCGACGGCATGATGGAGGTGCGCGAGCGTATTCCGGCCGCGCCCGGCAGCTTCACGCTCGTCTACCCCAAGTGGATTCCCGGCGAACACGGGCCGACCGGTCCGCTCAACGATCTCGCAGCGCTTCGAATATCGGCAGGCGGCACGCCGCTTGATTGGCGCCGCGACGCGAACGATCTCTATACGTTTCACGTCGAAGTTCCACGGAACGCCAATGCCGTCGACGTTGCCTTTGACGTGCTGCTCAACGCGCCGGGCGACACACTCTCGACCCATTCGATCGCGATCCTCAACTGGAACCGCGCGCTGCTCTATCAAGACGGCATCGACTCGCATCACTATTTCGTGAAGGCCTCGATCGAGCTTCCCGCCGGGTGGGATTACGCCACGGCGCTGCGCGGTGCCGCCCAGAGCGGCAGCCGCGTCGACTTCGCGGTAACGCCGCTCAATATGCTCGTCGATTCGCCGCTCGACATGGGGCGTTACGTGAAAAAATGGGAGCTCTGGCGCGAGGGCTCGGCGTTCGTTCAGTTCGACGCCTTTGCCGATTATCCGCAGAACCTCGATATTCCGGAGAGTCTGCTGCGCGCCTACCAGCGCGTGCCGGCCGAAGCGTTTGCGATGTACGGTTCGCGCCACTTCGAGGATTATCACGCGTTGCTCACGCTCAGCGACACGATCGAGTTTCAAGGCATCGAACACCATCAATCGAGCGACGACCGCGCCTCGGCCGACTTCCTCACCAATCCCGAAGGCTCGCTCGGCGATCTCGATCTCGTGACGCACGAGTTCTCGCATTCCTGGAACGGCAAGTACCGGCGGCCCGACGATCTCACGACGCCAAACTATCAGGTGCCGCAGCTCACCGATCTGCTCTGGGTCTACGAGAGCATGAATCAGTATCTCGGCGACTTGCTCTCGTTTCGTTCGGGAATTCGCGACCCGAAACGCTTTCCCGAATACGTGGCGTCAGTCTATGCCGATATGGATTACGAAACCGGACGCGATACCACGCCGCTGATCGATCTAACGACCGGCGCGCCCTACTTCTATCTCGCGAAGGGCATCTATCCCCACATTCGCCGCAGCTCCGGCGACTTTTATACCGAAGGCGACTTGCTCTGGCTCGACGTCGACACGATCATTCGCGAGCGTTCGCACGGAGAGCGCAGTCTCGATACGTTCTTACACCGCTTCACCGCGCCCGCGCTCACCGGACCAATCGTCGAAACCTATACACGCGATCAGGTGGAGAGCCTCTTGAATGAGGTCGAGCCCTACGACTGGCACGCCTTCTTCGAGAAGTACGTCTATCACGTCGACGTTCATCCGCCCACCGACGAGCTCGAGCGTTCCGGCTGGCGCCTCGTCTACAACGACAAACCGAACGACTTCGTCTCCTCACCACAATCCGACGATCACTCGATCGTCGGCTGGTACGCATATGGCGCCAACATCTCCGAAGAAGGCGTCGTCAGCGACGTCCGCGAGGGTTCGGCTGCCTGGCGCGCCGGCCTCGTGCCCGGTATGCACCTACTCGCCGTCAACGGCCAGCAGTTCACGCCGGAGGTGCTCGAGTACGCCGTGAAACGCGCGCAGCAATCGACGACGCCGATCTCCCTGATCACGACGCAGACGGGCTGGTATCAGACGCTGGCGCTCGACTATCACGATGGCGTTCGCTATCCGCATCTCGAGCGGATTGCGGGAACGACGGACATGCTCGCCGCGATTGCCGCACCACACGCAAAGTAGCGTGAAGCGCTTCGCGCGAACCCTGGCGGTTTTTGCAAGTTCGGTGGCGATCGCCGCCTGCGACGCACCGCAGCTCTCCGCGCCTTCGGTTCCCCCTGCCGGCGGTAATGCCGCGCTGCAAACGCTCTTGCAGCCGCACGCGATCATCGGCTTCAGTATCGACACGCCCAAGCGTGCGGCGACGGCGGCACGGCAAGGTATCACGGCGACGATTCTCTACGGAGGGTCGCCGGCGCCCGGCAGCGCGCTGCAAGAGGCACTCCATGCCAGCGGCATTTCGGTGATCGACGGCGGAATCTCCGGCGTGCTCTTCTACTGGGAGTGCCATCGCACGCATACCGTCAAACCGCCGCCGAGCAGTCACGGCTACAATCCATACTGCCGCACCGATGAAGATCCGCACGTCGACTCGGTGAAGGCGGCGCTGCGGGACGTCGGCGAGATTCTCAAACGCGATGCCGAGCGGCCGTACGTTGCCGGATATTGGGTGCTCGACGATTGGGCGGGGTGGGATCCGGGGAGCGGTCGCGAGCTGCTCCAAAAAGTTCACGCGCTGATCGCGGATGAGACGCCGGGCCTGCCCGCGATCTGCGGATTCGGCGCGGCGGTTTTGCGCCCAGGAAAGGTCGGATGGGATGCGGGTACCGGCGCAAATTACTCCAAGGGCGGCTGCGATGTCGTCGGCTGGTACAACTACTCGCCCTTCGGACGCCGCCGCCCGTCGAACGGCAAGCAGCTCGACTGGACGATGAAATCGCTGCTCCCGGCAATGGCGTCAACGCTCGAGAAACGCGGCTGGCGCATCGCGCGCACGCCGCTCTACGGTATCGGACAAGCCTGGGGCGGTTCGTACGAAAAGAAATACTATCAGCCCGGTTTGACGCGCGGCGAGATGCTGGCACAGGCGAGGGCGTTCTGCGAATTCGGAGCGAGCTATATCGGCTGGTACGCCTGGGACGACAGCGGCTTCGAGTCGCGAACCGAGACGCCGAACGACTCGCACGTGGTCGCCGCCGGAATCGCCGCCGGCATCAATGCCTGCCGTGCGGTGTGGTCGCCTCGCTGAGGAGGAACGCATCAAAAGAGAGAACCGCTCGGTTGCGGCCGTTGCGGCCGCTACGAAAGGTGGGGTCTTATGAGGAGGATACTAGCGATAGCTGCAGTGTGCGCCGGTTTGGCAATTCCGGCCACAGCCTATGCGGCGGGCATGGACGACATGCAGTATTACGTCGGTACCTGGACCTGCATGGTCGGGCCGACCGGAGTTCCCGCGAGCAAAGCGACCGGAACCTATACGCTCGACGGCGGCGTCCTGCGTGAATGGGTCTCCGTGCCCCCGACGGGGCAGATGACCCAGGCGTACATGGCGAGCAGCGCGATGACCTACGACGCAAAGAGCGGCCAGTACGTCGAAACGTGGCTCGGCAACATGGCGGATTGGTCGGTTTCGTCTGCCAAACCGTGGACCGGCAACACCGAAGAGTGGGCGGATACGGCGAACAACACCGGCAAGCTCGGCCGCACCGAGGTCGTTCGCACCAATCAGAACAGCTTCACGTTTACCAGCTACGCCACCCAAACCGACACCTCCCCGAACTTCAAAGGCGCGTGCACGCGATCGTCATAGTTTAGGGGGCCGGCATCGTTGCGTGCAGATGGTAGCCATCGATCGTACCATCGAGCACCGCGGTTGCATCGCTGCCGGACGCGGGCCAGGTAACGTCGAGCGTTCCGGTCGAGGCGCCCGCGAGCGTGAGATGGGCGCTCGCGTGCGAGCGGCGCGCTTCGAAGTCGGCGGAGCCTGAAACGGAGAGATCGTTCGTCCAGCGAACGTGCGCGAGTCTCGCCAAAACGCGCGCGTCTCCGGGGCTCGCCGTATAGGTTCCGCCGCGCAAGCCCGAACCGGTAGCGAAACCGAACTCGTACGAACGCGCCAGCACGTCCGCCGCGGCGAGCACTGCGTCGGCCGCGGCACGCCGCTGCTTGACCGGAGCGGCGTTACCTGAGAGCGGTGTCGCCGGCGTTACTTCTGCTACCGTGCGCGAGAAGGCCGGTACGAGATGCAATGCGGGAGCTTGCGAGGCGCACTGCGGATCGACGATTTTCGTCTGCGTGAACTTCCGGACGATGGTTTCGGCACACCCCCCGAAATCGTCGAGAGCGGTGACGTGTCCGGTATTGGCAACGATCACGTGCGACGCTCGCGCAAAGAGCCGCGCGGCTTTTTCCCCCTCTTGCGCCGTGGTGATCGTATCGAGATCGCCGTTGAGTACGAGCACCGGAACGTTCGGAAAGTGCGTGCCGGGCGGTACCGGCTCGCTGGGCGGATGGTGCGGGGATGCGACCGGCCAGGTTTGGCAGAGCGGCACGTAGGCGTAGTCGAGTGGGATGCCGAGAAATTCATCGATCGTGAACGGCGCGTAGAGTCGCGGATCGTTAGCGCGCTTCTGCGCGAGCGCGTCGCGCCAGGCACGCTGCCGCTGCGCCGGCGGCAGACGCATATCGTAGGCTTGCGGATTATCGGCACAACTTGCCGCGACGAAGAGGCCTTGGCTGTAGTAACGCGCGCGGCCGCTGACGCCTTCTTCTTCGGAATATGCCTCATGCACGAGTCGTTGCAGCGGCGCGGCGTCGCGCGCACCGAGATAGGCACGGGCGGCGGCATCCAAATCGCGGTACGGCAGCGGGTCGAGGCCGGCCGAATCCATGACGAAGGCAACGTCCGAGGGCGTGATATGCCCGCGCTCCGCGCGCACTTTCTCGACCAATCGGCCGATCCGGTCGAGGGACGTACCCGGCAAACCGGCGCAGACCGGCGAGCGGGTGCACGCGTCGTCGAACGCGTCGCGCAACGTCGGGGCCGTGCTCGGATACCAGGCACTACCGCCAACCACCTGATACGCCCCGTCCAACACGATCGAGCGCACGAACTTGGGATGGCGCCCGGCAAATGCTTGGACGAAGAACGAACCGTAGGAATCTCCGTACATGTCGATGCTATGGATGTGCATAGCGTCGAGCACCGCCGCCATGTCGTCGGCGGCGAGCGCGGTACCATAAAGATCCGACGTTTTACCGAGGTGCTCACCGCAACGCGTCGCCTGCCACAACTTCATGATGTGTTGATGTTGCAACGCATCGCAAACAACCGGCGCCGAACTGCCGGTGCCTCGGTTGTCGACCATCAACAGGTCGCGTGTGCCCAGCAGCGGCCGATAGAGTCCCCGATAGGAGGCACGCGAGGCGATCGACGGATAGCCCGGACCGCCTTCGACGGCGACGATCGTGCCGGCGGATCGCGCTGCAGCGTTCGTATGCGGAAGCCACGCAAACGCGATGTTGATTTTGCCGGGCACCTCGCCCGACGGATCGAGCGCGACGGGCACGCTGCCGCAATAATAGTCGCCGAGACAGTGGCGCAACGTCACGGAACCGACGTGCAGGCCTTGGGCGGCGCTTTGAGGCGCGACGGCCGTGGGCGGCTGCGAACGAAACGCCGTACAGCCCGCGAGAATCGAGAAGACCACCGCACCGCAAATCTTCACGTTCATCGCGTTCTCGGCCGAATCGGCGAACAACTCCTTGCAATGATAAGAGGCGGCGCCGGCGCGCCGCCTCTTATTTCACGCGATGACGATGCGCGGTTAGGGGCCTTGGTTGTCCACAACCAGGTTGTGCTCGTCGACCGCACTCGAGGGGTCAACGATGCCGCTGGTCGAGGTCGAGTTGATCGTCGTGATGACCGTGCCCGCTGGATAGTTTAGCACCTCAACATCGGCTGCGGCATTGTCGGTGACGTAGGCTCGCGTGCCGGCCATGTCGATCGTCACGTGGAACGGATCGAGCCAGCCGGATCCAAGGGTTCCCGTGACGCTCGTGTAGGGCGGCGCGATAATGTCGACCGCGGGTGCGGTCTGGTCGCAAGCGACGAGGTCGCCCTGCTTGTCGAACGCCATGCCGCCCGCAAAGCCGAGGGTGATCGGCAGCACGTTGCCGACGCAGCCGGAGGCCGTCAATCCGTGGACGTACTCGGTAATGGCAGCGCCGCCGGCGGAAAGGTTGTAATCGACGAACACGTTGCCATGCTTGTCCACCGCAACGCCCTCGACGCTACCGCCGGGCGAGCAGGTCGCCGTGACCGTGTTGCTCTTTTGCTTGTACTCGTTCACGTAGCCGCCGCCGGGCACGGTGTAGTTGAAGTCGGCTTCGTAGACGTTGCCAGTCTTATCGGTCGTTACGCCGATTGAGTCGGCGATGCCGGCGCTGTAGGTGAATTCCAGATTCCCTTGTACGTCGTATTCGGTGATGTTCGGGTTGCCGTAGTTGGCAATATAGTAGTTACGCACGCCCATCACCGGCTTGTCGACCCAGTTACCGTCGGGGCCGTTCACGCCCGAGCTGACGGTGCCTTCGTCGATCGCCCAGTGGTTATACTTCACCACTTCAGCGACGCCGCTGCCGAAGTCGTCAACATAGACGACGTGGTTGGTGAACAGGTCCGGGTGGACGCCACGCTTGGCCGCGTGCGAGTGCCGGATCATCCCCAGGAACTTCGGTGCCACGCCCGAGCGCATGGGGTCTGTCAGTCCTTTGCTCTGGCTCGCGCCGCCGGTCGAGGGAAGGCCGGAGCTGGTGCCCTGCGAGACGCCGTTGGAGCACGCCGAAAGCAGTGCTGCCGAAACCACGGCCGTCGCCGCAGTCAGGAAAGTGATTGTTTTCGCATCAGATTCGCTTCTCCGATTCTGTTAGCTAAGGGGGGCTTGTGAGTAGCAGTGACCGCTCGGTTGTATCGGGGAGCGGCACGAGCCGTGTTCCTTGGAAGGCGAGGGCCCCCTCCCGGGCCATTCGACACTTCCTCGTAAAATTAGAAGAGAGGCGGCGCCGGCGCGCCGCCTCTCATTTGAGCGGTTTTGTTCTGCGGTTTAGGGGCCCATGTTGTCGACGACGAGGTTGTGTTCGTCAACCGCACCGGTCGGAGTTAGAACACCGGTAGTGGTGGAGGTATCGATCGTCGCGATAAGCGTTCCCGCCGGATAGTCGAGCACATCGACGGCGCCCGCGCCCAAGTCGGTGACATACGCCCGGGTGCCCGCCATGTCGACCGTTGCGTGGAACGGATCGAGCCAACCGGATCCGAGCGTTCCGGTGACGGCACTGTACGGCGGCGCAACGATGTCGATCACGGCTCCCGCGAAGTTCGGACCGGTCTGATCGCAGACGACGAGGTTGCCCTGCCTGTCAAAGACGATGCTGCCGAGATAACCGAACGTAATCGGAAGCACGGTCCCGACGCACCCCGAGGCGCTCAGTCCGTGGGGATATTCGATGATGCTGCCGACCAAGGTCATGACGTTATTGTAAGCGGCAAAGACATTTCCGTGCTTGTCGACCGCAACGCCTTCGACGTTACCGGGCGCGCACGAAGCCATGACGCTGTTGGTCATCGGCGCGTACTCATTGACGGCTCCGGGAATACCTGCAGTATTGTAGTTGAACTCGCCTTCGTAGACGTTCTTGTGTTTATCCGTCGTCACTTCAACCGGGTCGGTCATCCCGGCGCTGTACGTGAACGCCAGGCTGCCGTCCGGATTGTACTCGTTGATGTACGGACCGGTGTAGTTGGCCTCGAAGAGGTGACGACCGTCTGTCGCCCGGTCGACCCAGTTGCCGTTGGCGCCGGACATACCGCTGCCGATCGTTCCTTCGTCGATCGTCCAGTGATTGTATTTGATCACGTCGGCTGCGCCGTTGCCGCTATCTGAGATATAGATCACGTGGTTGGTGAATTGGTCCGGACGGATCTCTCGCTTGGCCGCGTGCGAGTGCCGGATCATGCCCGAAAACTTCGGTGCGACGCCCGAACGAAGGGCGTCCGAGAGTCCCCGGCTCTGGCTTACGCCGGTCGAGGGCAACCCGGCACTCGTGCCCTGCGAGACGCCGCTGGAGCACGCCGAAAGCAGTGCTGCCGAGACGACGGCCGTCGCCGCCGTCAAGAAAAGTGATTGTTTACGCATCAGATACGCTTCTCTCCGATTCTGTCAGCTAAGAGGCTCAAAGTAAGAGTGACCGCCAGCTCGTATAAGCGGGCGACAGAACCGCGGGGTTCCCTGGACGCCGGGGCCCTCCTCCCCGGGGCGGCATTGGGCAAGTCGCGAACGGGCCGGGGACATGGAGTATGAGGCTTTCGAGTGAGGGAGCTGACGGCCGGCGAGTTCGAACGCGTCGTCGCGGAGGCCCTCGACTCGCTTCCGCAGCAGTTCGCTTCACTGATAAAGAACGTCGCCGTGAGCGTCGAGGAGGAGCCGTCGCCTGAAGATCTCGAGGTCGGCAAAGGCGGCCTCGAGGACGACTCGGAGCTCCTTGGCATCTATCGCGGCGTGCCGCTCACGGAACGGTCGCACGACATGCCGCTGCTCCCCGACGAGATCGCCATTTTCCGCGGCCCGATCAACCGCGTGACCGCCGGCCGGCGCGAAGCGGTTGAGGAAGTGCGTGAAACGGTGATTCACGAGCTCGGGCATTACTTCGGACTCGCCGACGACGAGCTGCCGTAGCCGCGGGGAAAGGCGAATGCGCCGCGGAAGCTGCCCCGACTATTTGCTGCTGAGGAGGTCCCGATATTATGCGTTTCGTGACTCGTCTCTGTCCGAGCCTCGCTGCGATGGTTTCTCTTTCGATCCTGGCCGCATGCGGCGGTCATGGTTCGGTCGCTCCGGGCATCCCGGGCGCGACCTCGTCGCAAGGAGCTCAAACCACTCGTCCGCTTTCGATTTTACGCTCCACGCAGCGCATGCGCGCGCTGCTCAAGGGCGGTCACTCTTCCGGTATCGCACCCGCACACGGCGGGAGCGCCGGTTATCCGGTCGCCGCGACGCCGCGCGTACGCGTCCCCAACGAAGCGCCGTGTGTCGACGTGTTGTTCACGCCGCAGACGCCGCCGCTCACCGCGGGAAATCTGCCCGTCGGCGATTTTGCCGACTACGCGGATCATCCGTTTAACTACACGCCCCCGGCAAGCTGCCCCGGCCCCTACGCCAAGATCGTGCTCAAGGTTCATTTCAACGTTAGCGCGGGCGTTCAGTACGATCGCACCGGCGCGATTTGGGTCGGCGCAACGAACATCTTCTTCGGCACGACGGCCGAGCCCGGTTCCAATGCCAGCCCTCAGTGGGAAGTGCAGCGCGACGTCAGTCAGTACGCACCGATCTTCGCACAGCCGTCGGTCGGTCAGGCATCGGTCTACAACATCGTCAACTCACAGTATACCGGCGTCATCCACGGCACCGCCGAGCTCGACTTCTATCCGGCAACCACGCAGTACCCTGCCGCAAATGCGGCCGACGCGGTTTATCCGCTCTCGGGCGGCGCGGACGGCGGCTACGTCTATCTCGACAACGCGACGTCGCTCATGAGCGGGACGTTCACGTTTCCGACCAATGTCGAGGCCGCCTATCTCGACGTCTTCCTCGAGTCGCAATCGAACGACGAGTTCTGGTACACCTGCTTCCCCAACGACCTCGCGTCGGAGTTCGACAACTGCGGCAATACCGCGTTCCGCGAAGGTGAAGTGCTGGTCGACAACCAGCCGGCCGGCGTCGCTCCCGTCTATCCGTGGATCTACACCGGCGGCATCGACCCCTATCTTTGGGTTCCGCTGCCCGGCGTCGAAACGCTCAACTTCGTGCCGTACCGCATCGACCTGACGCCTTTTGCCGGGCAACTGGACGACGGCAACCCGCACACGATCGCCGTTTCGGTCTTCAACGACGGCGACTACTTTGCAACCAACGCCGCGCTGCTCGTCTACGAAGACCACGGATCGTCGCACGTGACCGGCGGCCTCATCAGTAATGGAACGACGAGCACGCCCGACGAAAACGTCGCCGAGCATGTGAAGACGCTTCCCTCCGGCGGCGGCCGCGGGACGATCGACGTGACCGCGACGCATCCGGTGCACGTTGACGGTTACGTGATGACCTCGCATGGTCGCGTCGACACGCACGTATCGCAAAGCATCAAGTTCTCAAACCTTCAGAAGATCGTCGTCACGGCGAGCCAGTTCTTGCAAGATATCACGCAAGATACGACAGTCGTCTCGAAGACGACCACCACCACCAAGGGGCACAGCACCGCAACCCTCGAGGAGCGCAACTGGCCCTTCACCGTGAAGTACAACTACGTTGCCGGCGCCAGCAGCGCGACCCAAACGGCGGACATCGTTCAGGTGAAGAACGAAAGCGGCGTAACACCCGGCGCGCATGGCTTGATTCCGTGGGCGCTGCTCAACCGCATCCACTCATCGGATACGCTCACCTTCACCTCCGCGGGTTACTCGCCGTCGAACGGCAAGAGCGCGGCGGAGTATAAGACGCGCAACATCCAAGGCCCCTGCTATCACCGCAACCTCACGTCGGTCGAATACGAGCTGACCGGCGATACGAGGAAATGCTGACGGCGTAACGCCGACACGCATATAGAAGAGGCTTCGCGAATGCGAAGCCTCTTTGTTATTCTCGGTGCTACCGGCTTAAGGCGACGCCTTGAGGCGCGCCGCGGCGCGCTCGCTCGGTTGTTCAGACTTTCTTCATGACTGCGGGCAATGTTCTAGGCCTCGTTCCCTACCGAGCTACATTGAGGTAATCCAATGAACATACGCATGCATCACAACGTCATGGTGGCTGCCGCATTTGCATCGCTGGCAATCGGTGGTTGCAGCGGAAGCCAAGGCTCCGTTTCGCAATCGTTCCCGGCAACGGCCCCGCAAAGCGAAGCCCCCGCTCAACGCGGGCTGCCCGACGCCGGGGGCCTCCTCGGCCAACTCCGGCACCAAGCGGTGATCGGGTCGACGATCGATCCGATTTACGGTCAGCTCAATCCGTACGGTCTCGATGTCGCGAAAACGACGAGCGGACTACTTTCGAAGGGCGATCTCGTCGTTTGCAATTTCAACGACAACACCAACACGCAAGGGACCGGCTATACCATCGTCGCGCTCCATCCGAGACCGGGAGCAGCACCGATCCTCGTCGCTGCCGATCCGACAACGCTCGTTGGCTGCAACGCCCTGGCGCTTACGCACAACGACGTCATTTGGGCCGCCGCTTTCGCATCGAACGACGAGCCCTGGTTCACGCCGAGCGGCGCGCTAATCGCAACCTTCACGGGCTCGCCGTTCAATCGTCCCTTCGGACAGATCTGGGCACACCCGCGACAAGGCGCAGAGGCCATCTACGAGAGCAACGCGGGTGACGGATCGATCGTTCGTATCAACCTGCACACCTTGGCCACCGAGGTCATCGCGACGGGCTTTCCGATCAACGGAGGAATGCCCGGGAGCATTCTCGGTCCATCCGGTCTGCAATACGAACGGAAAACCGACACGCTCTATGTGGTTGACGGTCAGAACAACTCCGTCACCGCCATCTCTAAAGTTACCGGACTTCACTCGGGGTGCTTGACGGTGCTCTCGAACGGCACGCGGTTCGGCGGACGCTGCAAGTCGCAAGCGCGCGTCCTCTTCTCCGGCTCGCCGCTGAACGGGCCGATCAGTTCGGCGCTACTCTTCAACGGCAATCTCGTTATCGGTAACACGCTCGATCCCAACGGTGAGAATCTGATGATCGAGATCAATCCGGGTGGCCACGTGATGCAGGTGCGCAACGTCGATACCGGCGCAGCGGGCTCGCTCTTCGGCATGGTCGCAACCGGCACCAACGCCGCCAATACGAAGCTCTACTTCAACGACGACAACGACAACAATCTCCAGGTGCTCGAGCGGTAAGAGTCGCCGCTCCTTGCGTTAGTTCGTGTCGGGCGGCCGGTAATCGGGGCGTTGATGGAGGAAGTAACGCTCTGCATACTTCGAGCCGATCGGCACGAACTTTCGCGGCCGCTTCGTGAAATCGAAGCAGTCGTTCGCCGGCGAGGTTGCGCGGGTATCGCTGGCGGCGAGCTGACCAAGGTCAAAGCGGTCCTCGATGAATCGCAGAATGCTCCCGTGTTCGTAGGGCACGTGTGAGACCCAGCCCCTCTTTGCGTACGGCGAAATAATCAGCAGCGGCACCCGCATGCCCAGACCGTCGTAATCCACGTATGCGGGAGGCTCAGAGTCGTAAAAGCCGCCGGGATCATCCCAGAATATGAAGATCGCCGTCGAACTCCAGAACGACGATTCGCCGATCGCGTTGACGATCGACGTCACCCACGATGGTCCCGTATCGGAGTTGCAGCCCGGGTGATCGGAGTTCGCGCAGGTTGGGGTGATCCAGGTGACGTCGCGAAGTTTTCCGCTTGCAACGTCGGTCAAGAACTGGCTGGAGGGCGTGACGACGTCGTTATTCCAATCCGGACCGTAGCAGATGTGCTTGACCGCCTGGTACGAACTCCAGATGCCGCGCTCGACGTAATCGTTTTTGGCGCCCGAGCCGCACGTCGTTCCGCCCGCGCCGACCTTTCCCAACGGATTTGCATAAAATGCCCAGCTCAGCCCAGCCTCGTCGAGTTCGTCGCCCAGCGTTTGGTAGTCGAAACAATCCACGACGGATTTACCATAGCCGCGAGGCGGGCTCGCCCCAATCGTCGGTATCGTGTCGTACGGGCCACCGGGACAGCCCCAGTTCGAGACCGGATAGTTGGTCGTCTGCGCCGCCTGCGCCGCAATGCTGTACTGGTGCGACACATAGCTGCTGATATCGAAATTCGAAGCGTACATCTGATCGGCCACGACATACTGCTTGCCCATTGTGAAGTATGGCGTGATCTCCGAATGCGGTACGTAACTATACGGCGGGTACTTGATCGGACATGCCGGGTAACTCGGCTGACCGCATTGGGCCGTCACCTTATCGAAACCATTCATCCGGCAGTCGGTGCCCGGAATCGATCCCGTGCCGTTGCAAGCGGCGTAGAAGGCCTGCGAGTTATGCTCGAGGTCCCACGTCGTCGCCAGGTCGACGGGTTTGATCTTGATCTGCTTGTTTTTGCTGTCGTAGCCGTATTTCACCGTCGTCGCGCCCGGAAATCCATAGAAGAGATTATTGAAGCTGCGGTTCTCCTGGATAACGATCACGACGTGGTCGATCTTGTCGATCCCGTCACTCAGGCGCCCAACGTGAACCAGCTCGCGCGACGAGCCAAGGGGAACGGCTCCCGACCTCGGGGCACCGCATCCCGCGAGGAGCGCGACGACGATAAGGATGCAACGCGACTGGTGCTCGAACCGAGTGCGACGCATGCAGCTTCGTTAGGGCCCGATGCCGCGGCATCCTATCGGGCAGCGGCGTTCCGGTTTAATCGCTTCCTCATGCCGGACTGAAGGCAACGCGCGCTTCGCTGCGAGATTCCTTTGGGGAAAGCAAAAGGAGTCACCATGGCATATATTCGTTCATTCGCTGTTGCAGCGCTGCTCCTCGTCGCCGCGTGCAAAGGCTCTTCGACGACGCCGATTCCGGGACCAAACGCAAGCTCGACTACCATCACCGTGACCACGTCAAAGGGTGCGGCGCTCTCGCAGCTCGAGGTGACGCTCTCTACCGGCCTTGTCGATGGAGAAGCGACGGGCACGATCGCCTCGGATCCGACGAATGGCAGCGGTCAGGTTCGGTTCTCGAATCTTCCCGCTTCGGGACAACTCTGTGCCTCGACCTCGACGACCGTCGGCGGCCAACTCTATCGAGCCAACCACTGCGCCCAGCCGTTCCCGGCAAACGTAACGCTGAAGTTCGGCTCAAAGATGCCCTAGGAATCGCTGCGACACTTTGTCCGGCCCTTCGGGTAGTACGAAGCAGGCTCGCTCGAGCGGGCCACGTTCGCGAAGGAGAGCACTTTGATCGTCGCAACTACCGAATCGATCGCCGGACACCGAGTAACGCAGACGCTGGGTCAGGTCTTCGGTGTGGTCGTGCGCAGCCGCGGATTGGGCGGCAACATCATGGCCGGACTACGGTCGCTGGCCGGCGGTGAGATCGTCGAGTATACCGAGATGCTCGAAGAAGCGCGCCGCCACGCCACCGATCGTATGGTTCAAAACGCGCAGAGAATGGGAGCAAATGCCGTCATCATGATGCGTTTCGATTCCTCCGAGCTTGGCCAGACCATGAGCGAAATCGTCGCCTACGGCACCGCCGCGGTCGTGGAGAGCGCGTGATGCTGCGTGCGCTCGTTATCGCAATCGGCGTCGCCTGCATCGTCGGCGCGGTCTTCCTCGCGCAACAAATCTGGTTCCTTGCGCTCGAGCTCGGCGTTTTTGGCGCGCTGGTTCTGATCGGAACCTTCTTCGAAGGACGCTATCGCGGGCGCCGCGCCACGGGCAGTGGCTGGCAAAGTACCTCCGAACGATTCGTCGATCCAACCTCGGGAAAACTCGTCGAGGTTCGTTACAATCCGCGCACCGGCGAACGCGCATACGTCGACGGCGGAAAAGAATCCTGAGGGCGCCCGCGACCGTCCGCTGACGAAAGCCGCTTCCACTGCACCCGATGGATGCCGTGCGCGGTTCTCCGAGCTATGGCGAAGCCGCCGCAGTTTGAACGCCCCGACGACCTAACGCGCGACGTTACGGCGGTGAAGGTTGCGATCAAGCATCTCGCCCCCAACGATCGTGCCCTGCTGATCGCCTGGATGCTGCTCTACTATCGGGATGACGGGGCCATGTTCTCGCCGCAGATCACCCGGCGCCGTGACCGCATCACGCTGAACGGCACGGAGTTTTGGCTTGCGCGCGTACCAAACCATCCTCGCATTAAAAAGAAAGGCACAGGATAGTTCCGTGGCCAGCAAAGCACAGGTTGAGAAAGCCATCTTCGAACGCGAGGGCTTTCGGGTCGAGCTCGAACCCTTCGAAGGAAAACGACCCGCACTGCCTGCCTACGACTATCCGGCGATGGCGCCGCAGCGGTGGAAGGTCTCGGATTGGAAGAACGCGCGCCTCGCGGCATACCGGCTGCTTTTGAAGGGCGCTACGATTTATGGAGGCGACGGCAAGCCGATCCCTCGCGACGTGCAGCTGGGAAATCTTCGCGATACGTATTACAAGGAAGCGTACGGAGTGCTGGAGCCGCCGCGAGCCGATGACTCGAATGTGATCGCCCTGCCGCAGCGACGACGGGAGTAAATCCGCCTGAGCTTGTGTGGGAGAGGAGGCGTCCGGACCATCAAGCGAAGGAACACGGCCCAACCTCGCCACCCTGCATCGGAGGACTTATATGTTCGTAACTCCAATGCGCCGCGCGGTCGCCGTCGCGGCGTCACTTGCGTTCATTGCCGGATGCTCGAGCGGGACCCCATCGCTCACGCCGGCTCAGTCAACATCGGTCATGCCATCTCAAGAGCGCAACAGCGGCACGTACTACATACGCGGCGGTTTAGTAGAACGGCCGCTGATCGTGCCCGTCGTACCGCAGCCGTGGAATCTGCCGCACGCGTGGCCCGACAAGCACCACAAGAAAAAGAAAGAAATCCTCTTCGTCGCAGACCCCCAGAACAATCAGATTCTCATGTACGACCCGCTGAAGGCCAATCCGACGGCCGAGGGATCGATCACCAATGGCATCGACTATGCGTTTGGCCTTGCAATCGGCCAAAAGGGAACGCTCTACGTTGCCAACTTGCTCAGCAAGACCGGAAGCACTGGATCGATCACGGTCTACCCGAAGGGAAAAACGTCGCCGAGCTTGACGATCACGACCGGCTGCGCCGCGCCGTACGGCATCGCGATCGACTCGAAAGGCGATGTCTTTAGCACGAATCTCAATAACGACACGATCACCGCGTATAAAAGCGGCGCGAAGTCTCCATACGAGACGATCAACTTTAGCAGCTACGGTCAGGCGCTCGGTATCGGCATCGATGCGAACGACAATGCGTGGGTCGCGAGCGACACAAACAATGAGGTTTTCGAGATCGCCAAGGGCTCGACGACTCCGGTGAACGCCGAACTGAGCGGTCTCGTTGGACCGATTAACGTCGCGTTCGGCCTAAAGGACGTCATGTACGTCTCCAACTTCTCGGGTGCAAATGTGACCGTGTATACGTACGGAACGAAGTCGCCGTCAATGACCATCACGAACGGTGCGCCGGACCCCACGTTGAGCGGCTTCACCAAAAAGGGCTACTACTTCCAATCGAATCAAAACAGTTACGTCTCCGGCTACAAGACGGGAAGCAGCACGCCGTTCTCGCAGATCACGGGGATCCCGGATCCCCGCGGCATCGCCTCGTCACCCCGCATCACGTTATAAGCGAATCCACATCCGAACTACGGCGCGCGGCGAAAGAGCCGCGCGCCGTCCTTATGCTCGACCACTCCTCTCTCGACCACCTTCGTCGCTACAGCTCAAATGCGATGGCGACCGCTGCGTCCTCATCCCAGAGCGCGCCGAGCGCGATGGTTTCGTCGAGTCGTTCACCCAACGCGTCCCTGAGAGCGGCGCGAACTCGCTCGTATTCTTGCCGTTCGGTGTAATCGCGCCGAGCGCCAAGCGAGGCCAGCCGCGAATCGACGAAGCCGATCAGCATCGCCGCCTTTTCAAGCTTCGGTGTGACGCGTTCGCCGGAGCGCCGTTCTAGCGCTGCGATTGCGGCGACGTGCTGAAGCGCGTAGGCGGTCAAGACGGTGGCGCTCACGTCACGCGCGGTCTCGAGCGCTTGCGATGCATATGCCCGCGCATCTTCAAAAGCGTCGAGCGCTACGAGATAGGCGGCGATATTGGTCAAGTCCACGGCTTCGGAGCGACGATTCTGTGTCGCCGCATGACCGGCTCGAGCCTCCTGCGCTCGCTGCAGCGCGGCCGCCGCGTCGCCCACTTCGAATTCGACTTCGGCAAGATGGCCCGCAATCGATGCGGCGGGTCTCTGGAAACCGAGCGCGGCGTAACGCGCGAGCGCCTCGTTGTAATAGCGGCGAGCACCGTCAGCGTCGCCGTCGCGCGAACGCGCGGTTCCGAGGTCGCCCAGTACGAGTGCCTGCAGGCGGCGATTCTGCAGATGCTCCGCCGCAGCCAGTGCGCTCTGCAGGTACGCTTCGCCCTCTACCAACCTGCCTGTGGCAGCGAGTGCGCTGCCTGCCGCATGTTCGGCTCGAGCAACCTGCAACTCGTCAAGCGCCGAACGCAGTCGCAACGCTTGCTCCGCCGATGCGAGCGAGGCCGCCGACTCGCCCAATGCGCCCGAGAGCTCGGCTTGCGCAATAGAGAGTTGCGCGAGCTCGTCGGCCTGCGTCTTTCCGGTCACCGAGTCCATCGCGACGCGCACCCAGCGCCGCCCTTCAAGCGGAGAGAGCGAATACCAGAGTCGCGCAAGAGCTCCGGCAAGAAGGCATCCGGATCGCAGATTCTGATGCTCGCCGAGGCACCATCCGAGAGCGGCGCGAAAATTATCCATCTCGCCCTGAGCTTCGCGAAACCACGAACCTTCGATAGCGTCGTACCACTCTCGATCGAGCCGCGCGGCGACCAGCAGCAGCGCCGCCGCGTGGCGGCCTGCCATCGCATTTCGCTCGCCGCGCGTCTCTAGATTCTCCAACGCATATTGTCGAGTCGCCTCGAGCAGATGGTAGCGCGCGCTGCCGTGCCGAAACTCGACCATCACCAGCGATTGTGCGATGAGTGAGGAGAGCAACTCCAACACGTCGCGCTGCGCGATGCTTTCGTCGGCGCAGACGGTCGTCGCCGTCTGGAGCGTAAAGCCGCCGGCAAAAACCGAGAGACGATCGAAGAGCAGCTGTGCTTGGCCGGAGAGCAGCGCATAACTCCAGTCGATCACCGCGCGCATTGTTTTGTGGCGCGGGAAGGACGCTTGACGATCTCCTGCTGGAACGTCGAAGACTCGATCCAAATGGTCGCAAATCTCTCGCGCGGAGAGCACGCTCGCCCGCGCCGCTGCAAGCTCGATCGCGAGCGGAAGGCCGTCGAGACGCCGGCAAATGTCGACTACGGGCTGCACGTTTTCTTCGGTTAGTTCAAAGCGCGAATCGGCGGCGCGCACGCGATCTGCAAAGAGCGCGACGGCTCCGTAGGTTGTGGCTTCTTCCGGCGACATGGTTCGCTGCGGCACCGCAAGGGAGGGTATCCGGTACGTTTGCTCGCCGGTAATGTTTAAGGCTTCGCGACTCGTCGTTAGCAATGCAACGCTCGGGCATTCGCGCAGCAGCGAGCCGGCCATAGCCCGTGCCTCCGAGATAATATGTTCGCAGTTGTCGAGAACGATCAAGAGGCGCTTCTGCGCGAGATAGCTGAAGAGCGTTTCGAGCGGCGTTCGTCCGGCGCTCTCTTGGACGTGCAAAGCGGTCGCCAGCGCATGCGGAACCAGCGACGGGTCGTTAAGCGGCGCGAGTTCGACGAACCAGACACCGTGAGGAAATCGGTCGATCGATTGTAATCCCACTTCAATGGCAGCACGAGTCTTCCCGGCGCCGCCCGTCCCGACGATGCTGACCAGCGGCGCGCTCTCTATGAGATCGAGGATCTTCCGAACGACCTCGTCACGCCCGAGAAACGAGGTGAGTTGGCGCGGAAGGTTGTGCCGCGGGGCCGGCGCTTCGACCGTGCGCGCGCCGCGCGAACGTCGCGCCGCACGCTCCAGCGTTTGCCGCTCCTCGGGCGAGAGCGAAAGCGCATCGGCGATCCGCTCCAACGTTCCGCGATATGGAGCCTTGCGATAGCCGCGTTCCAGCGCACTGATGGCCTGCATGCTCATCAACGCGCGGTCTGCAAGCGCCTGTTGCGAGAGACCGGCTTGCACGCGAAACTCCTTGAGCAGGACGGCCAGTTCGGCGGTCCCCTCCGCGGTGCGCGAAGACGATCGCGGTGGCGGCAGTTTAGCTTCCCGGTGCGGGTGCGATTCCGATCGGGGGATCGGTTGCCCCGCCCAGCACGTTCAAGGTGTACTCGATTGTCCCGGTTACGCTGACCGCATCGATGAAGCCCGCAGCGTCAGCGACCCAAAGATTCTGCGGATTCGAGTTGTCGAAATTAATATTCGCCGGCCTGACCAAGCAGCCGGAGCAGCCGATCGCCGTTATCAGCGCGCATCCGGAGATCCCACTGCACTTATAGATGCCCGCAAGCTGATCGACGTAATAGAGATTGTCGCTGGAATCAAAGGCGACGCCCCCGGCCTTAAAAATTCCGGATACAATCGAGGTACCCTTGCCTCGGCAGCGTGCGAACTCCACGATCGATCCCGTCGACGTCGACGAATCGTTGAAGCTCCAAAAGCAGTTACCGTTCGCGTCGATCGCGATTCCCTCGCCCTGGATCGGGTCGCTCCCATATGTCAGCATCCGCGACGGCTCATCTTGGCGGTGCAAATAGACGCTTACGCTCCCTGCGCCGTCCGCGCTCGTCGCACTATTCGAAACGGCGACCACGCCCCCACTGGAAGCAACGCCTACGTTGACCGGTACCTCGCCGTCATCGCGCAGCGTCGCCTCGGGACCTTGCGGTCCGGTGCGCCGCGTGCGATATACCAGCACGTTTGAGTCGCCGGAATTCGCCACGTACAGCCGGCCCGCGGGTGTCGCAACCATCCCCATCGGCGCCGATAATCCGTAGGTTAGCGTCTCGTCGATCTTTAGCGTCACGTTACCGTCTTTACGCTTATAGACGTCGACTTGATTCCCGGACGGTTGAGACGAGTACATGAAGTCGTTGCCGTAAAGATGGGCCGCCGGCCCGGGGAACTGAGGCGATCCTGCAAACGACGAGGGCGCCGGAGTGCCGGACGAGCCATTGGTACATCCGCTCAGTACGGCAACGAATGATAGCCCACGTATGAACGGTCGAGCCATGAAGCTAGACATTGTAGACACCTTCTCCGCGCCGCGAACGACAACATCGGCGGCGTGTCCGCGGAGTTTCTACGAGGTTGAGGCCAACCCTCGAACGATTGAACCGCAAAACTGAGGAGGCGGCCCCCTTCTTAGCCGCCTCCTCGTTGATGCCCCGATCTCCGGAGCCCTTAGAAGATCGAGTTTTTGATCTCGGTAAGCAAGACGTTGAAGTCAACCGAACCCAAGCCGGTGGGCTCGTCCCACCCGGGTGCGGCCGAGCTCGGAATGCCGTTCGATCCATACAGGATGTCGTGGAATCCGCCAATCGGCGCCGTGGTATCCGGAGGCAAAGCGGACGTGTCGTCGCCCGGCTCCCCCGATGGAACGCATGCAGTCGACCCCATGGGACACGGTTCGTAATAACCGTAGATTCCGTAGTAGACGGGTGCTGCGAATCCAAGGTTATTTCGGAACCTCGTTTCCAAGCGCGACCAGATTCCCATCGACATTGGTGACGAGAGACTCGTTCCTCCCACGCCCTCCTGCGCTCCGCTCACGAAGACGACCATGGGGCAACCGTTGTTGTCGCCACACATAGCGATGTCGGCGATCGCTCGAACGCCCGCTGAAGTGCAAGCCGCGCAAATGCCGTTCGATTGCCAGTATGGAGCGTTCTCAAAGGCGCTGTAACCGCCGCCGGTTCCAACCCACACGTGCTCGCCATAATACGTGCCGGGTTCGCTTCCGACCGCATTCGTATCGAGCGTCGTGCCGCCGACCGCAACGACGTAGGGCGAAGAGGCGGGATAACACGTCTCGGGCGCTCCGCTATTCGGCGCGCCGGTCGCTGCGAGAACCGGGCATCCGGAACCGTTGTCACCGGTCGAGGCGAACATGGTCTGCCCTTGTGCCGCAGCCTCATTGAGCAGTTGGTCGTCGAGGTTCATCGAGCCGTCGGCATATGCCAGGCTTTCGGCTTCGCCAAAGGATGAGTTTCCAGCTTGGGTCAGATCGTCGTCGACCCATTTGGTGTATTCGAGTGTGATATCGGAATCGTCGAGCGAAGTCGTGTCGTAGACGTAGAGCTGAGTGAGGCGTTCCGCCATTCCGCTCGAGATCTGCGTGTCGAGATCCCATTCGTCGAGACCAGACGTGTCGGAGCTCGGCTCTCCAACGGGAACCGTTGAATACGGCACTCGCGGAAGCGCCCAAAACTTCTCCGCCGTCCGCAGATCCTTGACGACCTGCGTCACGTCACCTTCGGCCATGACCGCGATCGACGTCTTCGCGCCGGTGTGCTGTTTAGCGGGGACGTCGTACGCGACTTGGTACTGCGTCGGCCCGTATTCGCCGCCTTCGCAAACGCCGTTGACGACCTCGAGACACGGCGGCGGCGTACCCGCCGTCATCGGCCGCACGTACCGCGACTTCATGAGGTGGACGTGCATTTGATATGCGTTCGTCAGGCCGAGCACTGCTGCGACGAGTCCGTGGAGCTTCTCCGGCACGAAAGCCGGAGTAACGTTGCCGTACACGGCCCTTCCGTTTGACATCGTCCCACGGATTGACGTGTGGAATGCCGATTCGACGTGCGAAACCGAAGCGTAACCGCTAACGATCAAATGGTTCGGATCGATCTTCACCTTGCTGAAGCCTTGCTGCCGAAGATAGGATGCGACCGACTCGGCTTGGCTATATGTCGGGTTGAACATCGCCGTGAACTGCGCCGGCGTCAGCCATTTGCGAAAACCGACATGACCGGGAGTGTATTGACTCGCCAAGAGCTGCCGGGCGCCGGCACGATCGCGCATGTTGAGACCCACGACGACGTGTAACGGCTTGAGATCCGGCACGCGCTGGGCCTGCCCGGATCCGCCGCTTACGAAGTTCTTCACGGCATGGGTGGCGGTGGCGGACCAGCCTCGGGGCGCCCGTTCGGTCGCACCGGGGGCGGAGGCGGCTGAGCCCGGCGCCGCCGCACCGGGGGGAAGGGGTTCGTTCGAAATGCCGCTGCAGGCCGCGGTGCAGAGTGCGGCCATGCCGGCAACGAGTAGCAACTTCTTCATTGGGACTCCTTATCTGTGGAGATACGCAAGCGTGGCGTAGAGACGCAGGGCTAGCGTAGCAGCCGAGGGCCACCCGCGCTTTATACAGACCGGAGTGTGTCAAAAAAGTGTGTGAATTGAGGGCGCCGCAGCCGTACCCGCGTTTGAATCACACACTTTTTTGACACAGTTGGAACTGTCTAACGCATTAACTAGCGCAGACCCCTATGCTAGCCAGACGTTTACTCGTGCTCAGAGGAGATTACTATGAAACTCACCTGGAGTAGAACAGTTCTTGCCGTGCTGGCAGCATCTCTCTCGCTTAGCGTGGTTGCGTGTCGTGGTGGTGGCGCACCGGGCAGCTCATCGTACGTTCCGGCCGGCAGCACCAGCGTTTCGCAAGACGGGGATACCGGCGGCGCGACTCCCGACCGTGAAGGACGGATTTCGTCTACCTGCGGTCGCCATATTCACGTCGTGATCGCCGGAATAGTCGATTGCCGTTTCCACGAGCGTGGCTATGGGGATGGTAAGTTCACCCTCCACGATCACACCAAGGGCATAATTCTGATTGGGCCCCTCGAAGGATCTCGCAAGACGAAGTTTACGATTACCGGCGCCGTAGCTGGACGCGGCTTCTTCGTCGTGCGCGACACCCACGGGAACTACTTGGTCGTCCGGGTGCGCGTCACCGTTTAACGATTCGCGCGTCTTCGGACACATCGAATCTCGTATCCGCTAGTTTAAGGGCTTAGTGGCCTAAGGGGTTCGCTAAGCCCTCCCCCGTCTACGGGTCGTGCACCTCGTCCGGGTCATTGCGAATGTCGCGGTCGGCGGAGCCGCGTCCGGGGGCGCTTTCGGCACTTTCGGACGGCGTCTCGCAGTTGGGCGCAAAGGGCCATTCAAGCCAACAGAGCTCGCAAATCTTGCACATTACGTTTGTACCGAGGGGGGAACGCCGTGGCTTCGGCGGTCTGCAACTGAAGCTGCGACCGCGCGAACAGCGTTTGCACGACTGCTCGCGCGATCGCAGAGTATCTCGAAATGACGACTAAAGCCCGATTGCGTAGACGGTTCCTAAGCCGGTCTTAGCAGATTCGTCGGTCGTTCCGTAGAGCGTACCGTTGAGGTCCATCACCGGCGCGTACGGATTTTCGGGATATCCCGGCGGCGATGACGGGTTTGCGTCAAAGTTATACAGGACGTGCTCGTGCCCGGTCGTCGTCACCGAGAAGACCGTACCCGCGCCGCATGCATTTCCAGAACACTGCGCAGTCGTGCCGTAGAGGGTGTTGCCGACGGCGATCATTGCGGCTTGCGGCTGCGTTCCGTCGATCTTTGACACGACATCGGTGAAGCGGTAGAGCACCTTTTCCTTGCCGTTCGGCGTCATTTTAAAGATCGTGCCGCAACCGGCGTACCCGCCGCAGGCACCCTGGCCGCCCCCTCCGGTCGTTCCATAGAACGCGCCATTCACCAAGGTGAGCGATGCAAGCGGTTCCGCACCATCCGGGTCGTCTTTGAATGAGTAGAGGAGACTCTCTTTACCGCCGAGCGTCACTTTCACGATGGAGCCGTGTCCATTCGCGCCGCCTCCCGGCGTCGTCAGGTAGAGGGCGCTCTTGTACAGAACCGGCGCGCTCGCTTGCGTCGAGCTGTCCGATGCGCCGGTAAAACTGTAAACGACGGTTTCCTTCGGTTTTTTGCCCTTGAGACTGAATTTAAAGATACAGCCTTCGCCGGTCGCCCCGCCGCCGTAGCCAACGCCGTAGAGCGCGTTCTTGGCCGGCGCGTAGATCATTGCCGTGTCGGGCTCGACGCAGTCGCCGGCCTTCACTCCGAAGTTGTAGACGATGTGATATCCGCCCGACGGATCGATCGTGAAGATCGTGCCGTGTTCGGCCCCCGATTGATAGGTAGTGCCGTAGAGAGTGCCGTTCACGTTGGTAAGAGATGCGTCGGGGTTCTGGCCGTCTGCGCCTCCGGCGAAGCTGTGCACGACGTTTTCCACGCCGGCGGTGGTCACCGAATAGACCGCGCCCAGATTATTGGTACCTCCTTGGTACGTCGTGCCGTAAAGGACGCCACCCGCGCTTACCAGGCCCGTCAGAGGTGTGTTGGCGTCCGGGAGGTTTCCGAAAACGTAAATTTCCGGGCCACCCGAGGTGGTTCCGCGGTGCATCCGGTTCAACGGCAAACCTGCGCGGCCGGCATTTGGGAGCGCCGATAGGCCTCCGGGCTGCGAGCCGCCCAGACCGCTTTGAGCGCACCCGGCAATTGCGAAAGCGCAGCCGAGTACGAAAGACTTGCGAATGATTTCCATGCTAAGGCTCCTTGTGGAGAAAGGTTCTCCTCAAGGATGCCTCCGTGCGGCCTCGGCGACGATGCGTAGAACTACTACTTTTTGCCGTCGCCCCCGACGGCGGGTCGTAACCTCCCACGGGAGGGCGCTAGCAGCTCCTTAGGAATCTGGGGGCAGGAGGCCCGGTCACATAGCACCACGTCTATTGGCGATTGTCTTGATCTCGAGCGGCGTCGCATGCCCCGGGACTGTCTTTTCATGACGACGTTTGCCTTTACCGACATTGAGGGCAGCACGGTCCGATGGGAACGTAACCGTGCAGCGATGCACGATGCACTCCGCCGGCACGACGCGATTCTGCGCGACGCAATAGAGCAACAGGGTGGCCGGGTCTTCAAAACGATGGGCGACGCATTTTTCAGCGCTTTCCCGCAGCCCGAAGCTGCAGTCGCGGCAATCTTGGCCGCACAACGGAGCCTTGCCCTTGAAGATTTTTCAGCCGTCGACGGACTGCGCGTTCGCGCGGCAATACACACCGGCACTGCCGATGAGCGCGACAACGACTACTTTGGGCCCGCGGTCAACAAGGTCGCACGACTCCTCGCGATTGGCCACGGCGGCCAGGTTCTGCTCACGGCCGAAACGGCGACGCTCGTCGAGGCCGCTTTGCCCGAAGATCTCTCGCTCTGCGAGTTGGGCGCGTATCGGCTCAAGGACTTTAGCGAGCCGCAGCGCGTCTTTGCGTTGCTGGCGCCCGGACTCCGGGCAGAGTTCCCGCCGTTGCGATCTTTGGGTACGTTACCCGGCAATCTTTCCATCGTCGACGCAGCGGAGTTTCGCTCCGTTCCGAATTTCGCCGGGCGCGATGGCGAACTCGACGCTGTAGGAGCGGCGCTGCAGCGCGATGGCGCGGTCGCGATGCTCCAGGGACTCGGCGGTGTGGGCAAGTCCTCGGTTGCGCGCGAGTACGGCTGGCGCAATCGGCACAACTATTCCGTACTTTGGTGGCTCAACGCACAAACCGAGGACGGAATCGTCGACGGGTTGCTGCGCCTGGGCTCGATGTTCGAGCAGGGCCTCGATAAACTCGCAGATCGGCGCGTCGCGGCGCAGCGCGTGATCAACTCGGTGCTCGGCGGTTTCGACAAACCGGCGCTGTTAGTATTCGACAATCTCGAAGATGAAGCGCTGATGCGGTCGTGGCTGCCGCGCACGGGGGCTCGCGCTTTGGCGACGTCGCGTGACGCTGCGGTCAGCGGCGACGTCAGCGTGATTCCGTTGCAGATCTGGTCGCTTGACGCGGCCACGGCGTATTTGCAACATGCGAGCGGTCGAACGGATCTTCGTGAGACCGAAGCGCACGCCATCGCGGAAACGCTTGGCGCGTTCCCGCTGGCAATGGCGCATGCCGCGGCGTCGTTGCGCAATCTCCAGATGGTCAGCCCGCAGCGCTATCTCGAACGCATCACCGAACATCTCAAGACGCCGCCGCGCGGCTCCGATTATCCGCGCTCCGTCTTTGCGACGTTCAGCACGGCGGTTGCGCAAGCGGAACAGCAGGCTGCCGGGGCGGCGTCGGTGCTTTGCTTGGCGTCGTTGTTCGGAGCCGATGCGATCCCCGATGAGCTTTTTCGACAACCGACCGATCTCTGTCCTCACGGGATGGAGCCGATACTCTGCGCATATGAAGCGCTCGACCTGCGCTCGACGCTCGGTGACGATCTGCGACTCGACGAAGCGCTGGGCGCGCTCGACCGTCTCTCACTGCTTACGTTCGCGCACGGCTCGCGCACCTATGGCATGCACCGACTGGTCCAGCTCGCCGCGAAGGATCTCGTCGGTGCGAACTGCGCATGGCAAGAGACGGCAGTTAACGTGGCCAACGCAGCATTTCCAGAGGTGACGTTCGCAACGTGGCCGCAATGCGAGCGCCTGCTATCGCACGCGCGCACCGTACTGGAGGCACTTCCGCACGATACCACGCTCGTCGCTGCAGCGAGCCTCGCTTATCGGTGCAGCGCTTATCTTCGACAGCGCGGCGAATACGTCCCAGCAGTTTCGATTTGCGTGCGTGCGTTGGCTATCAGCGAGAATGCGTTCGGGCCGGATCACGCCGATGTTGCTCGCAGCCTCAACAATCTCGCCTTGACGTACTGGAACCAAGGGCGCTATGCCGAGGCGGAGCCACTCTATGCGCGTGCGCTCGCGATCTGGGAGACGACGCTTGGGCCCGAGCATCCCTATATTGCCCACACCCTGAACAACCTCGCGATCGTGTATCAGGAGCAAGGGCGCCACGAGGAGGGCGAGCCCCTGCAGAACCGCGCGCTAGCGATCAGGGAGAAGACGTTGGGACCCGATCATCCTGACGTTGCCGCCAGCCTCAACAATCTCGCCGTCGTCTACTACGATCAAGGGCGATATGCCGAGGCAGAACGGCTGCACACCCGAGCGCTGGCGATTAAGGAGAAGGTGCTCGGATCCGATCATCCCGACGTTGCGTTCACCTTAAACAACCTCGCGAGCGTGCATCACCAACAAGGACGTTATGCCGAGGCCGAACCGCTCCATGCGCGCGCAGTCGCGATTCAGGAGAAGGCGCTCGGACCCGATCATCCCGACCTCGCCCAAAGCCTACATGATCTCGCGAACGCGTATTGGTCGCAGCAACGCTATTCGGAGGCCGAGCCGCTGCAAACGCGTGCCCTGGCGATTCGGGAGCGGGCGTTCGGGCTCGCTCATCCCGAGGTTGCGGAGAGTCTCAACGGTCTTGCTCTGACGTACCGCGAGCAAGGCCGCAATCAGGAAGCCGAGCCTTTGCTTTTGCGCTCGCTCTCGATTCGAGAGACGGCGCTGGGCCTCGACCATCCACTCACGAGATCCACGCGAGAGGCGATCGGCGCGCTTCGTTCCGCGGAGTAGCGACGCAGGCGTCGAAAGCCAGTGCTACGCAGAACACCATGAAGTCGATCGCGCGATTACTGAGCCTTGCCGTGCTCTTACTGGCAACGACTACCATGGCCGGAGCCGTTCCCGGCGACACGCGCTACACTAGGCCCGGCAAAAGTATCCCCGACGGCCGCGGCACTTTGAACTTCTACTGCATGGGTTCAGGTTCGCCCACGGTCGTTTTCGATGCCGGATTCGGCGACTGGTCCCCCGCCTGGGCGGCGGTGCAGCCGCAGGTTTCCCGATGGACGCGGGCGTGCGCCTACGATCGTGCCGGATATGCGTTTAGCGGCCCGGCGACCCTGCCGCGCACGAGCGTGCGCATTGCCGACGAACTGCACGCAGCACTCCACGACGCTTCGATTTCGCCGCCCTACTTGCTGGTTGCGCACGCGTTCGGCAGCGATAACTTGCGCGTCTTCGCCGACCGCTACATGTCCGACGTCGCCGGTATTGTGCTCGTCGATGCCGATGATAGCGACGTCGAGCCGGCAAAGTGGCAAGCACGCGACCATCGCGCCTTTCAGAGAATCATCGCGAAACTTCGCCAATGCCGCGATGCGCTCGCCGCGGCCCCCCAAAAAGCTGCGACCGCCGCTTCTTTCGCGGCCTACCCGAAGCGCGTTTCTCCGGCGAGCTAAACGCCACGCTCCTCCATTTCGCGCGAACGCAGGTGTCGCTCTACGATGCGACGATCTCCGAGATGGAAGAGATGCCCGGGGACGAGACCTACCTGCAGCAGCACGTAACTTCGTACGGTTCGCGGCCGATTCGGGTGCTCACCACGTGGCATTTTGGAAAACCGCCGGCTTCGCCGGCGAGCGTCCACACCTGGCATGTGGAATTCGAACACGATTCGGCGCTAGCGCAGGCCTCATGGCTTCACCTTTCCACCAATTCGCGTCAGATTTTCGACTACGGCGTCAACCGGCAATATATCCAGCTCGACGATCCGAAGGTCGTGCTACAAGCGATTCGGGAAGTGCTCGACACGGTGCGCAGGCAACCTGAATGATCGGACGTGTCGTCGCCGCCGCGGCGATCGCTCTTCTCGATACTGCAACGACCCCGCAAATCGTCTCCTCGCCTTCACCGGTCGCAAGGATTATCTACTCCACGTTTGCTCGCCTACAGTCGTATCCGGTGCCTCCGTATGCGATTTGGACGGCAACGTGGCACATTCGGCAGACGCCGATGGGCTATTACTCCGGCAGTGCGTCGTCGGTTGAAGCGCACCGGTACGCGGTGCGCCTTTCAGACGGAATGGAAAACATCAGCAATCCGATTCCCGATGGGAAGCTCCCGCCCGCGGTCATACTCCCGGAGTTCTTGGGACCGTTTGCGTGGACGCTGCGCGCCTCGGTGCATGTGCCGCCGCCGAGCAGCGGCGTTTCGCTGATTCCCGACATCGAAGGGCTCCAGACGATCGCGCGGGTCGTCGCGTTCGCGCCGCCGGCCTACGCGCTGGCAGACTCACCGGCGCAAACGCCGCCGATCGAGAGTGTTGAGGGGCATCCCTCCTACCACTTGGAGCTTCACCCGACCGGCGATCCGCGCAAGCACAACCTTCGTGACCTATGGATCGACGTCGCCACTCACGATCTGTGGAAGGCGCACTTCGTCGGAACCTATGCGCCCTTTCCGGGCGCGCCGATCAGTGACACCGACGTTACCGTTCACTTTCGCTCGGTCGTTGGATGTTGGGTGGTTACGCGAGCGCTGTGGACGTACGACGATCCGCCGATACACTACGAATTCGACGTCGCAAATGACGAGATCGGCCTACCAGGGAGACTTCCGGACTGGATCTTCGATGCGACTGAGTACCGCAAGCATCAACTTGCGGGCGAACCCGATTATATCGGCGAGCTGCTCGACCGTCTGCGACGCGATCCCAACCTTCTTCCTTCGCGTCCCTGACTCAGGATTTGCCGCTCCGCGATTGCCGCTTTCCGATGCGGACAACCAGGCCAACAGCATGGTCGACGCATCCCTTTTCGCATTTTATCAAGGCCGACGGTTATGCGGCGGTTTCTGGTTTCGTCTTTCGCCGCGGATGTCACCCAGCAAATCCACTCGTTGCGCGCTAGCGGCGTGATATCCGCCCAGACATCCTTCACAGTAGCGTCGGACGCGATGGCTTTGCGAAAATCCGCTGGAAGTCGATGTGGTAGATCAGTGGCAGTTACTTTTTTGATCATGTCAACTTGACTCTTATATCGGTTCGATGAAGATGCTGTTCTCGGCCCGGCGTATCAATGCTTCTTCGATCCTCGGCAGGAGGTTCTGCCGGGTGCCGCCGGGACCAAGCTGGTTTACGGTGAGATGAGTCGATGCCAGATTTTCGGTGTAGATGATCATGAGCTCGCGGCGGTTCGTCACGTCTGTTAAATGCACGAGGCGCACCGACAACGCCTCCTTGGGCAGTGCGTAGCCGTGCGCGGCGAGCAGCGCGTCGATGTGCTGTTCGTCAGAACCGGAATGTATGGCGGCCGGCACTGCATAGCCCTTCGACGCGATGAACGCCTCCAGCGGCTTGAGATTCGGCGGAGGCGGTCCGTGCGGGTCATTCGTCTGAAGCCACGTGTCGACGTAGAAGTCGAGCCCACCCACAGTGGCGTGACGCTTCGAGGTATATTCGTGGTGGAGTCTCGGCATCGAGGGGATATAGCCTTCGAACTGCACCCAAAAGAGCCGCTGAATCGTCCTTCTGGCGTTCGCCTCAACGAACGCGAAGAGCTGGCAATCAGCGATTCCGAACAGCACCCACTTCTCTTCGCCGACGTACTGCGCCGACGTCGGCAGGCGAATCACAACCCGGGGATCGCGGTCCGACGTGACGGCGTTCGCATGCGCCGCGCGTACCGCTGCTTGGCCGACGCTTGGAACGAGACCGTTGCAGAGAGCGAGGGCTGCAACCAATGCCCTGCGGCGCGCGAGACCTCGACGGAGTACGTTCATGTGCACCTTCGAAGTGCTTTACGGAATGAGCAGCACCTTTCCGATGCCGCCCTTCTCCGCCGCCGCTTCGCCGGCGGCTGCGTCCCGCAACGGGACCCGGCGGTCGATTGGAATCGTAAGCTCGCCGCCGGCAACGGCTTCCATGAGCGCACGAAGTTGCTCGCTGTTCGGTTTCGAGCGGAACGAAACGACCCTCACCGTGGGATACGCGCTAGCGTTCTCGGGAGACCCGGTGACCGATGCGAAGGTTCCACCAGCTTTCACTTTATCCATCAGTGCGGACGCGGTCGCCCCGCCCACGCAGTTTGCGATGATGTCGGCTTGCGGTAACGCTGCAAAAGCCAAACGATCGTCCAATGCGACGGTGCTGTGCGCGCCGATGCTCTGCGCTTGGTCGAGCTGGCTTTGCAGCACGCCTGCGATGACGGTGCCACCCAGTTTCTTGGCCATATACACGGCGGAGCGCCCCACGCCGCCGGCGGCGCCGGCGACGACCACCAAGTCGCCCGCCTTCATACCGCTCGCCACCGAGATCAGTTGGCTGCCGGTCAGCGTGACGAGCGGGAGCGCCGCCGCGTCCACGAGATTGAGCCCGCTCGGAATCCTCGCGAAGAGCTCCGCTTTCGCGACCACGAGCTTGGCATACGTATGATCGGCCCATGCTGCAACTCTGTCGCCAACAGCGAGCTCGCTGACGCCGCCGCCCAGCTGCGCAATCGTGCCCGAAACATCCCAGCCGAGTATCGCTGGGAACTGCAACGTACGCCAATCGCTCGTCGCCCCTCTCATCCAGTGCGCGTCGATCGGATTGATCCCAGCCGCGGCAACTCTTACAAGCACTTCGCCCGCGCCCAAAACAGGATCAGGCACCTCTTCGTATCGGAGATTTTCGGGTCCGCCATACTGGTGCAGAACCGCCGCCTTCACAATGTCACCTCTCCGCCAGCAAAAACACACGACCGCATCTCCGCGAGCGTTACGCACGTGAGCACGAATCCCTCGGCAGCTAGAATAGAGCCTCTACTCGTTTCTGTACGGCGTAACGAGGCTCTCTAAGGCGACGAGGAACTGGCTCGAATCGGTAAAGCACGCGAAGTGGCCACCATCGATCGCCACGAAAGCCTTAGCGGGAGCACGCAGGGAGTCGACCCAAGCCTTTGCTGCGGAGAACGACGTAATGTGGTCGTCTCGGCCTTGAATGACGAATATCGGCACGCTGAAGTCCGTCATTCGGCGCGCATCGAAGGACGTGATCGCCGGCCACAGCTTGGGACCGCTGAAGTCGCCGCCGGCGAGCCACGCAGCGACGTCGGCCTTTTCGTCGGCTGTGGCGCTCGCGCTCACAAACTGCTTCTCAAGATCGAGGTATTGACGGTCTGATGCCGACCACCGCCATTTGATGGAAGCGTCGAGCCGTTTTGAGCTGGTCGGCGGTAGCGCCAGCGCAGCATCGAGCGTTTGGATCGCGGCGGTGTCGTGGGCAGCCGTCATTTGTTCGCGCGCGAAGGCTTCCCGTGCGTTCAGCGAGAGGATCCAGTTGACGGGTTGGCCCGTGCCGACGTACGCCGCGAAGATATCTGGGCGCTGCTGCACAGCGGCCAGTCCCAAAATGCAACCAAACGACTGGCATACGACGATGATCTTCTGCTTGCCTAATCTCCGTCGCGCGTAGTTGGCGACGTCGATCGCGTCGAGCGCCATTCGTTTCACAGTCACGTCGGGAGTCGACTCGCCGTTCCGTTCGAACGTCTTCCCAGAACCGCGCTGATCCCAATTGACGACCGTGAAGCGTTGCTCCCACGGACGAAAGGCGGCGAGGAACGGTGACTGCGCTTCTGCCGGGCCGCCATGCAGGTACAAGAGAACGGGGTTTTTCGCATCATCGCCTTGTATGGCAATCCACTGGTCGATGCCGCCGACTCGGACGTACCCTACCTCGTCTATCCCCTCCGCTGCCGGCGCGCGACCTTCAAACAATGCGACCGTCGCAAGGGTCGTGCCCAGAAACGACCTGCGATTCATACGAACGGTTTAGGTTCAACGAGGCGCATTGTTTCAATAGCGCTCAGGTCCCAGCGCGCTCAGATAGCTCGCAATTCATGCCGCCCGTGCAGGACCATGAGCCGACGTAGTACTGCATTGCGGCCATTCCCGATGCGGATTGCGCTCATCGGCGCAACGACCGCCAAGGCGAAAGAGAAGAACGAAAGCCTTCATGTGAACCCTTCTCATGAGGGAAGCGTCTAGCTCGCTTGCTTCACTTCTTCAGCCCGATACGTACGCCGGGGAAATCTCGGGCGAGAACGATCGTCCATGGCAGATGGGCGCAGTTCGGAGTACGATGGTTTCGAGCCCACAACACTGCTACTGAAAGGAGATCGAAATGCGACTACGTTTCGGCGCGATTCTAGCGACTCTCGGCGTCGTCTTGTTGGGGACTAGTCTGACGCTTTTGAGCGCCGTCGGCGTTTCGGCATCGACTGCGACCGCCGGCCAAATCGAACGCGACTCGAGTTGCCACTCAGGTGCGTATTGCCTCGTCGAATCGAACGGAGGAGGCGGCGGCGCCATTAAAGGCACCAGCGGGGGCAGGGCCTCAGCTGCAGCAATTTTCGGTCAGGGACGCGGTTTTAACAGCTTTGGCGTGGAGGGCCAAAGCACGGGTTCCGGCGGGACCGGCGTCTATGGTATCTCGACCACGGTTTCGGACGGCGTGGGGCTTTTCGGCGTTGGCGCGGGCGTTGCCGTCTCAGCGTATAATCCCAGCTGCTGCAACACGTTCTCGTACGGCCTGTTCTCTTCCGTGAACGATCCCAGCAGCTTTCCGATCTATACCTCCGGTGCCGGTACTTCGGCGGGATCGTTCATCGTCGACGCTGCCGGTGACGGAACGTTTGACGGAGCCGTCACTGCCTTTGGCGGGTTTTACCAGTCCGTTCCAAATCGTGAGGGTGCCCAGTTGAAAGCGAGTGCACCGGCCGCGCCGCGTGGAACGATCGAAGACACGGGTACCGCGCGGCTGAACGGCGGCGTCGGTGTCGTGCACCTCGAGCGGGACTTCGCAAGCATGATCGACGCCGGCAGGAACTATCAGGTGTTCATTACGCCTGACGGCGAGACGCGCGGCTGGCTTTACGTCGCGGCGAAATACCAAGCCGGCTTCATCGTTCGCGAGGCCGAGCACGGCCGTTCGTCGACCGAGTTCGACTATCGCATCGTCGCGCACATTGCAGGTTCACCCGACGAACGGTTCCCGGTTTTACGCGTCAACCGCCCGCATCGTCCGCGTGTGCCCGCGTATCTTCGGCAGCCGCAAGAGTAACGCGCATAGGGCTACGCACTTCTAGAGGGCTCGCTCCGGCGAGCCCTCCCCATTTTCCCGTTAGGCTAACGCGCCGTACCGGTGGGAACAGGCGCGCCCGCACGACGACGCGGTCCTCACGGCACGCTTATTCATTGGGATGTCGCGTCTAACTCCAAAGCTTCTCTCCTTGGCGGAACTCTGCAATCGCTTTCAGACGTTGACCGAACGGCTCGATCCGGCATCTCACCTCGAGCTTGCGGCGCGCGCGTGGCGAACCGCGCGAACCTGCTAACCGAAGTACGACCGTCCCTCGAGATCGCAGAGCGCGCGCGTGAGCTAGGCGAGCAGTCCGGCGATATCTCGACGACGATACGGAGCCTGTGGACTGTGATCGAGCGTTTCGGCTCCTAGAAGAGCACGGGCTGGCTCACACCTTCCTGCACGCCTGCGTGCTCAACGTCGCGGCAAACGTCGCAGACGGTTCAGGGAGTTCTATGGAGGCGCTCCAGATGTATGGCGAAGCGCTCTCGATCGCAACCGCTCTCGGCTACGAAACAACGGCGAACATCGCCCGCCTGAACATGTCCGATCTTGAGTTCGAAATGGGGAATACGGCGCGAGCCATCGAGCTTGCAGAAGCCGTCCAGTTCGAAACCAGGGAATCGTGCTCCGAGCGCGTTGCAGGTTGGGCCCTGACTCAGCTTTCGGCCTTTCGTGTTGCACTAGCTGATTTCGCCGCCGCGCGCACGACCGCTCGCGAGGCCATTCGTCTCGCCCGGGGACAGTCCGACATCCAACTGGCTATAGGTATCGAGCTTCTCGCAACGGTGGCAGCCCGGATTGGTGACCCTCGGCGCGCGGCGCGGATTCGCGGACACGTAGAAGCATGGTATCGTCGCACCGGCTACATCCGCCAACCCACGGAGCAACGCAACTACGAGTCGCTTATGGCTGCTCTGCGCGCCAACCTCAGCGACGCCGAAATCGAAAGACTTGGCGCGGAAGGCGCACGGCTTTCGGAAGACCAAGCCGTCGCCGATGCGCTCGCGGTGTAACGGAGACTTCCGAACTCTTCAAACCCCCGGCTGCAACGAACCTCCTTCAAGGAGCGGCTTGAGAAACGCGCCGTCGTTGACGCCGACTTCCGACGCGATGAGATCGTTGAGTAATCGGTTCATGCGCAGAATCGTTTCGCGGCTTTTCTCCGGCTCGAGGGCCAAGTTGTGCATTTCATGCGGGTCGTTATGCAAGTCGAAGAGCTGCACGTCGTTCTCCTTGAGGATATCGTCCAGCGTCGTTGGCGTATTGAAGGCAGTTGGGGCGTAGTAGCGGCCGAACTTGTACCGTCCATCGAACGCGAACGAAACGAGGCCGCGTTTGGTCAATTTCGCCTTTGAAATCGAGGGCTGCTCCGTGGAGTCCAACATTTGGGAATCCATCACGGCCTTCAGATACTCGGCATCGACCGTCCCAAGGCCCATATAATTGTAGAGCACGCCCGGCCGCATCTCATGGATTTTTGCCGCACTCGGATTCGTCAGCAACGTTGAGAAGTCGCGTCCGGGCAATCCCTTGACCGCCTCTGCCCGCTGCTCTTCCGGCAACCCGGTGAGTCCGACAAACGTTGGCAGCAAGTCCAGGTGGCTCGTGAGCGCCGTGCACGTCTCGCCGGTCGCACCGGTAGGATGCGCGATAAACATCGGCACGTGGGCATTTTGCTCGTAGATAAAGGGCCCTTTCCCTTTGAGGCCGCCGTGCGAGCCACCCATCTCGCCGTGATCGGCGGTAAAGATCACCACCGTGTCACGCCACAAATCCATTTCGTCGAGAACGTCCACAAGCTGCTTGACGCTGCGTTCGTTATCTTGAATCGTGTTGAGATAGTAGTTGTAGAAAATCGTCCACATGTCTTTACGGTGTGTGGGAATCGTGCCGGACCAACCGTCCCAGCCTTTTTTATACTCCGAGAGCGCTTCGGGGATCCCGGGATCGCCCAGCGATTCTGAGAGACTCGGCGCCAACGTCAACGGCCACTTCTTTTCGTAGATGGAGTTCGGCGGCGGCGGCGGAGTTGCAGCCGGCGTTACCGGCTTTTGAACCGGCGGCTCACCAGGAACGTTGGCGTCACCGTACATAATGTCGTGCGGGTTGACGAACCCGGCAACCATGAAAAACGGTTCGCGGTGCTTACGCGACTGCAAGGCCGCATTGCGCAGCCACCGGACGCTCTCGCCTGCAATGAAGGAATCGTTTTCAAAGCCGCTCAGAGGAGCGCTCCCGATATCGCCGCCGGCACTGAAAACGTCGAAACCGTAGGGCTGAGCAACGCGGCTATAATTTATACTTGGCTCGGGGTCGAGAATGCTCTTGTCCATCTCGAATTTGCCAAAATAGGCCGTCTTGTATCCGAGCCCTTTGAGGATCGAGCCCATGTTGGGAATGCTCGGATTGAGCGTCGGGACGAAATCGAACTGCATTTGATCGATGACGTGGTGGTACTGCGGCGGTCGGCCCGTGAGGAACGTCGCGCGCGAGGGGGAGCATTGTGCCGAAGCGATATAATGGTTGGCAAACGTAACGCCGTTGCGCGCTATCCTGCCGGTGCCTTGTAACGTATATTCCGGTCCACCAAGAAGTTGATGCGTCTGCTGATCGACGACGATGAAGAGGATATTATAAGGAGGCTTGCCCGGCGGCCCTTTTTTGACGTGCTGTTCTTCGGCCGGGTGTGGAGATGGCGATGCCTCCGCAACCCGTGGGAATCCGAGCGTGGCGGCTAGCGTCGATGCTCCAACCAGAACGTCGCGACGGTTCACGCTGACGTTGGACTCCGTCTCTTTCACTGGCGAAGTTCCTTTCAATACGGCGCGGCTGACGGCGTTTCGATGAGGTGCTTCGATGCTTCGGCAGCGCGAGAACTCCTTCCACTCTTCATCGCGCCCAAACCACTCTGTGACTGACAGGGCGATAAACGCGATGGGCGAAAGCGGCGAGCGTGAGCTTAACCTTGGTCACGCGCATATCTTCGCGAGTCCCTGTGCGGAAGCTGCCTTTCGTTGCTGCCGTCTTTTTTATCGCCGCCGCACTCGTAAGCGCGTGCAGTGGGGCGCCCCACACCCCGACGCGTATCTACGTGACGAATTCTCTAAACAGCACGGTGGTGACATTCAAGTTGGATGGAACGCCGATCAAACCGACGATCGACACCGGATCGAACTTTCTCAGGGGAGTAGCGGTCGACGCAGCCGGCAAGATTTACGTCACCGACCATCACGGTGGTACGCTCACGACCTACAAGGCCGATGGAACCGCGACCACGCCGACGATTCGTGGGTTAAGCGGACCCGACGCCGTCGCGGTCGACGCAGCCGGCAAGATCTACGTCGCGAACTATAACAATGATACGCTGACGACCTACAACGCCGATGGAACGCCGACCACGCCGACTATTCGCGGGCTGAGAGGCCCCCTCGGCGTCGCGGTCGATACGGCGGGCAAGATCTACGTTGCGAACTTCCAAAATGGCTCGCTGACGACGTACCAGGCCGATGGGACCCCGACCACTCCGACGATCACTAAGGGGTTGTACATGCCGACTGGTGTAGCCGTGGACGCGGCCGGCAAGATCTACGTCACTGACCAACAAGGCGATACGCTCACGACCTACACTGCGAATGGAACGCCGACCAAACCAACCATCAACGTTTCGGGCGGACCGATCGCCGTGGCGGTCGACGCGACCGGCAAAATCTACGTCCTAGACCGGGAAGACCTCTGGACCTATAACGCCGACGGAACGCCGGCCACACCTTCGATCCAACCACCCGATCTAGGCGACCCGTTCGGCGTGGCAGTCCATTAGGAACGATGCGCAATGCAGCGCGCGAGAGCAGCGCCGTCATTGAGCTTCCTTCAGCAACTCTTCAACGTTTATTCCGCGCTTGACCGGCCACAGTAGACTCCACGTAATCTTCAGATCGGTTTGCGGCGAGGCCAGCGGCCGGGTGACCCACGTGTAATACTGCACGGAGAGTTGCATCAATTGATCGCCGTCCTTAAACGTGTTGGCGATCCCGCCGCCGACCGGAACGGCCCACTTGTTCTGCGCGGCAGCCCAGTTCGCGGTTATGATCGGCGCCGTTGTTAGCGCCCAACCATTTTTGAGATTATAGTTGACGAACGGCTGCAACAAAAATGAATTGACGGTTCGACCGGCGGTCGTCGGTCCAGCGAACGACCACAGCTGCGTCACGAGCGCGCCCATTACCCACTTGCCGGGCATAATCAAAGCGACCGCATCTGGACCGGCCGCCCATTTGCCGGAGGTGAGCGTCGCGGGCGATCCCGTTGGAAACTGAAAGATTGGTCCCACCGCCCAAATCACCGCACCCGGTTTTGTTTTGGGTCCAAAAAACAGCTGCTCTTGAGTATCGCCTATTCCGAGCGTTGAGGGGCATCCCGTTGGCGTTTCGCAGGCGCCGGGGGGCAGGGCAGATGGTTGGTTCACGATTGGGAAGATCGTGCGCGCAACGAGTGAGAGCGTTGGCGAGAGCATGAGCGGTGCCACCGGCTGGACGTTCAGGTTGTATTGGAGACGTGTATAGGGCCCATAACCGTAGTTAAAGTTGTTTTGGAACGGCAATACGGTGATATTTCCGACCGGATTCTGCGAGATTTTGATAATCGCAAGCCGGAGTGCTTCTTGCTGAGCCGGTGTTAGTTTGCTAACGTCAAGGCCACCGGTGCTCGCATCGGGCGCCGATGCCCCCGGCGACGCGACGGGAGCTGGACTCGGCGATGGTTCCGTTTGTGCCGAGGCGCCGATCGATACTGCAAGCACGATAGCGAAGACGCCCGCCGTCGTCATTCCAAGATGGCTCATCCAAAGGTATTTCCTATGCCAGAGTGTCGGCCTTTTTTTAGAGGTTGTCGCGGCGGACCGATTGGCCGACTGCGGGATCGTCCACGGCATGCATGCATTCGTCGCGCGGTTGGATTTAGCGAAGGGACGAAGGGCGGCGGGGGGACTCGTTGAACGGCCAACACATGAGGCAACCGACGTTAGCGACCTTCGCTTGCATCTTACTGCTGGGAGCGGCGCCCGCTCCGACCGCGGCTCTCCCGGCAGCGCGAATCGATATCAACAAAGTTACGTACAGCGATCTCATCAAGGCCTCGCCCCTCGATCGCGCGGCCGTCGTGATGTTCTATTGGGCCTATGCCGCCGCGAAGGCGGGTGCGAGTAGCTTCAAGACGGGGATTCTGCAAACGGCAACGCAGCATCTCATGAGCATCTGTTTGAAGAATCCCTCAGAAACGATGCTGAACGCGATGCGGGACGTCGACATCAAGGCGTATTGATCGTGAAGAATCGAACTGTTGCGCTCGCGTTCGTGATTGCGGCGCTCTCCCTGCACGGCGCCGGGCCTGCGCTCGCGCAATCCTCAGACCAATACAGTCGGTGCGTCGCGTCGGCCGAGCAGCAATCCGGCTATTACCAAGCGCAGAATCCGTCGCAGAACGCTCCCTTGAAAGGTGCTGCCGCCGGCGCGGCCGGTGGAGCGTTCTTGGGCGGCGTGACCGGCGGCAACGCGGGAACCGGCGCCGCGATCGGCGCAGCCTTCGGCGCTATTGCCGGCGGCGTGAGAAAGCGCGAATCTCAAAAGGCGCAACAGAACGCGGAAAACAGCTTCTACAACGACTTCAATGCCTGCATGAATCAGCCCACGCATTAGGCACTTTGGACTCGCTCTGCGGCTAGCAACGGGGCTCCCCCGTTTAGACAAACGCGCGAGCAACTGAGAAATTAGCCGTTAGTGCTGCCGTAGATGCGCAGCACCGTGTGGGAGACACTCTGCCACCCGGTCGGAATCGCGCAACCTTGCGACATGAAGGTCTGGGGATCGAACTGGCAGGTCAAGAAGTGTTCGGTTTGCCCCGGCTTTACGTAGACAAAATTCGCGGTGCTTATGAGCGGAGAACCTTGGAAGCGAACCTCGGCACCCTTTGCATCGTAGAACCTGCAGCCGGCATCGACAGAGATCGCTGCGGAGGTGCCATTGCGGAAGGTCGCCTCGACGTAGAAACGGCGAACCGACTCCTTTGTCTCTGCAGGCGGAGGCGTAGCAAGCGAATCTGCCGGAACGTAGCGGCAACGATTGACGCCGAACTTGCGCGTCGCGTGGGCCACAACGGTTAGCGGCGATCTATTGAATACGCTTACGAGAGGGCGTTCGGTGCGGTCCGCCTGCCAGCATGTCAGAAGCGGGAGCGTCTGCGCCTTCCCCGGGATGGAGAAGTTTGGGCAAGCCACAAGCAACAAGGAAAGTAGCGCCGTCATAAGCCGGCGCCTTCGTCGGTAGGGGGCGCCAAGGATTCGCACACTGCCTCCGGCTCGAAGCGCGTGCCTTACCGGGAGTAAATCCGTTTCGCTAACCCGAATGTAGACTCTCGGAGGAAGCACGCCTTGTTTAATTCGCGTCGCTGGAGCATTCTATCGCTCGGCGTTTGTTTACTCTACATCGGATGTAACGGAAGCTCCGGAAACCTGCCGGTCGCGCTGCCCTCCGATTCACCGTCGCCACCAGGCGTTCTCGGTCGCGGGACGGTCGCCGTCGTCGATCGTACATCAACGGCCACGCGAATCTTGGTCCTCCCGCCGCATGGCGACAAGTTTCAAGAAATTCCCATTGCCGGTCAGAACGTCGCTGCAAACTCGCTGGCGTTTGACCGGCTCGGGCATCTATATGTTGGGATCGACAACCCTACAGGGAACGACAAATACGAGGTTCTCGAGATCGACATTCACCGCCGCAAGCTCTTGCGCGAGATCACCGACCTGCCCTCATGGTCGCACAGTTCGGTTGCAACCGATGACGAGAACGTGCTTTACGTCAACACCAAGGCGTTAGCCGGTGGCGACATTAAGCTGTATCGGCCAGGAGATACGAAACCGTGGCGGGAGATCAAGGATCCCCATAGTCCGTTTAGCATGCTGGTCGCCCGCGGTTCGCTCTGGGTGGGATACCAAGGCTTTTTTGCCGACGCGTTGGCAAGGTATCGCCTCCGCTCAACCGACCGAACGTGGTTTGCGCACGTCGCCAATTATTTGCCGCTCGCTCTAGCAGCGAATCCAGAAGGTTCGCTGGTTGCGGCCAGATCGCGGCGCGGTTCGACAATCAGCGTTCAGGTGGCCGACGTGAATTCCAAGAAGCGCAAGCAAATCTTCGAGGGCAGCGCACAGGCAATAGCCAGCGATGACTCGGGTAACCTTTATATTGCGGAGCACCGGGGCAAGATTCACCCTTGCAGCTTCCACGACTGCTCGCAATATTTCGATACGGACGCTACGAATTTGGCACTCGCCGTGAGCCCGCTCGATGGACTGCTCTACGTCGCCTGCCTCGGGAAAGCGAGCATACAAGTCTACAATCCTCGGACCCGAAATCAGGTTAAATATATTCCGATTCCCGGCGGAACCCCGACCCAGCTCGCCATCGAACCGTAACGGACGTGCGGATAGGTTAACCGGGCCGTTCCGGTTCGAGTCTGAGAAGGAATTCGCGCCGCTTAACCTAGGGCGCGTAACGGGTGAACATCATCGCGCCCATACAATGGCGCCGCCGGCTTACGGGTGCAGCGCGAACACCGTTCCGCAACCATCACGGTAGGGGCACGATCCCGTCCCGCCCTCGTTCGTCGTGCCATAGAAGACGTTAGCGATCGCTGCCAGGCCGCCGGTCGGATATCTTCCGTCCACCAGCCTGATCGTCGGCGCTGTCGTAGCATTGCTGCTCGGGTTCTCAATCCGGTTCGTGCACGATCGCGTCGAGCACGTGCTCGACCGCGCCTTCTTCAGAAAGCGGCACGAGGACGAGCGAGCAATTCGGGGCTTCGCACGTGAAGCTGCGTTCGTCACGGACCCAGCGGTGTTGATCGGCCGCACCGTCGAAGTGCTGAAGCGCCACGCGGATGCATCATTTGCTCGGCTGGCACTTTCGAACGGCCACGGTCGGTATGCAGATGTGAGTGAGTGCTGATCGGCGCGCTCTTGCTTGGACCGAAGCGCTCGCAAGAATCATACGTTCCGGATGAATCCAGCGCGATCGAGGATTTGGCGCACTACGTGGCCGGCGTGCTCGACGTCTTGGATCACGCAGTTTCAGGCGATGAACCCTTCTTGTCCGAACTGAAAGCGATGCACAGAGCGATTGCCGATGGCTTTACGTCCCTCCAGGAGAGACTCGGCGAGCGTTCATGAAGATCGGATTTGCCTTGCTCGCGTGGGGCGCCGTTTCGCTGAGCCCCGTACTTTCAGGCGTCGCGGCGACACCGAGGCGCTATGGCTTTATCGAAAAGATGATCCCGAAATTTCTCGAGCCGCCACCGCCACCCTCAGCCGTCGTGCCGTAGAGCGTGCGACCGCGGGCGAGGAGCGGAGCAATCGGCTCGTTGCCGCCGCTGCCGCCCGTAAAGGAGTGGATCACTTTTTCGTCACCGTTAGCTTTGAGAACGTACACGACGCCGCAGCCATCTTCGCCGCTGCAGCTGTAGTCGCCACCCCTGTCCGTCGTGCCGAAGAACTTGCCGTTAAAGGTCGTGAGGCCGGCACCGGGCCACCAGCCGTCGCCGCCGTGAATTCCGCCGAAACTGTGCACGATTTTGAACTGCCCCGTGGTCGTGATGCTGTAGGCCGTGCCCTTGTTCGTCGTGCCTCCCAATTCGGTAGTTCCATAAAGCTTACCGTGCGAAAAGATAAGGTTTCCCGTCGGATAAAGGCCGTCATTTGCCGAGCCGGTGAACGCGTGAAGTGCCCGTTCGACACCGGAGGAGGTAACGCTAAATACCGTCCCGGTTTCACCGGTTTCGCCGCCTTGAGTGGTGCCGTACAGCGTACCGCCGGAATTCGTCAACGTGCCGTTCGGGCCAGCGCCGTCGTCGCCGCCTTGAAAGCGGTAAATAACCTGCTCGTTCCCCGACGTTGAAATCGTAAAGACGGTGCCGCAGCCGTCTTCGCTACTCGAACAAACTCCACCGGATGCCGTCGTTCCGTAGAGCGTACCGTTGACGTCGAGCAGGCCGCCGTCCGGGTTCGCGCCGTCCGGCGCGCCTTTAAAACTATAATACCAGAGCTCCTTGCCGGTTGCGACGTCGATGCTATAAACGGTTCCGTTGCCGGGCTTCCCGCCGCGGTACGTCGTTCCGTACAGCGTCTGGCCCACCAGCATGAGCTGGCCCGCCGGTCCGTCGCCATCTTTCTCAAAATCGTGGAAATCGCGAACTTTATCGTGCCGGCTCATCGTGTAAATCGTCCCGTTTCCAAATCGGCCGCCGCAAGATGTCGTTCCATAAAGTTTCTGTCCAACGGCGATCGGCTCGCTCTCGGGAGCGCACCCGTCGGACTGGTCAAACTCCCATAACGTCTTAAAGCGAGCGATGTCGCGCGTAGCCGTTTCTGTTGAGCCGCCAGGCAATGCCGCAGAGCCGCCAAGCCGAGCACACGCTGTGGCGCTGACAAGGAGAAGCGAAATAAAGACGCGCGACGTCATCATGTGACCTCCTTCTCGATTTGGTCCAGCCGCTTCGCTTCTCGGCTGGTCATGCCTGCGTCGCGTAGCTACAGCCGAGGAGAAGAAACGACGATTCTGAAAAGAAGCCGCGATGAGAACGTACCAGCTCATACTGATGGTCTTGGCCATTGCTGTTGGCGGTTGCGCGCGTCAAGGGAGCGGCGACAGTGCCATACCGCTTGGCATCGACGGCGTCGCATCCCGCGCTCAGCGCGAAACAACGACGTTCCAGACCCTGTTCGTTTTCGATGGAAGGCATGGCGCCAATCCTACCGCTGAGCTGGCCGTGTCGGATGGCGTCCTTTATGGAACGACGTCTTCAGGCGGAAAACACGATCGCGGCACGGTCTTCCGCCTGACCGTTGGCGGCAAAGAGAAAGTGCTGCACGACTTTAACCAGGGTGAGGCTGTGCCGGACGCTCCGGTGCTTGCCCTGGGTGGAGTGCTGTACGGCACGACCACCCAGACTGGAAGCGATCCCGGAGGTGGAGCATATGCAGTCGAGCCGGATGGCAAATACCTCTGGAGCCGGACCTTCAAAGGCCGGCACAACGGCTACAACCCGAAGGGAGGACTGACGAATTACAAGGACGCGCTTTACGGCACGATGTCCGAAGGCGGCAGTGCGGACGGGGGCGCGTTTTATCGCGTCACGACCCGCGGCAAAGAACACGAACTTTATGCTTTTAAGGGATCGCCCGACGGAAGCAAACCGCAGGGAGGTCTCCTGTTCGTAGACGGAATGTTCTACGGCACGACCGCAGCCGGCGGCGAATACTCCGGACGATCTGCTGGAACCGTTTTCCGAATAACGGCGTCGGGCCGGGAAAAAGTTCTGTACTCCTTCGAGGGTTACTCGCCAGGAGGAGACACGCCAGTCGCTGGTCTTGTCGAGATGGGCGGTACGCTGTACGGTACGACCGAGGCGGGCGGTGCCAACTACGAGGGCGTCGTGTTTAGCATAACCACGTCGGGCGAGGAGAGCGCCATCTATGATTTCGGCGCCCAGAGTGGCGACGGTCAACGCCCGATGGCACCGCTCATTGCATACAACGGCAATCTTTACGGCACGACGTTTGCGGGCGGTGCCTACGGTTTTGGTACCGTCTTTGAAGTTACACCGTCGGGCACGGAGCGCGTACTGCATAGCTTCAGCGGAGGGACCGGTGGAGCGTACCCACTGGCGGGGCTCGTCGCGTTTGATGGCGTTTTGTACGGCACGACGAGCGGCGGCTATGCCAGCCGTACCGATGGCACGGTCTTCGCACTATCGCCGTGAGGCCGTTCGTGACAAAATTGGACACGGAGCTACTCGCTGACAAAAAGCAACGCCGATTGTAGTCGAACCCGCTCATCGGCGCCCGAGTTGAAAACCTTATCCCGAACAAGGCACGCGTCGTCTCTTTTTTGAACATCTTGCCATGGCGCTGAGAGCCCCGCTTCCAAGCGGGACCGTAACGCTGCTCTTCACCGATATCGAGGGCAGCACGCAGCACTGGGAAGAGCGGCCTGATGAGATGGCGTTGGCGCTTCGCCGGCACGATGAGCTGCTTCGAACGACGATCGAAGTGCACGGCGGTCACGTCTTCAAAACAATGGGCGACCAGTTTTGCGCGGCGTTTTGGCGGGCGTCGGATGCCATCGCGGCGGCTGACGATGCGCAGCGTGCACTTGCGAGCGAGGATTGGAGCGCGGTCGGCGGGTTAGCAGTCCGCATGGCACTGCATAGCGGCGCAACCGACGAGCGCGGCGGCGATTATTTCGGCCCCGTCGTCAATCGCGTCGCACGACTGCTCTCCATTGCGCACGGCGGTCAGACGATCGTATCCGGTGTAACGGCACTGCAGCTGCGCGGCCTCATGTCGGACCACACCGAGCTGCGCGATCTCGGCGAGCATCGCCTGAAAGATCTCATTGAATCAGAGCATGTTTGGCAACTCGTTGTGCCGGATCTGCGCGATACATTTCCGCCGCTCCTCTCGCTGGGATCGCTCCCCAACAATCTGCCGCGGCAAGTCACGGCGCTCATAGGGCGTGAGGAGGTGCTCGCCGAGATCGAATCCCTTGTGCAAGGACATCCACTGGTGACGCTGGTGGGCACCGGCGGTGTCGGCAAGACGCGTCTCGCACTGCAGACTGGCGCCGATCTGCTCGACGGTTCGGCCGATGGCGCGTGGTTCGTCGAGCTCGCACCGCTGAGCGACCCAGCGCTGATCGTCAACACCATTGCGGCGACCTTCGGCCTGCGCGAACAGGCGAACCGCTCGTTCCTCGACGTCCTGCTGCAGTATCTGCGCCCGCGCCGGCTGCTGCTGATCCTGGATAACTGCGAGCACCTTATCGAGGCGGTCGCCAAGATTGCCGATGCGATTTTGCGCGCTGCGCCGCAGGTGCGAATGCTGGCAACGAGCCGCGAACCGCTGCGCATCGCCGCCGAACACGTCTACCGCGTGCCGTCGCTGGCGGTACCGCCAGACAACCCACTCACAAGCGACGAAGCCTTGCAGCATGGCGCGATTGCCTTATTTGCCGAACGCGCCCGCGCCTCCGATGGGAAGTTCATGCTGAGCGACGAAACTGCGCCAATCGTCGCCGATATCTGCCGGCGATTAGACGGCATCGCGCTGGCGATCGAGCTCGCCGCGGCGCGCGTGCGGATGCTGCCGCCGCGCCAGCTCGCGCAGAAGCTTGACGAGCGATTTCGCGTACTTACCGGCGGAAGCCGCTCGGCGTTGCCACGACAACAGACGATGCGCGCGCTCATCGACTGGAGCCACGATCTGCTTGCCGAACCAGAACAACGGCTCTTTCGGCGGTTGGCGATCTTCGTTGGCGGTTGGACGCTCGAAGCTGCTGAAGCCGTCTGCACCGACGAAACGCTCGACGCATTCGACGTCACGGATCTGCTCTCGTCGCTGGTTGACAAGTCGCTGGTTGTGGCCGAGGCGGAGAATCTGCGCTACACATTGCTAGAATCGACGCGGGCATTTGCGCTGGAGAAGCTGGCGGAGAGCGGTGAGCGAGAGGCGCTGGTACGCCGGCACGCGCAGTGGGCAGCCAACCTCGGGGATCACGCGTATGAGACACTCTGGACGATACCGAGATTGCAGTGGTTTGCGCAGTTCGATCCCGAGATCGAGAACGCGCGCTTTGCGGTCGACTGGGCGCTTTCGCACGATGAGATCTTGCTGGCGGCACGCATTCTCGCTGGATTTTCAAGCCCTTACCAACGGTTGATCGGAGCGCTGGAAGTCAGCAGCCGGCTGGAGTTGGTGCTGGAACGGCTCGACGCGGCGGCGCAGCCGGCGGTTGCGGCACACGTGTGGTGGGCGGTAGCGCGGCTATCGGTTGGACCACGCACCGTCGAGGCGGCGCAGCGGGCGCTTGAGCTCGCCGAGCGCTGTAACGACACGTTGACGACGATCGATAGCCTGTCCAGGATGGCGTTTGGACTTCTCCAAGCGGGGCGGCCGCAGGAGGCTCAACCGGTCATCGATCGAGCCCTACGACGTTCAGAAGGGAACGGGCTGACTCGTTCTCTGATCCATGTGTCTGCGCTGATCGTTGCCGAGCCTGTCGCACGCCTTTGCGGGCGCGTTCCCGAGGCAGGGCAAACATCCGCCGAGGCGCTCGCGCTTGCGACCGAGCTCGGCGAAGAACTCCAGGCGCTGCAGATTCGCGGGAACATGGCCGAGCTCGAGTTCCAAAAGGGAAACGCGGCGGGGGCGCTGGAGCTCGTGGAGGCGATCGAGGTTCAAACGCATGGGAGGCGCACGGATCTAACTCGTATCCAAGCGCTCGTGAACGGGGCGGCGTATCGCATCGCGCTCGGCGACATCCCTGGAGCGCGTAGCGTCGCTCGCGACGTGCTCCGGCTCGCACGCGGCGTACAGTTGTTCCATGCGACGATCGCGATTCAGCATCTTGCGACCGTTGCGGCACTCAGCGGCGACGCTCCCCGTGGCGCGCGGCTCCGCGGATACGTCGATGCGTTATATCGCAACACCAGTTTCGAGCGGGAGCTGACCGAGCAGCGCACCTACGAAATCCTGGTAACGGCGCTGCGCGAGAAACTCAGCGACGCCGAGATCGAATCGCTCGCTGCCGAAGGTGCGCAGCTATCGGAAGATCAAGCGGTGGCCGAAGCACTAACGGTGTGATTCCTGGTATAGCCAAGGAGTCGAGCTACTGGGATGGCCGGGAGTCGAACCTGCGCTCGGGGGTTCCGGGTAGTCCCGTCCATTACCGAACAGTGTTATTTTCTATGGCTTTTTCGCTCCCAGCTTCCCGGCCGATACCGTCTGTTCCCGACCGTTCCCGACCGCTCTGTTAGAAAATGTTAGAAAATCGCTCAGGCGCCCAGCGAATCCATTATCGCCGACCACTGCGGGCTAATGACCTAGATCGTGCTCCCAGCACGCTAGGCAGCCACGATCCAGGCTCGGGCGTCGGAAGTCTGACTGTTTGCGAAAACGCGAACTTGACTGGGCATGAAGAAGGCGAAAGCATTCATCGCGTGCCGTAACCAGTCGACGTCCGTCACGACCGCGATCCTTTCCCAACGCCCGAGATGCCCGATACCCACCGTAAAATCTTCCCACATCGCGGCCGGTTCGAGACCTACGAACTGCGGACCAAGCTCGTAGTAGAATCGAAGTTTGTCGTGCCGTTTTAGCGCTTCTTCGACCTTAGGAATCAGCACGTCGTCATAGTCGCTTTTGGTTACTAGACCCTTAGCGCTTGCGGCCACCACGTTGTCGTTGAATCCTTCGATGATCTCGATCATAGCTGCCTCCGGCAGAACTATTCGCCCCCCGCCGCCCCGCGCCCGGGTGTTCCCGATCGCGCTGCTTGAGGAGCCGGGGCGTGTCTTGCCGCGACCAAAGTTCCATGGTTACGTGACCGAAGCTGAAGTCCGCAGGTTCGTTGCCATCGTTCGTCGGCTCGCGACGGTCGTTCCAAATCCTGCCGTTCGATCGGGGCTGACGCCCGATCCGCATGACGACTATCTCGTCGCCTTGGCGGATAAGGCGTGCGCAAGCGCTCATCTCGGGTGACCGACAGCTGCTGGATCTCACCGCTAAAATAAGGATAAACTATCATTTCGGACGTTTTTTCGCCGCTCAGATTCCCGGATAGGCTTCCGCGTCTGAAGCGCTCAAATCGCAAGGGCTTCGCCGAACGCTTGATCTTCGGTCCAGGTAGCGCCTTCAGCCATCAGTTTCGCAAGCTGGTCTTCGCCAAGTGAGGCGCGCAGTGCGGAAAGCGACTTGTCCTGCTCTTGTTTTTCGGTGTACTGACGCAACGCTTCCATAGCATCTAAACGGGCATCGACGTAGCCTAAAATCCGCGCGGCGCGGGGTCGATCGCCGCGCACATCGCCGGCATCGTCGGCCGGTCGCAGTGCGGCGGTCGCTGCGAGATGCTGTAGCCCCCATGCCACGCCGACCTCCCATTGCGTATCGCGTGCGGCTGCGAGGCCATCTCGGGCTGAGATGCGCGCTTCCTCGTAACGCCCCAGCGCAATCAGGTATGCCGCAATATTGCAGAGTGAAATCGCTGTGCCGAGCTTGTGATTGAACCTGCGATAGCTTGCGAGCGCTTCGTTCTCGAGCTGCAGCGCCTCGAGGGCATTGCCCTCGTGAAACTCCGCTTCCGCCAGATTTCCCGCAATGTGCGAACAAACGCGCTCTGCGCTGACCGAGCGAAACATCGCCAATGCCTCCGCAAAGAGCGGCCGTGCTCCGGCGACGTCGCCGGCGTGGCTGCGCGCAATCGCCAAGCTTTGCAAAACGTCTGCGATAACGCTATGCACGCCGGTTGCTCTGGCCTCGTTTAACGCCGCGGTTAGCATCGTTTCTCCTTCTTCGGCCTCGCCGAGATGAACGAGTGCGCGGCCGAGAAGATGTCGCGCCTGCGCAATGCGTAAGTGATTCCCAAGGTCATTGTAGAGCGCCAGCGCACGTTCTGCCCGCTCTCGGGCCGTCTTTGGTTGGGAGAGCGCCGTAGCAATCGCCGCTTCGGCAAGGTCAAGCGCAGCTTCCAATGAGGCGGGCATCTCCGTGGCGTGAGTGCTCGCGGCCTGGATCCACCGTAGTCCCTCTGCCGCAACAAAGCGCGTCCACGCCGGTAGTAGCGCGGCCGCCAGCCGTTGCCCGAGCCGCACATCGCCGTGCGTTTCAAACGCCCACGTGAGCGCCGCGCGGAAGTTGTCCAGCTCGGGCTCGGCTCGGGCCAGCCACATGTGTTCGGGTGTGGTTTCAAAAACTCTGTGGAGTTCTTCGCCGAGCGCGAGAAATGCAACCGCGTGCGCTTTAGCAACGACGGCGTCCTCTCCGGCATCGGCAAGGCGTTCGTGCCCATACTGCCGCATCGACTCAAGAAGCCGATAGCGCACCCCGCTTTCCGATTGGTCCACATGCACCAACGACTTGTCGACGAGCGATGAGAGCAGATCAAGAACTTCCCACGACTCAACGACGTCCTCCGTGGCTTTGTCGTCCGCGCAAACGACGGCAGCCATTTCGAGCGTCCACCCTCCGGAGAAGATCGCCAGCCACCGGAATAGCCTCTGCTCCTTCGCCGAGAGCAGGTCGTAGCTCCAGTCGATCAGCGCGCGCATCGTCTGCTGACGCGGGAGCGCCGCGCGGCTGCCGCCGGTCAGCACGCGGAAGCGCTCGTCGAGCTTCTGCGCCAGGTGTCGCGGCGCCAACACCTTTACCCGCGCAGCCGCCAGTTCGATCGCCAGAGCGATGCCGTCAAGCCGCCTGCAGATCTCCGCGACGATGGGCGCGCTATCGTCGGTCAGCTCGAACTTCGCATCTGAGGCCGCGGCGCGCTGCGCAAAGAGCGCGACGGCGCCATAGCTCAAAGCCTGTTCCGCCGCGAGCGTTTCGCTTTGAAGTGGAAATGTTAGCGACGGCATGGGATAGACATACTCGCCGCCGATGCGCAGTGCCTCACGGCTGGTCGCCAGCAATCGCACTTCGGGACAGGCTCGCAAAATCGCGTCGGTAATCTTTGCGACCGCCTCGATCACGTGCTCGCAGTTGTCGAGTATCAGCAACACATGCTTGTGCTTGAGATAGCGCAGCAGTGTGTCGAGCAGGGGAACCTGCGGCTGCTCGCGCAAACCTAGCGCCGTCGTAATCGTACTCGCAACCAAGCTCGTATTGCCGATCGGCGCCAGATCGACGAACCACACGCCGTCGGGCGTGCCGTCGAGCTCGTTCGCGCCGACTTGAAGCGCGACGCGCGTCTTGCCGATGCCGCCGGTGCCGACGAGCGTCACCAGCGCATGATCGTCTATGAGCTGCCCTACTTCGGCCAGTACGTCGTCGCGGCCGATGAGCGGCGTAAGCTGATGCGGCAAGTTGTTCGGCATCGATTTGAGCGAACGCAGCGGTGGGAACGTTTGGGCTAAGCCCGGAGCGACGAGCTGCCAAACGTGTTCGGCCTCGGCGAGGTCCGCAAGCCTGTGCTGACCCAGATCGAACAACTCCGTGCCATCGGCCATCAGGCCGCGCAACAGCAGTGCGGTTGCGCCGGAGAATACGACTTGGCCGCCGTGCGCTGTCGCCAACAGCCGCGCCACGCGGTTCACGGCGGGGCCGAAGTAGTCGCCCTCGCGCTCGTCGGTCGCACCACTATGCAGCGCCATGCGAACCGACAGGCCACCGATTGCATTCCAATTCTCGGCGGCTAGTGCGCGCTGCGCATCGATTGCGGCCGCAACGCCGTCCGGCGCACGCCAGAAAGCGGCGCAGAAGGCGTCGCCAATCGTTTTGAACACGTGACCGCCGTGTCGTTCGATCGCGGCGCGCAGCAGTTCGTCGTGGCGGCGCAACGCTTGCAGCATCGCGTCGCCCCACTCTTCCCAACGCTGCGTGCTTCCCTCGATGTCCGTGAAGAGCAGCGTTATCGTCCCCGTCGGAATTGGAGCCACCAGGGCCATCTGAAACGCTTCAAAATCAACGCCGAACTTGCCTTGCGACCACCGTGGGGCCGCTGGAAAATAGGCCCGACTTCCATGGGATGGCCGGGAGTCGAACCTACACTCGGGGGTTCCGGGTAGTCCCTGCCACTACCGAATCGTGTTATTTTGTATGGCTTTTTCGCTCCCAGCTTCCCGACCGATACCGTCCGTTCCCGACCTTTTCCGACCGCTCCGTTAGAAAACGTTAGAAAAACAAGTCACGCCGGCGGCCCGCAGGAAAACTCGACTTGTCGGCGGCTCCCGATTCTTGGCCGATACCACGGGCGTCCGGCCTAAACCCCCAGCATTGAAGCGTCCGCCGCACTTCGATAGGCATCGAGGACGTCCCGGCGCGTCACGATTCCCATGAACGTTCCGCTCTTGGGATCGATGACGGGCAGCAGCGGCGTCCGCGGGTCGGCCATTGAGATTGCGGCCTTTTCTAAGCTGTCCGAGGACGCAAGGGTCACGGTCGGTGCGCGGCTGAGCTGGTCGATTCTAAGTGCACCGTCTGAACCTTGGGCGAGGCTCACTGCGATTTCGGAGACCGCGACCAATCCGACAAAACGCCCTTCGTCGACCAAAGGTATAGCCAGCTCATCGGTATCACGAAGCCGCCCTGCAACTTCGCGTACCGTTTCACCACATTTTGCTACCACGGGAGCCTGGCGCTCAACAGCGCTCACACGAACTCGCGAAAAGAATCCAGGATTACGTGCCCGCATCCAATCGATCCCCTCACGGACCAGCTTCATCTCATAAATGGTGTACCCAAGTAACTTGCGGCCGAGAAGGGTGGCAATCACCGTGCAGACCATCAGCGGCAAAATGATCGTGTAATCGCTCGACATCTCGAAGACGATCATGATCGACGTGATCGGCGCCTCCGCTGCGGCGGCAAAGACCGCCGACATTGCGACGAGGCCGTAGGCCGCCGCGCTGGCAGTCCAGGTTGGAAACGCGGCATGGACCACCGCGCCGAACGCATCGCCCAGCATCGCCCCGGTGAACAGCGAGGGTGCGAAGATCCCGCCGCTGCCGCCAGACCCCAGCGTCAGCGACGTCGCGATTGGTTTCAGTGCCGCGAGCGAGAATGCGTGGAGTGCGGGGACGTGTTGCGAAAGGACCGCGTCCACGCTTTCATAGCCCACTCCGAAGACTTGCGGATACCGAATGCCGATGATGCCAACGAAACCGAAACCGGCGGTGGCTTTTATCCAACCCGCGATGTGCCACCCGTCGAAGCGGTCTTCGACGTAATACAGCAACCGCACGAAGCCAGCCGCCCAGAAGGCGGCAACTACGCCCAGGAGCGCATACAGCGCGAGCTCGGCTGGCGAGACCAGATAGAACGCCGATGCGGTGAAGGAGGGATGATTGCCAAAAAACGAGCGTCCGATGACCGCGGCGACCACGCTGGCAACGACGATCGACGCGAATGAACGAGGCTCGAATCTGCCGAGAATGACTTCGGACGCGAAGAAGACGCCGCCGATCGGCGCGTTGAACGTTGCGGAGATGCCGCTTGCCGCGCCGCAAGCGACGAGGGTTCGAACGATTGGCGACGGGGCGCGGCACATTTGGCCGAGGACCGAGCCAATCGTCGAACCGATCTGCACGATCGGCCCCTCGCGCCCACAGCTTCCGCCGAAGCCGATACAGGTAGCCGAAGCCAGGCTTTTTACCGCGATGACGCGTGGCCGGATTATGCCGGCGCGTAACGCGACCGCTGCCATGACCTCCGGAACACCGTGGCCCTTGGCCTCCTTCGCAAATCGCTCGACGATCAAGCTCGTGATAATGCCGCCGACGATGAGAACCGGCACGACGTTCCCGCGGCCGAGAAATGAGAGGGCCGGCGCGAACATACCCATCGCAAGGCGCGACTCACCGAAGATCAAGTAGCGAAACGCCACCGCGCCAAAGCCGCCGCCAAGCCCCACGATGATCGCCGCTAGCAGCAAGAAAGTACTCTGCGACAACGACAGGTGGCCAAACTCAAGCGGTAGCCGCGCGATGTTTCGACATATCGAGCACTCGGTAGGTGCAGTTTGACCGGCCCGAGGTTAAGGGTCATATCAAGGGCTTTCCCCAAGGTGCCCTGCGTTGCTTTTGCGCGTCACCAAATGAGCGGCCGGAACCTGAGGTGGGAACGGGAGGACTGCGGGGCAAAGGCCTTGTTACAAACCTTTGAAGTCAGGAACGCACTAGCGCGGTTGCTACCGAAAGACATGTCGCTCGCGCGGGCCAACGGCGGAACGGCGCGGCAGTTTCTTATCTATGCGTGAACTCGGACCGAACATTTGGATTTGCGATGGCCCTATCGTCCGTGCTATGGGGCTTCCCTTCCCTACGCGGATGGTCGTCGTTAAGCTCAGCGACGGCTCATTGTGGGTCAATTCCCCCGTTACGGTCTCTGCAACGGAGATGACGCAACTTTCCGAAATCGGGCCGGTGAAGTATCTCGTGGCGCCGACGCCTCTTCATGTCTGGCGTTTGCAGTCCTGGGCAAAGCTCTTTCCGTCGGCGCAACTGTGGGGTCCACCCGGCGGGCGCCATCGAGCCGCGCTATTTACGCATGTGCTGGGCGACGCCCCGCCCGCAGAGTGGCTGCGAGATTTAGACCAGTTAGTCTTTCGCGGCAACCTTTTCCTAAACGAGGTCTATTTTTTCCATTACAAATCGCGCACGCTCATATTCGCTGACTTCATCCAGAACTATCCGCCCAACCAAAGCCGGCCATTAGCAAGGTTCCTACAACGGCTCGCCGGTGTCTCGGGGGTTGGCGTACCTGTCGACGTGCGGCTTTCATTCGTCAACAGGGAACTTGCGCGGGCATCACTTGCAAAAACGCTTTCTTGGGACTTCCATCGGCTCGTCGTCGCGCACGGCGAGCTCGTACAGTCGGAGGCGAAGGCGAAGGTTCGGCGCGCGTTTGCGTGGCTTGGCTGCTGAGCGGTGCCGCTCATTGCGCTGGCAAAAGCCCCTCGAACCGATTAGTCGGATCCGACGGAAATGTAAAAGATGAATGCGCTAAGCGCCAGCCCTCCCACGATGATCGCGGCTACGAGTAGCCTACGGAGCCTCGCGCGGCGCAGATTAGCCATCGATGCAGTTAAACGGTTCGCGCGGGAATGGCCGCGAGAAAGCCCTGGCCAAAGCGCTCAAAAAATGGACCCACCAAAACGGCGAAAGAGAAACGCGCCCGAGATACATTGGTCTGCCGCCAGATGCCATTCTAGTTCGACGACGCTGCGCCCCTTTGCGACCCTGCAAGGAAGAGTTGACTGACGCACAGACCGGCCAGGCCCGCCTCGGCGATCGAACCAAATAGGAAGCTTGCGTCCCACCACGTTCCGCCGAACAACGGAACGGCAAGAGCGAAGTATGCTCCAAAATATACCGAAGGCACAACAAACCCCAACAGCCGGAACGCGTTTTGATTGCGGACCGATGGCCGAAGTTTCGCCACGATGAAATCTCCGACTACACCCGCGCAGATCGAGGCGAGAACAAGCAGCGATAACTCCTTCAGGTCAGTTGAAAGCTCCCCGCCGATCCAGAGCTTTTCGACGACGCAGATAACGATCAGCGCCCCGAAGTTTAAGCGTTTGATGCAGCACAGATACAGGATGGCTGCTCCTAGCAGGACGCTCTGCCAAAGGACGATCGCCATCTCCAATGCCTGGCGGTAGTACAGGAAGACCGAGAGCACGAACTGCTCGTTATGAAACGCGACTTGCGATAAGGGGTGATCGCGTATGAGGGCTTCCGGATAGAACGCGTACTGCGTGACGAACTGAAGGATTTCGAAGGCGAGACCTAGCGTAACGAGCATCGGCAGCTGCCCGATTAACCGCGTTCCGTCGGGTCGGGCGATGCCGCTACGTACGGGGCCCGTAATGAGCAAGAACAATCCGCCGAGCAGGAATAGGTGAGGCGGACTCAGGAGCAAGTCCATCTGATGCTCGAAACCAAAAATCGAGTGCCAGATTGAGTCGAATGCGCCACCGACTAGCAGCGCTGCGACACCGGTCACGCTCTGCGCATAGCCGAAGGGGATCGCTTTCCAGAACGTGCCGGCGCGCGGATAGTTCCGAGCAATCGTCACGCTCAGCACGACCGCCGCGAAGACAGCACCGCTGTACATCGTCATGTGCCACGGATTGATGAAGGATTCCACATCCGAGAAGAGGTGCTGGTGCGCGTCGATGAAGAGGCCGGTTAGAATCCAGACCCCCGCCAGCGTTACGAGCCAATCGAGCAGCGTGGGCGAACTCGTCCGCAGCGGCTTGAATTCCACTCGGTTCGTATCAAAATTAAATACCGCTTGAGCCGTCATACAGACGCCGACGCAGTCTTACGAATCATATCTAATCTCGGTCATCATGCCGCCCCTCATGTGTATATCGTTGTGGCAGTGCAACAGCCAGCGTCCCGGGGGAGAGTCGGCGGTGAATCGCCAGGTCGTCGTTCCGCCGTTAGCAGGAACGAGGGACACATCTTTGGAGAGCGGCCGGGCGAGCCACGCGCCGCCGACCTCGACGAGCTCAAAGACGTGACCGTGCATGTGCATCGGATGCTCCATATCGGTCGTGTTTTTGAAGTGGACCGCGATGTGCTCGCCGCGCCGCACCAAAATCCTCGGAGTGTGCGGCCACGTCGCACCGTTGATCGTCCATCGGTTGCTTCCCCAAGCGCCTCCACCAAGAGTGAAATCGAAGCGCGCCGTCCCCGCCGGCGCGACCGATGGAGCGGCCGCGACACCGGCGACCTTTTGATACGTCAGATAGTCGACGCCAACCAGCGTTTGCGGACTCTTGGCCGGCGGCGCGTTCTCCATGCCCTCGGTGTACAGCAGCACCGCCTGCTGGCTCGCGTTTGGACCGGCCATAAGCCCTTGGAGCAAAAACGCGCCGGGTTTGTTTACTTCGAAGTAGGCATCATAGCGTTCGCCGGCACCGATCCGCAGAGCGCCAACCTCAATCGAGTACTCGAGGCGGTTTCCGTCGCTATGTGTGACGGTGAGTCGGTGCTCGGCAAGACGGACGTAGCGAGTCTCGGTCGGGCTGGCATTGAGTATGCGCAGCCGAACGCGGTCGCCAACGCTGACCGCGAGCCGGCGCGTTCGCGGATATGTAGCGCCGTCGACACAGTGCGCTAAGTACGCAACCTCATCTCCCATCCTCCCCGCTATCTTCCTCGTCACCTTCGGCGACTTCATCATCGCGCGGGCTTCCGGTGAGCCTGGAAGCAGCGCCATCGGAACGGTGCTGATTCCGCGCTCGGCGGCCCCTATGGTGTCCCACCGCGGAACGTCGTGAAAAACGAGCGCAAACTCTTTGTCGGCCGGCTCGTCATTGGGATCGTCGACAATGAACATGCCGAAGAGTCCGCGCGCGATGCCCAACCGAAAGGCATGATCGTGATACCAACGCGTGCCGGATGGATTCGGCGCGAACTCGTAGACGAATTCGCCGTTTTCGAGCACGGGTAGCTGCGTTATGCCGGCGACGCCATCCATCGCGTTTGGCAGAATCATGCCGTGCCAATGCACGCTCGTCGGTATGCTCACCCGGCTGATGTAGCGAACGCGAACGCGCTGACCATGGCTCACACGCAGGAGCGGTCCCGGAATCGACCCGTTATACGCTAACCCGGCGAAATTGACTCCGGGCGCCAGCGACAAGGTCGTTGGTGCGGAAGTCAGCGTGTACTCGACCACGTCATTCGCGAGAGCTCGGCGTGCTGGTGGTAGAATTGCTGTAATCGCCATTGCGCCTATACCGCGCTTTAAAAATGAGCTGCGTCTCATAGGTTTGCCCGTGATCCTCCTGCCGTTTCGCCCGCGAGCCGGGCGGCGGCTGATAGCCGGCTGAGATCGATTTCTCCCGACATAATGGACGAGATCCGTTTCGCGCGATCGATGAAGACGATCGTCGGGAATCCGCCCTGCAGGTAATGCTTGGCCACGGCCTGATCCGGGTCGTACGCGATCGGGTAGCTCACGCGGAAGCCCCGCGCGAAGGAACGGACGTCATCGGACGACTCGACCGATCGCCCATCGGAAGCCGAATCGCTCCCGGTAACCGCGACGATCGATAGAGGATCGCCGAACTGTTGCTGCAATCCGTTAATGCTTTGAGTCTCACGCTGACAACGCGGGCACCATGTGGCGAAGATCTCGGGCATGATCGGCCCGGAGATTTGGTTTGAATCTACATGACTTCCCGCCAGCGTTCTGACTTGGAAACGGGGAGCGATATCGCCCTTTGTGAGTGAAGCGTAGATGGGCGCTTGCGTTGCGGGCAGTGGCACACTCCGGCGGGCGGCAAGCGCGATCACGGCGATGATGGCCGGCGCAACCGTAACAACTCCGGATATAGTTCGGACTCTCGACGAACCTATTCCTACGCGGGATGCTCGTCGCGCGGCGTGGCGGCGCTGTGCGCGGGCACTCATTAAACAGAAACCCTAAACGACGGCGCAGTGCGCCATAAAATGGAAAGCATGAAGTCTCCTCCCCTGAGTGACGGCGCTGACGATGTGTAATGGGGCGCCTAGGCGCGCAGGGTCGCTACGGTCGTCGGCGGAGGAGGTCGCACGAAATGGCGGCGAGGCGCCAAAGCCCGGGTGGCGTGTGGCTGTTCTGCCGCATGGATGCGCCACCGCGGCTCGCGCGACGCCGACTCAGGTTGCGCTATCGCGACGGTGACATCCGCGATCGCCCGGACCAATTCATGCGCCAGCTTCCGTATTAACCAGCTGGCCAGCAGCAACACGGCGAGTGTCACGGGTATTCCCCTAGCACCGTGTGCAGGCTCAATGGATTCGCACGCGGCGAAGAAGAACGCCGCACAGGAAAAAATGCTCCACGAGCCAGGGAGGCATCTCAGCAGACGCGTCGCCAGCACACTGCCATCCGCGGCGCGGCAGCCTCGCCACGCCAGCGCCGCGAAGAATATCGCGAAGCTCGAAACGGCAGCAAACGCCAGCGATACGATCGCACCATGCAATGGCCCGCCAATCTGGTGGCCACCGCCAAAGAGCAGCCCATGGCCGATCAGGGAAGCGGGCACACCGAGGGCTAGCGCGATCGGCAGCCTGCGCAGGTTCACAGGTTTCAGTTCTTCATGTGAACCTGCCCGGACCTGGGACGAGCCGAATCCGAGTTGAGTACAAACTCGAAGCGACTCGACCGCCTGCCCACGACTGAATCTCGGCTCGACGCTAGATCCTGGGGCACTCGCCGCTAAAAAGGACATACTGCGGTGCCTGGACTTGCACGCTCGTACACCAGAAGAGCAAGGAACCGCCGATTCAGCTACGCTTCTTCGGCCTTGCGCGCTGTGCACACGACAGGATTCCCGGCACCAGTTTTCCAGATCAGGGTGCTACACTACATGCGATGCTATTAAGGGCCGCCTCCGCATTCAGTTTCGTCGTCTGCCTCGTGGCGTTGGGTTGCGCGTCGGTGAGACAGGCGCATTTATTGGGGACGCCGCTCGACGCTCGGCCGGCGCCAGACTTTACATTGACCGATCAGTACGGTCACCCGTGGACCCTTTCGCAGCAACATGAACGTATCGTTGCTCTTTACTTTGGCCTCACGCATTGCAAAGATACTTGCCCAACGACCGTCGCGAAGCTCGCCCGAGCGATTACGAACCAAGGCAGCCGTGCGAAAAACGCGGAGATTGCCTTTGTTACGATCGATCCGCAGCGTGATACACCGCCGATCTTGGGGCGATTCATCGCTCGTTTCGACGGCGCGAGGATCATCGGCCTCACGGGAACGCCTGCGCAGATTGCTTCGGTTGAGCGTTCGTACGCCGTCTGGGCCCAGAAGGTTCGCGGCGATGGCCGGAGTAACGGCGATTACGACGAGACGCACAGCTCGGTGACGTACCTGATCGGTCGCGACGGCCGCGAGCGCGTGGTGCATGACGACGCTGATAGCCTCGCGTCAATCGCTTCGGACATTCACGCGCTGCTCGAATGATCGCGATGCGCTGCTCCCCTTACTAGCCGCTGAGAGCGGTCATTCCGTCCCAGGATTCACTGCCTGCCGGTTGCGTAAAAACCGTGATCGCCGGAAAGGAAAAACATGGAAAACGGCGCGGCAAGTACGTCGATTCGTTCTGCGGCCAGTCGGGCTTTTACGGCGGTTGGAAAATCGGATCTAGAGCCGCAAAAAGCCTGTAAAATAACGCTAAAGCTTTTTGGGATGGCCGGGAGTCGAACCCGGACGCCCTTTCGGGCTGCAGATTTTAAGTCTGCTGTGTCTGCCTATTCCACCACCATCCCTCGCGGCGCAAACTTCGTTCATTCGCCCTTCGTGATTCGCCCTTCGCCCTTCGACTACGTTCGCTTCGCTCACTACGCTCAGGATGACAAATTTCGTCCGCTACGCTCAACATGACAAAGGGCGGTCGCTACGCTTAGCCCTTCGACTTCAGCGCTACGCGCCTACGCTCAGGATGACAAGGGGATGCGGCTACTGGCGGTAGTGTTCGACGATTTCCTCGGAGCGTAGGTTTGCCACGCCGGGGTCTTGACCGGCGTCGCGGCGCGCGCGCCGTTGGCGTAAGAGATCCCAGAACTGATCGAGCTGCACCGTGATCGCCTCGAGCCGGGCCCGGTCGTGGTCGGTCATGCCGCCGCGCTCGCCATGCTCGAGCAGCCGGTGCTCCTCGTCAACGAGGCCTTCGATGTGCTGGTTGATCTCCGTGTCATTCATGAACGAAACTCCTTTCGCATCTCCGATGCTCCGCGCGCCGGTTGTGCCGGTCCCCCTGCGGCGTCGCGCTCTTGCAAGAGAATACCCAAAAGCAGGTCGTTGGTCGTGGCAATGGCTTGGTCGCGCTTCAACACTGCGAGCGCTTCATCGAGCACGATGATGCCCGCGGGAAGAATATCGGCGCGCTGCGCTCGCATGCCGACGACCTTCTTGCGCTCGTCGAGTTTCATCGTCAGCAAGAGTTCGAAAATGCGCTGCAGGTCGGTGCGGGCCAGCGTCTGCGACGCCGCCGGCGCGGGGCGCTCGCGCACGATCGCCGCGGTCGTCGTCGCCGTGCCACCGACGAAGGCCAAGCGCTCGAGATCCCCGCAATCGCTCAGCGGCGCAAGCGCATTGCGCGCGATTTTACGCGCTCGCTCGACCGTCGCAGCATCGACGCCACCGTCCTTGCCGCCAAGCGCCGGCACCGCCTCGGTCAAACGCACCGCACCGATCTCGCACGAAACCACGCGGTCCGGCTTCTCCGAGTCGCCCGCGGCGAACTCGGTGCTGCCGCCCCCGAGATCGAGCACGCCGACGCGCTCGCCGCGCAGCGGCCCGAGCACGGTGAGCGCTCCCCGATACGAAGCCTCCGCCTCTTCTTCGCCCGAGATCACGCGCAGCGGTACGCCGAGCAGCGCGCGCACGCGCTCCGCGAACTCTGTGCCATTCTCGGCACGGCGCACAGCGCTGGTTGCTACCGCAAACATGCGGACGTAATGACCGCGGGCCGCGCGAGCGAACTGCGCGACCGCGTCGAGGGTTCGCTGCATCGGCTCGTCGCCGAGCCGGCCACGTTCGTCGAGCGCCTCACCGATGCGGGTCCCCACCGATCGCACGAGCTCTATCCGCGGATTTTGGGGCGCCACATCGGCGAGTAAGAGACGGGTCGAATTCGTACCGATCGATACGATCGCGTATCGTTTGGTCAAGCGTGCTTCGATTCAAAGAGCGCCGCGCGCCGTTTCTTCCGTAAGAAGTGACGCTCGGCGGCCGGCACGCCGTCGGCCGGTTCCCACTCCTCAGTGCTCTTGAGATAGGAGGCAATCTGCTCTTCGAACGCGTCGTCGCGCAGCTGAGGCGCGAGCGATACTGCACGGCGCCGGCCGTTGCGGCGCACTTCGAAGGCGAGGCGCTTGCGCCGCACGAGCGAGCGCTGATACTCGTCTCGATGGCGTTCCACGTCGAGTGCGTTCGCGCTCGCCAGATCTCCGTCGTCGAGCCGCACCGTAGCGCCGTAGGCGTTGAGGTTGATCACGATGCCACCCGAGGTGGCGCTCACGGAGTCGACGGTTTGCCGTCCGTTCCGGGCTGTGGCGAGACGAAAATCAACGCCTCATTCGGGCGCACGAGGCGCAAGCGGTCGTGAATCTCAGGGATGGCGCCCTGCGGGTCGCGGAGGCGTCGCAGCTCTTGGCGCTGCTCTTCACGGCGACGTTCGAGCGAGGCGATGTCGGATCGTATCGAGGAGAGGTCGTGCGCCGCCGCGACGTTCTCGCCGATCGCTCGGGCAAACTGGATGGCGACCAGCGTCGCGACGAGCACCGCCAGTGCCGACGCAATGATGCGGCCGGCGAGACGAATTACAGGCCGCGTCCGTCGCGCCACTACGCTCTTGCGACCGGTGCGGGGCTTTCGGAGTGCCATTCGCCTACCCGGCGGTATTTTCGATAACGCTGCTCCATGAGCTCGGCTTCAGGAAGCGCGACAAGGTGCGTCAACGCGCCGTCGATCGCGTCGAGCGTGCGCCGCACCACGTCTTCGGCATTGCGGTGCGCACCGCCGAGCGGCTCCGAGATGATCTCGTCAACGACACCGAACCGGTGCAAGTCATCTGCCGTTAACTTCAACCGCGCCGCCGCTTCTTCCGCCTTTCCGGCATCCGACCACAGAATCGCGGCGCAGCCCTCCGGCGACGCCACCGAGTACGTGCTGTGCTCGAGCATCAAAACGCGATCGGCAATCGCGAGCGCGAGCGCACCGCCCGAGCCTCCTTCACCGATGACGGACGCAACGATCGGCACGCTCGCCGTCGAGAAAGCTTGCAAGCACGTCGCGATCGCTTCCGACTGCGCGTGCTCCTCGGACGTGATTCCCGGGTCGGCGCCCTTGGTATCGACGAACGTCACGATCGGCAAACCGAGCCGCGCGGCGAGACGCGCGAGGCGGGTCGTTTTACGATAACCCTCGGGCGCCGGCATGCCGAAGTTCCGGCGTAAATTCTCTTTCGTATCGCGGCCCCGCTGCTGACCGATGACCATGACGGCGCGCGAGCGCAGCAACGCGAAACCCCCGACGATCGAGGGATCGTCGCGATAGTGACGATCGCCGTGCAGTTCATCGAAGCGGTCGAATCGCGAAATATAGTCGAGCGATGTCGGGCGTCCGGGATGGCGCGCCATATGCACCTTTTCCCAGGGGGAGAGCCGGCCAAAGAGTTCGCGAAGAATCTGCTGGTACTTGGCCTCGAGCGCGCCGATCTCGGCCGACATATCGAACGGCTGCGCGGCCGAGGCGGCGCGCAGTTCGGCGATGCGCCGTTCGAGTTCGATCAAAATCTTCTCGCGCTCGACGATGACGTTATTACTCATGGTTCACGTACTCGAGCAACCGAACGAGCTGCTCCTTGAGTTTGCGCCGGTCGACGACCATATCGATCGCACCCTTCTCCAACAAGAACTCCGCGGTTTGGAATTGGTCGGGGAGCCGCTGCCGGATCGTCTGCTCGATGACGCGCCTTCCGGCGAATCCGATCATCGCCTTCGATTCGGCGAGCACGACGTCGGCCTGAAAGGCGAACGATGCGGAGACGCCGCCGGTCGTTGGATCGGTCAGCACCGTCGCGAAGAAGTTGCCGTCTTCCATGAAACGGGCGACTGCGGCGGTCGTCTTCGCCATCTGCATGAGCGCGAGCATGCCCTCCTCCATGCGCGCGCCCCCCGACGCCGCAAAGATCACGCACGGCACTTTGCGCCGCCGCGCCTCTTCGAAGAGCAGCGTGATGCGCTCGCCGGTGACGCGCCCCATCGTTCCGCCCCGGAAATGAAAATCCATGACGCCCAGTGCAACCGGAAATCCCCCGATCGTCGTGAAGCCGCAGACCACCGATTCCGAGAGACCGCTGCGCTCGCTGTCCGATTTCAGCTTCGCCGGATAGCTCTTCTTGTCCGACCATCCTAACGGATCGTTCGGCATAACCTCCTGGCCGATCTCGGCGAAGTCGCCGTCGGCGATCGAAGCGATCCGATCGTAAGCGCTCATTCGGAAATGATACCCGCACCGCGTGCAGACGTCGAAGTTGGCGGCAAGCTCGCGACGGTACAGCACTTCGCCGCATTTGGGACACTTGCTCCAGAGCGCGGCGTCGTTCGGCGGCGCTTCTTTCGACCGGCGGGATGGAAGCCATTCGGGCATCGGAAGCTCGCTTACGCTTTCCGCGTCTTCGCGGGCTGCGGCACGAGCATCGCGGCGTAGAGCCGGCCGAGCTGGCGCAGATAGTTAAAGATCTCGCGCTGATTGAGCTTCGACTCACCCGCAACGCGGTCGGTAAAGACATATGGAACCTCGATCGCCTTGCCGTAACGGGCCTTCGCGATCACTTCGAGCCCGATCTTGAATCCGATCGGATCGAGCGCGACGCCCTCGATCGCATCGCGGCGCACGAGAAAATAACCGCTCGTGACATCCTTGACGTGGGTCAGCGGACGCGCGAGCCAACAGGCAACGCGCGAGGTAATTACTCGCCGTGCCGGCCAGTTTTCGATGCCGCCGCCGGCGACGTACCGGCTTCCTACGGCCAATCCATACTCGCCCGACTCGAGGGCAGCAACCATCTTAGGAAGCGCGCTCACGTCGTGGCTGAAATCGGCATCCATCGCACCGAGCGCAACCGACTCGTAGCGCGCCATCTTCCACCCTTCGATGACCGCGCTCGAAAGCCCGAGTTTTCCCGCGCGATGCAGGCAGCGAACCGGTAAACTCCGGGAGAGCTCGTCGACGATCGCGCCGGTACCGTCGGGCGAGTTGTCGTCGACGACGATGATTTCACCGTCGAGGGAGTTCGCGCGAAACGTCTCGTCGAGCGCGGCGAGGAGACTCCCGATGCCGGCGGCTTCATTATAGGTCGGAATGACGATCGAAAATGGAAGCGGCATGCGATTCTTGGTTCTACGACGCGAGCGAGCCTATCACCGCCAGGAGCGCCAGCGCCGCCGTGTCGGTGCGAAGTATTCTCGAACCGAGCGAGACCAAGACCGCGCCGTGCGCCTCGGCGGTCTCCGCTTCGCTATGCGTGAAGCCCCCTTCGGGGCCGACGATGACGAGCGCGCTGCCGCTCGGCGGAAGTGCGTGGAGCAGGCGCTGATACAACGGGGCGTGCGAGGCGAGCTCCCAGGCAAAGAGCACGCGCTGATACTCCGAAAATCGTTCGAGCAGCGCATCGAAGTGCACCGGCTCTCGGATTTCGGGAACGTCGACGCGCCCGCTCTGCGCGGCGGCGGCATGGGCGAGGCGTCGCCAGCGTGCGAGCTTCTCCGGGCCGAGACCGCGCGCGACGCTGCGTTCGCAGTAAAACGGAAGAAATGCGTGAGCGCCCAGTTCGGTGCCCTTCTCGATGACCAGATCCATCCGCCGCCCCTTCGGCACGGCCTGCGCGACGTCGCAACGCAGCGTCGCGGCCGCGGCGACGGGCGCTGCGACCAGAGCCAAAAGGTCCGCGCGAACGACCGATCCCGCTTCGCCAATCGCCGCTTCGAACGACGTCGCCGCGGAGTCCACGATCTCGATGCGATCGCCGCGCTGCAAACGCAAGACGCGCGTAATCTTGTGCGCGTCGCTTCCGTCGATTTCGACGACGCCGCCGACTTCGCGCGTGCCCTCGACGAAAAACCGGCGAGCGCTCACGACGCGATCACTCGGGCCGGAACGCGTCCTTCACGCGCTCGAAGAAGGTGCGCGCCTCGATGGCGTCCCCGCCCTCCAACGCATACTCTTCGAGCAGGTCCCGCTGACGCTTCGTCAGGCGACTTGGGACGACGACGTTCACGGTGACGTGATGATCGCCGCGCTGCGTGCCGCGCACGCTCGGCATGCCGTAACCGCGCAGACGTAAGGTCGTCGCCGATTGCGTCCCCGCCGGCAGCGTCATTTCGACCTCGCCCGCCAGCGAAGGGACCTCGATGGTTGCCCCGAGTGCGGCCTCGGTAAAGCTCACGGGTACCGTGACGAACGTGTCTCGGCCGTTACGTTTAAAGATGCGATGCGGCGCAATCGTGAGGTAGACGTAGAGATCTCCCGGCGGGCCGCCGTGCGTGCCGCCTTCGCCGCTGCCGGCGATACGGATGCGCGAACCGTCGTCGGCCCCGGGCGGCACGGTAACGGTCAGTCGCGTCTCCGTTTGAGTGCGCCCATGTCCGGCGCACGACTCGCACGGGTGTGCGATCACGTGTCCTTCACCGTGGCATCGCGGGCACGCGGTCTGGGTCACGATCTGGCCGAGCGGCGTGTGACGCGCGCTGCGCACGGCTCCGCTCCCGCCGCACTGCTCGCATGGCACGACGATGGTGCCGGGGCGCGCGCCGGTTCCGTTGCACGTTGCGCACGGCGAAAGCCGGTCGAAAACGATCTCGCGCGTCGTTCCGGTGAATGCTTCTTCGAGCGTGATCTCGACGTCGTACCGTAAATCCGACCCGCGCTCCGGTCCCGCCCGCCGCGCTTGCGCGGCGCCACGAGCATTGCCGAAGAACATATCGAAGATATCGCCGAATCCGCCCGGACCGAATCCAAAATCACCGGTTCCACCCGACGAACCATTGCCCACGTAGCCGAAGCGATCGTACTGCTCGCGCTTTGCCGGATCGGAGAGCACCTCGTACGCTTCGTTGATCTCTTTGAAGCGGTGCTCGGCTTTCGACTTGTCGTGCGCGACGTCGGGATGATGCTCGCGCGCCAGCGCGCGATAACGTCGTTTGATCTCATCCCCCGTTGCGTTTCGAGCGACGCCGAGGACTTCGTAGTAATCCGTCGCGGGCATTAGTGACCGATTGGTAGATCTTCTGAGAGCCGCTGACTCAAGGTGGCGGCCGTTCCCGATGCCAGCGCGAGCAACCTCGCATACGGCATTCGTCGCGGTCCGAGAATTGAGAGCATGCCGAGCGCATGCGAGCCGAACCGATACGGCACCGTCACAACCGAAAGATCGGCGAGCTCTTCGCTTCCGAGTTCGTGCCCGATCTTCACGCTCGCGGATTGCGCATTCATCGCATCGGCGACGATCTGGTAGAGCGTCTTCTGTTCCTCGACGATGCGCAGGATCGAGCGCAGTTTGCGTAAGTCCTGAAACTCCGGCTGATCGAGCAGGTTCTGCGCGCCGGCGGCGGCGATGGTCGGTTGTTCGCTCGACCGCGCCGAGGCGGCGGCCGCGACGACCGCGCTGCGCAGATCTTCCGAAACGCCACTCTCCTGCGCGGCCTGCGCGATCTCACTCTCGATGAGGTCACGCAAGGGACGGTTTGCCAGGCGCGAATTCAGCGCGTTGGAGAAGCGCGTCAAATCGTCGGGGCGCACCTCGGCACCCAGCTCGAAGAGACTCTGCGCAGCGACGCCAAGCGAGGTGACGACGATCGCAACGCCGGTGTGCGGCGAAAGCCAGATCAGCTGAATGTGCTTGAAGAGCTGCGCCTCTTGCTGCGGCTTCGTCACGAAGGCCAAGTTATTCGATAGGCGCCCGAGTAGCCGGGTGGTGTGATCGATGATCTCGTCGAGCTCGCGCGCAGCATCGCCGAGCTCGTCTTGAATACGCCGCCGTTCGTCATCGGCAAGCTCCTCGGGCTGCATCAAGCGGTCGACGTACGTCCGGTAACCGGCGTCCGAAGGAATGCGCCCGGCGGAAGTATGGGGCTGCACCAGGTAGCCGCTCGCCTCGAGCTCGGCCATCTCGTTACGCACGGTCGCCGAGCTGATTCCGAGGTTATATTTCTGGGTGAGCGCCTGGGAACCGACGGGCTCCGCCGTCGCGATATACTCATAGACTACCGTCGCGAGGATATAGGCCTTGCGCTTTCCGAGGTCGCCGCTCTCTATCACGCCCTCGACTATAGCACTCCGGCCCCGGGAGTGCTAGCCGAAGAGTCGGGAAGCGCCCGCTCGATTGCCGTCGAGAGTTCGCTCCAACTCAGGCCGCCGACCGAGACGTAGGTGACGACGCCGTTGGGATCGAGGACGAGCGTGACGGGAATCGCCGAGACCGAGTAGATACGGAAGACCGAGCCTTGGATATCTTCAACCAGCGGCAACGTCATGCCCAAAAGCCGCAGATAGTTGGCCGCAACATCGGGGCTCTCGTTGGAGATCGTAACGACGGCAACGCGATCGCCGAAGGTCTGGCGGGCGCGCACGAAATCGTCGAGCTCGGCAGTACAGACGTGGCACCACGAAGCCCAAAAATCGATGATCACGACTTTGCCGCGAAAGTCGGAGAGATGCTTCGTGCCGTGCGGCGTCGGAAAAGCAAAGTTGGGCGGCGGCGCGTCATATCGAATCGTTGCCAGCCCCGTTGACGAGGCGGTAAGCGCCGCGAGGACGATAGCAGCGAACATCAAGGAACCTCGCAGAATCCTTCGGCAGGCATGGCCCTCCTGCCTCGGAACGTTTCGTGCATGACGAGCTCCGCAATTGAAGCCCTACTCGAGGAGAGCCGGCGCTTTCCGCCTTCCCCCGAGTTTACCGCGCAGGCGAATGCAAGCGCAGGCATCTATGCGGAGGCCGAAGGCGATTACGAGCAGTTTTGGGCATCGTGGGCGCGCACCCTGGAGTGGAGCAAGCCGTTTACCACCACGCTGGAATGGAACGAGCCGTTTGCACGATGGTTCGCCGATGGAGAGCTCAACGTCTCGGTTAACTGCCTCGACCGTCACGTTCGCGCGGGCCGTGGTGAGAAGGTCGCCTACTATTACGAAGGCGAGCCCGGCGATCGCCGCACGATCACGTATCGCGAACTGCTCGCCGAAGTCAACCGTTTTGCCAACGGGCTGCGCAAGCTGGGAATTCGTCGGGGCGATCGGGTCGCGATCTACATGCCGATGATTCCCGAACTTGCGGTCGCGATGCTCGCCTGCGCTCGAATCGGCGCCGCGCATTCGGTCATCTTCGGAGGCTTCTCACCAGAGTCGATCGTCGACCGTGTCAACGACGCGGCCTGTGTCGCGCTCGTCACCGCCGATTTCGGATGGCGGCGCGGAAAGAAGATTCCGCTCAAACGCAACTGCGACATCGCGATGGAGCAGACGCCGTCGATCGCGCACTGCATCGTCGCTCGCCGCGTCGGCGACGAGGTCTTCATGCGCGAAGGGCGCGATTATTGGTGGGACGAGGTCGTCGCGGATCAGCCGGCGGAGTGCGAACCCGAGCCGATGAACGCCGAAGATCTGCTCTTTCTGCTCTACACGAGCGGCACGACGGCGAAACCGAAAGGGATCAAGCACACGACGGGCGGTTACCTGACGCACGTCGCGATGACGCACAAACTCGTCTTCGATTTGAAGGAAGACCGCGACGTCTATTGGTGCACCGCCGACATCGGCTGGGTGACCGGACATTCGTACATCGTCTACGGACCGCTGGCAAACGGCGCGACGAGCCTCCTCTACGAAGGCACGCCCGATTTCCCCGACAAGGACCGATTCTGGGCAATTGTCGAGCAGTATCGCGTGACGATTCTCTATACCGCACCGACGGCGATTCGCACGTTCATGAAATGGGGGCCGGAGTATCCGGCGCGCCACGACCTCTCGTCGTTGCGGCTGCTCGGCACCGTCGGAGAACCGATCAACCCCGAAGCGTGGATCTGGTATCGCGAATGGATCGGCGGAAACCGCACGCCCGTGATCGACACCTGGTGGCAGACCGAGACCGGCGGGATCATGATCGCACCGCTCCCCGGCGTGACGACACTGCTGCCCGGAAGTGCGACCAATCCGCTTCCCGGAATTGCCGCCGATATCGTCAACGATGCCGGCGACTCGGTGCCGCTTGGCGGCGGCGGCTACGTGGTGCTCACGCGGCCGTGGCCGGGAATGCTGCGTGGCATCTGGGGCGACGACGAGCGCTACGTGCAGACCTACTGGTCGAAGTTTGCGCACCGCTATTTCGCCGGCGACGGCGGCCGCCGCGATGCCGACGGAAACTTCTGGTTCATGGGACGCATTGATGACGTCATGAACGTCAGCGGCCATCGCATCTCCACGACCGAGGTCGAAAGCGCGCTGGTCGATCATCCGGCCGTCGCCGAGGCGGCCGTCTGCGGTAAACTCGATGAGATGACGGGACAAGCCATCTACGCGTTCGTCTCTTTGAAGGGTGCGCGGATCGGATCGCCGGAGTTTGCCGACGAGCTGCGCGATCACGTCGCCGAAAAACTTGGCAAGTTCACGCGCCCGAAATACGTCACGTTTACTCAGGAGCTGCCCAAAACACGCAGCGGCAAGATCATGCGCCGGCTCTTACGCGACATCGCCGAAGGCCGAACCCTCGGGGATACCACGACGCTCGCCGATTCGTCGGTGGTCAAGGAGCTGCAAGAGCGCGCAAAGGCCGAGGCGACCCAGGAATAACGGCGCCGGACTCATCCGTTCGCACTCGATGGACGTTCATTCTCACGAGGAGCATGGCGACGAAGCGTTGGCAGCAGCATTTGCGGCGCACGACCCGTGGGCGTTCGGCGAGGCGTATCGCCGAAATGCTTCGCTGCTCTATTCCGTAGCCCACAACGTTCTCAGCAACCCCGAGGACGCAAAGGATTGCGTCGCCGACGCCCTGGCGCGCCTGTGGCGTTCGTCCCGACCCTACTCCGCCGCGCGCGGCAATTTACGGAACTTTCTGGTGGTCTGCGTGCGCAACGAGGCGATCTCCCGCCGCCGGCGTCACGTGCGCCGAACACGCGTGGAAGAGCGCCTCGCGGGAATGGCACTCGATCGCGACGAGCACGCAACCAACGATCCGATCGAACGCGACGTGGTGCGCCGGGCAATTTTCGCGCTTCCACCCGAGCAGCGCATGCCGATCGCGCTCGCCTACTACAGCGGGAAAACGCATACCGAGATCGCGGCCGAACTGCACGAACCGCTCGGCACGATCAAGAGCCGCATCAAACTCGGCCTGCGAAAGCTTGCCGCTTCGTTACAATCGCTCGCCGAGCGTGGGAGCGAACCGCGATGAGGCGCGAACATACCGGCGATCTCGCCGAGCTCTACGCGCTCGGCGCCCTCTCGGAGATCGAGCGGCGCGCGGTGGAGGCTCATCTCTCCGAATGCGCCGATTGTGCGCGTGAGGTTGCACTCGCCGAACGAGACGTTGCGCTGATCGCATCGCTGGAGACTCGCCACGACGCGCCCCCGGAGCTTGCCGCCCGCATCGATGGATTATTCCGCGCAAACCGGCCGAATCGCATGATTCCCGCGGCGCTCGCGGCGGTATTGATCCTCGGGTTGCTGCCGTCGGTCTACTTGTGGCCGGAGAATCGCCGCATGCACGACGCCATGGTCGCGCAGAACGCCGCGATGGACCGCCTCGCATCCGGATCGCATCGCACTGTCGGTTTCCGCAGTGAGGGCGCACCGCTCGGCGCCGAAGTCATGTACCCACCCGACGGTTCCTGGTATGTGGTGGTCGTTCGCAATGCGACCAAAGCGCTGCAGGTTGCGTGGATGCACGACGGCGAGCGCACGATGCTCGGCAACGCGGTCCCCCGTGGGAACGTTGCCATGCTCTACCTTCCCAAGAGCCACCGCATGGATCGCCTCGCGCTCATGGATGGCGATCGGGTCGTTGCGGAAGCGGAACTGCCGTGGCAAAGAACGCCTCCAGATCGTCCAACCGTTCGATCCGAGTAGCCGGCGGAAGCGCGGCGAGAATCGTCGCGCCGTAACGCGTCGAGACGGCACGCCCATCGAGCAGCGCGACGAATCCGCGATCGCGCGTGCTGCGGATGAGGCGCCCGAAGCCCTGCTTGAGCCGAACCGTCGCGGCGGGAATCATATAGTGCTCGAAGCCGTCGAGACCCCGCGCTTCGAGCGCGCGCACGCGGGCCATCACGAGCGGATCGCGCGGCGACGGGAATGGCAGGCGGTCGATGATCACGCACGAGAGCGCGTCGCCGACCACGTCGATGCCCTCCCAGAACGTGGCCGTCGCGAAGAGCACCGCACCGGGAGTGCGCCGGAACCATTCGAGCAGATGCGCGCGCGGCAGCTCGCCCTGCAGCCGCACCGGAAAGGCCAGCCGCTCGCGCAGCAGGCCGTGCACCTCCCGCAAACGCGCATATGACGTAAAGAGCACGAAAGCGCGGCCGCCGCTGCGATCGAGACACTCTTCGACGATCGGCGCAGCGCGGCGCGCAAACTCCGGCGACTTCGGGTTGACGGCCGCCGGCGCGACGAAGAGCCGTGCCTGGCGCGCGTAGTCGAAGGGTGACTGCGCGATCAGTTCCTGCGCGTCGTCGATGCCGAGTGTGCGGCGCAGGAACTCAAACGAGCGCTCTGCGGCGAGCGTTGCGCTGGTGAGAACGACGCTCTGCGTGCGCGCGAAGAGCGTCGAGCGGAGAAACTCCGAGACGTCGTGCGGCGCGCAATTCACGGCGTAGCGTCCGTCAGAATCGCCGCGCTCCGCCCACGCGATCGATTCGGTTCCGCCGGCTTCGACGCGATCGATCACCGAAGCGTGCGCCGTGACCAACCGCAGCGCGAGGTCGCGGCGGCGTTCGGCCTCAGCCGGATCGTCGACGCTGCGCTTCAACGCCGTCGTTGCGTTCGCGAAGAGCCAGTTTTCCAAGTGATAGAGTGTCGCGCGCAGTGCTTCGAGCGGCGGCCACGCCTCCTCGTTTGCGGCGAGCGGATAGCGATCCGATGGCACGTGCGCGAGGGCCGATTCCAGCCCCCGCAGACCCTCGTCGAACTGCGCGTCAAAATGCGGCGGCAGCTCGTAGGCGCGCCGCACCTTTCGGAGCATCCGGCCAATCGTTGCACCGGAGAGCTGCGCCGTCAGCGCGTCGGTCGCCCAGCGCTCGCATTGATGCGCTTCGTCGAGCACAACGACGTCGTAGGGCGGCAGCAATCCGCCGCCGACGGCAAGGTCGAGAAAGAAGAGCGCGTGGTTGACGACGACGAGATCGGCGTACTTCGCCTCATCACGCTTGGCAAAGTAATAACAGCTCCGAAAGCTTTCGCAGAACTCGCCGACGCATTCGTCGGCGTCGGCGTCGAGCTGTTCCCACTCGCCGGCCGGCGGCACGAATCCGAGCTCGGCGCGGTCTCCGCTCTCCGTGCGTTGCGCCCATTCCCAGATCTGCTGCATCGCACGCGTCGGCGCGAGCAATCGATCCGCCCGCATTCTCTCGAGCTTCTGCCGGCAGAGGTAGTGGCTTCGCCCCTTGAGGAGGGTTACGCGCAGCGGTATCCCGAGCGCTTCCTGGACGAGTGGAATATCTTTGCGCACCAACTGTTCTTGCAGTGCGATCGTCCCCGTCGAAAGCACGACCTTCTTTCCGCTGCGAACGGCCGGCACGAGATAGGCCAGCGACTTTCCGACACCGGTACCGGCCTCGACGATCGTGTGCATGCCTTCCATGATGCCTCGCTCGACGAGCTGCGCCATCTGCAGCTGTCCCGCACGCGGCTCGAATCCGCTCAACGTTTGCGCGAACGGGCCGTCTTCGCCGAAGACCTCTTCGAGCGAGACGATCACTGCAGGCGTTGGTGCGGATCGGCCGGTGATTCGTACTCGGTCTCGAGCGCGCGTCCGGTTGCAGCATCGACGACGACCGGCGCGACGCGACGCGGCGGCGCGTAGATCACGTAGGTTAGCACGAAGCCTGCCAGCAGGCCCGCCACGTGCGCCTGCCACGATATCGATGGAACGGTAAAGGTGATGATGAGGTTGAGGACCAGGATGCCGATGTTCGCGCGCACGAGGTCCATTCCGGGCTTACCGAGTTTGAATCCGATCGCGAAGAGCGCTCCGAAGAGACCGAAGATCGCACCGCTTGCACCGATTGTCGGCACCGGCGGACCGCTAAAGTAGACCACACCCAATCCCGCGACGACGAGCGAGAACATGTAGACAGCCAGCATGCGCCACGGGCCGATCGCGTATTCGATGAAGCGTCCGAGGAACCAGAGCGAAAGCATGTTGACGCCGATGTGCAGCAGGCCGCCGTGCAGAAACGCGCCGGTGAGGATCCGCCACCATTGACCATTCTGCAACACCGCGGCCGGAATGAGCGCACCGTCGACTAAGACGCGCTCCATGCCGCTCTCGTTTGAGCCCGCCAGCATTCCGGAGCCGCCGACGTAGATCTCCCAGAGATATCCGATGACGTTGAGGGCGATGAGCAGGCGCGTGATCACGCAATCATTACCGTGCGCGCCAGCTCCAACGATATCGCATGGCGATTGCCATCGATTTCGACGGTGACGGGACCGCCAAGGGGCGCCTTTTCGACGACGTGCAGATGCACGCCGGGGCGGATTCCGACTTGGCCCAGGTAACGCAAAATCTCGGGCATCTGCTCGGTGACGCCGGAGACGGTAACCTTCTCTCCCGCCTCGACCTGCGCGAGCGGAATGCCGACTCGCACCGGCTCGGTGAGATCGATGGGCGGTATCGGATGTCCGTGCGGACAGGTCTGCGGATCGCCGAGCGCCACAACCATTCGCTCTTCGACGCGCGGTGTGATCGCGTGCTCGAGAATACACGCCTCGGCGTAGACTTCATCCCAGGACATCCCCAGAACGTCGGTAAGGAGTCGTTCGGCGAGGCGATTGCGGCGCACGACCCCGACCGCGATCTCGAGGCCCTTTCGCGTGAGCTTAATGTCGCCGCGAACTTCATGCTCCACGTAGCCGTCGTTGACGAGCTTCTTGAGCATTCCCGAGACGGAGGCGGGGGCGACGCCGAGCTCGGTCGCCAGGGCAGACGTCGTCACGCCCGGGCCCTCACGCTCCAGACGGTAGATCGCCTTCATATACATTTCGAATGATTCGGCAAAGTGCGAATGCGAGTGTCCCGGCATAGCTGCTTTAACTTCCCGCCGAAGCGGGAAGTTCCGCAATCGCCGCGTCGATCCGCGCTTCCATCGCGCGCTTGAGGTCCGGGGCGGCGAAGCTTGCAGCAGCGGCGTTGCGGACGTAGCGCTCCAGCGCGCCCGCTCCCGCTCGCTCCTCGACCAGTGCGTATTCCTGCGCGATCGAGCTTCGAAAGATCGCGGGATCGTCGCAGTTGATGGTGACGACGCACTCGAGACGGTCGAAATCGAGATACGGATCGGGGTACGCGTCGAGTTCCGTGCCGGTGAGCCGGTTCGACGTCGGACAGATCTCGAGGGGAATGCGGCGTTCGGCAAGCAGCTCGATGGCGCGCGCATCGTCGAGCGCGCGGATTCCATGACCGATGCGCTCGGCGCCGAGCACTTCGATCGCGTCACGCACGCTCTCGCCGCCGGCCGCCTCACCCGCATGTGCGACGCGGTGTAAGCCCTCCGCGCGCGCAAATGCGAAGACCTCGGCAAAGGGTCTGGCGGGATAACGCAGCTCATCGCCCCCTAGCGAAAGGCCGATCACGTCGAGATCGGTCATCGCCGCCATCGCACGTGCCGTCGTCATCGCGTTCTCGCAGCCGAAGTTGCGCGTGAGATCGGGTAAGAGGTTGAAGGTCGCGTGCGGGCGCGCGGCGCGCAGCTCGGCGACGATTGCCTCCATGGTCTGCCGGACGTCGAGCTCGGGGTTGAAGAACGTCCAAACCGGCGGCGAGACGAAGAGCTCGCCGTAAATCACGCCCTGGGCGAATGCGTCCTCGACGAACTCCCGCGCAAGGCGAGCGTAATCGCCGGGATGCTTTAGGGATCGGCTGACCGCCGCGAAGATATAGAGGAACTCTTTAAAGGTGGTGAAGCCGTACGGATCGTCGCGGTCGACCCCCGCGTCGTCGCTCTTGTAACGAAGCGGCACGCCGTTGCGCTCGGCTAATTCGACAAAGGTCGAGGCTCGCAAGCAACCTTCGAGGTGACAGTGTAAGTGAATCTTCGGCAGGCGCGCCGCAAGCGAACCGGAGGGCATTGGCCGGGTTTTCGGCAGGGGCGCAACCGGACCCGTCGTACTGTAGTCGTTCCTATCGCGGGGTGGAGCAGTCCGGTAGCTCGTCGGGCTCATAACCCGAAGGTCGGTGGTTCAAATCCACCCCCCGCAACCAAGTCAGGTCCAGAAATCGAGAGATTTCTGGACCTGCTATTTTGGGTTTTTGAACCTACTATTACTTGGTGAAAAGTCGCCGCGAATGGCAAGTCACGGACCCTAACTCTCGTTCGCGCACCCCCGGTGAGTTCGGGCACGCGGAGTCGGGCACGTTTAGTGGTTGATAAGCACCGGAACTTATCTAAAGGAATACTGCACAAGGGCTTTCAAACGTCCGATCCCATCCATCGCGCCGCCCGTAGGCGCTGATCGGGGTGCTGTTCGCGGGATCGCTAGAAAATTGGACGAGTCAAGCTAAAACTAGAACAGAAACCCCTAGCAAAGCGGGAGCGATGATTCGATGTTCGCCCGATAAACGAGATAAATCGTTTATTTTGGCATTAACATTTGAAGCAAGAAAATGCTTCGGGCCCTCCTATCTGCTGGCGCAACGCACATTCTACCACCTTGGGCTCGCACCATTCGCAAGGTTCTACCTGCATTGGCGCCTACGTGGTGAACCCGAAGGTCAAAATACGGCGTATTTCACACTCCCCTGAATACTCAGCGATTACTGACCGGTCGATTTGGCTACGGAATCGTTCGTAGACTCCGCCATCGATCAGACGACGCTCATGCTGCGTTCCGTAGAGACGGTCATACAGGACTCTGACCTGCGAGGCTCTCTAGGACGCTTCGAATGCGATAACTTCGCCGACCTGCGGTCTCAGTGGCAGGTGAAGCCTTAGACCCTAGATTTCATGTAACCAGCCAAGACGAGAACGGGTCGTACGAGCGATATGGCCGAGTCTCTGAGCGATACCCTCCGCGACGCCGCGGCCGCCCTAATGACGCTCCCTGAGAGCGCGCTGCTCTCGGCCTTCAACGATATATTGAGGAAGCTATTCCCTGGCCTCCATGTCGAGTCGGCGGCGATCAAAGATGGCGCCGGTAGCCAGACGCCGGTTTTTCAAACCGTTCTCTCAACCGAACCGATATCCGGCGGCGTCGCCAACGCCGACGATGTCATCTGCGCCGTGTACGTCTGCGAGATGCTAGATGAATCGAAGCTCGGCGAAGCATTCGACCGGATCGCGGAAGTAAAATCCCTAAAAAGAAAACCTCCGAAGAAAGCCGCGGAGACGACTGTCATCGTTGGAATGATCGCTGCAACGAGGTTCTCCGGGTCCCTCTCGAAGTTGGCCGACCAGGTCAAAACGCTCACCGCTGGCCTACCTCACAATCGTCATGCCGATATGATCAGCGTGCTTTCGCGCGGAGTCATCGGATACAGCATTCGCTTCTCCGGTGACCGCAGCCTAATGGAGCGGCTACCCGCCCAAGACGAGCAACGGAAGTGGGCTTCGCCCACGCTCACGCATCTCGTCAGCACCTCGACGACACTATACGCCCTGAACAAGTTCGTCTACTACGTGAATGGTCAGGTAGCGTTCGTTGCACCGGATAAAACGATTCCGGAAGCCCTGGCGATCCTAGAGGGCGTGACCATGCTTCAAAACATCCTGGCGACGTATCAGGAGACGCTGTCCGGAAAGCTCGTCGAGATCGAAGAAGTCGCGCCCATAGAACAGCCGCCGTACACCGTCGAAAGCGACAAGGGCGAGCTTCTGCTCCGGCTCTATTATCAATCCTGGCAAGACGGTGGCATCATTCATAGCGAGGGAAAGCTGCCGCTCGAAGGACTGCTGCCGCTAATGCAAGTCGGAAGCACGATGATTTTTCGACCGGCGCCAGATCGGCAGGTATCAGCGGTCTTGCCAATGACTTTCGACGACTTCAAGAAAGCCGTGGAGCAGATCCAAACGCGCTGCAATCTCATCGTTAAGATTCCCCAGCCGAAGTTCACGGTCGGGCAGGTCCTCGGCGAGGGCACGTCGGCGCCGTTCGTGGCTCGCCTATGGCAAGGTTTGCCGAACATGCGCGACATCATAATCGCCGACCCCTCAGTGAAAGCTCAATTCGACGCGATGTACCAAGCGGTACTTGGCGACCTCACGACGCTACGCCGGATCGGCAAAGAGACCATCGACCTCTGGAAGAATCACGCGGCGAACGTCGCAAGCGGCAAGATCGCCCGGCCGAAGGGCAAGCTGATCGAAGTCGACGACCTCATTCACGAGCGTCTCAATCACGGTATCGAGATAATCGTCGCGACGGTGTACGGCGCGCTGAAGCAGGTTCAGTTCATCACGAAGCTCCTCGGAATCGAAACGGGCTTCATGCACCAAGAACCGTCAAAGTTCGAGGCTGGCGTGATCGCGCTAGAGGCTAACGATCCGGCCTTGTCAGACTATCTTCGGGAGGCACGAAGGTGGATGAATCCTGTGGCTGACCTGCGTAACGCATTCGAACACGGCTTTTACATTGCTCCACAAATAGGCTATGACCGAACCGGCAACGGCGGAATCAAAGCCATTGAAACGCCGATCATGGGGATACCGCTCACCCACTTCATCCCGACGCTGGTCAGCCGCGCGAATCGCTACGTCGAGGACGTACTGATGTGGTGCTACCGCTGCACGGCACCATTTCCCATCACCGAGATTCCCATCAATCAGCGCGATCCTAGCAAGCCAGAACGCTTCCGGTTCGCGTTCAATCCGGAAGAGCCTTCTTGGATCATTATCTATTCTGACGACGAGTTTGATCGAGTCTGAAAAATCACCGAACAAACGATCCTTGATCTTCAAGATTCGGCGTTCGGAAAACCGTCCGTTCATCCTTTGAGTACATCGATGCCGCCGCCGACGATGTGATTTTCAGCGCACCGCGAGGTACCCAATCGTTACGATTGCAAAGGGTGGATCCGCATTTGCCGAACTTTAAGCACGAATTGGTGAGGCGTGATGATGGCATCAAGCGGAGTCGGAGTAACGAGGCCCTGCGGGCTCTCTCGTGGCCCGACATAGAGACGCAGCGTTGCTAAGGTCTCACCCTCCGGGACGTCATGCAGGACTTCGGCCAGTTGAAATATGCCGCCCACGCTCTGAAAGACGACCGAACCTTTCGACAACGCCAGTCCCAGCGGCGGATCGCCCGAAGAGAAACGAGTTATCGGAACGATGGCGTCGACTGACGCCGTCTCCTCCACATTCGAAAGCTCCCCTGACTCCAAAAAGAGACGGACGCGGACAGCGTTGTCGCACTCGATCACCTTGCCAATGGAGATGCGCGGCAACGCGTCGTAATATACGACGACGATGTCATCAATGGAAAGAGGGGCATTTTGATCCGTCATGTCATTTCGCAATCGTCGCAAGGAACGAATGGGCTTCGGTGTGCGACATGCGCGCAAGCTCCTTTACGTCATCTGAAAGATCCGAGGCTTCTACGAACGCCCCCCGCATCTGCAGCGTGTCCCAGGTGCCCATCAACAACATGTCGTGCCCCTTGCCGTAGACGCCATAGGCCGTGAGATCCGAATCGCCATCCGAATATAAAGGCATCGGCGACTTGTCGATGGTCTCCTCCAACAAGGCGATCTGCGATCTTCCTTGTCGAACGAGCGCCAGATCGCCGTACGCGAACTGGCGCCAAAAGACGAATTCTGCGACTAGACCCGTGAGCGTTATGACCGTGGATGCTTGGCTTTGTATCTCCGAAAGGGAATCGACGACGGCGGTGCGTTCTCTCCGTTCTTCCAGCATCTTGGCTATCTGCTCCGTCGAGCCCGTGCGCACGAACTTATAGGCGATGCGGATGCAGTCGTTGTCCAAGAAGCATAATTCGTGCGACAAGGCGGATTGTCCGTAATACGTGCGCGCGCCAGCGACAAGCTCCTCGATTCCGTCTTCGATGGACGATAGATACTTCGTCCGTGCGTGGATCCCGGCTTCATACAGATCCAGCAAACCGACCAGGGCCTGCACCCGAAAGATGGAATGAGGGCGCCCGCGCCACTGTTTTGCGACGTCGTCAATCATGCCGCGCCGATCCTCCACATTTTCGATCAGACGTCGCCCCATCTCGTGGCCCCATTTAAGCTGCAGACTCGTGACGACATCGGAGGCGACGAGAAGCTCGTCCCACGACATCGCACGCATTCGAATGTCGTCCGCGTTGAAAGCCTCGACCCAAGACTTCTGTGTCACGGATTTGGCGTTTGCGTGTACCGTCGCGCGTGCGCCGTCGATCATGCTGTTGAACCGACGACTGAAGTCATCGACGACGGCCTCGTCTACTTCGACTGACAATGCCTTAGCGATAGAGTCGAGCGTCCGCTCCCGGATCGAGGCGCCGATGCGCTTCGCATGGAGAACCTTAACGATCTCGCCGAACGTCGCTTCGGCATCTGCCTGCATAAGTTCGACAATCGGTACGTCGTACTGTGGTCCTTGCACGTCGTATACCCTTAGCACCCTGCCGTTGGTGACGACGACGAGCGGCGCTTGGACGCTCGGGTGCAAGGCGTAGAAGTACGCCTGGTCAAGATCGGTGCTTTGAAGTTCCTGTTGAGGCGTCTTAGTTTCGATTACCCAGAAGTTCCGAAGCATGACCTTGTTGAGATAGTCGATCTGAATCCGCTTGCTGCTGCCGATCTGTAGGAACAGAGGAGGCAAATCGTAACTTTTGTGCCGCAGAATGTCGTTAACGGTTTCCTTCGCGTATCCAAGTTGCCAAAGAAGCGGCGACACGAATTCCTCGCGAACGTCCGCTTCGGTGGAATCCACCCATGTCAGTTGCTTCCATCGAGCGATGAAAGCACGATCCGCATCGATCAACTGACGACACGCTGGGCCATGAGCTGTCGCGAAGAACCTGCACCGCAAACGCGTGAATAATACTCGACGGGTGCGTCGCCTTTTCGCAGTTCATCGTTTCCGCAAACTCGGCGGCCGTGGGTAAACATCCGCGCCCACCCCGCGCTCGGAAGCCTGACGCAAGTAGGCCACGCAGGTAAAGCTCTTGCGCGATGATCAGGCGATCGGAATCCCCGGGTAGAGCCTAAGAACGCCTGCTGCTCCTTTGTCAAATCACCCATCGCGAGGGCGTTCTAGCACGCCCTCGCTTTTCCGGTTCAATACCGAGCTGACGTCGTCTCGACCGCGCCCCAATGCCGTGGACCCGACAAGGCGAGACTGCAACCTTTATCAAGCCCGGTCGGTCGTCGGCGCGCATGAAAAGGCGCAAACCCAAGCCAACCAAGATCGAAACGGACATGATCGAACAGCTACGCCTTCAGAATGGTCGACGAAGGCATACTGATCGTCAAGGGCACCCGTGACGACAAGAACATCTTCGCCACAGCCTACAGGACGACGTCCGAAGCCGAGCATGCCTAGAGCGAGGCCGCCTCGCGGGACGTCGCTTTTGGGCGTCTGAAGGCCGGCTGAACGAATAAACGGTCCATTCGCCCGAACCCAGGCCCCAATTCCGGTCCAAAACGAATAGTTGAACCTGAACCCCCGCAACCAAATCAGGTCCGCTTCAACGAAGCGGGCCTCTTTCGTTAATTCCTCACCGGATCATCGCAGCCTCGATAACTCTGACGCCGTCGCGCAGTTCGACGCGATCGAAAGGAAGACCGTCGCGTACGAACAGCTCGCTCGATTCGCCCTTCGGCTGCGTCGAGCCGATCTCGACGCTCCGGCCGTTGCCAACCCCATAGACGCCGTAGCGATGCGATCCTTCGACGATGACGTAGTACCATGAGCGGTCGCGCGCATAGATGACCTTCGCCGGCGGCGCATTCGAGCCGCTGAACTGGGCGTGGTTGAAGTGGCTATGAATCATCGCAAGCGTCGGCGACTCGCGCTGCGCGAAGAGGCTCGGCAATGCCATGCCGACGATCAGCGCCGCGGCTGCCGCGACGGGCAGCCACCAGGCCGGAACTTCGCGACGGTGCAGCCGAAGCGGCGCTGCAACGGCGAAGGCGAGCGGATCCACCCGCACGTCGCGCTCGAGCGCAAGCACCGTCTCCTCGGCTTCGCCGAGACGCCGCCTGCACTCGCTGCATTCGGAAACATGCGTTTCGACCGCCGCGCGTTCGCGAGCATCGAGCGTGCCGACCGCGTAGAGCTCGGCGTTTTCGCCGATGTGCGCCTTAGGTTCCATCGCTCGTCTCCGGGATCAACGACCGCCGCAACGCGCGCAGCGCCGAGCTCAGTCGGCCCTTGACCGTCCCGATCGGAATCGAGAGTTCGGTAGCGACTTCAGAGAGCGTCATTCCGCCGTAATATGCGCGCTCCACGACGTCGGCTTGTCCCTCGCTCAGCTGCGCTAGAGCGCGGGCGATGCGCTCGCGTTCGATCGGGTCTTCTTCCATTACATACTCTTCCGCGGTTTCGAGCTTGGAGATCATCTTCAGCCGCCGGTTCCCGCTGCGAAGCTGCGTCAAGGCGGCGTTGCGCACGCACGTCACGAGGAACGCCTCCAGACTGCCGCGAGCTCGAACGTAGCCGGATCGATGGCGCCAAAGGTGCAAAAAGACGTCGTGGACACATTCGTGCGCACCTTCCCGATCGCGCAGGAGCCGAAATGCGGTGGCATGCATGCGCGCACCGAACGAACGATACGCCGCTTCGTACGCGACCGCATCGCGGCGTGCAAACCCATCCTCGAGCGAAGCGTCGCGCACGGTTAGCCGAGTGCGCGATCCTCGAAGCGCAGATCGTACCCGTCGAGCTCGACCGTGCGATAGCCGATCGCGCGCAGCAGGTCATCATGCGGAAGCGTCACCGGCCCAGGCTTCGCCGCAAGGCCGGGTTTGGGCTGCGGATATGCCGTCGCATCGGCGCTCGCGAAGCGGATGTTCCCTTCCTGATGGGTCACGATCTGATGGATGTGGCCGTTGAGCACCGTCACGTGGTCGAAGGGCTGCAGCAGGGCCAGCGCCTTGGTGCCGTCCTCGGTCGTCCATCCCCACTGCGGATAGAGCGCATAGAGCGGGACGTGAGTAAAGACGACGACCGGCGTCGACCGCGCGACTGCGGCGAGGTCGTTGGCGAGCCAGTCGAGCTGATCGTTCCCGAGCAACCCTAATTTCTCGAAATTGAAGACGTTGAGCAGCACGACATAGTGAACGCCCGCGGCATCCCACGATGCCCAGCCACCCGCGGTGGAGTGAGGGATTTTGAAACTCGAGAGATAGGGTTTGAAGTCGTTCCCGAGCACGTCGTGCTCCCCGGGCAACGCAATCAGCGGCGCGCGCAACTGCGAGAGAATCGCACGCGCTTCGTCGAACTGCTTCGGCGTCGAGAGGTGCGTGATATCGCCGGTATGCACGACGAACGACGGCTGTGAGGTCAACGCGTTGATCGCATCGACGGCCGTTTGCAGCGTTCCCGCGACGTCGGGGTTCGCCGGCTGATGAAAGCCGATATGACTGTCGCTGATCTGCACGAACTCGACGCGGGCGGTGCTTCCCGCTGCGACGGCTCTTCCGGTCAAGATGCCGGCCGATCCGATCGCATAGGCAATGCCGGCGCCGGTCCAGGCGACGTGCTCGAGAAACGACGCGCGCCTCATCGCATCGCCGCCTTTACGACGATCGTGCCCTGCATAAAAGGATGCAGCTCGCAAAAGTACCCGTACCTGCCGGGCTTGGAAAACGTATGGCGCCAGGCGCCGTTGGTATCGAGCCCTTTCGAATCAAACGTGCCGTCGCTCGCGGTAACGGTATGCGCGTCGTCGTCATCATTGGTGAAGGTGACGCTCTCGCCGGCGGTGACGGTCAGGGTTTGCGGCGAAAAGGCGTCGTTCTTGATGAACACGGAGGGCACCGCGGAACCTGCCGCCGCGGGAAAGATCAGCAACGCCGCGAGAGCCAACAATACAATATGTTTCATACCCTCTCTACGCCGAACGGTGCGCCCCGGTTGGGGGGTTGCCGACGCCGTTACGCGTCGAGCGATAACCGCCCGCGGCCGATTTCGTAGTCGGCCATTCCGTAGTAGACGTCGAACTCGCGCTCGCCGCGCCGGTCGATACCGGTCGGAAAGACGACGTGACCGACGGCTCCGTGAAGCTCGGCGCCCGATTCGGGCACAAAGAGCGGCTCTTCCGATCGAAAGATGATGCGGTCGAGATGCTCGGCATCGTGAATGATGACGCCCGCACAGTAGCGCAATAGCGTCGAACCGTCGGGGTGCGGGAGTTCGTCGACGCCATGAATGACTGCGAGCCATCCTTCGGCGACGCGAACGGGCGGCGTACCGGCGCCGACCTTGATTGCGCCCCAGTTCGCCGGCGGGAGCACGAGGCGATGCGTCTCGGTTGCAATGCAAAGCGCGCGAATGTCGGCCTGCACGGCATCGATCGGAACGTACGCGATCGCAATGCCCTCCCGACGTTCGGGCGGAAGTGACTTGATCGCGGCGATTGCGGCTTTGAGATCGCCGGCCGGAAACTGCAGCGTCGGCCGATGATAGAACGCCAGCGACGGCACGCCCGATGGTGACCTCACCGGCTCGGGAAAGATCGCCGCATCCTTGTCGGCAAACGGTTCGTTGCGATCGTCGAACCGCAGCAGGCCCAACCGTTCCCAGCGCAAGCCATCCTCCGAGACGGCGATGGCAACTTCAGGAGCGCGCGGGCCGAGTGCGACGTAGGCCATAACGTACCGGTTGATAGCGGGAACGAAGGTAACGCGCGGGTCTTCGCAGCCATGGCCTGCAGGGCCGGCACGTAACTCGTACGGCGCCTCCGGCTCGAGCGCGAATCCGCAAAACTCCAACTCGAGCGTCTCGCCGTCGCGCTCGTGGCCGCTGAACGAGCCGATGCGCGAAACGTTCCCCGACGCCACCATGCGGGGATATAACTGCAGCGCTCCGTCGCGCAGACGCACGCCGGCCGGGTTCAAGACTCCCAGGCGTCCGCGCGAAGCGCTCGGCTCGAGCACGATCCCGCGCCGCGTAAACTTCACTGGGTAGGATTACCCGCCGATCAGCCCGCTCTCTCTCCCGATACGCTCGAAGGCTGCGAGCGCCCGGTCCATTTCATCAGTCGTGAGGGCCGCGCTGATCTGCACGCGGATCCGTGCCGCTCCCTCCGGCACGACCGGATAGCCGAACCCGGTCACAAAGACGCCGGCTTTTAAGAGCTTGTCGCTGAGCGCGATTGCGAAGGCCGTTTCGCCGACAATGATTGGCACGATCGCGCTCTCGCTCTCGAGCGGTTTGTATCCGATGCGCTTGAGGCCCTCGCGGAAGTATCGCGTCTTCTCGCGCAGATCGGCGACCAGTCCGGGATGCCCGTCGAGATACTCGATCGCCGCCAGCGAGCTGCACGCGACCGTTGCCGGCAACGCGTTGGAGAAAAGCTGCGGACGCGAGCGCTGGATCAATGTATCGATCAAAGCGTCGCTCCCGGCAACGAAGCCGCCTGCCGCGCCGCCAAGCGCCTTTCCGAGCGTCCCGGTGATGACGTCGACTTGGCCGGTCAGTCCGTAATGCTCGATCGTCCCGCGTCCGGTCTCGCCCATAACGCCCGTTCCGTGTGAATCGTCAACCACGACGACCGCCCCGTAGCGCTTCGCAAGCTCGACGATCTGAGGAAGTTTTGCCAGGTCTCCCTCCATCGAAAAGACGCCGTCGGTGACAATGGCAATCGGAAAGCACCCCGCAACGGCTTGCAGCTTCTCTTCGAGCTGCGTCATGTCGCTGTGCTTGAACCGCTCGCGCCGCGCCTTCGATGCAAGCCGCACGCCGTCGATGATCGATGCGTGATTGAGCTCGTCGGAGACGATCGCGGAGCCGGCGTCGCAAATTGTGGGAAAGAGTCCCGTATTCGCGTTCCAACAGGAGACGTACGAGAGTGCCGCATCGGTACCCAAGAATTTGGCGATCGCGCTCTCCAAGATGCGGTGAATGTCGAATGTTCCGCAGATGAACCGAACCGAGGCCGTTCCCGCCCCGTACTTGTCGAGACCGCACTTGCCGGCTTCGACCACGTCCGAGTTGTCGGCAAGGCCTAAATAATTGTTGCTCGAGAGAACGATGACGTCGCCGGCTTCCTCCATGTGCACTTCGGGCGCCATCGGCGTCGTCAAGTGGCGAAGGCGCTTATACGTGCCGGCTCGTTTGAGCGCGTCGAGGTCGCCCTGCAGCTTCTCTTCGAACGCTTGATTCATGGTTTGGCTACATCTCCTTTGAAGTCGAGCACGATTTTGACCGCTTCTCCCTTCTTCATCAACTCGAATGCGCGGTCGAACTCGGTATAGGCAAGCACGTGCGTAATAATCGAACGCGGATCCACGCGCCCGCTCTTGACCAGGGCCTCGGTTTGATACCAGGTTTCGAACATTCGCCGGCCATTGATGCCGAGTACCGTCAGCCCCTTAAAGATGATGCGCTCGGCGAGATTGAGATTCACCGAATCGGCCGGGATTCCGAGCAGCGCCGCCGTTCCGCCGTTGCGCACCAAACGCAGACCGAGATCGATCGCCGCGCCGCTCCCGGACATCTCGAGCAGGACGTCGACGCCGTCGCCGCGGGTGCGTTCTTTGATCTCACGTTCGAGATCGGGATCGGTTGCCACGAACGCGGCGTCCGCCCCGAGGCTTCGCGCGAGCTCGAGCTTCGCCGGATTCACGTCGATTGCATAGACCGACGTCGCACCGGCCGCGCGTGCGACCGGAATCGCCATGAGCCCGATCGATCCGACGCCCGTAATCACGACGCTCTTGACGCTGACGCCCGCCGCCATCACGGTGTGCACCGCGTTGCCGAGCGGATCGAAGATCGCGGCAACGACGTCGGAGATCGCCGGGTCGAGGCGCCAGACGTTGTATTCGGGAATCGAAATGTACTCCGCAAAGGCGCCGTCGCGATCGACCCCGATGATCTCGACGCGCTCGCAAATGTGCGCCTGGCCGGTTCGGCAGAGCAGACAGGTGAGATCGACGACGTGTCCCTCTGCTGAAACGCGATCGCCGACCCGCACCGACATCACCGCCTCGCCGACCGCCGCGACGATGCCCATGAACTCGTGGCCAACCACGATCGGCGGCTTGACCCGGTTCTGGGCCCACGCATCCCAAGCGTAAATATGGTGGTCGGTTCCACAGAGGCCGGCCTTTTCGACCCGAATCAAGACGTCGGCCGGTCCGATTTCAGGGATTGGCACGTCGGTCAAACGGAACCCAGGCCCGGCGCTTGGTTTCACGAGGGCCTTCATCGTCGAAGCCACCGCGCTGATATTTCACACACGCGAGAGCGTACCCTTACCGCGAGTCGAGCCGCGAGCGCGAAGGATCCGCAGGGCCTGGGACTGGACTAGGCGCTGACCGAGCGTCGATCCTCGGAAAAGAGCGTGAGGTCCCGCGGCGTGACGAAAATTTGTTCGCCTTTTCGGAGCGCTATTGCGCGGAAGCGCTCTTGCGTCATCTCCACGTGCACGGTGGCGCCCCATTCGGTGGTGGCCTCAACCTTGACGAACGGCCCGGCCGCGTTGATGTGCTTCGTCGTCGCCCGGAAACAGTTCGCGCCCGAGGGCTGACGCGCGATCTCCAGCGCGTGGGGGCGAACGAAGACGACGTGCCCCGTCTCTTCTTCGTGAATCCGCGCGTTGCCGTCGTCGATGCGTCCGTGAAAGAGATTGACGTTCCCCAAGAAGTTGTAGACGAACGACGTCGCCGGCCGATGGTAGACTTCGTCGGGCGTGCCGACCTGTTCGATCCGGCCGCCGTTCATCACCGCCACTTGGTCGGCAACCTCCAGCGCTTCGTCCTGATCGTGCGTGACGAAGACGCTGGTAACGCCGACCTCGTCGTGCAGCTGGCGCAGCCACCGCCGCAGCTCGAGGCGCACCTTTGCGTCGAGCGCGCCGAATGGCTCGTCCAAGAGCAGAACGCTCGGCTCGACGGCGAGCGCACGCGCGAGTGCGACGCGCTGCCGCTGACCGCCGGAGAGCTGCGACGGATAGCGTTCCGCTTGGGCACGCAACTGAATCAGATCGAGCAACTCGCCGACGCGCTCGCGAATGCGGGCCGGCGACGCTCTCATCTTCCGTGGCCGCACGCGCAATCCGAAGGCGACGTTCTCGAAGACCGTCATGTGACGAAAGAGCGCGTAATGCTGGAAGACGAACCCCACGCGACGTTCGCGCACGCTTCGGCCGCCCACGTCTTCCCCATCGAACTGCACCCTGCCGGAATCGGGGATTTCGAGCCCTGCGACGATGCGCAGCAGCGTGGTCTTGCCCGATCCCGAGGGTCCCAAGAGCGCGACGAGCTTGCCGCGCGGAATATCGAGATCGACCGATTCGAGCGCGGTAAAGCCTCCGAATCGTTTCGTAATTCCTCGAACCGTAATGCTCATGCTATCTCCCCCTGAAGCTTTCCGGCTCGCCATTCGACCGCGCTCTTGACGACGAGCGTAGCGAGTGCCAGCAACGCTAAGAGCGACGCGACGGCAAAGGCCGGAACGAACTGGTAATCGTTGTACAAGACTTCGATCTGCAGCGGCATCGTATCGGTAAGCCCGCGGATATGACCCGATACCACCGAGACCGCGCCGAACTCACCCATCGCGCGCGCGTTGCAGAGAATCACGCCGTAGAGGAGCGCCCATTTCACGTTCGGCAGGGTGACTTTGAGAAAGGTCTGCCAGCCGTTGGCACCGAGCGTCAGGGCGGCTTCCTCTTCTTCATTCCCCTGAACCGCAATGAGCGGCAGCAGCTCGCGCGCCACGAACGGAACGGTGACGAAGATCGTCACTAGGACGATGCCGGGAACGGCGAAGATGATCTGTATGCCGTGGGCGCCGAGCCACGGACCTAAGAAGCCCTGCGCGCCGAAGATCAGCACGTAGGTAAGACCGGCAACGACGGGCGAAACCGAAAACGGCAGATCGATAAGCGAGATCAGCAGCGCCTTGCCGGCGAACTCGAACTTTCCGATCGCCCACGCCGCGGCAATGCCGAAGACGAGATTGGCGGGAACGGCAATCGCCGCAGCGATCAGCGTTAATCGAATCGCCGAGAGCGTGTCGGGATTGGTAAAGCTGCGCAGATAGGGCAGCACTCCGTGACCGAAGGCCGTTGCGAAGATCAGGGCCAGCGGCGCCAGAAGAAAGGCCGTCAAGAAGGCGACCGAAACTCCGATCAACAGGCGGCGGACCGCTCGCGACTCGCTAACGGCCGGTGCGGTGACGGCGGAAATGGCGCTAACCATCGGCAGGCACCGAACGTAAGCTGCTCCAGCGCTGCAAAACGTTGATTGCAACGAGCAGGGCCAGCGAAATCGTGAGCATCACCACCGCAATCGCCGTCGCTCCCGTGTAGTCGTACTCTTCGAGCTTGGTGACGATCAGCAGCGGCGTGATCTCGGTGCGCATCGGCATGTTGCCGGCGATGAAGATCACCGAGCCGTACTCGCCGACGCCTCGCGCGAATGCTAATGCAAACCCGGTCAGCGCCGCCGGAAAGATTGCGGGATAAATCACGCGCAGGAACGTCTGACGGCGGCTCGCACCCAAACTTGCGGCAGCCTCTTCGAGTTCTTTGTCCAGATCTTCCAAAACCGGCTGGACCGTCCGCACCACGAAGGGCAGTCCGATGAACGTCAGCGCGACGACGACGCCGAGCCGAGTAAAAGCGACATGGATTCCCGCGGCGCCCAGCGGACCACCGAACCAACCCGTCGAGGCGTAGAGCGTGGTCAGCGCAATGCCGGCCACCGCGGTGGGCAACGCGAAGGGCAAATCCACGAGCGAATCGAGAAGCCGCTTTCCGGGAAACGTGTAACGCACCAACACCCATGCGACGAGCGTGCCGAGAACGAAGTTCAGGAACGCCCCAACGAGCGACGCCCCGAAGCTCAGCCCATACGACGCAACGGCGCGTGGCGTCGTGACGACATGCCAGAATTGATGGAACCCCATCTTGAACGTCTCCGCGAACGCTGCGGCGATGGGGATCAACACGATCAGCGAGAGGTAGACGATCGTGAAGCCGAACGTCAGCCCGAATCCCGGGATGATGCTTCGCCGCCGAAACGGGAGAACTCCCGATAGTACGCTCATTGGCTGGGCTGATAGATTTGATCGAAGACCCCGCCGTCGGCAAAGAAGTCTTGTTGTGCTTTGCGCCACCCGCCGAACTTGTCGATCTCGACGAGCTTCATCGCCGGGAACTGCGCGGCATACTTCCGAGCGACCGTCGTGAGACGTGGCCGGAAGTAGTGTCGCGCGATGATCGTTTGACCCGCCGGCGAGTAGAGGTACTCGAGGTATGCCTGCGCGACTTGCCGGGTCTGCCGCTTCGCCACGACCGCGTCGACCAGCGCGACCGGAGGTTCGGCGAGAATGCTGAGCGAGGGTCGCACGATCTCGAAGCGCCCTCGACCCAACGAATTCACCGCGAGCAGTGCGTCGTTCTCCCAGGCGACTTCGACGTCGCCGATGCCGCGCTCGACGAAGGTCGTCGTCGAGCCGCGAGCGCCGGAATCGAGAACGGGGACGTTTTTGTAGAGCTTTGCAACGAAGGCTTTCGCTGAGTTTGCGTTGCCGTTCTTCTGCCCGAGCGCATAGGCCCACGCCGCCAAGAAGTTCCACCGCGCGCCCCCGGACGTCTTGGGATTCGGCGTGATTACGGCGATGCCGGGCCTGACCAAGTCGTTCCAGTCGTGAATATGCTTCGGATTGCCTTGGCGCACCAGAAGAACGATCGTCGACGTGTACGGCGTGCTCTTGTCGGGCAGCCGCGTCTGCCAGTTTGGCGGAAGCAGCTTCGCCTTATCGGCAATCGCGTCGATATCGTATGCCAGCGCGAGCGTCACCACGTCCGCCTGCAGACCGTCGATTACCGCTCGCGCCTGCTTTCCGGAGCCGCCGTTTGATTGTTGGACCGTCACGCTCTGTCCGCTCTTCTTCTTCCAGTATTGAGCGAAGGCGGCGTTATAGTCGTCGTAGAGCTCGCGCGTCGGATCGTACGACACGTTGAGAATCGTAACCGGAGATTGGGCTGCGCCGGCGTGAACCCCCAATGCCAACGCCAGCGCAGCCGCGAGGGTAAGCCAGATCGATCGACGTGTCATTAGAAATCGTACTCCAGCATAGCGCGGTTATATTTAAAGATCGGGAGACCGCCGAGATACGTCGATCCGATTGAAGAGCCCGCAACGCAATTCGTAGCCGCCGCTCCGCAATAGGTGTTCGATTGGTAACGCTCGCCATAACGGTAGCGCAGGAGCAGGCCGTGATACGGCCCTTTGCCGACGTGGCCGAAGTAATAGCGACCATCGAGCCACCAGATCTTGGTGTACTGAGCGACCAATGAGTTGCCGTAGTTGTATCCGGCGTCGGCCGCCTGGAAGATCCACTTCTGGTTGGTTGAGAGGAACTGCAGCTGGGTCTGCCACGAGGTTCCCGGCGCGCGCCGGTCGACTTGCCCCTGCATGAAGTTCGTGGTGTAGAGCGGATCGCTGGTCGTATTATCGGTGTACGGACTCGCCCAGCCGCCGTAGTAGATCGAGGTTGTACCGTTCGGATTGGTAAAGCACTGCCCGGCGTTGAGCGGCAGAAAGTATGCGAGCGTCGCCTTCGCCGATATCTGATAGTTCGAGTTGCTGCAGGTTACGCCGCTCGGCAGATAGACCGTATCGTTGTGCCATGGGATCGAATCGTACGCCGCGGTAAATGACAGGTTATTCGTAAAGTTCGCGCCGATTTGAGCCCCAATCGCTTGACTGTCGATCTTGCCCAGATAGGATTGTCCGGCGTTGTTCTCCCAGCCACCCTGCAGCGCGACGAAGGGCGCCCATTTCCCGGCAAAGGTGTATCGGCCGTCAAACCATTGCATGTTGGCAAGATCGGCGATTTGATAGAAATAGCCGTTCACGTTCAAGCCGCGTCCGGACGGATCGTTATAGCCAACCCTGCCGTACGTAAAGCCGTTGGTTTGGATTCCGTTGCCGCCCGGAACGATGATGTTGGAGGGCAAACCGCTGCTGCCAGCAGGATAACTCGTCAGCAGCGTACTTTGCGTAAACGACGAGCTCGTTCGGCCCTCGAACGCGAACATGTCGGCGGCGCCGACCGTCCAGCCCGACGGCGTGGTGTAGTTCAAATACGCGCCTTGGTATGCTTCAGGTTTTAAGCGCGTATCGGCCGGCCCGGCCCAGGGTGTGTTGAAGAGTACGTTGCCCGCCTGGCCATCGAAGCCGTTCGCCTTGTATCCGGCGTAGGCCTGATAGAACGTGCTCAACGTGAATCCGGGAAGCGTGTCGTCTGCATTGGTATTCGGCGGAGTCTGGCTGACGCAGACCGCGCCCTTGGCATGATTGGCCGGAACGACGCACGGACCGTCCATCGGATTGGCGTAGAGGTAGGTGCCGCCGACATACCAGCCGTTCGGGAAGTTGTATTGTCCGTGGACGGCAATTGCGTTGTTCCAACTCGCCTGGTTCACGGCGTTCGAGTTGTACTTGGCACCGGGCGAGAAGTTGAACTGCGTGCCGGGATTGTTCGTTGCGTTCTGCCGCGTGAAGTAGTACGAGCGGTAGAATCCGCCGAGCGTCAAGGGATTAGGAGTCGGCTTGAGCGGCGGAGGAGGCGCGACGGTTTCGGCCGGAGCCGGCGGCGGAGCCTCGGTCGGAGGCGGCGTTGCTTCAACGTAACGCACCACGACGAGACGCTTGTCGGGCACCCACTGCACATAGCCGCCCATTCCTTCGGAGATGACGCGGATCGGCACGAGTACGTTGCCGTGATAGACGATCGGCGGCACGTCGAGCGGACGCGATTCGCCGTTGACGACGACTTCGGGCTTGCCGACCGTGACCACGACCTCGGCGCCGGGTTTTGAGATGGTCGCGACCTTGCTCGCCGGATCGTAGGAGACGCTCGCGCCCATCTCTTCGAACATCGAACGCAGCGGCACGTAGATCGTTCCGTTGCGAGCGTACGCCGCCAGCACCCGACCCTGCTTGAGGACGTCGGGAGTGGCATAGACATGCCGGTCGTTGTAGAGGATTGGAATCTCGCCGGAGGGCGGCGCGCCGAAATCGGCGGGGGGCGAAGCGGAGGCTTGCCCCAGGCGCGAACCCTGCGACTGCGCCGACGCGGGCGACGCGCCGGCGAGAAGCACCACCGCAAAGAGAAATATAGCGTATAGGGACTTCATGACGAGAAGGGTCCTCCTGCTTTAGAAAGAGACTCGCGTCAACTTCTCGCTTTCAGATAGATAACCTTGGTCAATGATAAAAGTTTAGAAATTGAAATCGCCCCCGGCCCCGCTTGGGGCCGAAGGCGATCTTTTGGACTCCGACTGGGTCTAGAAGTCGTACTCGAGCTGGGCTCGATTGTACTTGAAGAGCGGCAGCCCGCCGAGATACGTCGATCCGATTGAAGAGCCCGCGGCGCAGTTCGTGCCCGCGGCCCCGCAAAAGGTGTTCGAGAGGCTCCGGTCCATGTAGCGATACCGCAACGTGAGACCGCGATACCCGCCCGGCTTTACCGCGCTGAAATGGTAGAGCCCGTCGAGCGTCCAGTCGCGCGTATCCTCCGGCGCAAGCGCGTTGCCGTAGTTGTACCAGGCATCGGTTGCAATGAAGACCCACTTTTTGTTGGTGGACGTGAATTGCAGCGCCACCTTCCACGAGTTGCCCGGTGCACGCCGGTCGGCCATGCCTTGGTCGATGCTGGTGGTATAGAGCGGATCGGTTGCGTACGCGTCAGTATACGGAGAGGCCCATCCGCCGTAATAAATCTGCGTCGTGCCGTTCGGATTGGTGAAGCACTGTGCCGCGTTACTCGGCAGCAGGTAGGCCAGCGTTGCCCCTTTGGCCGAGATCTGGTAGTTCGCGTTGCTGCAGGTAACGTTCTTCGGCAGAAAGACCGTGTCGCTCTTCCACGGTATTTGATCGTAGCCGGCCGTGAGGAGGAAATTCTTGGTGATGTTCGCGCCGATCTGAGCGCCGAAGACTTGGCTATCGATCTTTCCGACGTACGACTGACCGTTATTGCTCTCGCTTCCGCCCTGGAGTGCGATGTACGGCTTGAACGGCGTGCCGGAGAACGTGTACTGCGCGTCGCCCCACCACATCGTCGCGATGTCGCTAACGTCGTATAAGTAGCCATTTGCCGAAATGCCGTTGGGGTTATCGTAGCCGAGCTTCCCCATCGTAAAGCCGCTGGTATTGATACCGTTTCCGTTCGGCAAGAAGATATTCGATGCTAAACCGGGATTGCCGGCCGGGTAACTCGTCAGCAGCGTCTGCTGGGTAAAAGAGGAGCTCGTGCGATTCTCGAAGGTGAACATGTCGGCGCCTTCGATCGTCCAGTACGAGGGAGCGGTATAGCTGAGGTACGCGCCCTGGAAGGCGGCCGGCTTGATGCGCGAGTCCGATGGATTCGCCCAGGGTGAGTTGAAGAGCACGTTACCGAGCTGACCGTCGAACCCGTGGGCTTTATATCCGGCGTAGGCTTGATAGAACGTGCTCAGCGTGAAGCCCGGAAGCGTATCGTCGGGATTGGTGTTGGGTGGCGTTTGCGAGACGCAGACCGCGCCCTTGGCATGATTGGCAGGAACGACGCACGGGCCATCGATGGGGTTGGCATACAGATACGTGCCGCCGACATCCCATCCGTTGGGAAAGTCGTACTCTCCGTGCAGCGCGATGCCACTATTCCAAGTCGCTTGGTTGACGCCGTTGGAGTTGTACTTAGCACCCGGTGAAAAGTTAAACTGCGTTCCGGGATTGTTCGAAGCGTTCTGACGCGTGAAATAATACGAGCGGAAGAATCCGCCGAGCTTGAGCGGGTTCGGTGTCGGCGGGGGTGGAGGCGGAGCCATCGTTTCGGCCGGAGCCGGCGGCGGTGGCGCCTCGGTTGGCGGAGGCGTCGCTTCGACGTAGCGCACGACGACGAGCCGTTTGTCGGGCACCCACTGCACGTAAGCTCCCATTCCCTCGGATATCACTCGAATGGGAACGAGCACGTCGCCGTGATAAACGATCGGCGGCACGTCGAGCGGGCGCGATTCGCCGTTGACGATGACCTCGGGCTTGCCGACGGTTACGACGACTTCCGCGCCCGGCTTTGAAACCGTCGCGATTTTGGTCGCCGGATCGTAGGAAACGCTCGCACCCATTTGTTCGAACATCGAGCGCAGCGGCACGTAGATCGTGCCGTTGCGCGCATAGGCGGCGAGGACACGTCCTTGCTTGAGGACGTCGGGGTTGCTGTAAACGTGACGGTCGTTGTAGAGAATCGGAATCTGGCCCGAAGGCGGCGCGCCGAAGTCGGCGGTCGGTGGGGAGGCCGTCTGCGCCACTGGTGTCGCCTGTGTTTCCGCCAGAGCGCACGACGTGCCGAACAGAACCATCGCCGCGCCGGCGTACGCGGCGCGCGCAAGGATGCGTATCACGATAGCGGTTCTCCTGAAAGGCATTGAGGGGACTGTTAACGAGTCTAGCGCTCGGCGATTAAGGTCCCCTTAACCCCCGCTTAAGCGCGATGCCGGGATTGGCGCCTCGACGCTATCCGAATCGGCCCGTGATGTAATCCTCGGTGCGCTTGTCTCTCGGTTTGGTGAAAATCGCCGCGGTCGTGCCGGCCTCGACCAGGTCGCCGAGCAGAAAGAAGGCGGTGTTGTCGCTAATTCGAGCCGCCTGCTGCATCGAGTGCGTCACGATGACGACGGTATACTGCTTCTTCAGCTGGTCGATGAGGTCTTCGATCTTGCCGGTCGCAATCGGATCGAGCGCCGACGCGGGCTCATCCATCAAGATCACCTCGGGATCGACCGCGAGGCAGCGCGCGATGCAGAGGCGCTGCTGCTGTCCGCCCGAGAGGTCGAGCGCCGAGCGGTCGAGGCGATCTTTCACCTCGTCCCAGAGCGCGGCCTGACGTAGGCTGCGTTCGCAGATCGACGCGAGCTCCGACGCGCTTCGCTCGCCGTGAATTCGCGGTCCGTAGACGACGTTGTCGAAGATCGTTTTCGGAAACGGATTGGGGCGCTGAAAGACCATGCCGATCTGGTAGCGGATCGTCACGGGGTCGATCTCGGGTGCATAAATGTCGCGGCCGTCGAGCAAGACCTTGCCCTCTACGCGCGCTCCGGGTGTGAGGTCGTGCATGCGATTGAGTGCACGAATGAACGTCGATTTACCGCAGCCCGAAGGACCGATCAACGCCATCACGCGGTTCGTCGGCACGCGGAGCGACGCGTTCTTGATCGCACGGAAGGCGCCGTAATACACGTTGAGGTTCTCAACGTCCATTCTCGATTGAGTCGCGAGAGTGGGCTCGCCCGCCGTTTCCGTCTGCATCTCCGCCGCCATCATTCGCCGCCCAGTATTGCCCGACCGTCTTTAAGAATCGTTAAGGGTGCTTCAACGGCACGGGCCATCACGAAGCCGTTTCTCTTTTGATCCGCATAATGGGAATACGAATCGTGAAGGCCGTTCCGCGTCCGAGCATCGATTCGGCGGAGATCGCGCCGCCGTGCGCGTCGACGATTCCCTTGACGATGGCCAATCCGAGTCCGGCTCCGCCGCTGCCGCGCGTCCGCGAGCGATCGACGACGTAGAAGCGCTCGAAGATATGCGGCAAATCGCGGTAAGGAATGCCTTCGCCGGTATCCCGCACCCGAAGGACCGCATCGCTGTCGCGCGCATCGAGCTCGATGCGGATCCGGCCGCCGCCCGAAGTGTGACGCAGCGCATTGTCGATCAAATTGACGAAGACTTGCGAGAGACGGTCGGGGTCGGCTTCGACGCGCACGGGTCGCAACGCCGTAAGTTCGAGCTCGATCCCTTTGTTCGAAGCCTGCTGATCGAACGACGCGACGATTGGGCGAGCGACTTCTTCCAAATCGACGTCACGCAGGTGAAGCTTGAGCTGCCCCGATTCGGCGCGCGCCTGTTCGAGCAGCTGATCGACGAGTGCGGTGAGCCGGTCGACCTGTGCGAGCGCTTGCGGAACGAAGAGTTCTCGAGCTTCAACTTCGGGAGCCTCCAAAACGGTCTCGAGCATCAGCTTGATCGACGAGAGCGGCGTGCGCAACTCGTGCGAAACGTTCGACAAGAACTCTTTACGCGCGCGATCGAGGCGCAAGAGTGCCGTTTGATCGTCGGAGAAGATGACGACGCGGCGCGAGCCGTCCTCTCCCTCGGTCAGCGGATAGACGGAGACACGATAGGTGCGCTGACCCGCGGCGCCGGTCAAGAGCAGCGGGGCAACCGAGGCTTCGCCCTGCAAGGCCTCGCCGATTCTTCGCTCGAGCTCGATGTTCGGAATCGCTTCGATAACGTGCAGACTTAACGCGCGGCTCGGATCAAAGCCAAAGGTCGTACCGGCCGCGGCATTGGCGAATTCGACGCGGTAGGTGCCGTCGACCAGCACGACGCCGATCGGCAACGCGCGCACGAGGCGCGCAAAGGCGCTGTCGACAGAGATCGACGGGGCGGCCGACGAGTCCCTGGGAAGCGACTCGACACCCGACGAGCGCGCGTTCGCCGGCGAACGCAGGCGCGCGACGAGCACTCCGGCGGCCAGACCGGCGGCGAACGCGAGGATCGACCATTCGAGTGGCGTCAAGCTTTGAACATGTAACCGCGGCTGCGAACCGTTAAAATGTGTCGCGGCGAGCGCGAGTCTTCTTCGATCTTCTCGCGCAGCCAGCGAATGTGGACGCTGACGGTCTGCTGCTCGCCTTCGAAATCGTAGCCCCAAACCTTGTCGAGCAGCGTCTGCCGCGTTACCACGCGCCCGTGGTTTTCCATGAGCACGCGCAAGAGTCCGAACTCTTTGGGTGCGAGCGCGACCTCCTTGCCGCGCACGGTGAGCTGTTGCCGCGAGGGATCGAGGACGATCTCCCCCAGCGCGATCGCTTCGTCGTGACCGGCGTGGATCGAGGCTTGCCGGCGCAGCCGGGCCTTGACGCGCGCAAGAAATTCGTGAAGCGCAAACGGCTTGGTGACGTAGTCGTCGGCGCCGAGCTCGAGCGCCAGCACCTTGTCGATCTCCTGATCTTTTGCGGTCAGCATGATAATCGGGACCGGGCTGAACTTCCGAATCTCCTTGCACGCTTCGACCCCGTCCAAAACCGGAAGCATGATGTCGAGCACGATCAAATCGGGCTGTTCGCGTTGCGCCATGGCAATCGCGCTTCGGCCATCACCCGCGGTCACGACGGCATAGCCGCTGCGCTCCAAGTTGAAGCGCAACGTCTGAAGGATCGCGGACTCATCGTCCACGACCAGTATCTTCTTATTGAAATCCGGGCTCTTCGCCGGCGCCGTGCGCGGCGGTTTCGCTTCCGTTATTACGTTCATACGTTTTTACGATCGCGCTGTAGTCGAGCGCGCCGTCCCCTTGAGCGGAACGAGCAGTGTAGAGTTGATAGGCCAGCCCCGTGGCCGGCATCGAATGCTTGAACGTGCGAGCCGCGTCGAGCGCAGCAGCGAGGTCCTTGCGTAAGAGATCGAGCGCGAAGCCGCCGTCGAAGGTGCCGGCAAGCCACGTCTTCGGCAGCCATTCCGAGAGCAGATAGTTCGACGCCGTCGCCGAGGCGAGCACCGCTCGCACGGCGCTGAGGTCGGCCCCGGCGCGCTGTGCGAAGACCAGCGCTTCCACATTTGCGATCATCACGTTCGAAATGATGATCTGGTTAACGAGTTTGACGGTCTCACCCATGCCCGCCGGGCCGAGATGATAGGGGGTTCCCATGGCACGAAGGACCGGTTCGGCTCGTGCAAACGCGCTGGGTGAGGCGCCCACCATGATCGTGAGCGTTCCTTCTCGCGCTCGAGCCGGGCCGCCGCTGACGGGCGCATCGACGAAGTCCACTCCGAGTGGGGCTAGACGCTCCGCGAAGCTGCGCGACGCGACCGGCGAGATCGTCGACATGTCGACCACGAGGAGTCCGCGTTTCGCCCCCGCGGCGACGCCGCACGATCCAAAGAGCGCGTCTTCGACGTGGGGAGCGTCGGGGACAGCGAGAACGACGGCATCGGCGCGTGCCGCAAGCTCCGCCGGATCGGCTGCCTCCATGATTCCCTGCTCGCGTAATCGCTCGAGTGCGTCGCGGCGCCGGTGGACGCTCGCGATCACCTCGAAGCCGGCGCGGCACAACGCGGCGGCCATCGGCTCGCCCATCGCTCCCAATCCGACGAACCCAACGCGCGCAATCACGAGCGGCCCTTTGGGCGCGGCCTCAGGATAACCTTCGGGGAGCGGCGAAGGCGCTCGCCACTATGACAGCAACCACCACGCCAAGGATTATTCGCCCCACCTTCGACGCGATGAACCTTTCGATCGGAAAGCGCACCCGCTTGCACCGGCTCATGTACGAGCACGGACCGGCGAACGGCACGCTGATGATGCTTCCGATCGACCAGGGGCTCGAGCACGGGCCGGTCGACTTTTTCGACAACCCGGATGCGATCGACACCGACTGGATCTATCGCTTGGCGGTGGAGGGAAACTTCTCGGGAATCGCGCTGCACATCGGACTTGCGGAGAAATATCAGAAGAAGTATGCCGGTCGCGTTCCGCTACTGCTGAAGGTCAACGGCAAGACGAACATACCCTCCGACGACGATGCGTTCAGCCCGCTCACGTCCTCAGTTGAAGATGCGATTCGCTTGGGCGCCGACGCGGTCGGCTATACGCTCTACGTCGGAAGTCCCGCGCAAGAGCTCGACATCGCGCAGTGTAACGACGTGCGCCGCGATTGCGACCGTTACGGCATGCCGCTCGTGATTTGGGCGTATCCCCGCGGCTCCGCGGTGAAGGCGAAGGGAGGCATCGATTCGCTCTACGCCGTTGACTACGCCGCGCGGGTTGCCTGCGAGGTCGGCGCAGACGTCATCAAGCTCAACGAGCCCGTCTGGAAACCCGACGACGCGGCCAAGCTTCCCAAGCCCTACAATACGCTCGCGTTCGACGACCTCGAAGGCCTACGCAAAGTCGTCAAGTCTGCCGGCCGCAGTCTCGTACTCGTCTCAGGCGGAAGCAAGATGGGCGACGAGGCGACGATTCACAAGGCGCACGTTGCGATGGCCGCGGGCTGCGTTGGACTCATCTTCGGGCGCAACATGTGGCAGCGCAAGTGGAACGAGGCGCTCAGCATGGCGTCGAGCATCCACGACGTCATGAAAGATTACGGCCAGGAGCAATAAGGCGACCTTAACATCGTCTCTGCGGGTACTCTGACGCGAGCGCCATCGACAGGATGTCGAAATTGTCCTCAGCAGGTGGCGCGAGCGCAGCGTAGCAGGAGCGCCACACGATGTGGCGCGACGAGCGACCCGCAGAGACGATGTTAAGGTCGCGAAGGGCTAGTGCGCGGGTTGTGCTGAGGATGCAGCGCAGTGCGCGCATTGATAGCCAACGGCGCCGCCGTGCTGTTGCGGCACCATTTGGCTCAACGGACCGCGGCGCCCGCAGACGGCGCACGCATACGTCTGGCCCGCCGATACCGGCGCCGTCGCAGCCTCGTGCCGTTTGGCCACGTAGAAGCTGAAATAAATGATCGCGCCGACGATCCACGGAGCCCACGCAAAAAAATAATCGAAGACGTGGCTAGGGAGTTCGGCGAGGATCACTTCTTAAAATACTCGGCGTTGATCGCCGTGTAGTTCTGCCACTTCTCGGGGAGATCCGAATCGGCGAAGATCGCTTCGACCGGACAGGCCGAGACACAGGCACCGCAATCGATACAAACTTCGGGATCGATGTAGAGCATCTCGTCGTCATCCTTACCGTGAATGCAATCGACCGGACAGACGTCCACGCAGGACTTGTCCTTGGTGCCGATGCACGGTTCGGTGATCACGTAGGCCATAGCGTTTCAGCTTCCCTCGCCGGACGACGGCGCCCTTCAGGCTGCCGGCCTGCCTCGGACCAGGCGCAACAGCCATAGCAGCACAATCGCACCGATCAAGGCGCAGACAAAACTCGGAAGGCTGAACTCGAACTGCGCCGGGCTCACGTGCCCGAAGAGGCGGTAGAGCCAACTGCCGATGAGCGCACCGAGAACGCCGACGATAATGTCGGAAATACAGCCGCCGGGCGCTGCGCCTGGTATGATCCAGCGGGCGACCAGGCCGACGATGAGGCCGAAGACGACGATCAAGATCCAACCAGTCAACATGCGTGTCGCTCCCTTCGGTCCGCTATGACAGGGACGCAGCCTCCCTTCGGTGCAGCTTTACCCATTATGAAGCGTACTTTCATTTGCCTGCTCGCAGCGTTCGCCATCGTCACCGCCGCCGCTGCCGCCGCGCAACCCGGTACGACTGAAATTGCGGCGACGGGAACCGGCAGCATTACCATGGCGCCGGACATGGCGACCGTCGACGCCGGGGTCGAAACGAACGCGGCAAACGCGAATGATGCGATCTCGCGAAACAACGCGATGTACGAGCGCGTCATTGCAGCGCTCGAGCGACTCGGCATCGCACGGGCAGAGATCACGCTCGCGTACTACAACGTCAACTACAACCCACCGCCGAGAACCGCTCAGCCGAACTCGGGGGAGCGCTACGGGTATACCGTTTCGCGCAACTTTACCGTCAAAGTCCGGGAAATCGGTAAAGCGGGAGCCGTCAGCGACGCCTGCACGACGGCCGGAGCGACCGCGATCAACGGCGTGAGCTTCGGCCTGGCCGATTCCGCTGGAGCGCGTGCGAGCGCCACCGTCAAAGCCGTCGCCGACGCGCGCACGAACGCCGAGGCGCTCGCACAGGCCGCCGGTCTTCGAATCGTCGCCATTAAGAGCATGGAACTCGGCGGCTCGGGACCGCCCGGTCCGGTGCCGATGATGCGGATGGCCGCCGCTCCGAATCCGCCGACCCAGTTCGACCAGTCAAACGTCAACGTCACCGTGTCGGTCGGCGTCGTTTTCCTGGCCGAGCCCTAGCGGCGAAACCCTGCGCCGAGCTCCAGAGTAGACGAGAGCGATGAATCGCCTCTGCGAAGCCTGCGGAAAGGTCCCCGCAGCGATGTCCTATGGTGGCCGCCGGCTCTGCGTCGCCTGCGCTCAGAAGCGCACGATGACCAGCGCGCTGCCCTTCGTCGGAGCGGCGCTTGCGGCCGCCGGATTGATCGCCGGCAGCGCCTTGCTCGCCGAAAAAATGCAGGGTGAGAATAAGACATCGCCGCTCGACGAGTTGGGCCGGCGTTTTCGCGGAGGCACGCCGACACTCGCCGCGTTCTCGCGCGATCTCACCGAACTCGCCCGCGAAGGGAGACTCGATCCCGTCATCGGCCGGGATACGGAAATCGATCGCATCGTTTCGATTTTGGCGCGGCGCAGCAAGAACAATCCTTGCCTGGTCGGCGAACCCGGCGTCGGCAAGACGGCAATCGTCGAAGGACTCGCGCAGCGCATCGTCTCCGGGAACGCTCCTGCTGCGTTGCGAGGCAAGCGAATTCTCGCGCTCTCGCTCGGGCCGCTCGTCGCCGGAACGAAGTACCGCGGGGAGTTCGAAGGCCGCGTGAAACGCATTCTCGACGAGGTCAAACGAAGCGCTCGCGACGTCGTGCTCTTCATCGACGAACTCCACACGCTCGTCGGGGCGGGTGCGGCCGAAGGCGCGCCGCTCGACTTGAGCACGATGATCAAACCCGAGCTCGCGCGCGGCGATTTGCAGTGCATCGGCGCGACCACCTTCGACGAATACCGCAAGTACGTCGAATCCGATGCAGCCCTGGAACGCCGGTTCCAACCGGTTATGGTGGAAGAGCCAAGCATCGAGGCAACCATCGAAATTCTGCGAGGGCTGCGCGAACGGTACGCCCGGCATCATCACGTCACCATCAGCGAAGATGCGGTCGAAGCGGCCGCGCAGCTCGCGGCGCGTTTTATCGCGGATCGCTTCATGCCCGACAAGGCGATCGATCTCGTCGACGAGGCGGCGGCCTCGGTCGCGCTTGCGAATAAAGGCGCGGTCGAGTATCCGCTCGTGGGCAGGGAGGACGTGGCGGCCGTCGTTACGCGCTGGACCGGCATCCCGCAATCATCGCTCACCGAATCGCAAGCCGGTCGGCTCCTCGATCTGGAGCGGCTGCTGGCACGACGCGTTATCGGTCAAGATCGCGCCATTGGGGCGGTTTCGGAAGCGATCCGGCGCGCGCGGACCGGCCTGCACGATCCGCGCAAACCACTGGGCAGTTTTCTCTTCAGAGGTTCGAGCGGCATCGGGAAGACCGAACTTGCAAAGGCGCTCGCCGAAGCGCTCTTCGGCAGCGAGGCGGCGCTCGTACGCGTCGATCTTTCCGAGTATACCGAGCCGCATACCATCTCGCGGCTTATCGGCGCGCCGCCGGGATACGCGGGTCACGATGAGCCGGGACAACTCACCGAACCCGTGCGCCGCCGTCCGTACTGCGTCGTGCTCTTCGACGAAGTCGAGAAGGCCCACCCCGACGTCGCATCGATTCTGCTCCAGATTCTCGACGATGGCCGTCTCACCGATTCCAAAGGCCGCACGATTGACTTTCGTCACGCGCTCATCATTCTGACGACGAACTTGCAGGACGACGATCTCGGCGTCGCATTCCGCTTGGAACTGCTCGATCGCATCGACGAGATCGTACCCTTTCAAGAACTGGGCATCGAGCAAATCGAGGCGATCGTTACGATTCACGTCGACGCGCTCGCGGGGCGCCTCGGCGCGCGTAACGTGCGGCTCAACCTATCCGACGAGGCGAAGATTTACTTGGCGCGCGTGTCGATGGCGGCGGGAAGCGGAGCTCGGTACGTGCAGCGGACCGTCTCGCATTACGTGTCGACACCGCTTTCGACGGCACTCCTGCGCGGTGAGCTGCGCGATGGCTGCGCTGCCGAAGTGACGCTCGAAGGCGACTCGCTCTCGGTCCGCGCCGCGTAAGCGCCTACGGCAGGATCATCGGACCGCCGGCCGTCGCCGGCGAGAGCGCAAGCGCCAGCGGCGCGCTGATGCCGGTGGCGATCGTCGACCACGAACCGGGCGCGTACGGCGACGTGTAAACGGTCACCGTGTTGTTGCCGTAGTTCGCGACGTAAAGAATCCCGGTAGAGTCGACGGCGAGCGCGAGCGGCTGGCTTTGGCCACCGGCAATCGTCGTGGGTGCGTTTGTGTAGGGTGCGGCGTATTCGGTCACAGTATTAGCGCCCTGATTCGGTATGAAGAGATTCGACGAAACCATCGCGATCGAACCCTGCTCGTTCACGCCGTTGGTAATGGTCGCGACCGGCATGCTCGCATCGCTAAACGGCGGTGCGTACTCGATGACCGAGTTCGGAGTCGAGTTGAGATTTGCAACGAAGAGATTCCCGCGGGCGTCGAGCGCTAAGGAATTGGGCGTGTTGAGCCCCCGCGCGATGATCGTCGGCGTCCCGGTATATGGCGGCGCGTACTCGGCCACGGTATTCGCCGCCGCGTTGACGACGAAGAGATCGGCACCGGCGTCGAGGGCGAGTCCGACCGGATCGTTCACGTTCGATGCAATCGTGGCGGTGGGTCCGCCGGTGTAGGGCGGGGCATACACGTTCACCGTATTACTGCCGTTGCCGTTGGCGACGAAGAGATTGCCTCGCGCGTCGACGGCGAGTGCCTGCGGATGATTGAGGCCGCCTGCGACTGCGGCCGGCCCTTGATTGTAGGGCGGCACGTACTCGGAAACGCTTCCGGGCTGATTCGCGACGAAGAGGTCGCCCGCATTGTCGAAGACCAGCGTTTGCGGATTCGTCACGCCGTTTTGAATCGTCGCAAGGGGGGTCGTTTGACCGGCGACGTAAAGCGTCACGCTGCTCGCCGCCGAATTCGCGACGGCCAAAATCTGCCGAACGTCGACGCGCACGCTGCCGCTGCAGACCGCGCCCGATTGCACGCAGGGGTTGCCGGGTCCGTTGGGGTTCGCCGCGACGCGCAAGATTGCGAAGCCTCCGTTTGGAGCCGTCGATGTCGTGACGTAAAAAAGATTCGGCGCAGTTCCTGCGGCCGGCGCAACGCCGACGGAGAGCGCCCCGCCGGCTTGACTGAGCGAAAAGTTTGCGCCGGCCCCGCCCACCATGACGTTCTGATTCGCGTCGAGCATCTCGACGAGCAGTGGATGACGCCCCGCGCCGTAGAGATCGATTACGCCCTGCTGGCCCTGTGCGCTCGTGTACGATGCGGGCACCACGGCGATCTGCGACGGCACGCCTCCCATCGTCAGGTTCAGCGTATTGTTCGATCCCGGCGCGACGGTAAAGGCGATCGCTGCGCTGCCGATCGTTCCGGTATAGACGCCCGCAGGAAGCGAGAGCGCGAGTTGGCACGTCGAACCGCCGGCCGCGGGCGTGCAGCCTGCGGAGTTCGGACCGACGGAGAGCGTCTGGCTGATGGTCGTCGGACCGCTAACGCTAATGGCGAGTGACTGCGATCCGGGCGGCGGAGGCGGCGTCGAAACGGGCGGCGTCGCCGGCGTCTGAGGGTTGACCGAGGTTCCCCCAAAGGCGCCGACCGGAGGGGGTGTCGCCGGCGCCGCTGGCGGCATGAACTGTTTCGCCGGCATGCCGGAACTTGCCGGGACATAAATTCGCACGGTCGTGCTGCCCGCGCCCGCGACGCCGCTCATGCCTGAACTCCCCGCGGGCATGAGGATGCCTTGACCGCCGCCGCCGGCGCAACCCGCGGCCAGCGTTGCGGTAGCAAAGGCAGCGGCAGCTCGCAGCAACCGCGCGCGGCGCGTCACGTGCATTGCGCGTGCCTTAACGCAACATAGTTTCGATGTCGGTGCGCATCATCGTTGGCGAAAGCTCACCGACGACGATCTTGCGAACGATCCCGGTTCGATCGATGAAGACGTGGACGGGCAAGCCGTTCACTCGATACTGATCCCGTACGGTGCCGTCGTCGACAACGACCGGATACGACAAGGTATGCTCGCTGCGGAACTGCGCGGCCTTGCGCGCGTTCTCCAACACGTCGACGCCGATGATCTGCACGCCGCGTGCGGCGTACTCGCGGGCGAGGGCGTCGATCGAGGGCGCCTCCTCGTTGCACGGCGGGCACCAGCTCGCGAAAAAGTTGAGATAGACCGCCTTCCCGCGTAACGAAGCAAATGAGAGCGTCGGTCCGGGGATGCTTGGCTCCGACCAATCGGGCGCCGGATTCCCGACGTGTGCGACCTGATGAGCGCTCGAGCTCGCGGTCGCGCCGCGCGCGCACGCGGCAAGCGCGGCGCCGAGAGCGAGTGCGAGGCTCGCGCTTCGCCTATCCATAGCTTGGATAGTTGATCGCTTGACGGTCGAGCTCCATCTGCTCGACGAGTTCGCCTACTTCGGCGAAAAGCCGCTGTTCGCGCAGGAAGCGCAGGTCTCGCAGGGCGAGCTCGCGCCCGTAGATCGTCTGTTGAAAATCGCGCAGCCACGCTTCAACCGTGCGGTCGCCTCCCCCGAACTGCGGGTTCGTCCCGATCGAAACGAGCGCGGGATAATCGCGGCCGTCGAACCGCGCGAGGGCGGAATAGACGCCGTCTCTCGGAAGCAGCTTTGCTGGGACGCGCAGATTTGCCGTTGGGAAGCCGAGCGTATGCCCGCGTCCCGCGCCGATTTCGACGGGGCCGCGAATCTCGTAACCGGTGCCCCCAAGCAGATGATCGGCTTGCGCGAGCTCGCCGCGCTCGACGAGCGCGCGAATACGCGTGCTCGAGATCCGCTCGCCATCCTCACGTACCGGTTCGACCGGAACGAGCCGCGCGCCGTGGCGTGCGAGCACCTCGCCCATGAGGCGCACGTCGCCGGCACGCCCATGCCCGAATCGAAACGTCGTACCGACGACCACACCGCGCACGCCTAGCCGTTCGGCTAGGACATCGAGAAACGCGTGGGGCGAGAGCGTCGCGATGCGATCGTCGAAATCGATGAAGAAGCACTCCTCGAAACCGGCGCGGGCAAAGAGTTCGAGGCGTTCTTGCGGCGTGCAGAGCAAACGCGGCTCGGTTCCGGGTCGTAGGTGCGTCGCTGGATGATTCGCAAAGGTGAGCAAGCCGGAGCGCCACCGCGGCCTGCGCAAGCGCAGCGTCTGACGTGCGATCTCGCGATGGCCTCGATGGAACCCATCGAAGAATCCGATCGCCAGCACGAGCGGGCGCTCCGATTGGCGCTCCAATTCGTGGTGTACGATCATTCGACGAAGACTTTGCGCGGCGCCAGCAGTGCTCCCAGCGCCTCGCCGACACCGACGAGCGTTCGCGATTCGTCGCGAACGAAGACATGCCGCCCGGTCGCGCCTTGTGGAAGCGGGACGACTCGTCCGGCGCGAAAGTCGGCCGATTCGCGAAGATCGAGTACGATCGTCGGAAACGGTATGATGTGTTCGGGCGCGATCAAGGCCTGCCGCGGGTCGAGCGCGATCTCCTCGAGCGTCCGCGCTTCGTAGAGCACGAACGGGCCGGATGCTTCGCGAACGAGCGCCCCCATATGTGCCGGCACTCCGATTGCGCCGCCGATGTCGTTGCAGAGCGTGCGAATATACGTTCCCTCGCTGCACGCAACTCGCAACCGCGCAACGGCACCGGCACGGCCGCTCTCGATTCCGAGCAGCGTCAATCCGTAGATCGTGACGCTGCGTGCCTTGCGCTCGACGCTCTTGCCTTCGCGCGCGAGTTCGTAGAGCCGCTTTCCGTTATGATGCACGGCCGAGTACATCGGCGGCGTTTGAGCGATCCGCCCAACAAAGCCGGAGAGCGCCGCTTCCAAAACCGCCGGCCAGTCACGCGGTACCGGTCGCTCCTCGACCGTTTCGCCAAGGGCGTCCTGCGTCGTCGTGGAGCGCCCCAGCACCAGCGTGCAGGCATAACTCTTCCGCTGATCGGCGAGCAACGGAATCAAACGCGTCGCTTTGCCGATCGCCACCGGCAAAACGCCCGCGGCTTGGGGATCGAGCGTTCCGAGATGTCCGGCACTCAGACGCCGGTCGACGGCGTGCAGCGCGTAGATCCGGCGCAGACGCGTGACCGCGTTTGCCGAACTCGGCCCCGCCGACTTAAAGAGATTGACGAAACCGATCACACGCCGAAAGACGCTTCGCTCAACGTGATGCTGAGGAGGCTCCGACCGACGAGCGGAGCCATGGATGGCGAGAGCGAGGAGGCGGCGCAGCCTGAGCGGAGCCGTGATGGCGTAGCGAAGAGCGTCTCCGAAGCGTCATGTTGAGCGAAGCGTATATCACAAGCCTTCTGCGATGAGCGCCGCGTCGACCGCAGGAAAAGCTTCCGCCAGCGGTCCGTGATAGGTCAATCCCGACGCGCGGAAGTGTCCTCCGCCGCCGAGCCGCTGCGCGGCAGCCTGCACGTTGAGCTTGCCGCTCGAACGCAAGCTCACGCGAATCTCGCCGTCGATCGCTTTGAAGAGCGCAGCGACGTCGACGCCGTCTTGGCCGAGCAACGTGTTGACGACGTCTTCGGTATCCTCACCGTCGGCGCCGGTCTGCGCGAGCATCGCATCGTCGACGTACGAGTAACAGTAACGACCGTCGTGTTCGAATCGCATTGCGTCGATGATGCTCCCCAGAAGCTTGGTCGCGGCGACCCGCCGGCGCAGGAAGATCTCTTCGGTGATCTCTTCTTTGTTGGCGCCGCGGCGCATCAGCTCCGCCGAAAGCTCCAGCGCTTCCGGGCTCGTGTTGGAATGCATGAATCCGCCGGTATCGGTCATGATCGTCGCGAGGATGCACGTCGCAATCGGCGCGTCGATCGAAATGCCGAGCTCGCGCAAGAGATGCATCACGACGGTTCCGGTCGAGCACTCGCGCTCCAGAACGAAGTTCAGCGCGCCGAAAAGCGAGTTGCCGAGATGGTGATCGATGTCGAGCATGTTCTCGCGCTCGACCGGCGGCAGATACTCCCCCGCCCGCGTAAAATCGCTCATGTCGCAGAAAACGTAGAGGGTGTCGGCAGGGAGATCGGAAGGCAGCGCGCGCGCCACCAGCTCGGCCTCCGGTAAGAACCGAAGATTGCGCGGGACGCAGTCCTGTTGAAAGTACGCGACGCGCTTGCCCAACCGCTTGAGCGCGATTCCGAGCGCGAGTCCCGCGCCGAGGGTGTCGCCATCCGGCTTCACGTGGCTGACCATCACGAAGGCGCTCCGCCGGCGCAGCTCGGCGACGACTTCTTGCGCCGAGGCGAGGCGCGGCGTGCTCTCGATCATTCGTCCTCCTGCGGAGATGTGCGGACGGCGGCTTCGCGAAGCGTCTTTGCGAGCGCGATCGCTCGTTCGGCCGAGCGATCCTCCACAAAAATAAGCTCGGGCGTGTGGCGTAAATCGATCTTGCGCCCGAGTTCGCCGCGCAGAAAGCGCCCGGCGTGCCGAAGTGCGTCGAGCGATTGGCGCGCTTGGTGGCGGTCGCCGATCACCGAGACGAACACCTTGCAATGGCGCAGGTCGTCGCTGACCTCGGCGCGCGTTACCGTCACGAAGGCGAGGCGTGGATCTTGCAGCTCTTGCGAAACGAGCGTCCCGAGTATGCGCTGCACCTCGTGATCGATCTTCGCTATCCGCTGCGGCTTCATGCTCTGACGAGCTCGGGCGCAACGCGTTCCAGCGCGTATGCTTCGATGACGTCACCCTCTTTGAGATCCTGGAACTTCGCGACCTGGATGCCGCACTCGAAACCTTCGGCCACTTCGCGAACGTCGTCTTTGAACCGGCGCAAGCTCTCGATCTCGCCATCGAAGGCCACCGCGGCGTCGCGAATGACGCGCACCTTCGCATTTCGCGAGATCTTGCCGCTCTGCACGTAGCATCCAACGATCGTTCCGACCCGGCTCACCTTGAAGACTTGGCGTACCTCGGCGCGACCGAGCACGACCTCGCGCTCGACCGGCGAGAGCATCCCGCGCATGGCCTTCTTCAAGTCGTCCTCGATCTCGTAGATGACTTGGTAGAACCGCAGATCGACGCCTTCGTTCTCGGCGAGCCGGCGCGCCGTCTCGTCGGGGCGAATGTTGAAGCCGATCAGAACGGCGTTCGAAGCGCTCGCGAGATTGACGTCGTTGGGCGAGATCGCGCCGACGCCGCCGTGAATGACGCGAATTTCGACGTCTTCGGTCGAGAGTGACTCCATTCGCGCGCGCAATGCTTCGAGCGAACCCTGCCCGTCGGCCTTGATGATCAGGTTGAGTACCTTTCCACCTTCGGCCGGCATCGACATGAACGTCTCGAGCGAAACGCGCTGCGTTCCGGTCGCCGCCATACGAACGTCGCGCCGCCGCGTCGCGCGTTTCTCCGCCGTTTCGCGCGCGACGCGTTCGTCGCTCACGACCATCAGCATATCGCCCGCGGCGGGAACGTCGGCGAGGCCCATCACCTCGACGGGAATCGAAGGGCCGGCCTTCTTGACCTGTTTGCCCTTGTCGTCGATGAGCGCTCGCACTTTACCGAAGGTGCCGCCTGCCACGACGATGTCGCCGACGCGCAGCGTACCGTTTTGCACGAGTACCGTTGCGACCGCACCGCGGCCGCGATGGAGTGCCGACTCGATCACGACGCCGCTCGCACGGCGGTTCTTGTTGGCGCGCAGCTCGCGAATGTCGGCCTCGAGCAGCACGGTATCGAGCAGTCCCTCGATCCCGTCACCGGTCTTCGCCGAAACCGGGACCATTTCGATGGTGCCGCCCCAATCGACGGGTTGCAGACCTTGCTCGACGAGTTGCTGCTTCACACGATCCTGCTGCGCGTCGGGACGATCGATCTTGTTGATCGCCACGACGATCGGAACGTTCGCCGCCTTCACGTGTGCGATCGCCTCTCGCGTCTGCGGCATGACGCCGTCATCGGCCGCGACGACGAGAATCGCAACGTCGGTGACCTTCGCGCCGCGCGCGCGCATCGCCGTAAACGCTTCGTGACCCGGGGTATCGACGAAGGTGATCTTGCGGTCGTTGCGCTCGACGGTGTACGCGCCGATCTTCTGCGTGATGCCGCCGGCCTCGCCGGCCGCGACGTTCGCCTGCCGAATCTTGTCGAGCAGCGAGGTCTTCCCGTGGTCGACGTGGCCGAGGACCGTCACAACCGGCGGACGCGGCGTGAGCATCTCGGGCTTATCCTCTTCCTGCTCGACGGTAACTTCCTCGCCGGCCTCTTTGACGACGGCATTGAATCCGAAGCGCTTCGCAATCTGAATCGCCACGTCGCTCGAAATATTCTGATTGATCGTCGCCATCGTTCCGATCTTGATCAGCTCGGTGATGACGTCGCGAACGGGCACGATCATCGACGTCGCCAGCTCTTGCACGGTGAGCAAGTCGGGAATCTCGATCGTCTCGAGCGTGCGCGGCGGCGTCGGCGCGGCCGACTCGCCCTTCTTCTTACGCTGGCGCTCTTTGTCGAGCAGCAGTTCCTTCTCGCGATCCTTTTTCGCCGCCGCTTTGTCCTCGTGCGTACGCGCCCGATCGCCCGGACGGCCGCCGGCCGACGGGGTCGGCATATCGGACGGCAAGGCACCTGGACGGCCTGGGGCCGGACGCAGACCCGGCGTCATCGGGCGGAATGGACCGTTTCCGCTCGGGCGCCGAGGTGGGGCGATCAATCCCGGCGCGGCCGCGCGGAGCGGAGGCGCACCCTTACCGCCTTGTCCCGGCATCGCTTCTCCAGGGCGCGGGGCGACGCCGGGGCGTCCCGGAAGCCCGCTGCGGGGACCCGGCGAGGCCGAAGCAGCCGTCGTCGGCGCCGGCGCGCGGCGAACGACCGAGGGTTGACCCGCCGGCACGGGCCGGAGCTGCGGAATTGACTCAGAAATCGGACGCGTGGGCGGTTCGGGGCGCGGTGCCGGCGGCGGCTCCGCCACCGGTGGACGCTGCTGGACCGGACGAGCGGGTGCCTGAGTTGAAGCGGCCGGCCGAGAGGGGGCGCCGGTAACCGGGCGCAGACGCGTGATGGGTGGCGGCTCAGGTGCCGGCTTGGGTGGCGCTTTTGCGGCGGGAGGGGCCGACGGAGGCGCGACCGGCTTCGGTTTGGCCGGGGCCTTCTCGGTCGTTTTGAGCAATACGCTGCGCACCAGATCGGCGATCTGGTCCGGCACGACGCTCAGCTGATTCTTCGCCTCGAAGACGCCGCCGAGTCGCTCGTTGAAGAGCAACGTCAGCTCTTTTGAGGTGAGCCCAACCTCTTTGGCGAGCTCAAAAATTCGTACTTTTCCGGCCAAGTTCACTCTCGAACGCGTGCGCGTTCGAGTCCCATCAGTTGGAGTGCGCGGAGCCCCAACCGACGGCTTGGCTCCGCTAGGTAATCAAAGGGTTGCCCTCATCGGAGGGAACGGTCGCTGCTAGTCTTCATGATGTTTGTTTCTTCACGTGGGCTCTCTATTAAACCATATTCTGCTGCCGCCGCGCCAAGCCCCGGGTAGCGGCGGTTCTTACGCGACCGCTCGGCGCAGCCGGCCGAGCAGAGATAGGCCCCTCGCCCCGGCTGCTTGCGTCGCACTCCGGAATCGGCCTGCCATCCGACGTCGCTGCGCACGAACCGAACGAGCTCCCTTTGCGCAAAGCGCGTTCGGCAGCCGACGCAGGTGCGTACGGGCTCTATTCGTCGTCCTTCCCGAGTCGCTCGCGCCGAAACTCTTCGAGTTTGCGAATGAGCTCGGCGTCGATCTCGTCGGCTTCGCCTTCGGCGGGCACCTCGATGAGTTCGATTGCGGGCTGATGGTCGCTCGTCTCGCGCTCCTCTCGCTCGGCGAGATAGCGCTCGCGAGCCTGCCCCGACTCGCTCTCGGTTGCGATATCGAGGCGCCAGCCGGTTAAGCGCGCGGCAAGCCGAACGTTCTGTCCATCGCGCCCGATCGCAAGCGAGAGCTGATAATCGGGAACGATGACGAGCGCAACCCCGTCATCCTCGAAGAGCTCGACGCCGATCACCTTCGCGGGTGCGAGCGCGTTGGAGATAAATGCGGCGGGCGCCGGATCGTAGCGAATGATATCGACTTTTTCACCGCGCAGATTATCGGTGACGTTCGCGATGCGGCTCGACTTCGGACCGAGGCAGGCACCGATGGGATCGACCTCGGCGCGATTGCTCTTCACTGCAACCTTCGAACGGCTTCCCGGATCGCGCGCGATCGCCATGATCTCGACCGTGCCGTCGGCGATTTCCGGAACTTCGAGCTCCAGCAAGCGCTGTACGAGGCCTTCGGCCGCACGCGAGAGGATGACTTGCGGTCCCTTGGGAGATTTCTTGACGTCCAAGACGTAGGCGCGAATGAAATCGTTGATCCGATAGGCTTCGCCCGGCACCTGCTCGTCGAGATACATGACGGCTTCGTCACGGCCCTCGAGCGTTACGTACATGTTTCGCTGTTCGTACCGCTGCACGGTTCCCGTCACCAGATCGTTGAGCTTGCGCACGTACTTGTTGTAAACCGTGTCGCGCTCGGCTTCACGAATGCGCTGGACGATGACTTGCTTTGCCGTCTGCGCGGCGATCCGTCCGAAATCTTTCGGCGTGACCTCTTGATCGAAGTAGTCCCCGATCTGATACGGCGCGCGGGCCTCTTTGACAGAGATCTCGAGCTTAGGATCCTGGACCTCTTCGACCACGGCGCGCCGATGGAAGACGCGATAGGCGCCGCTCTGCCGGTCGACGATCACGATTGCATTCGACTCGCTTCCGAAGTGACGCTTATAGGCGGTCAGCAGCGCTGCTTCGAGCGCTTCGAGCAGCATCTCGAACGAGATGTTCCGCTCTCGTGCAATGTAGTGAAGGACGTCGATGAGTCGTTCTTCAGTTGCCGCGTTTTCTATCGTTGCCATCCCTTTGCTTCCGTTCTAGTTTGTCTCGCTTGAGATCCGCTCTCGGATCGTATTCCAGGTTTGCCGTTTTGATCGTCGCCATCGGCAGCAACAGCTCGCCGCGTTCGGTTTGAACGACGACCGTCTCGCCGCGCAACCCGCGCAGAACGCCGCGATGCGTCTTGCCGCCGTCCACGGTCAACGAGGTTACCACTCGCACGCGCTCGCCGGCGAAGCGCCGGTAATCGTCGTGCCGCAGCAGCGGACGATCGAGCCCAGCCGACTCGACTTCGAGCGTATAGGCCGCATCCACAGCGCCGAGATTTTCGTTCAAGCGCGCGGCGACGCGCTCGCAGAGCGCGAGATCCACGCCGTCCCGGCGATCGATCATCACGCTCAAGGCGACCGAGCCCCGCACCGGGTGCGCGCGATGCATCACGATCTCGAGCTCCGAGAAGGCCGGATCGTGCGCGATGGCGTCGAGCTCGCGCTCGAACGCTACCGTAATCGACCCGTTTCTGGAAACGCTTCTCACGATCTCGCTATGCCTGCTCTCTTGAAGCAGCGAAGCGCGGGACGAACCCACGCTCCTTAAGAAACCATCGCTAAGGATACCGAAAATTGCGACGGGCCGCAACCCCGGTGGGTGCGACCCCTCGCTCGTTTTCCTCTTTTGCGATCATCGCGCCGCCGGAGAATCGGCCGGCTACCGTGGGCGCGCGCGCGGCGGCCCTATTCGGCGCGTACTCGCGGGCCTACGTGGCCCGGCGGATTTTGCGGTTCCAACCGCCCTCCTTCGTTTTTGACGAAGCGTGCCGGCCTTTCCGGCACATTGAAATTGTAGTGCGACGAATGTCGGAATTCAAGAGGGAATGGCTCACACTCATGGCGACGAGACGGGCGACGGTGCGAACGGTACCAGCCGCCGTCCGTCGCACGGTTGCGAAACCATTCCGTCGACGATGGGCGCGATGCCGGCATCGAACGGACTCAACGGCGGTGCCGCACCTCCGCCGCCGCCGATCGAAATCTGAGTGCCGTTGGCCGGGCCGCTGTGGATATTACTCTGAACGTTGCCCGACGACGGCGCATCGGCATAGCCGCCGCGCATCGCTTCGGGGTACCGCACCAGCCATCCGGTGCAGATCGTCGTCGGGCCCGCTTTGCGTGCCGCAATCACCCACATCTTGACGCGCGCTTCGATGCCGGTGCCACGCACGTCGTAGATATACTTCGTCTTCGCCAGCACGTCGGGAGGCGGCGTCGGCTCGAGCCGGCCGCGCAGCGAGTAGGTGGGCGTGTACGACTTGCTCGACGGATTCACGGGATTGTGCGGCAGGAGCGCGCGGAGCTTTGCGTTGAGGTTCGGCGCGCTTCGCGTCTTGGGCGCCGGCGTCACGGCGGCTTGCGGCGTCGGCGCGATCTCGATCGGACGTGCCGCCGCGGGGACTCTCTTCGGCGCGTTTCCGGCTCGCGGCCCCGGTGACGGGCCACCGCTCGGACCGGGAACCGGGGCGGTTCCGGCGGTCCGTGAGACTGCGGCCGCGGTCGTCGGACTTGGATTCGGTACGCCGGATCGCTCGGCCGGCGGGAGCGAGGCTTTTGCCGCCGCTGCCGGGCTCGCACTCGGTGCCGCACTTGCGCGCGCGATCGCGGCGGCGGTCGGCGAGGCGCGTGGAAGTGCCGGCGCCGGCGTCGCGGGATGCACCGTCGCCCGGGCGATCGGCGCGGGCGGCTTCGGGGAGGGTCGCGTCGATGGGGCGGTCGTCGGCGCGGGAGAGGGAGCGGCGGTCGGAGGCGCCTTAATCGAGACGGCGACCGGCGCGACCGTCGGAACGGTCAACGGTGCGGCCGGTATTTCGGTTTGCGGCTGCGTTTCGAAGATATTCTGGGTTGGCTGCGGATTAGGTTGCGGCGACTGCTGCGGAATCGGACGCGGATTCGGCGGCGCGCTCGGCACGGTCTTCGCAAGCTCGTGCCGATTGACCGGAGAGCGTTGCGTCTGCGGCTGAGCTAACGGCGCGTGACGAACCGGCGCAATTACGTTGACGTGGGGAACCGGCACCACGGCCCGAGCGGCGGCCGGTTGATTTGCAACGACGACCGGTGACGTTCGCTCGATCGTGACGACTTCACCGCCCTGGACGCTCTCGGTCGCACCCTCTTGTGAGGAGCTGGTCAGCACCGAGAAGAGCAATGCGGCGAGCAGCGCATGCAGGAAGAGCGAGGCGAGGAAGCTCCCCGCAAGCCGCTCCCGATAACGGCGATCTCGCGGATCGCGCTCGACTTTCACTGGAGCCCTTAAGTGCGCTCCGCCGAGCGCAGGAGCCTGCCGTCTGCGGCGCCCAAGCCCGGGTGGTGATGGAACCAATCCTGCAAAAACGAACGAAGATCGTCGCAACGGTCGGACCGGCGACGCGCGATCCGGCGATTCTGCGCTCGCTCTTCGTTTCGGGCGCCAACGTGCTGCGCTTGAACTTCTCGCACGGCACGCTCGACGAGCATGCGGCCGTCATCGAGTCGGCGCGCGCGATATCGGCGGAGTTGGGCATCCACACGGCGCTCTTACAGGATTTGCCCGGCCCGAAGGTGCGCACCGGACCGCTCGCCGACGGCCTCGCATCGGTGCGGCTCGAGCGCGGCGCGCGTTTCGTCGTCACGTCAGAGAACGTTGCCGGAACGGCAGAGCGCGTTGGCACCACCTATCGCGATCTCCCGGCCGACGTAGCGATCGGCAAGCGTCTCTATCTACAAGATGGATCGATCGCACTGCTCGTGGTCGGAAAGAGCGCCACCGAGATCGAGACGACGGTCGAGTTCGGAGGCGATCTACGGGCGTCGGTCGGCATTAACTATCCCGACGGATCCTTGAACATCGCGTCGGTCACGCCCAAGGATTTCGAATATCTCGCGTTCGGACTCGAACACCACGTCGATTACGTCGCGCTGTCGTTCGTGCGCTCGGCCGAAGACGTGGAGCGCGCGAAGGCGTTCATCGCGGAGCGAAATACGCGCGTCCCGGTCATCGCGAAAATCGAGAAGCACGAGGCACTCGTGGAGCTCGACTCGATCATCGCTGCGGCCGACGGCATCATGGTCGCGCGCGGCGATCTCGGCATCGAGGTGCCGATCGAGACCGTACCGATTATTCAGAAAACGATCATTGCGAAATGTAATCGCGCGAGTAAACCGGTCGTCACTGCGACGCAGATGCTCGAATCGATGATTCTTTCGCCACGACCGACCCGCGCCGAGGCGACCGATGTAGCCAACGCCATACTCGACGGGACCGATGCGGTGATGCTCTCGGCGGAGACCGCAATCGGCGCGTATCCGACGGAAGCCGTTCGAACGATGGCCGAGATCGCACGCCAGATCGAACAGCATTATCCCCATGCATCACTGCGCGATCGCCGGCTGGAGAATATCGAACCGACGATCGCCTCCTCGATCGCCGAGGCGGCGACGCGCGCGAGCGCGGAGTTAAAGATTCCTTTTATCGTCACCGGAACGACGACGGGAAACACGGCCCACCACATCGCGGCGTTTCGCCCGCAGGCCCGGATCGTGGCGCTCACGCCGGAACCGCGGGTCGCCCGCCGCCTTGCCCTGCTCTGGGGGACCGAGGCGCTGCTCATCGATTCCTACGGGTCGATCGACGTCTTACTCTACATGACCGAGCGACACATGGTGCGCGAGGGACTGGTGAGCTCCGGCGACTTGATCGCCTTTACGACCGGTATGCCGGTCGGATCGGGCGGCACGAACGTGCTCAAGATCCACCCGATACCTTAGCCGCACTCGCAAGCAACGCGCGCGCGTGGCGAAGTGCCGCGTCGTGCGATTCCCCGGAGAGCATGCGCGCAATCTCCGCCTCACGATCTTTGCGCGTTTCGATCGGTCGCACCACGATCGTCGTCTCCTTCTTCGCCTCGATCTTGTCGAGCACGTAGTGGCGATCGGCCCAGGTTGCGAGCTGCGCGAGATGCGTGACGCAGACGACCTCGCCATGGCGCGCCAGCGCACCGATGCGGCCGCCGACCGCGGTCGCGGTGGCGCCGCCGATTCCGGTATCGATTTCGTCGAAGACCAGAGCGCTGCGCGCGTCGCGCGCCTCCGCGAGTACGACGACGAGCGCGAGCAGCACGCGCGAGAGCTCGCCCCCCGAGGCGACGCGCAGCAGCGGTCTCGCCGGCTCGCCGGCGTTCGCCGCGAAGAGAAACTCGGCGCGTTCGGCGCCCTGCGCCCCGATCCGTTCGAGCGGTTCGAGCGCGACGTCGAAACGTCCCGATCCGAGCGCGATCTCCGCAAATTCGGCAACGATGCGTTTGCGCAGCGCGGTCGCGGCACGCGAGCGGACCGACGTCAGCGAGGCCGCCGCGGCGTGCAGCTCGCGATCTGCCGTTGCCACCTCGGCTTCGAGCGTCGCCGCGCGACGGTCGCGCCCTTCGTACTCGTCGACGGTACGGCGCGCCGCGGACGCGGCGGCGGCGATCTCCTCAAAGGTTGCACCGTACTTGCGTTTGAGCCGATCGATCAGCTCGAGACGCGTGTTGATCGCGTCGAGTTCGGCGGGCTCGTACTCGGCACCGTCGAGCGCCCGCGCCACGTCGGCGGCAAGCTCGACCGATTCCGATTGCAGCGACGATGCGCGCTGCGCCATCTCGCGAAGGGATGGATCAAAACGTTCGACGTTGGCAAGCGCGCCGGCTGCTGCGCCGAGCGCACTCGTGACGCCGCGCTCCTCGGCCGCAAGCGATTCACTCGCCGCGTGCAAGGCGGTCGCGATGCGCTCGACGTTGTCGAGGTATCCGCGCCGCTCTACGAGGCGTTCGGGTTCGCCGCTCTCGAGGCGGGCCGATTCAATCTCTTGCGCCGCGAATGCGGCGTCCTCGTATCGTTCGCGCTCCCGGCGTTCGTCGCCGGTCAAGCGCGCGAGCGCCGCGGTTGCAGCCTCGGCTCGCGCGTATGCGTTCGCGACCTCGGCACGCAGCGCGAGCGCCCGTTCGCCGGCGAATCGATCGAGGAGTTCGAGATGATAGGATGCCGCGAGCAGCCGCTGCGCCTCGTGCTGTCCGACGATCTCGGCAATCGCATCGCGCATCTCTCGCACGTAGGCGGCCGTCGAGGCGCGGCCGTTGACACGCAGCGTCGAGCGCCCCGCATCGGTCATCTCTCGCGCGATCGTCGCCGCCTCCCCCGGATCGAGCTCGAAGCCGTCGGCGCGAAGACGCTCGCGTAGGGCGTCGTCGGGATCGAAGACGAGCGTGACGAGAGCTCTGCGCGCGCCGCGACGCACGACGTCGCCGCCCGCACGGCCGCCGAGCGCGAAGTCGAGAGCGCCGATCAACATCGTTTTACCCGACCCCGTCTCACCGGTGAAGATCGTGGCGCCGCCGGCAAACTCGACGTCGGCGCGCTCGATCAAACCGTAACCCTCGATCAGGAGCTGCCGCAACATTCTCGGAGGGCTGTTAACGACGAGGATCCTTGATGGAAACACCCCAGAGCATCTTTGCCTCGAGCCGCTCCAGAAAATGAAGCGGCGCGGTGCGCGCAAAGCGCACGCGCTTCGGATGGCAGCGGATCACCACACTGGAACTCGGCGCGACTTCGCTGAGCACGTCGCCATCGCACTCGAGATGCGCGTGCGCGGCCTCGAGATCGGAAGTGATCTCGATGCGCGACTCCATCGGAACGATCAACGGCCGCGAGAAGAGCGTGTGCGGCAGGAGCGGGACCACCCCGAAAGCGGCGACCGACGGAGCGATCAGCGAACCGCCGGCCGAGAGGAAGTAGGCGGTTGAGCCGGTCGGCGTCGCGACGCAGATTCCGTCCGCCGCGATTTGAGTCGACGCACCGTCATCGACGCGCAAACCAAAGGGCACGAGCCGGGAGACCTCGCCTTTTCGCACGACCACGTCGTTGAGTGCGAAGAAGCGCCGGTCGCCATACTCGGCTTGCAGTGCTGTGCGCTCGTCGATGACGAGACCGCGCGAGACGAGCGAGGGTAGATCGGCGAGTCGCGGATCGTCCTCGTCGAGCTCCGTCAGAAAGCCCAAGCGGCCGGTATTGATTCCGAGCAATGCGATCTCGTGTTCGACCGCGATTCGCGCCGCCCGCAGCAGCGTGCCGTCGCCGCCGACAGTAACGATCAGCGAAGCCGAGGCAATCTCGTTACGGTCGACGACCTCGAATCCGTTCGCGCGAAAGTCGGTGGCGATCCGCATCGCGATCGTCCGGGCGTGCTCCCGCTCGGTATCGACGTAGAGCGCTATAACCTTCTTCGCGATGGCGGGCATCGTCGTCATGTCCGGCTCTCTTCGCCGAGGACCGCCTCGAGTCGTGCGTCGTCGAATGCATCGCCGGTGCGGCGCAGCTCCATGAGGAACTCCCTATTCCCGGCGGGGCCGGTTAGGGGTGACTCGGTGACGGCGACCGGCACGAGCCCAAGGGCAACCGCCGCCGCGCGCACGTCGCGCAGCACGTCGCGGTGCGTCGCCCGATCGCGGACCACTCCCCCGCTCCCAACTCGCTCGCGCCCGGCTTCGAACTGCGGCTTGACGAGTGCGACGATCACACCATCGTCACGCAGGTATCGAACTGCGCGCGCAAAGATCGTACGCAGCGAGATGAACGATGCGTCGATCGTCATCAGGTCGAAACCGTTCGGAAACGCGTCGTCCGCGAGCCGGCGAAAGTTCGCGCGCTCCATCACCACGACGCGCGGATCGTTGCGCAGGCGCCAGTCGAGCTGGCCATAGCCGACGTCCACCGCGGTCACGCGCGCCGCGCCGCGCCCAAGCAGGCAGTCCGTGAATCCCCCGGTCGACGCACCAACGTCGAGCGCTTCCAAGCCTTGTACGCGGATCGCAAAGGTTTCCAGCGCGTGCTCGAGCTTTTCGCCGCCGCGACTGACGAAGCGCCGCGGCCGTTCGATCTCGATGCGCGCGCCGGTCGCCACGCTCTGGCCGGCCTTCGCTGCGACGACTCCATCGACACGAACGCGCCCCTCCATGATAAGACTCCGGGCTTGCGAGCGCGTCATCCCTTCGCGATCGGCCACCGCTTCGTCGAGCCGAACCTTCACGGCCTTTCGATTCCGAGGCGGCTTCCGCAGACCTGGCGCGGCGTCACGGGGAGCGCCACGGGTGCGCTATTACGAGCATGAGCGTCGCTCCGGCTCTCGCAGCGCTCGGTGAGGAATCGCGCATGCAAATCGTGCGCAGGCTCTGCGAAGGCGGCCCGCTTTCGATTACCAAGCTCACCGAAGGCGCCGCGATCTCACGCCAAGCGGTCACCAAGCATCTCCACGCGCTCGATCGAGCGGGGCTCGTGCACAGCGAGCGGCACGGGCGGCTGCGAATCTGGAAACTCGAGCCGACCCGTCTCGACGAAGTGCGCCGCTATCTGGCGCATATCTCGGAACAGTGGGACGACGCGCTCAGCCGCCTTGGGAGCCAGGAGTAGCGCCCGGGATCAGATTCGAAACCCGAGAACCTCCGCCTGATGATCCTGACGGCGATCTTCCAAGCGTCACTCTGCGCAGCATCCGGAAGGGCTGACGTGGCGGCGACCGGCGTCCAAAGGCTCGACGGCAGCCGAATCTCGACCGCGTGGATCGACCACCGAATGGAATCGCTCATGCAAGCCGGTCACGTGACGGGCGTCGCCATAGGAATCGTCAACGACGGACGCGTGGTATACGTTCGCGCGTACGGCATGCGCAACGTGGCGGCGGAGGAGCCGCTGAAGACCGATACGATCATGTACGCCGCATCCTTCACGAAGGCCGCATTTGCATACATGGTAATGGAGCTCGTGGACGAAGGCCGGCTCGATCTGGACAAGCCGGTGTACGAATACCTCAAGAAACCGCTGCCCGACTACTCAAAGTACGCGGATCTCAAAGACGACCCCCGCTACAGGCTCATCACCGCGCGAATGCTGCTCGCACACACGAGCGGTCTCCCGAACTGGCGTTTCATCAACCCAGACGGGAAGCTCGACATCAAGTTTTCGCCCGGAACCCGGTACAGCTACTCGGGCGAAGGCATCAATTTACTACAGTTCGTACTCGAGCAAGGCTTGGGCTTCGATGTCGATCGGTTGATGCGCGAGCGGATCTTCGTTCCATTCGACATGACGCGATCGAGCATGACGTGGCAGCCGCGATTCGCAGCGAACGTCGCGCTCGGCTACGACGAAGAAGGCGCGTCGCTGGGACATCGGCATCGCACCGACGCGCGCGCCGCCGGCTCCATGGATACGACCATAACGGATTATACCTCGTTCGTAACCGGCACGCTTGCGGGCAAGGGAATGAGCGCCGCGAGGTGGCGAGAAATGCTGAGCCCGCAGATTCTCATCGACTCCGTCCACCAGTTCCCGACTCCGTCATCACAAACCACCGGCGCAAATCGAACGATTGCGCTTTCGTACGGCTTGGGTTGGGGACTCTTCACCTCTCCATACGGGCCCGCATACTTTAAAGAAGGGCACGATGATGGAACCGAAAACTACGCGGTCGCATTCCCGCGCAGCAAGACCGCGCTGGTCGTCATGACGAACAGCTCCAATGGGGAGAGCATCTTCAAGTATCTGCTGGCGGATCTCATCGGAGATACGTACACGCCCTGGTTCTGGGAATCGTACTTTCCCTACGATTATACCGGGCCGCGGTAGCCCCGACGGCGATTGCTAAAACGGGATCTGGTCGTCGAGTTCGTCGTTCTTTGCGCGGTCGGCTTTGCCGCGCGGTTGCGACTCGGCCATTGCGTCGTCGATCTGAGTCTGCGCCGTCTTGAGCAGCGCCTCACACTCGCGCGCGAGCGCCTTCCCTTCTTTGAACAGCTCGGTTGCCCGTTGCAGCTCGACCGTGCCGCCCTCGAGCTCCTTGACGATCGCGTCGATGCGCACGAGCTTCTGTTCGAAATTTTGCGGCAGGCGGTCGCTCATTCTGGCTTGACCGATTCCACGCGTGCCCCAAACGTCCCGCGCCGGAGCTGTGCGGCAACGGTGTCGCCGATCGCGAGCGCAGATGCATCGTGTACGGCAACCCCATTCTTCGTGACGATCGCGTAGCCACGCTCGAGCGGCCTCGTCGGATCCTCGTTATCGAGTCGAGCAACGCCGTGCTCGAGGCGTCGCAAGCACGATTCCATCGCCCGCTCGATCGAACGGACGAGCGCCGCATCGGCGCGCACCAGGCCAAGCCGCCATTTCGCGACGTGCGCGGCCGGGCTGCGCTGATCGAGCCGGCGTTCGAGCGCGCGCGCTCGTTCCGAGCAGCGCAAGAGAAACGTCCGTCCGGCGTGATCGAGCCGGAGCGTCGCCGGCCCGAGCGTGCCCGCTTTGGTTGCCAAGAGCGACCGGTAACCGCGTGTCAGCGATGCGCGCTGCGCATCCAGGCGTTCGAACGCGCGCTGCCATTCCTTCGCGAGATGGACGGCCGCCGCCGTCGGCGTTGCGAGTGCCAGATCGGCGACCTCGTCGGCGAGATGCCGGTTCTTCAGGTGCCCAAGCGCGGTAACGACCGGATGCTTCGCGCGCAGAATCGCCCGCACGACGGGCTCGAGGTTGAAGGTCAGCCGATCGTCGCTGGAGCCGCCCCCGCGCGTGAGCACGATGACGTCGGCGTTTGCGCGCGAAGCGTGGTCCATTGCCTCGGCCACCTCGATTTCGGCGCCCTTTCCCTGAACCCGCGAAGGAAAGAAGAGAATCTTGACGTGCGGCGCGTCGGCGCGCATTCTTCCCTCAAAGTCGGCGCGCGCGTCGTCATTGCTCGTAACGAGTGCAACGCTGCGAGGAAAAAACGGAACGGCGCGTTTTCGCGACGTGTCAAAGGCTCCTTCGGCGCGAAGGCGCACGCGCAGTTCTTCGATCTGCGCCGCAAGCTTTCCTTCACCCACCAGCGAGACGGAGATCGCTCGCAGTTGATAGAGCGAACGGTTCGGCCGAATTTCGATGCTGCCGGCAGCGCGAACGGTTACTCCCTCTTGTAGTTTCGGAAAGCGGCGTACTTCGCTCGCGAAGGAGAAACAGCTCAATACCGCTTCGCCTTCCTTGAGCGTCATGTTGAGATTTCCATCGGCCCAGCGCTTGAGCTCGGTAATCTCGCCAACGATGGCAATGCGCTGCAGCGCGGTGTGTCGCGAAACCATGACGGAGAAGCGGCGCGAGAACTCGCCGACCGAGAGCTCGAGGATCCCGTCGTTATTCACGGACGGCGTTGCGGTTGCGCCGGCGATTCCGTCGGCTCCGGCGATGATGCCGGCGAGGGAGAACCGGAGGGCGTCGACGTCGGCAGCGGCGGAATCGCGTCCGGCGGCGAGGCGTACGCGGGCGGCACCGTCGGCTGAGCGAGTCCGGCTCCAGCGCCCGCATACTGACCGGCGCGATCGGCATCCATGGAACCACCGCACCCGTACTCGGGCTCGGTTCCCTTCAAATAATATTCGTAGCCGCCGCGTCCGCAGCCGGCAACCTTGGCGACCTCTTCGGATGGAAATGGGAACTCGTGTGGAGGCGTACCGGCGAGCGCGGCCTTCATGAAACGGGCCCAAATCCGCGCCGGAACGTTCCCGCCGTACGATTCGACCATCGGCGTGTAGTTGTCGTTGCCGAGCCAAACCGCGGCGACCAAGTCGGGCGTGTAGCCGACGAACCATGCATCCCGAAAGCTCGAGGTCGTTCCCGTCTTACCCGCTGCCGGGCGCCCGATGACGGCGTTGGGATAACCGGTGCCACGCGCGATGACGTCCTGCAACATGGAAGTCATGATGAAGGCCGTCCCCGCACTCACGACGTCGTTCGCCTGCGGAAAGCGATCGTCGAGAATGGTATTTCCCAATGAATCCTTGACGATGCGAAACGGCGTCGGCTCGATGTAGAGGCCCTGGTTGGCCAAGGTGGCGTAGCCGGTCGCTTGATCGAGCACGGTAACGCCTGACGAGCCGAGCGCGAGCGAGAGATTTGCTTCGAGCGGCGACGTTACGCCCATGCGGTGCGCGTACTCGATCACCCGATCCAAGCCCACGCGTTCGGCGAGCTTGACCGCTACGATGTTTCGCGAGAGCGTGAGCGCTTCGCGCAGCGTAATCGCACCCATATAGCTGTTGTCGTCGTCCATCGGCGACCAGTGCGTCCCATCGCCCATCGGATAGCTTACCGGCGAGTCGTCGATGATCGTCGAGGCCGGCATTCCTTGATCGATCGCCGCGGTGTAATCGTAGATTTTGAACGAGGAGCCGGGTTGGCGGCGCGCCTGCCAAGCCCGGTTGAACTGATTGCGCAGCGTAAAACCGTCGCCGCCGACCATCGCTAAAATCTCGCCCGTCGACGGACGCAGTGCGACGAGCGCGGCCTGATGTGCGCCGATCCCCTCGGCAACGGCTTGATGGACCCCCCAAGTGACGGCCTCTTGCGCGAGCTGCTGAAGACGCGCATCCATCGTCGTGTCGACCTGTAGGCCACCCGCTTCGACGACGTTGGCTCCGAAAAGCTTCTGTAGCTGGGCGATTGCGTAGGTCGTGAAGTATGGATAGCGATATCCTTGCAGCCCCTCGGGACGCTGCGAGATCAAGCCGAGCGGCGCTTCGTAGGCAGAATTTGCCTCGGCCTCCGTCACGTAACCGCTCTCCACCATGCGATCGAGCACGTGGCGCTGACGGTCGCGAGCCAAGTCGAGGTTCGCAAACGGCGAGTAATCCGAAGGAGCCGCGACGATACCCGCGAGCATTGCCGCTTGCGCCACGGTCAACGCGTCGACGCTTCGCCCGAAATAGGTGTGCGCCGCCGCATCGACCCCGTACGCACCGGCGCCGAGGTAGATGATGTTGAGATAACGTTCGAGGATCTCGTCCTTGGTGTAGTAACGCTCGATCTCGATTGCGAGCAAGGCTTCCTGAATTTTGCGCGACATCGAGACCTGATCGTTGAGAAAGAGGCGCCGCGCGAGCTGCTGCGTGATGGTCGAGGCGCCCTGAAACTGCTGATGCGTCGCGTCGGCGAATGCCGCGCGCACGATGCTCTGGAAATCGACGCCGTGATGACGATGGAAGTTATGGTCCTCGTTGGCAACGAAGGCATCGCGAACGGCCGGCGGGATACGCGAGATCGGCACCCAGACGCGATTTTCCTTATACACCGAAGCGAGCAGCGAACCGTCGCGCGCGAAGATGCGGGTCGTGCTTGCCGGCTGGTAATCGGCCATACGGCTGATGTCGGGAAGATTGCGTCCGTACGTCGCGATCATGCCGGCAATCGTACCGATTGCAAAGAGCACGATCATGACGACCGCGATGAGTACTCCTCGCCAGAAACCGCCGCCGCGCCCGCGTTTAGGTTTTGGCATTGGCCACCGCGCTCAGCACGCCGTTGACGAACCGTCCGGAATCCTCGGTGGAGAATCGCTTCGCGAGTGCGACCGCTTCATTGATCGCTACTGCCGTCGGCGTCTCGGGGCGGCAGTTGAGTTCGAACGTCGCCATCTCTAAGAGGAGCCGGTCGATCGTGGGTAGGCGCTCGATCGACCAGCCTTCCAGCAGCGGACTCACGATCCGGTCGGCTTCCTCGGCGTAGCCGAGCGTGCCCATCGCGAGCTCCTCGACGAAGGCTCGCTGTTCGTCCTCCGCTCCTTCTCCGACGACCTCGCGGACGGCGTCGCATGGTACTCGGTCGCCGATGGCGACCGAGTACAGCACTTGGAGTGCCTGCTCGCGGCCACGGCGGCGCGAGCTCATCGCGCGTTCGGCGACGCCGGCTGCGCCGCTACGCCGTTGGAGAGAATACGCGCGGGGATGAATTCGACGTCGTAGCGACCGGAGCGGAACTCGCGCGTTGCAAGAATCTCCAAGCAGAGCGCGATCGTGGTGCTGACGCCTTCGACGAGCGTCTCGCGCAGCGCCCGGTCCATGCGCGCGATCGCGACGTCGCGGGTCTCGCCGAACGCGACGATCTTGGCGATCATCGAATCGTAGTACGGGGGTATGACGGCGCCCGCATACATGTGGGTATCGACGCGAATCCCGGGACCGCCCGGGAAGACGAGCTTCGAAACCGTACCGGCGGCAGGTGCAAAGTTATTGCGCGGATCTTCGGCGTTAATCCGGCACTCGATCGCGTGACCGCGCGCAGCCAGATCGCCTTGCGTATATCCAAGCGGCTCGCCGGCGGCGATGCGAATCTGTTCCTTGACCAGGTCGATGTTATAGACCATCTCGGTTACTGGGTGCTCAACCTGGATCCGCGTGTTCATCTCCATGAAGTACGCGTCGTCGGCCGCAACCAAGAACTCGAGCGTGCCGGCATTCGTGTATCCGACGTAACGAGCGGTCTGCAGGGCCATATCGTGCAGCGCGTCGCGCGCGTTTACGGAAAGATTCGGCGCCGGAGTCTCTTCCACGAGTTTCTGATGGGCCGGTTTCTGCACCGAGCAATCGCGCTCGCCTAAGTGAACGACGTTGCCGAACTCGTCTGCGAGCACCTGAACTTCGACGTGACGCGGCTCGCGAATCAAGCGTTCGAGATAGACGCGCCCGTCTTTGAAGCTTGCCTCGGCCTCAGCCGTCGCGCCGGCGTAGGCGCGGCCCAATTCGGCCGCCTCGTTGACGACGCGCATTCCCCTTCCACCACCGCCCGCGGTCGCTTTGAGCAGGAGCGGATAACCGATCGAAGCCGCGGCGCGCTCGGCATCTTCGACTGACGCGAGCACGTCGCTCCCCGGGGTCGTGGCAATGCCGGCCTCGCTCGCAACGCGTTTCGCCGCCGCTTTGTCGCCCATCAGGGCGATCACGCTTGGCTTCGGTCCGATGAAGGTGAGCCCGTGATCGCTGCAGATTTCGGCGAAGCGCGCGTTCTCTGCCAGGAATCCATAGCCGGGATGAACCGCGTCGCACTGCGTGACCAGCGCGGTCGAGATGATGTTCGGAATATTGAGGTACGAGCGTGCGGCCGGCCCGGGACCAACGCAGAAAGCTTCATCGGCCTGGCGCACGTGGAGTGAGTCGCGATCCGCTTCGGAGTAGATGGCGACGGTCCGGACGCCGAGTTCCTGACAGGCGCGATTGATTCGCAATGCGATCTCGCCTCGATTGGCGATCAAGACTTTCTTGAAGATACTATTTTCCTCGCGCTACCAAAAAGAGCGCCTGGCCGTACTCGACGGGCACGCCGTCGGACGTCGCGATCGAAAGAAGCCGCCCGGGTCCCATACTGTGAATGGGCGTTCGGATGCCAAGCGCTTCGATGTAGCCGAGCTCGCGATCGCTGTCGAGCACGTCGCCTTCGACGGGCGCGGGACGGCTCACGCGAAAGATCCCGACGAGATCGGCTTTGATCGCGTCGATCCGTTGCGGCGCCGGTTCGGCCGGACGGGTTTCGTCATCTTGCGCGGTTGCGGCCGATGCTTTAAGGCCTGCCACCAATTCGATTTCGCAATCACGATCCTCGACGCGCACGCGAACGGCATCGCTCTCGGCGAGAAAACGCGCGAGCGCGCGTACGCGCTCGCTTACGGAAGGTGCCTCCTCGTGCATCACCGCAACGCTTTCGCGCTCGATGCGGGCGACCCCCGCGAGCTCGTCTACCTGCAGTGCATCGCGAAGCGGCGCGAAGCGCTCGTCGATCTCCGCAAGCGGCACCAACACGAAGGCACGCTCGCGCATCCGCGGGTGCGGCACCCTGAGTCCGGCCTCGTCGATCTCCAGCTCGTCGAAGATCAACAGATCGAGATCGATCGCGCGCGGACCCCATCGCTCGCGCCGAACGCGGCCCAACTCGCGTTCGATCTCGAGCAAGCGTATCAGCAACGCGCGCGGCGGAAGTTTCGTTTCCAGCAGCGCGACGGCATTGAGAAACCACGGCTGCTCGAGGTTGCCCCACGGCGCCGTTCGGTAGAGTGACGAGCGGCGCACGACGCAACCCAGCTCCAGGAGCGCCGCGCAGGCAGACTCGACGTTCCCGAAACGGTCGCCGAGATTGCTGCCGATCCCGATGTATGCCGAGTGTTTCAAGTCGCTTGGTATCTCGGATTCGCACGTTCGAGCGTCACGCTCGGCGTCGCGCCTTCGAGAATTTCAGGCTTTGAGAGCGTCACGCGAGCGCGCGCGACGCGGCGATCGTCGAAGACTGCGTCGAGAAGATCGCCGGCGAGACGTTCGAGGAGCGCATACGACGTCGTCGAGACGATGCGGACGAGCCGGTTGCGCAACGCGGCGTAATCGAGCGTCTGCGTGAGGTCGTCCGAGCGCTCGGCCGGGCGCAAGTCAATATCGGCGGCGAGATCGATCGTGACGAGCTGGCGCCGCTCGCGCTCGCGCGCGAGGGTTCCGATACGGCCGTACGCGCGGATGCCGCCCAGCGTTACGGCGTCCAATCGGCCGGCCTCCATCCGCGCACGATCGCGTCCGCGACGGCGGCGGCGTCGCGCGCGGCCGCGACGTCGTGCACCCGCACCATATCGATGCCGGAACGCACGGCGAGCGCGGTCGTCGCAGCGGTTCCATAGACGCGATCGGCGGCCGTTCGTCCGGTGAGCTTACCGATCGTCGACTTGCGCGACGTGCCGATCATCGTTGGAAAGCCGAGCGCGACGATCCGGTCGAGGGCTTGCAGGAGCTCGAGGTTCTGGTCGGCCGTCTTCCCGAAACCAATACCCGGATCGAGAATGATTCGCTCGGGTAAGATTGCGCGCGCGCTCGCGCGCGCAGCACAATCTTCGAGATAGCGAAGCACGGCATCGACGACGGAGCCGTCGTACGACGTGCCGATCTGGTTGTGCATCGCAACGATCGGCATCCCCAGTTCCGCCACGACGTCCAAGAGCTCGTCCGGCGCCCCCCAAACCGAGTTGAGGAGATCGGCACCGGCGGCGTGCGCCGCGCGAACGATCGCCGGCTTGTAGCTGTCGATCGAAATCGGCGCTGCGGGAAGCTGCGATCGCAGCGCACGTACCACCGGAAGGACGCGTGCCATTTCGAGCGCTTCATCGATCGGTCGATGTCCCGGGCGGGTCGACTCGCCGCCGATGTCGACGATATCGGCGCCGGCCTCTCGCTGCTCGACTGCACGCGCGACTGCATCCGTTTCGTTCTCGAGACCGTCGCCCGAAAACGAATCCGGAGTGACGTTCACGATTCCCATGATAAGGGTGCGTGCGCCCCACTGCAGTTTGGTGCCGCGCAGCGCGAGCCAGCCCCTCAAACGATCGTCGCTGCGTACCATTCGCGCAATCCCGCGACGACAAAGGTGGAACCCGTCACGACGACCACATCGTCGATCTCGGCGCGCCGTCGTGCGACGGAGAGCGCTTCCGCTGGATCGGAGATCGTTCGCCCCCACATGCCGAGACTCTCGGCGATCGCGGCGAGCCGCTGCGGTGGAATGGAACGGCGCCCGCGAGCCGTAAAGTTCGTGAACGTGAACGTCGCGCTCGGCTCTGCGAGGATCTCGAGGATCCGGCGCGCGTCCTTCGTCTCGCCGATTGCGACGACGTAATGCACGCGGCGGCCGGCGAAACGCTCGCGCAACGACGCAACGAGCGATTCGGCCTTCTCGGCGTTATGCGCGATGTCGAAAACGACCGACGGATTGCGCGCGACGATCTCCATGCGACCGGGGATGCGGAGCTGCGCGAAGGCTCGCACCACCTGCTCGATGCTGGGCCGCAGTTCCTCTCCCAGCTCTTCTATGACGGCGATTGCCGTTGCCGCGTTGGCGCGCTGAAAAATGCCGAGCACCGGCATCTCAAGGCGATACCAACCGCGCGCCGAGTGCGCCGAAAATGCTTGTTCCTGCGCGGAGGTCACGTCGTCGGTCTCGAGATGAACGACCTCGCCAACGTTGACGAGACGAGAACCCGCCTCCCGGGCGTGCCGAGCGATCGTCGCGGCCGCCCCCGGGGCGACCTCAGCAAGCACGAGCGGAACGCCGGGCTTTGCGATGCCGGCTTTCTCCAGCGCGATCGCTTCGAGCGTCTCGCCGAGCACGTCGGTATGGTCGTAACCGATCGAGGTGATCGCCGCAACGAGCGGCGTGATGACGTTCGTGCCGTCGAGTCTGCCGCCGAGGCCAACTTCGATGACGGCGATTTCGACGCGCTCCTGCGCGAAATGGACGAAGGCCAGCGCAAGCAGCGTTTCATAATAGGTCGGCCGTCCGTAGAGCGTTGCCGTGCGCTCGATCGCCGGCATCATCGCATCGAGCAAAGCGGCGAAACGTTCCTCCGGAATTGCCCGCCCGTCGATTTGCGCCCGCTCGGTCATCGAGTGCAAATGCGGCTTCGTATGCAGGCCCGTCCGGCGACCCGCGGCTTGCAGCGCGGCGGCGATCATCGTCGACGTCGAACCTTTTCCGCTGGTGCCCCCCACATGGATCGTGGGATACGCGCGATGCGGATCGTCGAGCTCGGAGAGAAACGCAAACATCCGGTCGAGCTTGTACGAGGTACGTGGCGACGCGATTTCGTCGATCGTGCCGAGCAGATAGCGTTCCGCCTCGGCGTAGCTGGTAACGCGGATCATCCGTCAACGACGCGGTCGGCGAGCAGCTCGAGCGCGTGGGGCAGCACCGGAAAGAGCACGTCGAGCGTCTCTGTCACCGCGCGCGGGCTGCCGGGCAGATTCACGATCAGCGTTCGATCGCGAACTCCCGCGAGCGCGCGCGAGAGCATCGCCGTCTTGGTCTTTGCCAGCGACGCCGCGCGAATTGCCTCGGCGATGCCGGGAACTTCGTAATCGAGCAGTGCGGCCGTCGCCTGCGGCGTTCGGTCGCGCGGCGAGAGGCCCGTTCCGCCGCTGGTAAGGATGAGGTCGGCGAGATGCGAATCGGCGAGTTCGATGATCTCGGCTTGCAAAGCGGCCGGATCGTCGCCGATGACCCGCTCGCGCACGATCGCATAGACGCCGGCTAACCGTTCCTTCATGAGCGGGATGCACTCGTCGGCGCGTTCGCCCGCAGCGGCGCGATCGGAGAGCACGATCAACGCGACGTTAAACGTCACGCCGGTACTCACCTGACTTGCCGCCGCTCTTGCTGAGTAACCGCACGCTCTCGATCGTAATCGCTTTGTCGAGCGACTTCGACATGTCGTAAATCGTCAAGGCGGCGACTGAAACCGCGACCATCGCTTCCATTTCGACGCCCGTCCGGGCCGCGGTGCGCGCTTCGGCTTCGACGCGCAGAACGCCGTTGCGCCGCCACTCGAAACGAACGTCGACGCTGCTCAACGGCAATGGATGCGCGAGCGGAATGAGTCCGGCCGTCTGCTTAGCCGCCATAATACCGGCAAGCTGCGCGACGACGAACGCATCGCCCTTTGGCAACGTCGCCGCCTTGAGCGCGGCGACCGCCTTCGGGTTCATACGGACGACCGCCTCAGCACGAGCCGTGCGCGCCGTAACGGCCTTCTTCGAGACGTCGACCATCGCGACGCTCCCGTCGCGCGCGACGTGCGTCGGCCTCACCGCGCCGAGCGCGCCGGCGACCCTTGGAAGCGCGCCCAAATCAGGCAGAGCAGCGCGAGCACCCAGCAGACGACGAGATGTGTGATGTGGTGCGAGTGGCCGGGGCCCGATTCGGTGAAGAGATTGACTTTACCCAAGCCGTAGAGAACCCCGAGAACGAAGAAGACGATGGCGAAGAGCACCGCAATGACCCTCATGAAATGACCCCCTTCTTTGCGAGAACGAACGAGATTGCGCCTAGGATGACGCAGTACCAGCCGAACGGCCGCAAATCGTTCGAGCGGAAGTAGCGAATCAGGAAGGCGACCGAGCAATATGCGGCGACGCCCGCGACAATTCCGCCGCAGGTCGCTTCGATCAGCACGACGTGTACGCCCGGCGCGAGCAGCTTGGGCACCTCCAGCAGGCCCGCCGCCAGTATGACCGGCGTGGCCAGCAGGAACGAGAAGCGCGCTGCGCTCTCATGATCGAGATCGCAGAGCAGGCCGGCGACCATCGATATTCCCGAGCGCGAGATTCCCGGCAGCAGCGCCAAACCTTGCGCGACGCCGATCAGCAGGCTCGCTGGATAGCTGAGGTCTTCGATCGGCTTATAGGATTCCGGACTCGTGCGATGCTGGCGGCGACGAAGCGCCTCGCCGGCAAACATGACCAGCCCGTTGAGCACCAAGAAGAACGCGGCCGGCGCCGGCGACCCGAAGAGCCGGCGTACGGGCGCTTCGAAGATCACGCCGAGAATGCCGACGGGAATCGTGCCGACGACCAGACGCCAGCCGATTCGTTCGTCGCGATTCTCGCTCAACTGCCCGCGCACGATGCTGCCCACGAGCGCACGGAGAATCGCGTACCACTCCGTGCGATAGTAGAGAATCAGCGCGACCGCCGTACCGAGATGCAGCACGACGACAAACGCGAGGAACGACGGGTTCGAGCGATCGAGATTCTGCCAGTGCAGCAGCGCCGGAACCAGGATCGTATGGCCCAAGCTGGAGACGGGAAAGAGTTCGCTGACGCCCTGCAGCAGCGCGAGTGCGAGCGCTTGAACGAGCGTCATCACCAGGCCACGAACTTGACGCTATAGGTGTACGAGCTCGCAACGGCTTTGCAGGCATGAAGCTCGGGGGTGTAATGCGCGTCGCGTGCCATGCCGACGGCAACGAGATCGAGCGACGAGTTTCCGGTACTCTGCGCGATGCTTGCGCCGGTGACTTGGCCGCCGGAATCGAGCTGCACCGTTACGCGAGCGATGCCGCTCGTCCCAGACGCGCGCGTCTCGGGAGTGATCTCGGGCGGAACGGGGGTGCTGGTCACGGCTGCGGCGATATCGCCGCGCGTGCAATCCGCGGCGCTGGCAATCGGCGTAGGCGCCGCCGTTGCCGCTGCCACAACGGGCGCCGGCGTCGGTCCGCTCGCGCCCAGGGTCCCTCCCTGGCCCGGTCCTTTTCGAGCGGGAGGCGCGGAGCTGGCGGTGCGGGGAGCGGGTGTTTGTTTCGGACGCGGCGGCGGTGGTGTCGGCGGTTTCGTCACCGCGATCGTCGCAGGACGATGCTCGATCGAAACGACTTCAGCCAGACTCTCGGGAGTCGGCGTCGGCGGGTGAAGAATCAGCGCAACGATCAAGTGCAGGAGCAGCGAGAGCGCGAAGGCGACCAGCAAGACACGCGGTACGCGCTTCATAACTCATCGGTGCTACGCTGACTAGTCGGGCTGGAAGTCGGCGCGGAAAAGATAGTTACCTTGCGTCGGCGAGCAGTCGACGAGCTTCGGTGAATAGGTCGACTGACGCGCTGCGCGTAGCGCCGCTTGGTCGATCGCCATATTGTTCGCGCTCTTATAAACAGCTGCCGAAATTAGGTTGCCGCTCGGTCCGACGGTTACTTCAATCTCGACCGTCACGGCACCCAGCCCGAGATCCTTCGCCGACTCGGGGTAATCGGGCTGCACCGGATTGGTCACGGTCGCCTCGACGTTCGGATTGGCGCACGCCGGTTTCGGTGTGCCGACGGTTGCGGCGGGACCGGGCGTCCCTTGCGTTCCCTGCGGAACGCCGTTCTGGCTCCCCGTCTTCGGCTGCGCCACGGTCTGCTCGGTAGAACTCGTCGCGCTGGAGTTGTGCGTCTTCACGAGATTCACTTTGAGCTTCGGCTGTTCGACCTGTTTCTTTTGCGGCGGCGGTGTCGAGTTCGGCGGCGGGGTGGGAGTCGGCGGGGGCGTCGGCGTCGGCGGCGGCGGCGTATGAACGATGATCTTGCGTTTCGAAACGGTGACCTGCTCGGGACCCTGCTCTTCGTTGTGCTTGTTGAAGTTCGGTAGGAACGAGCCGATCGCTAAATGCACGACGAGCGAAATGACGAACGCCACGCCGATATAGTTGCGGACCCGTTCGCCGGTCGTTAAATAGCCGCTTCGCTTTGCCATCGCCTACTGCGACATCCCCGCGGGCGTATTCTGAACGTGATTCGCCAGGCCGAAATCCGTGAGGTCGACTTGCTTGGCGGCGTCCATCACCTGGAGGATCACGCCGTAGCTGGCTCTCGGATCGGCCTTGATGATCACGCTCTTGAAGCGATGGTCGGTGGCATCTTGAAGTTGCGCAAAGGCGGCCTTCGCATCCGGAATCGCAACGGTGGTCGAGCCGATCTGAACGTGGTCGTGCTCGTCGACGATAACCACGATCTGCGAAGGCTGAACTTTATCCTTGTTATAAGCGTCGGGCAGCTTCGGCTCTTTCGTAACCGAGGCCAAAATGATGAAGATGATGAGAAGCACCAACAGCACGTCCGTGAACGGCGTGATGTTGATCGTCGACATTACCTCATCTTCGCCCTGTCCGGTGGAAACGGCCACGTCGAAAATTACCCTCCGGTTACGAAGCCGACGTCTTCGAGGCCGGCGTTCTTCGCGGCATCGAGGATTCGAATAATAACGCCGTAGGGCGCCTTCGCGTCGGCGATGATCGCTACGTGATGCTTCGGCTTCTTCTTCGAAGCGTCGTAAATCACACGGTAGATACCGGTGCTGTCGGTCTTGACGCCGTCGACGAAGATTACACCCTTGTTGTTGACGTCGACTTCGATGTCGTTTTTGTTCTTGGTGTTCGTCGACGTGTTGGGGCTCTTGTTGGGCAGTTCTTTTTCAAAACCCGGCGGCGCCACGAGGGCGGCCAGAATCATGAAGATGATGAGCAGAACCAAGAGCACGTCCGTAAACGGGGTGATGTT
>DASRSI010000025.1:0-73152 GCA_035695445.1 Candidatus Cybelea sp. | reverse complement strand
GCGGCGCGCCCCCTTGCGCAACGCTGTTTCCAATGTTTCCTTGCGTCGCGCTCGCTGGGGCGGCAACCGCGCTTAGCCCGCAGAGCGTTACGATTAACGCTGCGAGCACACCGGTGCTCAGTCGTTTCACGAGTGCCTCCTATAATATGTGGTACTTTTCATGCGTGCATTCTCACAGAGCAGGGGATCTTTGTGGAGAATCCGCCGAAGATCGCGCGAAGGCGCGTCAGGGTCTTTATTTTACCGCCCGGTCGCCTAATCTCCTATCGCAGCCGGCGAAAGGCGCCACAACCAGGCAATTCCCACCAAAGTCTCACCTAACGCTAAGGCGAATGCGATGCGTGGCGGAGCGGTACCGGCAGTCACCCGCAAGAGAGCGAGCACGGCGGTCGTCAGCGCGGGCGCAATGATCTGCGGAAGGACGATTGCTAGGTTCCAAACGCCCATCGCAGCGGCCATTGCTCCGGAGGGCAGAATTCGGCAGGCAATCGCCCAATCCGCCACCAGAAAGACGCCCCACCCAACCCCGGCCAGCACGGTTGCGGCGATCGCAAGCCCGAGCGCGTGCGTCTCGATAAAGAGCGCGAGCGCCAAGATGAATCCGGCGGCTCCGAACGTTGCAACCAGCCGCTTGTCTAGTCTATCGCTTGGCCGGGCGGCTATCGCGGCACCGAGCGCGCCGACGATCGTGAAGCTCACAATTAAAATTCCGGTCGTCTGCTTCGCCGCGGCCAGCGCTACCTCGCCGAGACTGCTCTGGACGTAGAAGAGCAGGTAGCTCAGCAGGGTGAAGAAGCCCACGTAGACCAGCAAGCGCGAGACAAAGAGGTCGACGAAGGGTCGCGTCACGCGCAGCGGTTCCGTTCGTTCGGTGCTTTGGCGCAACGGGAGCCCGCGGGCGTGTGCCGAGGTTGCCGCACACGTGACCAGCAGCAGGCCGCCGAGCGTGGCTGCAAGGGCTGCCGCATTGGCAATGAAGCTCGCCGCAAGCGCACCAATCGCATTGCCGGCCGATTGGAGCGCCGCCATCCATGACGAGGCCTTTCCGACGCGAGCGCGCTCGACGAAATCGGGGATGATCGCTTGGTAGGGTCCGATTGCGAGATTCAACGCTCCCTGAAGCGCGACGAATGCCACGATGAGCGCTACAAACGTTCGCGCCTCGTAAAAGAATGCAATCGCCGCCGATCCACCGATCGCTCCGATCGCGTAGAACTCGATACGCCGGCTCCCCTCGCGTCGCCGTGAATCGGAGATCAGGCCAACGAGGATCTGCACCACGGCGGCCGTCGTCGCCCCGAGCGCTGCAAGCCGGCCATAGGCGACGATGGCGTTGCTTGAGACGAGCTCGATCGTCCGCGCCTGCAGTGAGATCCCCAAGAGCGCGCCCCAAACGGCCTGTACGCCGAGCCAGAACAGGGCGAGCCGAAATGGACTCGGCCTCGCGCTATTCGTGCGCGCAGACATACGTATATTCGTCGATCGTATCCACGTCGAACGCGAGTTCCGGAGAACAGCCGCGTAAGGCTTGCGCCGGCACCTGCAGCACGTGCAGCGCCATCGTCTCTAAATCGGCAACTCGCAAGCGACCCGACAAGAATCTGATCAAGACCGCGGGGCCGACGAGACTCGCCATGCGCCACGGGCGCTTACGCGCCTCGAAAAAGCGCGTCGCCATCGCCGCCAGCTTCTCTCCGGCGCCCTGCGGAATCGAAAAGAGTCCGCCGTTGACAACGCGTTCGCGTGCGAGCGTTATTCCGAAGGGCGGCGCGCCGGGAAAACGTGCGGTAAAGTCGGCGTACTCGGAGAGCGCGACGGCGAGGGTGCCTTGGCCCACGCGTTTGACGAAATCGCCGATCGCCGCCGCGGTAACGTAGGGAAGATCACTCGTCGCATAAATGAGGCGCTCGTCTTCGGGCCACGCTCGCAGCGCCCGCAGCAAGTTTTCGCTTCCGGATTCACTCTCTTGGACGAAACGCTCGATCGTGGAGCCGCACTCTGCGCGCACCTCATTGCCCCCGACGACGGCAATCTCGCTCACGCCCGCGGCGCGCAGCGCGCCGATCATCCGCTCGAGCATCGTCGTGCCGCGAACCGGTGCCAACGCTTTCACGGTGGTGCCCGCCGCCTCGGCAAAGGCGCCGTCGATTCTGCCTCCCGCCGTAATAACCGCCTTCATATCGCTACGCTCGAGATGACGAGGGCTATTCGAGTTACGCTCGGGACGACGGGGTGCGCGAGCGCCGACGGGCTACTTCTTGGCGAGCGTCTTCTTCTTCCCGGCGACGGTGCGCTTGGGACCTTTGCGCGTGCGCGCGTTCGTTTTTGTCCGTTGACCGCGAACCGGGAGTCCGCGCCGATGGCGCAATCCGCGGTAGCAGCCGATGTCCATGAGACGCTTGATGTTGCCCTGAACTTCGCGGCGCAGATCGCCCTCGACCCGCAGCTGGAGAGAGTCGATCGCATCGCGCAGCTTCTTTTCGTCCTCTTCGCTCAGCGCTTTAACGCGGACGTTCGGATCGATGTTCGTGAAGGCGAGCAGCTTGCGCGCGGTCGGGCCGCCGATTCCGAAGATATACGTCAGCGCTACCTCAACCCGCTTTTCGCGCGGCAGATCGATACCAGCAATACGAGCCATATTGTAAAGTCCTTTTCCTTCTATCCCTGAACCTGTTTATGCTTGGGATTGACCTCGCAGATCACCCGCACCTTACCGTGGCGCCGGATGATCTTGCATTTTTCGCAAATCTTCTTGACCGAGGGTCGAACTTTCATTATTTGTACCTATACGTTATTCTGCCGTTGCGTAAGATCGTAAGGCGACGACTCATCGTTACGCGATCGCCTCCCGTTGCGGGCGGTAGCGTTCGGTTGCCGGGTCCTCGCCATAATCGCGGAGCGTGAGAATCTTCGGACCGTCCTCGGTCACCGCGATCGTGTGCTCGAAGTGCGCTGCGAGCTTACCATCTGCGGTCACCACTGTCCAGCCATCGGGCAGGATCCGGATCTTCCGGGTCCCCTGGGTAATCATCGGTTCGAGCGCGAGCACCAGGCCGGGACGCAGTTCCATCCCCTTGCCCCGTTCGCCGTAGTTGGGAACTTGCGGTTCTTCGTGCATCGCGCGTCCGACACCGTGACCGACGAGCTCTCGAACCACGCCATATCCGTGGCGCTCGGCATGCGCCTGGACCGCTGCGCCGATGTCGCCGACATGGTTCCCGCGTTCCATTTGCGCGATGCCGATGCTCAAACAGGCTTGCGTGACCTCGAGGAGACGGCGCGCGTCCTGGCCGATGTTACCAACGGGAATCGTCACCGCGCTGTCGCTCACGTAGCCGTCGAGCGTGGTCCCGATGTCGATCGAGAGCAAGTCTCCCTCGGCGAGCACGCGCGCGCCGGGAATCCCGTGCACGACCTCGTCGTTGACCGAAACGCAGATCGATCCAGGAAACCCATTGTAACCTTTGAAGGTCGGAATGCCGCCGGCATCGCGAATTCCACGCTCGGCGAGGCTGTCGAGTTCGCTCGTCGCCAAGCCGGGCCGCGCGGCTCTCATGAGGTCGGCCAGCACCTTCGACGTAATCTTTCCGCTTCGCCGCATCGCTTCGATCTCGCGCGCCGATTTTAAAGTCACCATGGTTACTGACGCACGTGTTCCGCACCAATGGCCGCGGCGATTTTCTCGGCAACGGCGCCGACAGGCGCCAGCGCGTCGATCTCGACGAGGATACCGGCCTTGCGGTAATACTCGACGAGCGGACGCGTCTGCCGATCGTAGACTTCCAGGCGTTTCGCGACCGTTTCGGGCCGATCGTCCTCACGCTGCACCAGCTCGCCGCCATCCTCGTCATCGATGCCGGCAACCTTCGGTGGATTCGTCAGCGCGTTATACGTTCGTCCGTTGCGCGGGTTCGTCCAACGCGACGCAAGACGCGCGACGAGCGCCGGCCGGTCGCCCTTGAAGAGCACGGACGCATTGAGCGGCAAACGGCGCCGCGCGAGCAGCCGGTCGAGCGCGTCGGCTTGCGCGACGGTACGCGGAAAACCGTCCATGATGAAACCGTCGCGCCGGTGCTCGAGCTCGTGTTCGATCATTTCGATAACGAGAGCGTCGGGCACGAGCTGGCCGCGCTGCATGTATCCTTCGGCCTCTTTGCCGAGGGGGGTTCCGCGCCCGAGATTCTCGCGCAGAATGTCGCCGGTCGAGATTTGCTCGAGGCCAAAATGGTCGTGCAGCAGGCGTGCCTGCGTGCCTTTACCGGCACCCGGTGGCCCGAGAAAGACGACGCGCATCGCTACCCCGGGATCCTACCGCTTGATGAAGCCGCGGTAATCGCGCATTGCGAGCCGCGCCTCGATCTGCGTGATCGTGTCGAGGGCTACGCCGACGACGATCAGCAGCGACGTGGAGCCGAGATAGAACGTCGTCACGGAGAGACCGCGTTGCAGCGCCCCCGGCAGCACGGCGAGCAGGCCGAGATAGATCGCGGCCGCGGTGGTTATCCGCATGAGGATCTTATTGAGATAATCGACGGTCGGCTGACCCGGTCGGATTCCCGGCACGAAGGCGCCCGTCTTCTTCAGATTATCGGCGACATCGCGCGTGTTGAGTACGATCGAGCTATAGAAGAACGTGAAGATCACGACCAGCAAGAAGTAGACGACGTTGTAGAGGAAGCCGTTGGGGCTGAACCAGACGTTCAGCCACGCAGAGACGCTCCCGAGCACGTGCTGGATGCCGTTGCCGGTCGCCGCCGCCTGACCGCGCCCAAACCACGAGAGTGCTTGCTGCGGCAGCAGCAAGATCGAGATCGCAAAGATGATCGAAATGACGCCGGCGTTGTTGAGGCGCAGCGGGATATACGTCGACCGCCCGGCAAACATCTTGCGGCCGACGACGCGCCGCGCCTGCTGAACCGGCACGCGCCGCTGCCCTTGATAGAGGAAGACGATTGAAATAATAACGACGATCGCGATCGCGATGTACAGCGCTAAGTTGAGGATCGACTCCGCACCCTGGCTCGTCGAGGCGAAGGTCTGGCGAACGTATTGCGGATAGCGCAAGACGATGCCGATAAAGATGATGAGCGAAACGCCGTTGCCGATGCCCTTGTCGCTGATCTGTTCGCCAAGCCACATGAGGAAGAGCGTTCCACCGACCATCGCGATGATCGCGTAGAGCAAGTACCAGACGCTCGTATCGTAAAAAACGCCCGACCGCTCCATTGAGATCCCCATGAAGGTCGCCTGAACCGCGGCGAGCACGATCGTCAGCCAGCGCGTATATTGGCTGATCTTCTTACGGCCTTCCTCGCCGCCTTTCTTCGCCATTTCTTCGAGCTGTGGCAGTACCACGGTCATGAGCTGCATGATGATCGAGGCGTTGATGTAGGGCGTGATGCCCATCGCGATGATCGAAAGCTTTTGGAGCGCGCCGCCCGAGAGGAAGCCGAGCAGGTTATAGAAGGCGCCGCTCTGCAGCACGCGCTGCCACGCCGCCTCGTTGACGTTGGGCAGCTGCACGTGGATCATGAAGACGAACCACGCGAAGGCGAAAAAAACGAAGAGAATCCGTTGACGGATCTCGGGGACGAGCACCGCCGCCCGCAGGTTGTTGAACACCTGGGGCTACGCCTCGGCGATCGTCGCGCCGGCCGCGACCAGCGCTTCGCGCGCACTCTTGGAGAAGAGGACGTCGCGCAGTCGAAGACCCGCCGGCAACGAGGTTTCCGCCGCGGCTCCGAGGATCTTGATGCCGTCGAGTTCCGACTTGACCAATCCGCGTTCGCGCAGCGATTCGGGCGTGATTTCCACAGAGGGGTCCCATCCGGTCAAGCGTCCGAGATTGATAACGGCAAGACGCGAGCCGAAGTGCCCGCCGTCGCGAGCCTTTTGCGAATATCCACGACGATGCGGAAGACGCCGGGCCCATGCAGTCTGCCCGCCCTCGAACGCGGGTCCCTTACCACCGCCGGAACGTACGGTCTGTCCCTTGCCGCCTTCGCCCCCCGTCTTGACCATGCCGGAGCCGTGGCCACGGCCGATCCGCTGACGTTTCGGCCGGCTTCCCGGCGCGGGCTTCAGCGCTCCTAGTTTGAGTATCGTCTTCTCTGCCATCGTTATCTATGCCACGTAAATTTCTTTGACCGTCTTGCCCCGCATCGCCGCGACTTGTTCGGCGGTACGCAGCGATTTGAGCGCAGAGACCGTCGCCATCACCACGTTGATCGGGTTGTTCGTTCCCAGACACTTGGTCAGGATGTCGTGAATACCCGCCAGCTCGAGCACCGCCCGCATCGAACCCCCGGCGATGACGCCGGTGCCGGGCGCGGCCGGCTTGAGAAGCACCGTTGCAGCGCCAACTTCATGACGGACCTCGTGCGGGATCGTCTTCTCGACCATCGCCACCGTGATCATACTCTTGCGCGCCTGTTCGACCGCCTTGCGAATCGCTTCAGGAACTTCCCCCGCCTTGCCGATCGCGAAGCCGACCTTACCCTTGCGATCGCCGACGACGACCAGCGCACTGAAACTGAATCGCTTGCCGCCTTTGACGACCTTGGCGACGCGGTTTACCCGAACGACGGTTTCGTCCAGACCGCTTCCGTCGCGGTCACGTCCTCGATATTGCATCAGAACTCCAACCCCGCTTCACGAGCGGCGTCGGCGAGTGCCCGTACGCGTCCGTGATACTTGTAGCCGCCGCGGTCGAATACGACCTCCGAGATACCCGCGGCTTTTGCTTTCGCTGCGATTGCGTTGCCGACCGCCTTCGCTGCATCGACGTTCGTCTTCGACGAGAGGTCGCCCGCAAGCGCTGCATCGCGCGTCGATGCCGACGCGAGCGTATGCCCGCGCGCGTCGTCGACCAGCATCGCGTAAAGATGATGGAGCGAACGGCGCACGCAGAGACGTGGGCGCTGCGGCGTACCCGATACCTTTTTGCGCAGGCGAACGTGACGCTCGCGGCGCGCGTGCGCTTTGCTCGCCGTCACTTCTTCGCTGCCTTTCCGGCCTTGCCGAGTTTCTTGCGAATCCGCTCGCCTTCGTAGCGAATTCCCTTGCCCTTGTACGGTTCGGGCTTGCGAAGGCGGCGGATATCGGCGGCAACTTGCCCGACAGCCTGCTTGTCGATGCCGTCGACGTGAATCTTGTTCTGCCCCTCGACGGTCAGCGCGATGCCGCTAGGTGGCTCGAAGCTGACCGGGTGCGAGTAGCCCAGACTCAGATTCAGCCGTTCGCCCGATTTCGCCGCGCGATAACCGACGCCGGTGATCTCGAGGCTCTTGCGAAAGCCCTTGCTCACGCCCTCGACCATGTTCGCAATCAAGGTGCGGGTCAAGCCGTGCGCGCTCCGATGCGCTTTCGCATTGCCCCTGCGCTCGACGAGAATCTTGCCGTCGGAGATTTTGACCTCGACGACGTCGGCGAGAATCTGCTGGCGCAACTGGCCCTTCGGACCGCTCACCGAAACGGCAGCCCCTTCGACCTTGACGTCGACGCCTGACGGGACGAGCACAGGAAGCTTTCCTATCCGCGACATGACTCACCACACATATGCAAGGACCTCTCCTCCGACGCCCTGTTTCTTCGCCCGCTTACCGGACATAATGCCTTGCGGCGTCGAGATGATTACCAAACCCAATCCCCCGAGTACGCGAGGGATCTCGGTCTTGCGCGTGTAGACGCGTAATCCGGGACGCGAAATGCGCCGCAGACCGGTGATGATCTTCTCCTTCTCGGGACCGTATCGCAGCGCAATTCGAATCGTGCCTTGCGAGCCGCCATCGATTCGCTCGAAGCTTTCGATGAATCCCTCGTCGCGCAGGATTTGCGCGATCGCCGCTTTCACGCGCGAAGCCGGCACGTCAACCGTTTTGTGGTTGGCCGTATTGGCGTTGCGAATGCGCGTGAGCATGTCGGCGATCGGGTCGGTTATCGACATCTACCTCTCTCCCTCACCACGACGCCTTGGTCACGCCGGGCACCACGCCCGCGTGGGCGTTCTCGCGGAAACAAATCCGGCACATCGCAAACTTTCGCAGATACCCGCGGGGCCGGCCGCAGACTCGGCAACGGTTGTGGCGCCGCACGGAAAATTTCGGAGTGCGCTTCGACTTCATGATCGAGCTCGTCTTGGCCACTAGTTCCGGCCTTTCTGCAGCGGCAAGCCCATTGCAACCAGAAACTCCGAGGCTTCTTCGTCGGTCTTCGCCGTCGTTACGATCGTCACGTCCATGCCGCGGGTCTTGTCGACCTTGTCGTAGTTGATCTCCGGAAAGACCAGCTGCTCTTTCAGGCCCATGTTGTAGTTTCCACGCCCGTCGAACGACTTCGGGGGAAGGCCTCGGAAGTCGCGGATGCGCGGCAGCACCACGTTGAAGAGCTTGTCGACGAAAACGTACATCCGGTCGCCGCGCAGCGTGACCTTCGCGCCAATGTTCGTTCCAGCTCGCAGCTTGAACGCGGCGATCGACTTCTTGGCTTTCGTCACGATCGGGCGCTGCCCGGTAATTGCCGTCAGCTCGCTCACGGCGGCATCGAGGGCCTTCGGATTCACGATCGCCTCACCGACGCTGACGTTCACAACGACCTTCTCCAGTTTCGGAATCTCGTTGACGTTCTTGTATCCGAAGCGCTCCTGCAGCTTCGAACGAATTTGCTTTTCGTACATTTCTTTCAAACGCTCGGCCATCTCGTTACATCCCCTTTGCCGAGTCGCGCGCCGGTTCGCCGCAGCGAGCGCAGATGCGGTGGACGGCTCCGTCGGTGCCGCGCCCGCGACGCAGCCGTGTGGGTGCCTTGCACTTCTCGCAGACATACTGCAGCGCGGAGAGCGGCATTGCCGCTTCCTTCTCGATGATGCCGCCGGTCTGCGTCGAGGCGCCCATGTTGCTCGACTTCGTACCTTGCTTCGTGTGGCGTTTGACGACGTTGACGCCTTCGACGGTGGCGGTGCCGGCCGCGCTCTGAACGCCCTTGACCGTTCCGCGCTTTCCGCGTTCCTTGCCGCGGCGGATCATTACCGTGTCGCCTTTGAGAATCGTTGCCTTCATAATTCGTTACAAGACCTCGGGAGCGAGCGACGCGATCTTGAGAAATCCGCGTTCGCGCAGCTCGCGCATGACGGGTCCGAAGACGCGCGTCCCGCGCGGGTCGAGATTATCCTTTTCACCTTTGATGATGACGCAGGCGTTGTCATCGCAGCGCACGACCGATCCATCGACGCGGCGAATCGGCGCGCTCGTTCGAACGACGACCGCTTTGACGACCTGCCCTTTCTTCACGGCGGCGCCGGGAATCGCGCTTTTGACGGTGCCGACCACGATATCGCCCACGTGGGCATAAACGTGGCGGCCGCCGCCGCTGATGTGAATCACCAGCAGCTCGCGGGCCCCACTGTTGTCGGCGACCTTGAGCCGAGTCTCTTGCTGAATCACTTGGCGCGCTCCACGATCTCGAGCAGCCGCCAGCGCTTCTCACGCGAGTACGGCCGGCACTCCATGATTCGCACGACGTCGCCAACGTTGGCCTCGTTGCGTTCGTCGTGTGCCTTGAAGCGCGCCGACTTTCGCACGATTTTTCCGTAGGCTCGGTGCGGAACCCGCGTCTCCGAGACCACGACGATCGTCTTGTCCATCTTGTTCGACGAGACGCGCCCCTGCTTCACCCTGCGCTTTCCTCGTACCATCTCGTGGCCCGATGCATTCTCTTGGCCAACGATCTCGCCCGAGGGAACGTCGTTACGCTGCTCCATGCTCTCCCTCGGCGAGCCGCTTCTCGCAGATGATCGTTTGAATTTGCGCGTAGGAACGGCGCATCGCGCGAATCTTGCTGAAATCGGTCAGGTGACCGGTCCGCAGCGCGAAACGCAAGTTGAAGAGCTCCGCCTTCGCGTCGCGCGCCTTCTGCTGCAGCTCCTTGATTGTGAGCTCGCGGAGAGTCTCGAGATCCTTCTTCACGCTATCCATCCTCCCGCGCGAGAATCTTCGTATCGATCGGCAGCTTTGCCGCGGCGCGGCGAAGCGCCTCACGCGCGACCGACGGCGCGACTCCGGAGAGCTCGAAGAGCACGCGTCCGGGGCGGACGACCGCGACCCACATTTCGGGGTTTCCCTTTCCCGAACCCATCCGAACCTCCGCAGGCTTCTTCGTAACCGGCTTATCCGGAAAGACTTTGATCCAGACCTTGCCGCCGCGCTTGATGTACCGCGTGAGTGCGATACGAGCCGCTTCGATCTGGCGGTTCGACATCCAGCACGGCTCCATCGCCTGTAAGCCGTAGTCGCCAAAACTCAGCGAATTGCCGCGCGTGGCCGCACCCGACATGCGCCCGCGCTGAACCTTGCGCCATTTGACGCGTTTGGGTGTCAGCATCTTACTCGACCACCTCGCCTGGCAGTGCCGTCTCGTCGGCCGCCGCATCGAGAGGCGCCGCGGTGGGTTCGCTGACGGCGACGGTTTCAGACGCCGGCAAAACTTCCGCGACGGGGACCGGCTCGGCCGCCGATTCGGAGACGGGTTGTGCCGCCGGCTCGACAGCCGGTTGCGCAACCGATTCGGAGACGGGTTGCGGAGCCGATTCGAAAACGGGTTGCGGAGCCGATTCGGAAAGCGGTTGGAGAGCCGGTTCGGCAGCGGGTTCCGCAGCCGGTTCGGAAATGGGTTGCGCGACGGGCGGGGGCGCCATCGGCTGTGGCCGCTGATCGCGTCCGCGTCCGCGTCCGCCGCCGCCGCGGTCACGACGCTCGCGCCCGCGATCCGGGCGATCGCGCAACGCACCGTCCCCGCGTGGCTGATCGGGCAACACTTCACCGCGGTAGATCCAGACCTTCACACCGATTCGGCCGAAGGTCGTAAAAGCTTCGACTTGCGCGTAATCGATATCCGCGCGCAGCGTGTGAAGCGGCACTTTCCCGTCGGCATTATGCTCGGTTCGAGCGATCTCGGCGCCGCCGAGCCGCCCTGAAACCTGCACCTTGATGCCGCGCGCTCCCGCACGCATCGAACGCATGATCGCTTGTTTCATGGCGCGGCGAAAGGCGATTCGCTTCTCGAGTTGATCGACGATGTTCTGCGCCACGAGGCGCGCGTCGAGCTCGGGATGGTTGATCTCCATCACGTTGACCGCGATGTTCTTGCCGGTGAGCTGCTCGAGATTCTTGCGAATGTCGTCGATGCCGACGCCTCGCTTGCCGATGATGATACCGGGCTTGGCGGTATTCACGATCACGCGTGCTTGGTTCGCGCGGCGCTCGATCTCGATCTTACTGATCGACGCGGAACGCATCCAGCGATTGAACGATTTACGAATCGCGACGTCCTCGTGAAGCCAATCGACGTAATGCTTCTTCTCGAACCAGCGGCTATCCCAAGTGCGCGTGATGCCCAGGCGCATGCCGACCGGGTGAATCTTTTGCCCCATTTATGCTTCCTTGCTCGCGGTGACCGGTTCGACCGGAGCGGCTTTCTTTGCGGACTGCTTGCGCGCGCTCGCTTTGCGCCGGCGCGTCTTCGCGGCCGGTGCTTCGGCGGCGGCTCCGCGGCGGGTCGCACGCGCGGCTTGCACCGATGCCCCAGCAAGCTTCTTGCGCGGCTTCACCGGCGCCGACTCGGTCACGACCACCGTCACGTGCGAAAGCCGCTTGCGCTTGAACGCCGCACGCCCTTGCGCGCGTGGATCGAGCCGCTTCGTAAAGCGGCCGCCCGGGCCGCCGTCGACGGTAATGCGCGCGATGTAGAGTTCGTCCGCATTCATGTCGTGATTGTTTCCGGCGTTTGCGACCGCGCTGCGCACGAGCTTTTCGATCGGCTCGGCGGCAAAGACCTCGGCAAATTTCAACAGCGCCAGAGCTTCGCGCACGCTCTTGCCGCGAATCGCATCGGCGACGCGACGAAGCTTGCGCGGAGCGGTACGAACGAACCGCAGATGCGCGACGGCTTGCGGGGCTCGCTCGGTCACGTCTTCACCGTCGCCTTTTCGCCACCGTGGCCCCGAAAGTGGCGCGTCGGCGCGAACTCGCCGAGCTTATGCCCAACCATATTTTCCGTAATGTAAATCGGGATGTGCGTCTTGCCGTTGTGAACGCCGATGGTGTGGCCAACCATCGTGGGCAGAACGGTCGACGCGCGGCTCCACGTTTTGATCACGCGGCGTTCGCGTGTCTCGTTCAGCTTCTCGATCTTCTGCACGAGATGCTCGGCGACGTATGGGCCTTTTTTCAGCGAACGTGACATTTATTTCGAACCTCGTCGGCGGACGATCATCTTCGAAGTGCGCTTATTGCGGCGCGTCTTCTTCCCCATGGTCATCTGGCCCCAAGGGGTCGTCGGCGGCCGGCCCGAGGTCGAACGCGCCTCGCCGCCGCCATGCGGATGATCGACGGGATTCATCGCGATGCCGCGCACGCTCGGACGTTTACCGAGATGGCGCGAGCGGCCGGCCTTACCGATCACTTGATTCTCGTGCTCGATATTGCCGAGCTGGCCGATGGTCGCGCGGCACTCGATGTGGATCCGCCGGACTTCACCCGAGGGCATGCGCACTTGCGAATACTCGTTCTCCTTGGCCATGAGCTGAGCGGAGACGCCGGCCGAGCGGACGAGTTTCCCCCCCTGGCCCGGGCGCAACTCGATGTTGTGGATCACGCTGCCGACCGGAATGTTGCGAATCGGCAAGGCGTTGCCGATTTTGATATCGGCAGCCGGCCCCGATTCCACCAGCTCGCCGACGCGCAGCCCGAGCGGCGCGAGAATATAGCGCTTTTCACCATCGCGATAATGGACGAGCGCGATCCGGCACGAACGGTTCGGATCGTACTCGATGGTCGCGACTTTCGCGGGAATGCCGTCTTTGGAACGCTTGAAATCGATGATTCGATAGATGCGGCGCGTGCCGCCGCCCCGGTGGCGCACGGTAATATGGCCATTGTTGTTGCGGCCGGCGTGCTTTTTGCGCACCTCGACGAGCGACCGCTCCGGCGCGACTTTCGAAAGATCCGAGAAATCCAGCGTCGTGAGAAATCGCTTCGCGGGCGACGTCGGGCGATATTTTTTTACCGGCATGACGGCTTATTGCTCAAAGTAATTGACTCCGCCAAGCTCGATCTTCTGGCCGGCTTTAATCGTGACGATCGCCTTCTTGTAATCGCTCTGCCTCCCACTCGTGCGCCGTCCGCGCCGAGCAAAGTTCCGCGTCTTCCCGCGCACGTTGACGGTGTTGACGCGCAATACGTTGACCTTGAAGATCTCCTCGATCGCGTGCCGGATCTGGGTCTTCGTCGCCGCCGGATGGACGACGAAGGTATACTGATGCGCGAGGGCGTCGGCCATCGCTTTCTCGGTGATCCGTGGGGCGACGATGACGTCACGCGCGTCCATCTTTGGTCCTTTCGCGGGCGCTCAGCGTGCTCATTAATGCTTCGTATGCCGGGAGCGTGAAAACGATCCGCTCGAAGCGAAGCACGTCTTTGACGTCGATCGCGCCGTCGTGCGTTACGCCGACGCGCTGCAGATTCCGGCTCACGCGCGCGATCTCGTCGGCGCTGGCTTCCTCGCGTCCGCAGACGATGAGCGTTGCCGGACCACTGCGGGCGGCCTTGGCGCTGCCGAAGAGCATCTTTGCAAATGCGGCCGTCTTGGCGATCCCGAAATCGCTCGCGTCGAGCAGCATCACCGCGTCGTTCTCAAAACGATCGGCCAGTGCGGCCAAAAAGGCGAGGCGTCGTTCTTTTTTATTGAGGCTCTCGACGTAGCTGCGCGGCTGTGGCCCGAAGACGACGCCGCCGTGACGCCACTGCGGAGACCGGATCGAGCCTTGGCGTGCGCGCCCGGTGCCTTTTTGGCGCCAGGGCTTGCGGCCGCCGCCGGCGACCTCGTCCCGCTTGCGGGTCGATGCCGTGCCGGCGCGTGTGTTGGCGAACTCGCGATGAACCGCCCGATAGACGACGTCTCGCTTGCCGCTAAAGTCGCCCGTAAAGAGCTCCGGCGTCTCGACTTGCCGCACGACCTTACCGGTCGCGTCGATCACGTTGGGCATTTACACCTTCGCCTTACGCGGCTTGATGCTCTCGCGTACGATCACCAGCGAATTTTTCGCGCCGGGAACCGCCCCGCGAACGAGCAGCAAATTGCGTTCGCCATCGGCGCGCACGACTTCCAGATTCTGTTGGGTCGTGCGATCGACGCCGTAGTGACCGGGGCGCCGGCTGCCCAGCGTGGTGCGGCCTGCGTTCGTGTCGCCGTTCGACGCCGGTTGGCGATGGATCATCGAACCGTGGCTCGCGCCGCCGCCGCTGAAGTTGTGTCGTTTGATGCCGCCCGCGAATCCGTGCCCTTTGGATATCCCGACGACGTCGACGCGATCGCCGGGTTCGAAGGCCGTCACGGTGACGCTCTCGCCGACTTGCGCGTCTTCGAAACCGGTTCGAAACTCGCGGACGAATCGCGCGGGATCGATGCCTTGCTTTTTAAAGTGTCCCCCGAGCGCGCGCGTTAACCGATTGCGCTTGACCGATTCGAAACCCAAAGCGACGGCGTCGTAGCCGTGCTTCTCTTTCGTCCGGCGTTCCACGACCGTACAGGGACCGGCCGCGATCACCGTCACGGGCACAGAGCGCCCATCGGCGGTGAAGAGGCTGGTCATCCCGACTTTTCGGCCTAGGATGTTCTTCATATCGCTTTCTCGGTGGATTGGGTTTATTCAACGGATCCACGCGTATTGCTCGCGTGAACCGCAACCACGGCAGTGTACCAGGACCGTATCGGTAGGTCAAGGCTCGCGGTATCTTGGTAACAAAGCCTGCGTCCATGGCATTTGCGCGCACTACCCCGCGAGGCATGCGGGCCGCCCTCGCTCTCGTCTTCTTGTTCGGCAGCGCCGCTCTTCCCGCGACGGCCGCGACTTCGACCAAATCGCTCCTCGATGCGCTGCGCAAGGCGACGCTCGGGCAGCCGCTCGCCTCCATCGTCTCAATTCACACGGTGGGCAGCGTGGAACTGGTGGGGATTCACGGGCGCGCCCAAGAGTGGGACGATCTACGGGGTGCGCGCTTCACGGGGGCCCAGAATGCCGGCGCGTTGAGCGGAGCCTCGGGCTGGGACGGCAAGGTCGCCTGGAATCAGGATTATGCCGGGTTGGTCACCATCGACGGCGGGATGTCGGGACGCCTCCAAGCGATCGACCAGGCCTACCTTGATAACCTCCGATACCTGCGCCCCGACGCCGGCGGAGCGACCGTCGTCTATGCCGGTCCGCGCACTGAGAGCGGAACGAGCTACGACGTCCTCGCCGTGACGCCGCCGCACGGCACGGAAATCGATCTCTGGCTCGATCCGCGTTCGCATCTCATCGCGCGCGAGACGACGGCGTTCGGAATCGTTACCGCGACGACCCTGCTCTCGAACTACCGGCGATCCGACGGGATCACCTATCCTTTCGAGACCAGCACGCAGACGTCCAACGGCAACTCGTTCGCCGAACATATCACCTCGCTTGAGATCAATACCGACGTCGCCGATCGGATGCGGGTGCCCGGTCAAAACGTCCACGATTTCACGATCTCGGGCGGCAATAGCACCACGGTTCCGCTCGAGATCGCCAACAACCACCTCTATCTCACCGGCGTCATGGTCGACGGCCACGGCCCGTACACGTTCGTGCTCGACAGCGGCGGCGATTATATCGTAACGCCGGAAGTCGCGGCGCTGCTGCAGGCAAAGAGTTCGGGCGGCCTGCAACTGCAGGGCGTCGGGAGCGCGAGTGAAGGCGCCGCCTTCACGCATCTCAACTCGATCGCAATCGGCAATGCCGTCGTGCGTAACCAATACTCCCTCGTGCTGCCGATCGCAACCGGTTTCGGAATGGCCGAAGGTCTGAAGATTGACGGGATGGTCGGTTACCAACTCTTGGCGCGCTTCTTAACGACGATCGATTACGCGAACTCCAAGTTGACGCTGACGATGCCGAGTGCCGCACCGGCCGCCGCGCCGAATGCAGCCGCGATTCCATTTTATATCGACGGGCACATACCACGCATCTCGATCGCGGTCGACGGTGTCACGACCTCAGCCGAAGTCGATACGGGAAATCGTGCCGGCCTCGACCTCTCCGCACCATTTCTCGCGGAGCACCCTGCGCTCGCCGCCCTGGCGAAGACACAGCCCGCAGTCATCGGCTTTGGCGTCGGTGGACCCGCCTACGCTCGCCTCGGGCGCGTCCCCGCGCTTCAACTCGGGCCATACTTCATCGCAAACGCCATTGCGTCGTTTGCCAGTGCAACGGGCGGCGCGTTTGCCGACCCGTTCAATCCCGCAAATATCGGCGGCGCCATCTTGCGCCGGTTCGACGTCATTCTCGATTACGCGCACTCGCAGCTCTTGCTGGCGAAGAACGCCGCTTATAACGATCCGTTCTCCTACGATCGTTCCGGGCTGTTCGTCATCGACGCGAACGGCGCGTACACGGTGATCTCCGTCATGGCTGGAACTCCGGCCGCGGCGGCCGGCCTCGCGAAGGGCGACGTCATCCTCACCGTCAACGGATCGCCCGCCTCGAACGAGTCGCTCGCGGCCTTGCGCGGGTTGCTCTCCGGCCCGGCGGGAACCGTCGTCCACATGCACGTGCGTGCGGCGCAGACTCCGCGCGATGTGACGCTGACGCTGGCGGATTACGTTTAGCGAATTTATGTAAAGGCCGCGAGGCCGGTGATCTCTTTGCCGACGACGAGCGTGTGCATTTCGCTCGTGCCTTCGTAGGTGAGCACGGATTCGAGATTGTTCATGTGCCGGATTACGGGATACTCGAGCGTTACTCCGTTGGCGCCGAGCACCGTGCGGGCTTCGCGCGCGATCTCGAGGGCTTCGCGCACGTTGTTGAGTTTGGCGAAACTCACCACCGCCGGGCGGAGCGTCCCCGCGTCCTTGGCGCGTCCCACGTGAAGTGCGAGCAGCGTTCCCTTATTGAGCTCGAGAAGCATATTGACCAGCTTCGCCTGCGTCAGCTGATAGGCCCCGATCGGACGATCGAACTGAACCCGGGTCTTCGAATACTCGAGAGCGGTCTCGTAACAGCTGCGAGCGGCGCCCATCGAGCCCCAGACGATTCCGTATCGTGCTTCGTTGAGGCACGCCAGCGGCGCGCCGAGGCCGGCAGCGAGCGGCAAGAGCGCACCGGCAGGAAGCCGGCAATCGCTCATCACGAGTTCGCTCGTCACCGACGCTCGTAAGGAGAGCTTACGGTGGATATCGGAGGCGTGAAATCCCTTTGCGTCGCGCGGAACGATGAAGCCGCGAATGCCGCCCTCGGTCTGCGCCCAAACGATCGCGAGATCGGCGATCGAGCCGTTGGTGATCCACATCTTGGTGCCGTCGAGAATCCAGTCGCTGCCGTCGCGCCGCGCGTAGGTGCGCATGCCGGCCGGGTTGCTGCCGAAATCGGGTTCGGTGAGACCGAAGCATCCGATGCGCTCGCCGCGCGCCATCGCGGGAAGCCACGTGCGTTTCTGCGTTTCATCGCCCCAGCGATAGATCGCATACATTGCGAGCGAGCCTTGCACCGAGGCAAAGCTGCGCACGCCGGAATCGCCCGCTTCGAGCTCGAGACAGGCCACCCCGTAGGCGACCGCACTAGCGCCCGGGCACTCGTAGCCGTCGAGATGCATCCCGAGCAGACCGAGCCGGCCGAGCTCGAGTGCGAGCTCGCGCGGCAACGTTCCGCGCTCGAACCAGTCGCCGACGTTCGGCAGAACGCGTGTGCGAACGTAGGCGCGCACGGTATCGCGGACGAGCCGTTCCTCCGCCGAGAGGCCGGCACCGACGTCGATGAAGTCCACGGCGTCAGGCGCCTGCGTGGCGCCGGCGGTCAACGCCGCAGAACCCGTGCAAGTTTGTCGAAGAGCGCTTCCGTCGAGCGTTCGAACTGATCCTCGAAACGTCGCCAGAGAAGGCGTCCGTCGGTATCCGAGAGCATCGCGTCGACGCGGTACTCGAGCAGCGTCTCTTTGCCCTCACTCGAGAGATGGAAACCGTGCGTCCCGTCCATCCCTTCGTTGCGAAATCTCCAAACGAGGCGCTCCTCCGGAACCGCCTCTTCGAGCACGGAATGCATACCGAGGTGCCACTCTTCCGTGCGGCCCGCCGTGAGCGGCCCGGGCGAACGCATAAAGGGCTGCGATGCGAACGGCCAGATCTGGTCACCCGAGGTTCCCATCTCCTCCAGCAGATGGTAGATCCGCCGTTTGGTCCCGTGAAACGTGCGCGACCGCATTTCGTGGAGCTCGATTGGCATGGCGCGCAGTTCGCTCAGCGAAGCGCGACGACCCCTATCCCGCCCGCTAGGAGGATGAGCAGCGGCGTACCGATTTTTGTGCGGAGCATCAAGACGAGCACGACGCCCGTAACGGCGTACGCGACCAGACTCGACGGCGCGCCGCGGCCGATCGTCACGACACTCGACCAGACGAGTCCGACGATCGCCGGCGCTAAGCCGCGCGAGATGATTGGGCGCCACGGCGACGCCGAAAAGCGGTCCCAGAGTGCGCCGAAGCCCACCATGATCACACTCGAGGGAACGAACATGCCGACGATGGCGGCCGCGGCGCCGAGCAATGGGCGGGCCGGGGTCGCGGCGTAACCGACGAGCGCTGCGAAGATCGTGGTCGGCCCCGGCACCAGCTTTCCGATCGTGTAAAACTGCGTGAACTGCTCGGACGTCACCCAATGGTACCGCCCGACTGCGTCCTCGTGCATTTGCGGAATGATGCCCTTCCCGCCGCCGAAACCGAGCACCGAGAGTTGCGAGAACGTCCAGAGCAGATGGAGGACGGTTTGAGCGGCGGAGCTCATCGGTCCGCCTGCGGCCGGCCCGGCTTCCGCGACCGTAGGTACTCGTGCACGATCCCGATACCGCCGAAAACCACGAGAACGAGCAGGAGCGGCATCTTCAGGAGCGAGACCGTGACGGCGGTGACGAGCAGCAGCACGATACGTAACCAGTCGGTGCGCTCGTCCCAGGAGAGCTCCAACGCGTTTCCGATCGTCAATCCGAGTGCTCCGGCGGCGCAACCGCGCAGTGCGCCGTGGACGAATGGGTTGGCCGAAAACTTAAAGTACAGCGCGCCTGCCACCAACACGATGACGAATGGCGGAACGCTCGCGCCCAAAAACGCAGCGATCGCACCTGGAATTCCGCGCGCGCGCTGTCCGCAGAAAAGCGCAAGATTGAGAATGTTCGGGCCCGGGAGCACTTGCGCGATCTCGAGACCGTCCATGAAGCGCTCGCGATCCATCCAGCCGCGGTTGAGCACCTGTTGACGCACGCTGGCTTTTTGACCGCCGCCGAACGCAGTCGACGAGATCGAGGCGAACGTCAGCGCGATGCTCGCCAGCGACGGGGGCGAGGATTCAGCCGACATCCGGCATCGGACCGTCGACGACCGGCGACGTATGTTTGCCCGAGAGAATGTGGATGTGAACGTGTTCGGTGTGCTGATATGGCGGCAGCACGCCCAACCGAATCATGAAGCCCTGCTCATAAAGGCCGAGCGAGAGCGCCACCTTCTGAATTCCCGCGATTAAACGATGCCAAAGCCCGGCGTCGCCAAGCCCGAAATCGAGAATCGTCGGAACCCATTTTTTCGGAATGATGACGACGTGAATCTCCCACCATTCTTCTTTGCTCTGATCGACGTTGTGCCGAAACGCAAAGACGTCATCGTCTTGATACACGACCTCGTCGGCCCTCGCTCGCGTGCCGTCGAGCCTTCCGCGGAACGTGTGATCGGGATCGGGCTTCTCCCAAGTGCGCTGCTCGGGGCTTGAGATCATCTCTGAAATCCATTTCGTCATGCCGAATTTTTCCGCACCACAGGCAGGCGTCCTCTTGCACGCGGTGAAGCGTGCGCGTGATGAGCGCCGATCGCAAAAAGAAAACGCTGACGGCTGCCGACGTCTTAGGCGCCGAACCGAAATGGCCGAAGGAACCCAAAGAGTGGGAGAAGCTCGTCGCTGAGAACGAGGTCGTCTACGAAGACCGCCACGTCGTCGTCTTCCACGACCCGGAGGACGAAGAGCACGAGTCGCAACGCGTTCCCGGCGAGATCCGGCTCACGCTGCTCTCGAAAAAGGAAGGCGTCGAGACCTTGATGGATCTCGGCGTCGCCGACGAGACGCTCAACGCCGCGATTCTACACGGCATTCAGCAAGCCGCGCTGCACCTCGGGCTTGAAAAGAAAGGGTTCGAGGTGCGAGCCCATATTTATCCCCCGCTGCAGCACCGGCCGGCGGTCGCCTTCAAGATTCGCGCCGGAAAACCGCCGAAGAAGAGCGACGCCGCACTCTCCTCCTAAAAGGCCCATCCCGGGCGCAACGCTTATTCGGCTGGTTTCTTGCCGAACGGCAGCTTCGCGGAGAGCTGCGCTTCCCGTTCGGCGAGCTTCGCCAGCGCCTGAACGACGACGATTGCTAGGATCGTGACGATGACGGCGTAGATCAGCTCGGCGATCACGCCGTTTCCCGGCTTGAGAAAGAGCGCGATCACGTCGCTGATGAGCTTGTTCCATGCGCCTGCCGCGATGAGGCCGAATGCTACTGTCGCCAGGCCGATCATCGTACCGATGTAGGTCGTTTTAACTTCCACGAGTACTCCTCTCCGGGCATGTTCGAGTCGACACAAAAACAAAAGCCCGAAGCGGCGGCTTCGGGCTGGAATCGGCGTAATCTTCCCGGTTAGGCCTTGAGCTCGATATCCACGCCGGCCGGCAAATCCAGATGCATCAAGGCGTCCATCGTCTTCGGCGAAGCTTGCAGAATGTCGATTAACCGTTTGTGCGTGCGCATCTCGAAGTGCTCGCGCGACTTCTTGTCGTTATTCGTCGACCGCTGCACGCAGAAGCGGTTGATTTCGGTCGGCAGCGGGACGGGTCCGCTGACGAAGGCCCCCGTGCGCTTCGCCGTTTCGACGATGCGCTCGGCCGATTGATCGAGGACCTTGTGATCGTACGCCTTCAGGCGTATTCGGATCATCTGCTTCGCCATGGAGATTTTATTCCGCGACCGCCGTGACGACGCCCGCACCGACGGTTCGTCCGCCCTCGCGAATCGCGAAGCGAAGGCCCTCTTCGCAGGCGATCGGCGTGATCAGCTCGACGTCCATTTGGACGTTGTCGCCCGGCATGACCATCTCGACGCCTTCGGGCAGCTTGATGGTGCCGGTGACGTCGGTGGTACGGAAGTAAAACTGCGGCCGGTAGTTGGCGAAGAACGGCGTGTGACGGCCGCCTTCATCTTTTGAGAGCACGTAGACCTCGGCTTTGAACTTCTTATGCGGCTTCACCGAGCCGGGCTTGGCGAGCACTTGGCCGCGCTCGATTTCGTTGCGGTCGATACCGCGGAGCAGAACGCCGACGTTGTCGCCGGCAATGCCCATGTCGAGCAGTTTGCGGAACATCTCAATTCCGGTCACCACCGTCTTCTTCGTCTCCTCTTTGAGCCCGACGATCTCGACCTCTTCGCCGACCTTCACCTGGCCGCGCTCGACGCGACCCGTTCCGACGGTTCCGCGACCCGTAATCGTAAAGACGTCCTCAACCGGCATGAGGAAGGGCTTGTCGATTTCACGCTGCGGCTCGGGAATGTAATCGTCGACCGTATCCATGAGCTTGAAGATCGGATCGGCGTCGGGATCGCCCTTCTTTCCGCTCGAGTTGAGGGCTTTGAGCGCCGAGCCGCGGATGATGGGAGTATCGTCGCCGGGGAACTCGTACTGGCTAAGCAGCTCGCGGATCTCCATCTCGACCAGCTCGAGGAGCTCCTCGTCGTCGACCATGTCGACCTTATTGAGGAAGACGATGATCCGAGGCACGCCGACCTGGCGCATGAGCAGAATGTGCTCGCGCGTCTGAGGCATCGGACCGTCCGTGGCAGCCACGACGAGGATCGCGCCGTCCATTTGCGCCGCGCCCGTGATCATGTTCTTGATGTAGTCCGCGTGGCCCGGGCAATCGACGTGAGCGTAATGGCGTTTCGGCGTTTCGTACTCCTGATGCGAAATGGCGATCGTAATGCCACGCTCTTTCTCTTCAGGGGCATTATCGATCTGATCGACGCCGACTTTTTGCGCCAAGCCTTCGGTTGCCAGGCAGTGCATGATCGCCGCGGTCAAGGTCGTCTTGCCATGGTCGACGTGTCCCGTCGTGCCGATGTTGACGTGCGGCTTTTTGCGCTCGAACTTTTGTTTAGCCATCAGGTTCCTCTCAAGGTGCGGCGTAAGTACACGGATCCAGGCGTTTCGATCGCCCCTTGCCTCCTTACGCGGTAAACGCCCTCCGCGAGAGGGCGTACGACCACGGAATAGTATCAGGCGCGGCGAGTCAATGTCAACGAGCGTAACACCCGAGCAAAAGGCCGTTTAGGCCGGAGCGAGCTTCTTCCCGGCGGACTTCGCCACGATCTCTTCCTCGATGCTCTTTGGCGCCTTTTCGTAGTGGGAGAACTCCATCGTATAGGTCGCGCGTCCTTGCGTCGCCGATCGCATGTCGGTTGCATAGCCGAACATCTCGGAGAGCGGCACGTTGGCGGTAATCACCTGGGCGCCGCCCGGCGCCTCTTCGGTTGCATGGATTGCACCGCGCCGCCGGCTCAAGTCGCCGTTGATTGCGCCCATGTACTCTTTGGGCGTGGTCACTTCGACCTTCATGATCGGTTCGAGCAAAACGGGTCCCGCCGCGCGGTTGGCTTCCTTCCACGCCATCGAAGCTGCAATCTTAAAGGCCATCTCCGAGGAGTCGACCTCGTGGTACGAACCGTCGAACGCCACGGCTTTGAAGTCCATGACCGGAAAGCCCGCGAGCACGCCGCTCTGCGCCGATTCACGGATGCCCTCTTGTACGGCCTTGTGGTACTCCTTCGGAATTGTGCCGCCCACGATCTTCCACTCGAAGACGAACCCGGTACCCGGTGGCTGCGGTTCGACGCGAATCCAGACGTCGCCGAATTGACCCTTGCCGCCGGTCTGCCGAATGAAGCGGCCTTCCTTTTCAACGCTCTTGGTAATCGCTTCTTTATATGCAACCTGCGGTTTGCCGACGTTCGCGTCGACTTTGAATTCGCGCCGTAGGCGATCGAGGATGATCTCGAGGTGCAGCTCGCCCATGCCGGCAATAATCGTCTGCTGCGTCTCCTCGTCGGTCCGCATCCGGAAGGTCGGATCTTCCTGCGCAAGGCGCGCGAGCGCGAGACCGAGTTTATCTTGGTCGGCCTTGCTCTTCGGTTCAATCGCCTGATGAATCACCGGCTCGGGGAAGACGATTGATTCCAGGGCGATCGGCGAACGCTCTTCGCAGAGCGTGTCGCCCGTGCGCGTATCGGAGAGACCGACCGCCGCGGCGATGTCGCCTGCGCCGATCGCATCGATATCCTCGCGATGGTTCGCGTGCATGCGCAGAATTCGCCCGATCCGCTCCTTGCGGCCGGTGCGCGAGTTCAGCACGTAGCTGCCCTTTTTGAGCACGCCCGAGTAGGCGCGGAAGTAGGTCAGGTTGCCGTAGGGATCGGTCGCAATCTTGAACGCGAGCGCGCAAAACGGCTCGGCGTCGTCGGCCTTGCGCACGAGCTCGTTGCCGGTCTTCGGATCGCGCCCCACGATTCGCTTGGCCTCCAGCGGCGAAGGCATGTACTCGACGATCGCATCGAGCAGCGGCTGAACGCCCTTATTTTTGAAGGCCGATCCGCAGAGCATCGGGAGAACCGTTCCCTCGATCGTCGCCTTGCGCAGCGCCGTTTTCATTCGATCGATCGGCAGCTCTTTACCGTCGAAGAACATCTCGAGCAGCTCGTCGTCCTGCTCGGCGATCGCTTCGACGAGGTTGCGCCTCCACTCCATCGCCAGTTCGCGCAGCTCGCCGCCGACGTCTTCTTGCGCCATCGTCGAACCGAGCTCGTCGGTGTAGACGATTTTCTTCATCGTAAAGAGGTCGACGACACCCAGAAACTTATCTTCCGCGCCGATCGGAACTTGGATCGGCACCGCGCGGGCGCCGAGCCGCTCGCGAATTTTTTCGACGACGTTGAAGAAATCGGCACCGACGCGATCCATCTTGTTGACGAAGATGATTCGCGGAACCTTATACTTGTTCGCCTGCCGCCAGACGGTCTCCGACTGAGGCTGCACCGCCGCCACTGAATCGAAGAGCGCGACGAGCCCATCGAGGACGCGCAGCGAACGCTCGACCTCGACCGTGAAGTCGACGTGCCCGGGGGTATCGATGATGTTGATGCGCGTGTCGCGCCAGGTCGTCGCGGTGGCGGCCGAGGTGATCGTGATACCGCGCTCCTGCTCCTGAACCATCCAATCCATCGTCGCCGCGCCGTCGTGCACTTCGCCCATCTTGTGCACGCGCCCGGTGAAAAACAGGATGCGTTCGGTGCAGGTCGTCTTGCCGGCATCGATGTGCGCGGCAATGCCGATGTTCCTCGTGCGTTCGAGCGGATATTCCCGTGCAGACATGGTGTTAGTCTTAGATCAAATTACCAGCGATAATGGGCAAAGGCTTTGTTCGCCTCCGCCATCTTGTGCGTGTCCTCACGCTTCTTGATCGTCGCGCCCGTATTGTTCGAAGCGTCGAGCAGCTCGCCGGCGAGCTTCTCTTCCATCGAGCGTCCGCCGCGGGAGCGCGCGAAACCAATCAGCCAACGCATCGCCATCGCCTGGCGCCTGTCGGGACGGACTTCCATCGGCACCTGGTAGGTCGCGCCGCCGACGCGCCGCGGGCGCACCTCAACGAGCGGCATGGCGTTGGAGAGCGCCTGCGAAAAAACTTCCATCGGGTCGCGCCCGGTCTTCTCGGCGACGATGTCGAGCGCCCCATAGATAATGTGCTCCGCGGTCGACTTCTTGCCGCTCAGCATCACCTTATTGATGAAACGCGCGAGCACTTTGGAGTTGAACCGCGGATCCGGAAGAATTTGCCGCTTCGGAGCCGGCCCTTTACGTGGCATCGAGTATTACTTTCCTACTTCTTCTTTTCGCGCTTGGCGCCGTACTTTGAGCGGCCTTGCTTGCGATTGGCCGTTCCGGCCGTATCGAGCGTACCGCGGATGATGTGATAGCGTACTCCCGGCAGATCCTTGACGCGTCCGCCGCGCACGAGCACCACGGAGTGCTCTTGCAGGTTATGACCGATCCCGGGAATGTAGGCCGTGACCTCCTCACCGTTCGTCAGCCGAACGCGAGCGACTTTGCGCAGCGCCGAGTTCGGCTTTTTTGGGGTGACGGTCTTGACTTGCGTGCAGACGCCGCGCCGCTGCGGGTTTCCGGTAACTTCGAACGTCCGTGTGGGCAAGTCGGGGTGACCCGGCTTGGGACCCGTCAGGATCACACGGAAAGCGCGCGTTTTGACCTTCTGTTCGGTCTTCTCGCGTCCGCGGCGCACCAGCTGGTTGATTGTCGGAATCGGCGTCTACTCCCCAAAGTGGAAATCACACAAAACACGGCCTCACCCGCAGGTGGGACCGAGCCTCAACTATACCAAGGCCCTTTTTTGCAGTCAAATACCGGCGCCCGCAGCTCCGACGCCCAGACGGGCGGCTGCTCGCCGGGAACCGGCTCAACTCACGTAGACCTCGTCAAGAAAGCTCCAGAGCGCATCGCATGCCGCTTGGGTCGCCGCGAGCACCTCGGCGCGCTCCTCGAGGGTACCGGCGGCACGCTCGATGAGCTTCCACTCCTCCGCGGAGTGCCAAACGTCGGCCTTCGCGTGGACGCTGAAGAACTCGTAGGCGTCCGGATCGTCGATTCCGTAGAAGCGGCGCAATCCTTCGATCTTGACCGCTGCAATCGCCGGGACTTGCGACTCAAAAGCGTGCAGGGCGGCGAGGCCTGCGTAGTAGGGACGGTTCCGGCAAAGATCGCTGAAGGTTTCAATGAGACGCTGCGTTGCCGGCAGCGCGATCGTCGCGGCCAGATCTCGGTCCGAGAGTCCGAGCGCGCGTGCAAAGCGCTTCCAAAGCTCCGGATGATTCTTCGGTCCCAGTTCCTCGTCGACGAGATTCTGAAGAATCGTTTGGCGCGCATACAAATCGCTCGTTCCATTGCTCGCGAAATGCGGCGTGTTCGAGTGAACCGCGCTCAAATAGGTCGGCTCGGCGAGCACGTGGTGGAGATACTGACCGGCGTAACCACGAAGCTGTTCGAGGGAGAGCTCGCCGTTCGTCCACGCGACGTAAAACGGGTGCTTGAGCAGATGACGATCGTCGATGATCGAACGGACTTGAGCGTCGAACGTTGTCGAAAGCGTCGTTTCCATGGGCGCCGGTTTATGCGGTGCCCTGCGGACTCCTCGTTTCGCAGAACCGCCCGAGTTCGCCGGCGATCTCGTCGACGGTGAATCCGCGATGGCGCAGCGACTCGACGTAGCGCTCCGCCGACTCGCGTAGGCTTCGCATTCGCGCGCGCCGATTAACCGGAATTTGCCCCGCGACGCGCGTTCCGCGCCGGCCGTCGCCGACGAGCCACCCCTCGGACTGCAGCTCGCCGTAGGCGCGAGCGACGGTATTCGGTGCAATTCCTAAGTCGCCGGCGAGTTGACGGACCGTCGGCAAAATCGACTCCGGCGTCAGATCGCCTCGTTCGATCGCCGCCTGAATTTGTGCGACGACTTGTTGATACGGCGGAATCTCGAGATCCGGATTGACGACGAGATATGGAGCGCTCATGCCGGGTGAAGCCCTTGCCACTGCACCCGCGCGTTCTCGAAGATGGCGATCAGCGTGCACGCCCCTGCCAAAAGCGGGATCCACTCAGCGGAACCGGCGGCGACCGCTCGTGCGGCTTCGGTAGCGAACAGGCTCGCCGTTATGCACGCCAAAACGACGATTGCCCGAGCGCGGCCGACTCTTAACCGTTCGTCGACGACGTACTCCCATTCCGGATCGATCCCGAGCAGCAGCGTCGGCGCAACGGCTATTCGCCACGCGACCGCGGCCATCACGAGCAAGGCGAGCGCGACCGCAATACCGCCAAACCGCTGCCCCGGCGTGGATGCGAGCGCGAGGGTCGCCAAAAACGAACCGGTTAATGCGGCAAGCATCGGTGCCGGCAGCACCGCGAGAACCGATCGCCGAACCAGCGCCGCGGCGCGCGGATTCCAGCGGCTGCACAACAGCGCATAAACACCGAGCATCCCGAACGCCATGGCAACCGCCATTGTCGCGTACGGCACGATAAATGGGACCGCCGGCGAGAACTCGAGCGGCGCGAGAACGAGCGCGATCGCCGCAAAGACGCGCGTGTATGTTGATGGTACCGTCTCAATTCTCTGGCGCGCCTCGATCACGCGCTGGAGGCGCGCCCTGTCCATCCACGTGAGGCGCCCGGCGACACGAGTAAAATAGCCCGTGATCTCTCCGAAGAGGTTTCGCCGAAAGAACGCCAATGCTGCGGTTCCGACCAGCGCCGCGGCCATGAGCGCCCGCATCAGTTCGCTATCGCTCGCAGTCACAGCATCATGCCGGACGAATCTGCCGGCGAAGCGGGATCAGGCTCGCTGCAAGCGAGACCACGAAGGCCACCGACCCGAGCGTCACCGCGACCGTTCCGAAGACCGCGTACGTTTGCGGAAGCGTCGGCTGCGTCAGCACGATCAGCGCGAAGGTTGGCGCACAAGTGAGGTTGGCGATGCTGCGCGCACGCCCGATCCGTACGCGTTCGTCCACGGCGTACTCCCACTGAGGGTCGGTACCGACCAAGATCGCCGGCGCCACCGCGACTCGCCACGCGATGAAGGCCAGCAGCAGCGCCGACGCGGCGACGATGAGGGCATCGTAGCGGACGGGTGGATAGGTCGCGAGTCCAAGCGAAAGCCCGAAGCTGCACGCCATCGCCGCGATGACGAACGGCGGCAACGCGGTGAAAGGCGAGCGCCGAACGAGCGGTGCGACACGGCGCTGCGTTGCGCGGTGAAACTGTAGATAGGCAAGCAGCATGATTGCCGCCGCCGCGAGACAGAAGAGCGCGTACGGAAGCACGTACGGAATCGAGCGAAATACTTCGAGCGCCGCCAGCAGAATCGCGACGACCCCAAGACCTCGCCCGTAGGCACTCGATAGACCCTCGACCTCTTCGCGCGCGGCGATGACGCGGTCGAGCCGTTCGCGTTCCCCGACCGGCACTTGCCCGGCCCACCGCGTGAAGTAGCCGGCCACGCCCGCGAAGCAGCGCGGCATCGCGAGCGCCGCGACTCCAACGACGACCATGGCCAAGGCCATGGCCCAGCGAGTGACGATTTCGGCGTGCGCCGCATGTTCTGGAGTCATTGTACCGATACCTTAATACAATCTGCTCTTTTGTGTCAACCCCTTGGTGCAAACGCCGCGCAACGCTTCTCTCGACAGGGCGGCGCCGGTCGGGGCCGTATTTCGCGCGCGAATGGCAGCGAGTGGCGCTCTCCACGGTAACCCGCGCCTCGGCGTCTTGGACGGCCTGCGCGGCATCGCCGTCTTGCTCGTCCTTTGGTACCACATCTGGGAGATTTCTTTCCTATCGCCCGGACCGTGGCTCGACTTTCTTCCCGCCACGGGCTTCGTCGGCGTTCACCTCTTTTTTTTCCTGAGCGGTTTCGTCATCTCGTATCCGTTCGTGCGCGCCGCCCTCGAAGAACGGGCACGGCCATCCTGGAGGGAGTTCGCCTGGCGCCGGTTCATCAAAATCGTGCCGTCCTACGTGCTCTCGATCGCCGTGGCATACGCGATCGGATACGCGCAAGTGCAACCCTACGCATCGACCGTACCCGACGTCGTTACGCACCTGCTCTTCATTCACACGTGGTTTCCACTGCGATACGGAACGATCGACGGAGTTCTCTGGACGCTCGCCGTCGAGGTCGAGTTCTACTGCCTCTTTCCGTTGATTTGGTGGTGCTTCAGGCGGCAGCCCTGGCTCACGGGCGCAGCCATGATCGCGATCGCGTGGTGGTGGCGCTCGACGATGGCCTCCTGCTGCTATTCGACGCTCTTCGCACAATACGAAGAGAATCTCCCCGGTTATCTGGATATCTTTGCGTTTGGAATGATGAGCGCGTACGCGTTTGTGCGTTTCGGCAATCTATGGCGAGGCGCGCATATGCGTCTGGGCGGACTCGCAGTGGCGATTGGAGGCGTCGCATTTCTCATCGCGTTACTGGAAAATCTCTACGCCTACCGCCTTTACGACCAATGGAGCGGCGTCTGGCAGATCAATAACCGCCCGTTGCTCGGCGCCGCATTTGCTCTGATTACGCTCGGATCGCTTGCGAGCCCGCGCTGGTGGCAAGTTCTTCTCGATAATCTCGCGCTGCGATTCATGGCCGCGATCTCGTATAATTTATACCTTTACCACCAGCTCGTCGCCCGAGAGCTGCTCCAGCACGGCATTCCGGCACATTTGGGCGACCCACACTATGACCGGAAATGGCAGACGGGCTATACGGAGGCCGCTTTCGCGATCACGATCGCGCAAGCGGCCATAGTGACGTATTGCTTCGAGCGTCCGCTTCTGCGACTGAAGCGACCCGGAGCCGGCAGCTAGCCGAGCTGCGACTTGAAGACGCTGTCCGTGATCGAGGCAACGCCCGGCACCCGGACCTCTTTGCCTTGGAATCCCATGATGAAGGTCCACACCCAAACGATGAGGCCGAGAATCCACAGGATCGGGAAGAGCAGCCACAAGTGGATGAAGCTGAAGACGAACGATAGGATGAAATAGAGCGCCCAAATCGTAATCGACTGAGCGGCGGCCCATTTCACGAACCGGTTCGTTCCGCCGCCTACCAGCATGATGATGCCGCCGAGCAAACAGAACAGATAGGCGAGCCCCGCGGCGACGTTCGGTTCGAGCCCGAACGGCGTATCTTTCGGGGGTTGAGTTACGGACATTGACGATCCTTTCGGTTTTCGATAGTCCCGAGCTTTGGGGCGTTGGTTTGCTTTAGAAGGCTTGCGGCCCTTTGTCGAGCGCTCGCCGGCAACAGGCGCAACGACGAGGTGCGTGAAACGACCGGGCCTATGCGGCGCCTCTGGTACGCCTTATTGGTTCTGCCGTTTGTCGGAACGCTCGTTCCGCCGCTCTACAACCACGCACGCCCGGCGCTCTTCGGCCTCCCATTTTTCTACTGGTATCAGCTCGCGTGGGTCCCCGCGACCGCTGCCCTGCTCGGAATCGTCGTGCTGCTCACCCGCAGGCCGGACGATGTCTAGCGCGTCGCTGATCCTGGCCATCGCGGTTCTCGGCGTCACCGGCCTCGGATTCTTCGCGGCGCGCTGGGGTCGCGCCGACCTCGAGAACCTCGAGCAGTGGGCCCTTGGAGGACGAAATTTCGGAACGATCGTTTCCTGGTTCTTACTCGGCGGCGATCTTTACACGGCCTACACCTTCATCGCCGTGCCCGCCCTGATCTACGGCATCGGCGCGCTCGGTTTTTTTGCGGTTCCCTACGCGATTATTGCCTATCCGGTGGCGCTGATCGTGCTCGGACGCTTTTGGAGCGTAGCGCGCCGCCGCGGCTACGTTACATCTGCCGACTTCGTCCGAGACCGTTATGGCGATCGCGCCCTCGAAATCGCCATCGCGCTGACCGGCGTCGTCGCCGCAATGCCGTACATCGCGTTGCAGCTCGTCGGAATGCGTGCGGTCTTCGCGCAGTTCGGCGCACTCGGCGCCTTCGGATCGATACCGGCGCTCACGGTCGCCTTTCTCTTGGTCGCCGCCTACACGTATACCAGCGGCCTGCGCGCCCCCGCTCTCATCGCGTTCGTTAAAGACGTCCTCATCTACGTGACGGTGATCGCTGCGATCGTGGTCATTCCGGCCCGGCTCGGCGGATGGGCGAACGTCTTTACGGTCGCGGAGGGTGCACTCGCCCGACGCCCACATCCCTCGTCGGTCTTCTTGACGCCGCCGCAGTACTTCACGTATGCGTCGATGGCGTTCGGGAACGCGCTCTCGCTCTTCATTTACCCGCACTCGATTACCAGCGTTTTGGCCGCGCGCAGCCGCGGCGTGATTCGCCGCAACGCCGCCCTCCTTCCGATTTACTCGCTCCTGCTCGGTCTTCTCGCGCTGCTCGGCTATTGCGCGGTTGCCGCCGGCATCACGTCGAAAGATAGCACCAACATCGTGCCGTTGCTCTTCGCGCGCTTCTTTCCCGACTGGTTTGCCGGTATCGCAGCCTCCGCGGTCGTCATCGGCGCCTTGGTGCCGGCCGCGATCATGTGCATCGGCGCTTCGAACCTTTTTGCCAGTAACGTCTTCCGCGAGTTCTCTTCGGAGCGGCCGAGCATCGAGACGCGCGTCGCCAAAACGCTCACGGTCGCCATTTGCGCGTTCGCTCTGCTCTTCATCTTCTTCGTTCCGGTGCCGTATGCGATCGACTTCCAGCTGCTCGGCGGCGCGCTGATGCTGCAGATCTTTCCCGCGTTCGTCCTCGGATTGTGGACGCGCTGGTTCCATGCAAAGGCGCTGCTCGCCGGTTGGGCCTGCGGCCTCGTAACCAGCTGCGCGATGGCCTGGGCCTCCGGCTTCACATCGAACTACACGCTGCACGCGTTCGGGGGATCGCTCACGGGTTTGATCGCTCTCTACGCACTCGCCATCAATTTGCTCGTCAGCGCGATATTGACTATCGCTCTGCGGGCGGTTCGCGTGGGTGGCGGGGTCGATCGAACGACCGCGGCGGATTTCGCATGAGCCGCGCGGTCAATCCGTCCGGCTGGCCGCGCCCGAGCGGGTACTCGAACGGTATTCTCGCCGAAGGGCGGTATCTCGCGATCTCGGGACAGATCGGATGGGACGAGCGCAATCAGCTCGTCGGCGACGATTTTCTCGCACAGGCGCGCCAAGCGTTGCGCAATGTCGTCGCCGTGCTCAGTGCGGCCGGCGGCGCACCCGAAGATCTCGTGCGTCTCACGTGGTACGTCACCAATACCGGCGAGTACCGTGAGTCGTTGCGCGAGCTCGGAGCCGCATATCGCGAGATCGTCGGCAATCACTACCCCGCAATGGCGCTCGTCGGGGTCGCCGCACTGCTTGAAACCGGAGCGAAAGTCGAAATCGAAGCGACGGCGGTCTTGCCGGCAGCCCGGGCGATCCGCGAGTAGCGATGCATCGGCTCGCACTGCTCCTCGTTCCCCTCGTCACGGCATCTCCGCAGGCCGCCCCATCGCCGCAACCCTCCGCATCGCCACCGGCCGCGGCGCCGGCGCGCACGCAGTCCACGACCTTGGCGATTCCAGCGTCGTGGCACGCGCTACCGTTGCCTGCCGGTAAGCCCGCCGGCTTCTTCAAGATCGTCGGCATCTGGGGGATCGGGGACGAGTCGATCGTCCTCAACGTTTCGCCGAGTCTGGGGTACGATCTCGAGCAGATTACGACCCGTTTGATGCAAGAGACGAAGGGCCGCGATCCGTCGTTGGCGCTGCGCGAAAGTGGCACCGTCCGGCTCTGTCGCGGCAGCTCCGGGCTGAAAGAGACGTATCAGGATTCGGCCGGCGATGCCCTCACGTACGTCACCGCGGTCACTCGCGCGCGCGTTTACGTCGCGGCCTTCACGTACTCGATAAAAACCGGTCCCTCTCCCGAAGGCGAGGCCGCAGCCGAGAGCCTTTGTCCGCCACCCGATCCGGTGGTGCACGTTTCACGGCCGCCGATCGACGCGCCGGCGTGGCCCGCCCAAAATCCTGATTCGTACTTTACGCCGGCCGCGGGTTACGAGTTCTGGGTTTGGGACCGCCATCCCGGCGACGCGATGTCGCAGCGGATCTTCGTTACGACGTTTCCGATGCGAGAACGAGGCTCGCTCTCGTATAGCTTTACTGCGGTCGTCGCGCGCTTTTCGAAAGGGCCGACGACCGTCACGCAGCGGCTACCCATGGTGCTCTGTCGAGCCACCGACGGTGTATACGTTTCCGTCACGACGATGCGGTCGAGAGGGCCGCTCGTGATGGAAGGCGTCATGACCGCGGTGCGGCACGTGGCCTATGCCGCAATCTACGTCCATGCCGCCGCCGACTCGCCGCGCCCGGATGCGGAGCGCGCGATCCGCTCGCTCTGTCCCGCCTCCCGCTAACGGCTTCGCAATTTGTAGCGCTGAAGTTTTCCGGTTTCGGTTCGCGGCAGCTCTGAAACGAATTCGATCTCCCGCGGCGCCTTGAACGGCGCGATCTGCGCCTTGCAGTACTCCTTGAGCTCGTCGGCTTTGGTCTCGGGCGCGGCGCAGCCGTCGGCGAGAACGACGAAGGCCTTGACGAAGTTCGTCTCCTTCGCCGGATCGCGAACGCCCACGACGGCGACCTCCTTGACGTCGGCGTGTGAAATGAGTGCCTGCTCGACCTCGGGCCCCGAAATATTATATCCGGCCGAAACGATCATGTCGTCGGTCCGCGCAACGTACCAGAAATATCCGTCGGCGTCGCGACGGTACGCGTCGCCCGGATAGTTCCAACCGTTCCGCACGTAGGTGAGCTGGCGTTCGTCCTGCAGATACTTGCACCCGGTCGGGCCCTTGACCGCAAGACGGCCGACGGCTTCATCTTCGACGCGACGGCCTTCGTCGTCGTGAATCTCTGCAACGTAGCCGGGCACGACCCGTCCCGTCGACCCGGCCCGAACTTCGTTTTGCGGCGAACCGATAAAAATGTGCAGCATCTCGGTACTTCCGATGCCATCGAGAATTCGCAGACCGCTCTTCACGAGCCACTCTTCCCAGATCGCCTTCGGCAGCGTCTCACCCGCCGAAACGCACGTGCGCAGCGAGGAGACGTCGTACTTGTCGATCGTGCCGGCCATTGCCCGATATGCGATCGGCGCCGTGAAGAGCGTCGTCACGCCGAACCGCGCGGTCGCTTCGAGCAGCTCCAGCGGTCCCGCCTTCTCGAGCAGCAGCGTCGCCGCTCCCGCGTAGAGCGGAAAGAGCAGCAGGCCACCGAGCCCAAAGGTAAACGCAAGCGGTGGACTTCCGCAGAAGAGGTTGTCGGAACGCGGCTGCAAGACGCCCTTTGCATAGGTATCGCAAATTGCCAGAAGGTCGCGATGATAATGCATCGCCGCCTTTGGCGTTCCGGTCGTTCCCGAGGTAAATGCGACGAGCGCAACGTCTTCGGCCGCGGTCTCCACGTTTGCGAATGCTTCCGGCTTGAGCGCCATGCGGGCTTCCAGTGAATCGGGGGCTGCAACGGAGGCATCGAAGTACGCGCGGCGCACTCCCCCGTACTCCACACAAGCGCGATCGAGCTCCTCGCGCAGGCGCGCATCGCAGAGGGCGTGTTTGACCTGCGCTTTCTCCATCATGATGCGCAGCTCGCCGGCACGATAGAGCGGCATCGTGGTGACGGCGATACCACCGGCCTTCAATACCGCGAACCAGCATGCGGCGAGCATTGGACCGTTGGGGGCACGGAGGAGAACGCGATTGCCGGGCTGCAGCTCGAGATCCTCGACGAGGACGCGCGCGATTCGGTTGGCGGCCTTCTGCAGCTGCGCGTAGCTCCAGACGTCGCCGCAGAGCGAAAGGATGCACCGATCGTCGCCGCCACCCGCAGCGACGTGTTTGTCGAGCAGCTCGCTTGCAGCGTTGAGGTGCGCGGGATAACCGGATGTGGCCGGATCGAAGAGGAATTCGGGCATCTGCTCCCGCCCCGGCAGCCGTTCCTCGGCGAAACGATCGACGTGTCCGGTGAGGTGCAGCGTCACGTCTCGAGCACGTGCTTGGCAATCACGATTTGCTGAATTTCGCTCGCGCCTTCGTAGATCCGCAGGGCGCGAACGTCGCGATACAGACGCTCGACCGGCTCGCCGCGGGTAACGCCGCGGGCCCCGAAGAGCTGCACGGCGCGGTCGCAGACTCGCCCGGCCGCCTCGGTCGCAAACCACTTCGCCATCGCCGACTCTCGCGTGACACGTCCGGAAGACGTATCTTTCTCCCAGGCGGCGCGATAGACGAGCAACGCACTCGCGTCGACATCGGTCGCCATCGCGGCAATCGCCGCCTGTGTGAGCTGCAGCTCACCGAGCGTTGCACCGAAGAGCCGGCGCGAGCGCGCGTGCGCGACCGATTCGTCGAGGGCTCGGCGCGCAAATCCGAGTGCCGCGGCACCGACGGTACTGCGAAAGACGTCCAGGGTGGCCATCGCGATCTTGAATCCGTCGCCCTCCGCTCCGATTCGATGCGAGATCGGAACGCGGCAACGATCGAAGCGCAGCGCACCGAGCGGATGCGGAGAGATGGTTTCGACGCGCTTTCCCGCCGAACAGCCGGCCGTCGCCGCATCCACGGCGAATGCGGTCAGGCCGCGCGATCCATCGCCTCCGGTTCGCGCGAAGACGACGTAGAGATCGGCGACGCCCGCGTTGGAGATCCACGCCTTCTCACCCTCGATAACGTACGCGTCGCCGTCGCGACGCGCCCGCGTCGCAATCGCCGCAACGTCGGATCCGGCTTCGCGCTCCGATAAGGCAAATGCCACGATGCAGCCGCCCTTGACCACGATGGGAAGGTAGTGACGTTGCAATTCGGCGTTTCCGAAGAGCGCGATCGGCGCACTCCCGAGGCCCTGCATGGCAAACGCGAAATCGGCCAGTGCAGATCGGTAGGCGAGCCGTTCGCGAGCTAAGCAGAGCGTGCGAGCGTCGAGGCCCGCGCGCAGACCGCCGTGAACGCCCGGAACGCAGGCGCGCAGCCATCCGTTTTCGGCCAGCGCGCGCACCCACGCACGAGAGCTCGCGTCGGCTTTGCGCTCGTCGTCGAGGACGTTCGCATTTTCAATCCAGGCTTCTAAGCCGGCGGCGAATGCGCGATGCTCCTCGTCGAAAAACGGCCATTGCGATGGCTTCATCACGTGCCCTCGAAGCGCGGCGCGCGCTTTTCTACAAAGGCCTCATAGGCGCGCCGGAAATCGCCGCTCTCCATGCACGCTGCCTGGGCTCGTGCCTCGGCATCGATCGCATCGTCAAGCGGCAGCGCCCACTCTTCGTGAAGCATCTTTTTGGTGAGCGCGTGGGCGAGCGCCGGGCCCTTCGCGAGCTCGCTTGCGAGCACGTGCGCTCGGTCTTGGAGCTGCTCGGGCGCGCAGAGCTCGTTGTAAAATCCCCATTCGAATGCTTGCGAACCGGGCATCGCGCGCCCGGTATACAGCAGCTCCGCAGCCCGCCCGAGTCCGACGATCCGCGGTAAGATCGCGCAAGCGCCCATATCGCAGCCGGCGAGGCCCACGCGAACGAAGAGGAACGCGACGCGCGAGCGCTGCGTTCCAAGCCGGAGATCGCTGGCCATTGCAAGGATCGCTCCCGCCCCGGCACACGCACCGTCGACGGCCGCGACGATCGGCTGCGGCGACGAACGCATCGCCTTGACGAGATCGCCCGTCATTTGCGTGAACTCCAAGAGCTGCGCCGCCGGTGCCGAGGTCAGCGGTCCGATGATCTCGTGAACGTCTCCTCCGGAGCAAAAGTTCTCACCGGCGCCGGTGAGCACGACGGCTCGAACCGCCTTCTCGTCGCTGAGCTCGCGAAAGCGGTCGCGCAACTCGGCGTAGAGCTCGAACGTCAGCGGATTCTTCCGCTCGGGACGATCGAGCGTGATGGTGAGGACCGCGTTCCTCGTTTCGTATCGTGCCTTTGTCATCGGATGCGAAACGGCAGATCCTCTTCGTACTCGCTGCCCGCGCTATTGCGGGCGATGACCCGCAGTCGGTAACTGCGCACGAAGATCGGCGGCATATCGAGCACGTCGACAACGAAAATGAAGCGTCCGGGTTGCAGTTTGGGCACGTTGATCGAAAAGAGGCTCGTGCGCACTTCGAGGCTCGCGACGTTCGTGCCGGTCACGAACCTACCCGACCAGCGTTCGCCGCGCCGGACGTCGAGCGAGGAGAACCGCATACCAAGGATCCCGGGCGGTGCATCGTTTCCCTCGACCCGTGGCGCCGGCAACGCCGCGAATCCGACGCCGACGTTCGCCGGCGGATCGGGGGGACGTGATGCGCAACCCGCCACCAGCACGCAAGATGCGAGCGCTCCGATGCGAACCAGCACGCTTGCAGTCGTACGAAACTCTTGACGAGGCCACCTTCTCCACAGAAGGCGCTCGCAGGATTCGTGCGTAAGGCCTCTAGTGCTATGGCGCAGCAGCATGCCGCTCCGCGAAGCGTCGCGCTCGACTACGCGGTCGGCATCTGCGGGATTTGGATTTCCGGCGGGTTCTTTCTTGACGCCTGGGCTCACGGACACGTTCCGGTCGAAAGCTTCTTCACGCCGTATCACGCCGTCTTCTACTCCGGAATGTTCGCGGTGGTGCTCGTCATCGGCGCGTTCGCGATGCGCGCGCACGCGCTTGGATATCAATGGGCGAACGCGCTGCCGCGATCGTACCGTCTCGCCGTGCTCGGCATTCCGATTTTCGTTCTGGGCGGAGTCGGCGACATGCTCTGGCACCATTTCTTTGGGATCGAGGAGGGCGTCGACACGCTGCTCAGCCCGACGCACCAGATCCTGGGGCTCGGAATCTTCTTCTTAGCGAGCGGCCCGATCCGTTCGATTCTCGCCGAGCGCGGACACACCACGACGCTCGCGCGCCAGGCCCCGCTCGCACTCGGTCTCGCCACCTGGCTCATCTTGGCACACTTCGGAACCGCGTATGCTTTCGACCCGGCGGCCGGGCGGACGAACGCTCCGCCGCCGATCGTCCCGTTCACGCCTCACTACTTCACCGCGCTCTCGATCGGCTATTACAAGATCGCGACCGGTATGCTGATCGTGCTCTTTCAAAGCACGCTCGTCAGCGGCTTCGCGCTCTGGCTCGTCTCACGAATGCATCCAGCGCCGGGAATGGTCACCGCATTCCTGCTGATCGGTAATCTACCGGCAGCGGCCGCGTTCACCAACCAGACCCCGCTGCTCGCGGTCACGTTCGTACAGTCGCTGGCGACCGGCCTCTTTGCCGATGCCTTCATCGCGCGCTACGACCCGCATCCGATGCCCTCCGCGATGCGTGCATTTCGATGGTTCGCCGCGGCCGTACCGATGGCGTATATCGGAACGTACCTTATCGCCATCGGCATCTCCGACGGCATTTGGTGGGACTGGAACGTCGCGCTGGGCTCGTGGATTTGGTCGGGCGTCTGCGGCTTCGCGCTCAGCCTCTTGGTCGTCGCCCGCCGCACGGCGTGATCGCGCTTGCGTTCGGAGTCATTGCCGCACTGCTCCATGGCGCAACCGCCTGGCGATACGGCTACTTTCGTGACGAGCTGTATTTTGTTGCGTGTTCGAAACATCTTGCCTGGGGGTACGTCGATCAACCACCGATGGTCGCTCTCGCCGCGCTCGTTGCGGCGCCGGCCGGATACGAGCTCGTAGCGCTCCGCGCGCTGCCAATTCTCGCGGCGGCGCTGACCGTTTACGTAACGGTCGCGCTCTGCCGCGAGCTGGGCGGCAATCGCTTCGCACAACTGCTCGCAGGAACGGCGACCCTAGCGATGCCCGCCTATCTCGTCCTCGGGAACACACTCACGACCAGCTCCTTCGAGCCGCTCACTTGGACGCTCGCTTTCTACTGCGCGATCCGCATCGTGCGCGCGCCGCGACGACAACCCCGATGGTGGGCGGCGCTCGCCACCGTCGCCGCGTTCGGTATGTACGCGAAGTACTCGATGCTCTTGCCGCTCGCCGGGATCGGTGCCGGCCTGTTGGCAACGCCCGAGCGCCGCGTGCTTCGCTCGGTCTATCCGCTTTGCGCCGCGGTTCTCGCGCTCGGTCTCGTCGCTCCGAACCTGACCTGGCAGGCTGTGCACGGATGGCCGTTCCTCGAGGTCTTGCGCGGCGACAGCGCTCATCGGCCGGCGCTGCAGAACGGAGTGACGCTCGAGGTCTCGGGTACGGTTGCGAATGCAATCCGTTTCGCGTTCGAACAGCTGCTTTATACCAATCCCGTCGCGGTACCGATCTGGGTTGCCGGTGCGTTTGCTCCCTTGCGTTTGCGCGAACTCCGCGATCTGCGCTTCGTGTCGATCGCTTATGTCGTGATGTTTCTCACCGCCGCGGCGTTCGCGGCAAAAGGCTACTATATCGCCGGCGCTTACGCGACGCTCTTCGCGCTGGGGGGAGTCGCGATCGAACGCGCCGCGATCGCACTACGCACGGCGCTCTGCGCGCTCCTCGCGATCGTCGCGCTCGTCGCGCTTCCGTTCTCGCTGCCGGTTCTTCCGGTTGGCGGGCTGGTCGGGTATTCGCGCCTGCTCGGGATCACCGGCCGCAGCGGCGCTCGTGCCGAGCTCGTGCAGCCAATCTTTGCCGAAGAGTTCGGATGGAACCGGCTGGCAAGGGACGTCGCCAGCGTCTACCTCGCGCTTCCGCCTCGAATACGCAGCCGAACCGCCATCTATGCCGACACCTACGCCGATGCCGGCGCGCTCGACTTCTTCGGACCGCGTTACGGGCTACCCGGCGCGATTTCGAGTCAAAACAGCTACTTTCTCTGGGGCACGCGCGGCTATGACGGGACCACGCTCGTCGCGATCGGCGCGACTCGCATCGATCGGCTTCGCCGTTTTTACCGCAGCGTCGTACTCGTGCGCACTTCCACCGAGCCGCTCAAATGGATCGTTGAAGGACCCGCACCGATCTATCTTTGCCGCGATCCGATTGCGCCGCTTCCGGTGATCTGGCCGGCGCTCCGCTGGTACGGAGCCTAGCCTATATTCGATCCGGGGCGAGGGGTGCCGCACCGCAGGAAGGCACCGGAAGCGGTCCTTTTTTGCTGGAGCCCAAGATCCAACATTCGTCGAGAACGGAGCAGTAACACGCGCGATGCTCGGTCTCGGCTGCGGCCCGATCGAGCCGCTCAAACTGCGCGGGAGTCATACTCGACGGAAGTACTTTGATGAAATCGACTGCCTCACGAGCGGCGATCACGCGACCGTGGATCGTCGTCGTAATGACCGGCCCCGTAAACGAGCAACACGCCTGCAGCAGCGATCGCGAGTCGCCGAAGAGGCGCCCGTGATAGGAAAGCGTGATCCACCGAACCAGCGCCGGACCGACGCCTTGGTTCTTGATCGTGAATAAGATGATGCGGCCCCCGGTATCCGTTGTATCGCTCGTGCCGACTTCGAGATAGGGCCAGACCGAAGCTGCGAGCGTCTTCTGCTGTATCTGGCTCGAGCGGACCGCGACCCAGAGCGAAGCAACCGAAATGAATACGACGCAGACTGCAATGAGCACGTCGACCTTCGGCAGGCCGACCCTCGGCGGACGATCCGGCGACGTCACGATGCCGCACTCGGAACGACGATCGCCACGCCGCTTTGCGCTCCGTCGATCAGCGCACGCACCGCCTGCGCGACCTCTCCGGCGGTCGCAATGCGTCCCTCGGGATTTCCTTGCGCCATTAACTCCCTCGTCGAGGCTTCGCTTCGCCCCGTTCGAGTCGTGATATTCTCTATCGCCCGCTGCATCATCTCCGTCTCCGTGTAACCCGGGCAGACAGCATTTGCCGTGACGCCGGTTCCCGTCAGCTCGGCGGCGATCGCTCGCGTGAATCCGACGACGCCGTGCTTGCTCGCGCAATAGGCCGAAATATACGGAGCGCCCTCGAGCCCAGCGGTACTCGCGATGTTGACGATCCGGCCCCAGTGCGCCGCGATCATCTCCTCGATGACTTGGCGCGTGCATAGAAACGTGCCGGTCAGGTTCGTGGCGATGGTCCGGTCCCAGAGGGCGTCGCTGGTGCGCACTAATGGCGCCGACTCGGCGACACCCGCGTTGTTGACCAGCACCGCGATCGGACCGTTCGCTTCCCGGCAGGCGGCAAATGCGGGCGGAATCGTCTCGCGGTCGGTAAGGTCCGCGCGCACCAAGAAGAACGGGCTGGTCCGCTCGTGTGCCGGCGACCGGCTGAGGATGCTGACGCGGGCGCCTTCGCGAACGAGCAGCGACGCGACGGCGTGTCCGATTCCGCGCGCGCCGCCGGTCACGACCGCATGCTTACCTGAAAGGCTCATGGAGTTGCGGCGCGCGCACGCGCAGCCAGACGTTCGAGCTGATCTTTGCCGGCGAGGTACTGCGGCGGCCACACCGCATCGGCATATCCAAGTTGCGCGGCTGCGTGGAGCGTCCAAAACGGATCGGCCAAATGCGGCCGCCCGAGGGCAACGAGATCGGCTCGACCTCCGGCCAGGATCGCGTTGACCTGATCGGTATCGGTAATGTTTCCGACGGCCATCGTCGCAATACCGACTTCGTTACGAATTCGATCGGCGTAGGGTGTCTGAAACATTCGACCGTAGACTGGTTCGGCGTCGGGCGAGGTCTGCCCGGTCGAAACGTCGATGAGATCGGCGCCGGCGGCTTTGAAGGCACGCGCAATTGCGACGGAGTCTTCGGCCGTGACTCCGCCGTCGACCCAATCGGTTGCCGAGATTCGAACCGACATCGGCCGTTCTCGGGGCCAAACCGCGCGGATCGCTTCGAATACTTCGAGCGGATATCGCAGCCGGTTCTCCAGCGGACCGCCGTATTCATCGGTGCGCTGGTTGCGCAGCGGCGTAATGAACGACGAGAGCAGATACCCGTGTGCGCAGTGAAGCTCGAGCATATCGAAGCCGGCCGCGAGGCCCATCTCCGCCGCGCGCACGAACGCCGCCAGAATTTCTTGCATCTCGCCTTTCGAAAGCGCGGCCGGAACCTGATTGGCGGCCGCGTACGGAATCGCCGACGGCGCTACCACCGGCCAGTTGCCCTCGTCGAGCGGCTCGTCCATCCCCTCCCACATGAGCTTCGTCGACCCTTTCGGTCCGGAGTGCCCGAGCTGCAAACAGATCTTCGCGCGTGAATGCTCGTGCACGAAATCGACGATTGCCTTCCAAGCGGAAACGTGCTCGGGCAGGTACATCCCCGTACAACCCGGAGAAATGCGCCCCTCGCGCGTGACACACGTCATCTCGGTGAAGATCAGCCCCGCACCGCCGAGCGCGCGCGTGCCGAGATGGACGAGGTGAAACGGCTGCGGAACTCCGTCAATCGCGCTGTACATATCCATCGGAGAAACCACGATGCGATTTGCAAGCTCGCATTCCCGTAATCGAAACGGCACGAACATCGGCGGCACCGGAATGCCTCCGAACCACTGCTCGATCCCATCGACGTAGGGCGCGTCTCGTAATCGCAGATTTTCGTGACCGATGCGCTGGCTGCGTGTGAGAAGGCTATACGCGAACTGTTCCGGCGGGAGGCCCGCATATCGCCCGACGTGTTCGAACCACTCGGTCGAGTTGCGCGCGGCGTTCTGCAGCTTGAGCACCTCGATTTTCCGCGAGGCTTCGTACTCCGGCAGCGCGACGAGGCTGCCGTTCGATCGGCTCAACGCATCGGCGAGGCCGATCGCGTCTTCCATCGCCAGCTTTGTGCCGGACCCGACCGAAAAATGCGCCGTATGCGCGGCGTCACCCACGAGCACCACGTTGTCGTGAACCCAGCGTTCGTTGCTCACGCGCGTAAAGTTCAGCCAGTCGCGCCCACGCAGGTGAGCCGAGTTCGCCATCAAGCGATGTCCGCGAAGGTACGGCTCGAAGAGCCGTTGGCAAAACTGCAGCGTCTCCGCGGTGTCGGCGGTGTCGAGCCCGTGAGCGAGCCACGTCTCTTCGCGGCATTCCACGATGAAGGTGCTGAGCTCGGAATCGAACCGATAGGCGTGTACGGTAAACCATCCGTGCTCGGTCCGCTCGAAGATGAAGGTGAACGCGTCGAGCGGCAGCGTCGTTCCCAGCCAGACAAAGCGGCAACGTCGCCGGTCGAGTGAGGGTACGAACGCGCCGGAAAATGCGCCGCGCACCTTACTGTTGATCCCGTCGGTGCCCACCAACAGATCGCACCGCGCACGCAGGTTCGCGATGTCGTCGACCTCGTGCTCGAAGCGAAGCGCGACCCCGACCTCGGCAGCGCGCTGCTGGAGGATTTCGAGCAACTTTTTTCGCGAGATCCCGCTGAAGCCGTGGCCGCCCGAGCGAATTTTCCGTCCCTCGAAATTGATTTCGATGTCGTCCCAGTGTGCGAAGGCGTCGACGATGCTGCGGTGCGTTGGCTCGTCGGCCTCGCGTAGATTCTCGAGGGTCGCATCCGAAAAGACGACGCCCCAGCCAAAGGTGTCGAGAGGCCGATTGCGTTCGAAAATGCTGACTTCCCAATGCGGGAATCGGCGCTTGATCAGGATGCCGAAGTAGAGGCCGGCGGGGCCGGCCCCAACGCACGTCACGCGCATGAGCGTGGCCAAAGAGCGCAGCGTCTCACGCGTTACACTTTGATGAGAGCGGCAGACGAATCCCGCTCGCTATGGTACGCTACGCTCCAACGGTGATGAGGAGATTCTCGTTGCGGCCACTCGTCTTCGGGCTTTGCATTGCCGCAGCGCTCGCCGCCGGCGCAAGCGACGCGCGTCGCGCGTCGGCAGCTGCCGCGGTCGCGATCGCCAGCGGTGAGAACGCAACCCGTACGACGATTCCGGTTACGATCGACGGGCTGCATGCTACCTGTGTCCTCGATACCGGAACCTCGGCGATCATACTTTCGGCCGCGCTTGCCGAGTCGGCGCGGCTTTCGAGCCGGGCCGGCTCCTTCGAAGTCGCACCCGACGGCCACACCTACGTCGATCGGGCGACCGAGATCCCGCGCCTCGGAGTCGCTCAATACGCGCTGGAGGACGTGCCCGCATTGATTTCGCCGAACGTCACCGGCAATGAAGCCCTCTGCGGATACGATTTCTTCGCACACTTTCCCACCTTGATCGAGCGCGACCGGCGGCAGGTCACGCTCTACCCGCCGAGCTCGCGGCTTGCGCGAATGCACTGTCTGCCCGTCGATCTATCGCCGCGCGTTCCCCTCGCAACCATCGAAATCAACGACACGATGCTTTCGCACATCGTGCTCGATTCCGGCATGGCGGGCGGCGGCGCGCTCTGGGAGGGCGTCCGGACTCAGTTGCATCAGCCGCTCATCGCAAACGCCGAGTACGAAACGATGCCGGGAGCGGTTCGCGAGGGTTTTGCGTGCGGCGCGGTTGCCGCGGTGCGCTATGCTCCCGGCGCGCCGCCAAGCTCCATGCCGATCTGCACCGAAACGCAGCGCCCCGACGGCTACAACGGTATCATCGAAACGAATCGTCCGTCGGTGCGCGCGATGGCGGTTGACTATCCGCACCGCCGCATTTGTTTCGACGTTGCCGCCGAGAGTGGCGTCGCCTCGCGCGACGCCCAATCGCCCGTCGTACGCGATGCGTGGACGCGCTTCAACGATCTCCGCCCACCGAAATCTTAAGCGCGCTTCCGCGCGATCAGCAGACCGTCGCAGATCGGCACCAATGCGGTGTCGACGCGCTCGTCCCGCCCCGCCTTCGAATTCAGCGCGCGCAGCGCTTGCGTGTTCGGATCGGCGCTCGAAACGTCGAGCACCGCCCCATCCCACAGCACGTTGTCAACGAGAACCAGACCGCCCGGCCGGACGAGCGCGAGCGCGTTCTCATAATACGCGTCGACGTTTGCCTTGTCGGCGTCGATGAAGGCCACATCGAAGGGCTCGACGTTCTGGCCGCGCAGCCGCGCCAGCGTTTCGAGCGCCGGAGCGATACGCAGATCGATCTTGGCTGCAACCCCGGCGGCCTGCCAATGGCGCCGCGCCACGCCCGTGTACTCCTCACTGACGTCGCACGCGAGCACGTAGCCGTCTGCGGGCAGAGCGAGTGCGAGCGCGAGCGAGCTATAGCCGGTGAAGACGCCGATCTCCAGATATCGGCGCGCACCGAGCGCAAGGGCTAACAACGCCATGAGCGACCCTTGTTCGGGACCGATGGCCATGCGCGCGTGAGGATGCCGCGCGGTCTCTTCGCGCAGCTCGCGCAGAGCCGGATGCTCGCGAACCACGGTGGCGGCGATGTACTCCTGAATCGCGGGATCGATGAATACGCTCTTTGCCGTCATAGCCGTAGCATGATAGCACATCGAAGAACGAGCGCCCGAAACTTCGGGCGCTCGGCATCTTCGAAGCGTCGCTACCGCTATCGCATCGGCGGCGGGGCCGATGAGTCATCCGCGGCGACATCGGGGGGCGGTGCATCGGTCGACGGCGCCTGAGCAACGGGGGCTTCGTCAAGCGGCGTCGCGTACGAGGGGATGCCGGCGTATGTCGGCGTCGCGTACGAGGGGATGTCGGCGTATGCCGGCATCGCCGCCTCCGCAGGCAGCGGCGCACTCTCCGGCTGCGCTTGGTAGGCAACCGGAGCCGGCTGCGCTTGATAGGCAACTGGGGCCGGATATGCCGGCGGTGGCGCCGTGTCGCTGGCGATCTGGTCGAGAGCCGGGTTCGATCCGTACACGAGCGTGACGGTCTGCGTGGTGATCTCGGAATCCGGATAGACCGCACGCATGAACGCAAGCGCGGCCAGGCCGGTCGGACTCGAAGCCTCTCCCGCCCGCCAGTACTCGCGCATCAGGTGACCGAGAATCCGCGGGAGCCACGGATCGCTGGGATACTTGTGCTGCCAATCGCGGATCGCAAGCTGGAGGTGGTCGAGATATCCGCCGACCGAAGGATCGAGCATGGAGTTGGGATCGAGGCGATCGTAATCGTTGAGACGATTGCGAATCTCCAGCACGCTCTGTCGATAGGGCCCGAAGTATTCGTCCGCCGGCGCGGCATTGGGATTAACGTTGGCTCGCGCTGCCTGGACCGTGACAACCAGCAGAACGCTTAACGCCATCAGTACTTTGCGCATTGTACCTTCCCTTGAGGGGCAATCGACCGCACAATTGCGATCTGCGATAATTGTCGGAAGATACGCGACGCAACCGGCGCGTTAAACGTGAACGCGGGATTACAAGCTGGTTAAACTAGCGCCAGCCAGCTATCGAGGGCTTCGGCGAAGGCCTCGAACTCGGTGCGATGTAAGTTGTGGCCGCCGCCCAAAAAAGCGAGGCGAACCGTTGCCGAAGCAACGCGTTCGATCTCGTCGAGCGTTCGATCGTCGTTGATGCTCTCGCCGCGATGGGCGAAGGCGAGCAAGAGTGGCTTTTCGTACCGCTCGATCGTCGGGCGCAAGTCCCATGCCGGCGGCGGGTTCGCGTCGCGAAGATTTTCGATGGGCAGCGTGGTCATCGAATGCACCGCGTGTACTTTTCCTTCGATGTCGCGATCGGACCACGAAGCGTACTCGGTGCGAACGGCCGCATCGCGCGCGTCGCCGGTCAGCGCGAAGAGCTCGCGCAGCTCGGCAAGAAACTCGTCGTACCACGCCACGTCGGCCTGACGAATCATCGGGTCGACGACGGCAATGCGGTTCGCCGGCAAACGCGCACCTGCTAGAATCGCAACGGCGCCGCCCCACGAATGACCGAGCAGCAGCTCGACGGGCTCACCGAGCGCCGCCGCGACGTTCTCCGCGTCGCGCACGGCTCGCTCCAGCGACATCGGACCAGGCACGCCGGCGCTCTCGCCATGGCCGCGCTGGTCGTAGGCGACGAGGCGAAATCGCCCGTCAAGCCGATGCGCCAACCGCTCCCACGACTTGCGGGAGCTGGTCATGCCGTGAATGGCAAGCGCAATGGGGCCGCGCTCGCCCCATTGGTCGAGCCTCGTGACGGCCCCGTCGTCGAGTTTGAGGACTATCGGTGGGTCAACTGATGATGGAGCGCGTCGAGATCCTCGACCGTGTTCAGCCCGACCGCATCTTTTACCGACGAATCTTTGATCTTCGACGACTGGCGCATCGTCTGCCCGAGATCCTCGGCGTGGTTGTAACCGCGAACCGCGGCATTATGCGCTTGGATCGTCGCCGTATCGGTCTTTCCGTTCGCAACGACCCACTCTTCGAACTCCATGTACGTCGGCCGTCGCTCTCGAACGAAGTCGATCGTCTTCTGACGGTCGAGACCGAGCGCGCTCAGCGTCATCGCGTCGAAACCGGCGCCGCATTCGTCATAGCCGTCCGGCAGCGCGTCGACTGCGGCGAGCGAGAGCTTCAGCCAAAGGCGCGGCAAATGAATCGCACCTAACGGACCGGCGGTTCCGGAGCTGATCAACGGGACGACTTTGTTTTGAGTTTCCGCAGGCATTGCTTTCCTTCCAGTCTCACGCGTGCGGCACGGCGGTTCGGCCGTGGCGCGATGTAAAAGTGAGTTCCGATACGCCGGACTTATCGAGCTCTCCCAGTCCGAGCGCCTTCATTTTCTCATATTGGTCGAAGGTCGCCTGGGCGAGCGGCAACCGTAAGCCCGCATCCCGCGCGAGCTCGAGGGCGATTCCGGAATCTTTCGCGGCGTGCGAGGCGGAAAAGTAGACGTCGTGCTCGCGGTTTTGCATGTCCGCACCGTCGGTCTCGAGCACGCGCGAGTTCGCACCCGTTTGCGAAAAGACTTCGCGCAGAACGTCGAGGTCGAGGCCGAGCGCGTCGCCGAGTCCCAATCCTTCGGCCAGACCGGCGGTGTTGATGTTCATCACCATGTTCACGAGCGCTTTGACCTGCGCGGCCTTCCCCGCCTCGCCGACGTACTTCAACGAAGCGCTCATCTTCTCGAGCATCGGCTTGACCCGCTCGAAGGCCTCCTTCCGGCCGCCCACCATGAGGTAGAGCGTTCCGTTGCGCGCCTGCGGGATGGAGCTCGCCATGCAGGCTTCGAGGGTTTGCGCGTCGCGTTCGCTCGCGAGCCGCTCGACGTCGACGTGTACTTTGGGCGAGACGGTCGCGCAGTTAACGAAGAGCTTGCCCTGCGCGCCGTTCAGCAGGGAGTCGCCGCCCGTCGCGAAGATCCGGTACATCGCGGCGTCGTCGGTGACGACGGTAAGGACGACGTCGGCGAGTTCGGTGACGCGCGCGAGCGAGGTCGCGACTTCGCCGCCGGTCTCGGTGGCGGTCTGCGCCGCTGCCTCTGGATTTGCGTCGAACACGACGGCGATCGGGTAACCGACGTCGTGAAGGCGTCTGGCGATATTCGCACCCATGCGGCCAGTCCCAACGATGCCGATCCTTGGAAGCGCGCTCATGGACCCTCCGTGCTTCGAGCACCTTGGTGGTTATCGCCGGAGCTCCACATGGTTGTGACCTCCAACGAAGAGCAGCCGGCCAACTACTCCGGCCGGGGGCCGCTCCCCTCCAGGAGAGATTCGTGCGAAGAGCGCAAGACCAAGCAGGCGTGCCAAGCGATCTCCGCAAAGCTCGCGTTTCTCTGCTTCTTACCTCTGAGGAGTTGCCTATGCATATCCCCCGATTCATGCTCGTGGCGGCCGTCGTGCTGGCCGCGACCATGCCGACGTACGCCCTGGCTCAGGTCGAAAGCACCCCGCTGCCTGCGCCGAAGAAACCAAACTTTTCCTCCATGTCGTTCATGGTCGGAACCTGGACCTGCAGCACGAAGAGCGCGCGCCGCCCTGCAGCCTACGTCACCACATCAACCTATACGCTGGATCCGAGCGGCTGGTGGATGAACGAAACCTCGACGACGAGCGCCACGAAATGGATACCGACCAAACTCACCACCATGGATCGGATCACGTACGATTCCGATACGCATCGCTGGGTCGACATGTCGATGGGCCCGCTCAACGGCTACGGCCTCGCCTTCTCCAGCGGCTGGAACGGCGATCAGATGACGTGGCACGACGTATCGTTCATGGGAGGCCCCGATATTTCGGCGCAGAGCGATAACGTCGTGACGAAGGTGAGCGGCGCTAAGATGACGAGCTCCTCGTCGTTTACCGAAGCGAAGACGGGACGTCACGTCAGTGTGACGGGCGTCTGCACGAAACACTAACTGCACGGCAGCGTCGCCGAAACGAAGGAGGCCCCGCTTCAACGGGACCTCCTTTTTTCTGTACCCTGTCATCCTGAGCGTAGCATCGCGAAGCGATGCGTAGTCGAAGGGTTAGAACTCTTCGTCCTGATTGCCGTTCTCCGTGAAGGGCGCTTCCTCGTCTTCGCCTTCGTACGCCGGTTTCTCGTCCTCGTAGGTCGATTCGTCGTCCTCTTCCTCGAGCTCGTATCCCTGCGGCCCCTCGATCTCTTCGTCCGCGGGCTCTGCTTCTTCGAAGATCTCCTCGGGTTCGACCTCGGTTGGACGCGGCGCAACCGGAGGCACCGGAATCGGGGCAGTCGCATCGAGAGGCTTGCTGTCGTCGATCTCTTCTTCTTCCTCTTCCTCGAGCTCCGCCGGAGCATCCGCAGCCGCTTCGGCGGCAGCGACGACCGTCTGCGATACGGCGTTCTGTTCGTCGCCCATGAGCAGCCCGTATTCGCGACGCTCGGATTCGGCCATATCGTCTTCAGGCGTTTTGATCTCGACCTCTTCGCGATTTTCGGTGAGTACTTTAACGTCGAGCGCGAGCGACTGCAGCTCTTTGATCAGAACTTTGAATGACTCCGGTACGCCCGGCTCCATCACGTTCTCGCCCTTGACGATCGCTTCGTAGGTCTTGACGCGTCCGACGACGTCGTCGGATTTCACCGTCAGCAGTTCTTGCAGCGTGTAGGCCGCGCCGTAGGCTTCGAGGGCCCAGACTTCCATCTCGCCAAAGCGCTGACCGCCGAACTGTGCCTTTCCACCGAGCGGCTGCTGCGTGATCATCGAGTACGGTCCCGTCGAGCGCGCGTGAATCTTGTCGTCGACGAGATGCGCGAGCTTGAGCATGTAGATCAAACCTACGGTGATGGGGCGCGAGAAGCGCTCCCCGCTGCGACCGTCGCGCAGCCAGGTTTTGCCGTCGGCCGGAAGGCCGGCATCTTGTAGCCACTCGGCAATATCCTCGGCGTGCGCGCCGTCGAAGACGGGCGTTGCAACGCTCATTCCGAGCATGCGTGCCGCCCAGCCGAGATGCGTCTCCATGATCTGGCCGAGATTCATGCGCGACGGCACGCCCAGCGGATTGAGCACGATGTCGACCGGCGTTCCGTCCTCCAGGTAGGGCATGTCCTCTTCCGGGAGCACCTTCGCGATGACGCCCTTGTTCCCGTGACGACCAGCCATTTTGTCGCCTTGAAGAATCTTGCGTTTCTGTGCGACGTAGACGCGAACGAGGTGGTTCACGCCGGGCGAGAGCTCGTCGCCGTTTTCGCGCGAAAAGACCTTGACGTCGATGATCTTGCCTTTTTCGCCGTGCGGCACTTTGAGGCTCGTGTCACGCACTTCGCGCGACTTCTCCCCGAAGATCGCTCGGAGCAGCCGCTCCTCGGCGGTCAACTCGGTCTCACCCTTCGGCGTAACTTTGCCGACGAGAATGTCTTCGGGACGAACCTCCGCGCCGATGCGAATGATGCCCCGCTCGTCGAGATCCTTGAGCGCGTCTTCGCCGACGTTGGGAATGTCGCGCGTGATCTCTTCAGGACCGAGCTTCGTATCGCGGGCTTCGCACTCGTACTCCTCGATGTGGATCGAGGTGAAGCGGTCTTCCTTAACCATCCGCTCGCTGATGAGGATCGCGTCTTCGTAGTTGTACCCTTCCCACGGCATGAAGGCGACGAGCACGTTCTGTCCGAGCGCGAGCTCGCCCTGATCCGAGGAGGGTCCGTCGACGATCACCTGCCCGGCGACGACTTCGTCGTCGACGCCGACGATCGGCCGCTGATTGATACACGTACCTGCGTTGCTACGCACGAACTTCAGCAGATCGTAGGTTCGTTCGATTCCCTCGCGATTGCGTACGACGATGCCCTTGGCATCGACCGAGAGTACCGTGCCCGCCTCTTCGGCGACGATCAGGCTGCCGGAGTCCTTTGCCGCGCGATACTCCATGCCGGTGCCGACGATCGGCGCCGACGGACGCAGCAGGGGGACGGCTTGACGCTGCATGTTCGCCCCCATGAGCGCACGGTTCGCGTCGTCGTGCTCGAGGAACGGAATGAGCGCCGTCGCGACCGAGACGATCTGCTTGGGCGAAACGTCCATCAGTTGAACGCGCGCGGCCGGCTCCTCGATATACTCCTCGGCGTACCGCGAGACGACCGGTTCGGCGGTGATTCGCCCCGATTCGGAATCGACCGGTGTGTTCGCCTGCGCGATGATGTACTCGTCCTCTTTGTCCGCCGTGAGGTATTTGATTTCGTCGGAGACGACGCTCTCGCGAACGACGCGATAGGGCGTCTCGATGAAACCGAACTTATTCACACGCGCGTAGGTCGCGAGCGAGCCGATCAAGCCGATGTTCGGACCTTCCGGCGTCTCGATGGGACAGATACGGCCGTAGTGCGAGTGGTGAACGTCGCGGACTTCGAAGCCCGCGCGCTCGCGCGAGAGACCACCCGGTCCGAGCGCCGAGAGACGGCGCTTGTGCGTCAGCTCGGCCAGAGAGTTGGTCTGGTCCATGAACTGCGAGAGCTGCGACGATCCGAAGAACTCTTTGATCGCGGCGACGACGGGACGAATATTGATCAGCGCCTGGGGCGTGACCGTCTCGATATCTTGGACCGTCATGCGCTCGCGCACGACGCGCTCGAGGCGGAGCAGGCCGACGCGGAACTGGTTTTGCAGCAGCTCGCCGACCGAACGGACGCGCCGGTTGCCCAGATGATCGATGTCGTCTTTCGCCACCATCCCGACCGCAACGCGGATCAAGCGCCGGATGACGGCGATCATATCCTCGCGCAGCAGGCAACGCGCGCCGTCGCCGACGGTATCGCCCTTCTTGACACTCTGTCCACGCGCGATGCCCGGAGCCACCCGCGGCCGCACGCCAAGCACCTTGCGAATGCCAAGGTCCCCGTAGAGATCGTACGCGACCGTCTGGCCGTCTTTATAACGGATGGTGACGACGCACTCTGACTGCTCCGGCCGTTCCTTGTCGTAGACGTCCGAAACTTCGACGACCTCGCCATCTTCGCGCGCCGTGACGATCGCTTTCGGCTCGGTCAGACCGGCGTCGGCGTACTCGTTGATCGCGAGATGCGGCTTATCGAGGCGCTGTTCGGGATCGGGATTCTGAATGCGGTACTGAAACTTACTGCTGAGCTTGTAGCGGCCGACGCCCGCGAGATCGTAGCGCTTGTCGTCGAAGAAGAGCGACTCGATGAGCTTTTCAGCGTTCTCGGCATTTTCGGGTTCGCCGGGCCGCAGCTTCTTGTAAATCTCCTTGAGCGCGTCCTCGCGCGTTTTGATGTCGCGATCCTTCTCAATCGAGTTGCGAATGATCGCTTGACCCTGAGCCGGCATATCGGCGAAGAGCGCCATGATCGCGTCGTCGCTCTCCCAGTCATAGCCGAGCGCGGGGCGCGTGAGCGCGCGGATAAAGGTCGAGACGTAGATCTTGCGGTTCTTGTCGATGCGGACGCCGATCGTTCCCTCGGTCTCGTCGTTCTTCGTGCCGTTGTCGGTCTCGAATTCGATCCAAGCGCCGCGATTGGGAATGATCGTTGCGTTGTAGGTGGGACGCGCGTTTGTGTCGACGTCTTGGCTGTAGTAGACGCCGGGCGAGCGCACGAGCTGGCTCACGATGACTCGTTCGGCGCCGTTGATCATGAACGTGCCCTTGTCCGTCATCAGCGGAAAGTCGCCCGTGAAGATCTCTTGGTCGGGGATACCTTTGATTTCACCGGACTCAGCGGTGATCAGTCGGACGCGGACGCGCAGCGGAGCGCTGTAGGTCATGTCGCGCTCGCGGCACTCCTCGATGGAGTACTTCGGCTCGCCCAGCGAGTGCTCGCCGAACTCCAGGATCAGGTTGCCGGTAAAATCCTTGATTGGGGAGATGGAGGCGAAGGCCTCGGCGAGGCCCTCGGTCTTGAACCAGTCGAAGCTGGCCTTCTGCAGCTCGATGAGGTTCGGCACCTCGAGGACGTGCGGAATCTTCGCAAACGAGTATCGCTCGCGCTTGGGACCCGGCTCGGGCCGCTGCTCGACGGTAAAGGCCCCCGTCGGCATCGGGAAAGTCGAAGGCATCACGGTCGATGCGCCGTTCCCATCGCTCAGCTTCATAGAGGCGGCGGAGGGTCGCTTCGATCTTGGTTTGGTAGCCCTCGGCGAGCTCGGGACAGTCTCCGGTGAATTCTTGGATGAGGTTTTCGGAGCTGTCGTCTTCGCCATTACTCTCTTTCTCTGCAGTGAATCTTCGCTCGAATAAATACGGTCATATGCCGGCTTTTGGGCACACCAAAAAGACGAAACACGGGCTCCCTAGATGGAGGTGTCTCGCCCTTCTCTTTGCGGCGGCTTTCATGCGCCCCGGGGCATGCGCTCGAGTTTAGCACCCGTCGCGATGGGCGTCAAGGAACCCTTTTTCGGAGGTGGTGGGTCAGTTTTAGGGTTTCGACCTTAGTCGGAGGCCTGAATTACGATGTACGTGCGGCCTTTGGTCTAGCGGTTGACGGCCCCGATCGTCGCCCGAAGCCTTATCACTGGGACGAGCCCGGCCGCGACCACCGGAACCAGCCAAGCGTGGCAGCGACAAGGCAACGCCTCTTGGTTGGGACCACCACCGCTAGATTATCATGTACGCTGCCTCAAGGCTCGGCGACGGGCCGACAGCCGGGACGGCCTGCATCGTCACGATCCCGTCCTCGGACGCTCGGGCAGCAAGGCCGGCGGTGGGGATTATAATCTTGAGATGACCCCGGTGCAGGCCACGGCAATATCGTTCGCCGTGTCCGTATTGGCGGTTGCTGCTGCAGCCATCGTATTGAACAAGGCGCGGCTGAGACCGCAGTTTCCGACGAGAACTTGGATTTGGCGCTATGCCGGCGCCGCGGTGCTTTGGATTTTGTTGCGGCTTTTGGAGCACCGGCCGTAGAAAGGCGCGAAGCCGACCCGGCCGGTCACAAGACGGCCGTTGCAACCGCTGCTAGCAGCATGAAAGCGTTTCTGACGGCTGCCCTCTTGGCGGTCTTTTCCGCGTTGGCGTTCGCGCCGGCACTCGCCGACGAGAACCAAACCAACTTCGGCCCTCCCTCTCCGAGCGAAACTCAGTTCCTGGCATCGGTGAAGGCCGATCTTCTCGCCCGGTTCCCCCACGTGACTGACGCCGAGAAGGCGGGCTACGTGCGCTACACGAGCCCCGACGACACTGGGGCGATCAGCTACGCCGATAAAAAGTGGAACGCCGATCCCACGCATCCCAGCCAGCTCTGGTACGACGCGAGCGGCAATCTGATGGGCGCCGATTTCTCGGTGCCGCGCCCGAATAACGAACCGCGCCCACAGCTTTGGGGAGTAGATCCCGGCCGCTGGTTCGAGTTCAACGGTCACGTGCATTACGTCGTGAAAGAACCGAGCGGCAAGATGCTGTACGATCAGTGGATGTGGAACGCGGACTTTGCGAACTCGGGCGGTAACGTCAGCAATCCGTCAGCGAGCACCATCGTGAGCGCTGGGAAAGTCCCGAGCGCGGATATGATTCAAACGATCTTCGAGTTTCCGACGCAGTGGGATCTCATCATATGGGTGGTGCCGCACGCCCCGGGTCCCTTCCACTGGTAGCAGCCGCCTGCGATGCGGCTGCGCCAATCTGCCGGATGCGCGCTGCGAGGGCCTCGGCGGTAAGGCCGAAAAGCCCGCGCTGCTTATCCTGAGAATCGTGCTGGACGAGCACGTTGGGAACACCCATGCGCTCGACGCGCAACTTCAGAGCATGATCTGAAACGAACTCGGTGACGGCCGAGCCGAAACCGCCCGCGAGCGAGTGCTCTTCGAGCGTGATGACGTGAGAATGAGTGCGATCGAGCTCGAGGAGCAGCGCTTCGTCGAGCGGCTTGGCGAAGCGTGCGTTCACCACGGTGATCTCTTTCGAATCCGCGTCGCCTCCGCGTTCGGGATCGTTCAGCGCGGCGTGCGCGTCGAGCGCAATATCCACCGTCGTGCCGTATGCCAGCACGGCGATACCGTGACCCCAACGCAGCACTTCCGCCTTGCCTTGGAAAATCGGTGCTAGCGGTTCGCCGTGGCGTCCGCTGGTCGAACCGCGAGGATAGCGAATCGCCGCCGGTGAGTTCAGCGAGAGCGCGTGCTGGAGCATCGGTTGCAGCTCGGCTTCGTTCCGCGGCGCCATGAGCGTTACGTTCGGTAACGTTCGCAGATAGGCGACGTCGTAGAGGCCCATGTGCGTCGGGCCGTCGTCGCCGACGAAGCCGGCGCGGTCCATGCAGAAGACGACCGGTAAACTCTGCACGACGACGTCGTGCACTATTTGATCGTACGCGCGCTGCAAGAACGTTGAATAGATCGCGCACACGGGCCGAAAACCGCTCGTCGCCAGGCCGGCGGCAAAGCAGACGGCGTGCGCCTCGGCGATGCCGACGTCGAAGTAGCGCTCGGGAAAACGTTTGCCGAACTTTGCGAGACCGGTTCCATCGGGCATAGCGGCGGTGATGCCGACAACGCGCGGATCCTTTTCGGCGACGGCGATCATCGCATCCCCGAAGACGTCTTGGAACTTCGGCCGCGCGCCGGATGTGCTCTTCTTGCTGCCGTTGCTCGGCTCGAACGCATTCGCGCCGATCCCATGAAAGGTCCGGGAATCGCGCTCGGCGGGTTCGTACCCTTTCCCTTTCACCGTGCGCACGTGTAGCAGCACCGGTCGCGTAATATCTTTCGCCGTTTGAAGTGCGTCGACGAGGACGTCGTAGTTGTGACCGTCGATCGGTCCGATATACCGGAAACCGAGCTCTTCGAAGATGACGGCCGTCTTCTCCGAAGGCCCCATAAAGTGCATCGCTCCGATTTCGGCGCCCTCAATCGCCTTCTTGGCCGCGCCGCCGAGCGGTATTCGTTTCAATACTTCCCGGCCCGTACGCCGCACGAAGTTCGCAAACGGCTTGCTGCGCAAGACGGAGAGATACGATGCGATCGAGCCGACGTTCGGAGCGATCGACATCTCGTTGTCGTTTAAAATGACCAGAAATTGCGTCTTGAGTGCGCCCGCATTGTTGAGCGCTTCGTACGCAAGACCGCCGGTCAGCGCGCCGTCACCCAAAACCGCGACGACGATCTCTTTGCCGACAACCAAATCGCGCGCCGTCGCCATCCCCAACGCCGCCGCGACGGCGGTACTGGCGTGACCGGCACCAAAAGGATCGTACGGCGATTCACTGCGCATCGCGAAACCCGAGATCCCGCCGCCCTTGCGAATCGTGTCGAAGCGATCGCGGCGGCCGGTGAGGATTTTGTGCACGTACGTCTGATGGCTCACGTCCCAGACCAGCTTGTCGACGGGCAGATCGAGAACGCGGTGGAGTGCCAGCGTTAATTCGACTACGCCGAGATTCGGGGCGAGGTGACCGCCGTTGACGGCGCACGTTCGTACGAGCAAATCGCGTATCTCGCTACTCAGGACGTCGATCTCATCACGCCGTAGGCGCTTGACGTCGGCCGGAGAGTCGATGCGCTCGATAATCATTCGCGCAATATTTGCAGCCGCGCGCCGATGCCCTGCGCGCCGGCGACGACTCGCGCCGCCAGCGTCGCTGCGCGCGGTGCTTCCCGCGCCAGCCACATCGCTTGCGGCCAATTCCATGGCTTGAGTATTGCCAAGATCGGCGTGCGCCAATCCTTCGAGATCTCGCGCTGCGGCGTATCGAGAATCACGCGCACCGCGGCCACGCGCGGCGCATGGAGCAGCCCCGTCTCCATGTCGACGGCAGCATAGCCTCGTGCGGCCCACTGCGCGCGCTCCGCTCCTTGCACGATCCTGTCGGTCGTTACCAAGGGATCGAAAACCGGCTCGACGCCGAGCCGCCGGGCACTCGCCGCAAAGAGTTCGACGAGCTCCTCGTCGCAACTCACCACATCGCCGCCGGGCCTGCAAACCTCGCGCGGAATAACGACGGTTCCGGTCGAGAGGTCGGGACGCAGACCGCCGGCGAGACCGCAACTGACCACGACCTCTCCTAACTCTTCGCGCAGGTCTGCGAGCGCGATGCCGGTTTGGACGACCCGGGCGTGAGGTACCTCCCGCCGGAGTGCCTTGCACTCGAGGGCGGTTGCCGCGATCAGCGCCGGCGTCGCCGCCGAGACCTCATTCACGTAGGTTTTCTTTCGCGCGCGCTCGTAGCCTCATGCCTTCGTCGAACCTTGGAGGTGTTGATAACGCCATGAGTCCTCGCTCGATTTGGGTCGCAACTTGCATCGTGCTGCTGGGAGCCTCCGCATGCGCCGGGCCGTGGAGCGGCTTGCCGTCCGGACCGGCTGCTTCAGGAGCGGCCGTCGCACGGGGCGATATCTCCCACAATAAGGTGATTGCGGTTGCGGGAACGTACGACGGTTCGCTGACGGAGGTTGAAGGCTCGCACGAACGCTCCGGGCACCTGACGATTGTGATCAAACAAAATGGGAAGAAGATTACGGGCACGTTCACGCCGCAATTCAGCTCGGGCAGCCAAGATCTGGCTATCGACGGCTCCATCAAATCGGATAAAGCCAAGAAAGCAAAAATCGCTTTCACCATCGAGGACCCCAAAGGACGCAACGCTTCGGGGTCGGCGACGGTTACCGCCAAAAAGCTCAACGGCAGAGCGACGGTGCCCTCGTCATCGGGCAAAGGCGGGGTGACCATCACGTTTAAGACCCGCCGAAAAAAGAACGATCGCTAGTTAAAGGAGTTAGCATGAGCGCGACGAGTCAACCCTTCCTCTCCGACGTTACCGAGCTTCGCCGCCGAGCCCGCGAACAAATCGAGCGCGGCGCCGTGACCCAAAACTACGGCGGCGACGTACAGCAGGCGATCGACCTGCTGCAGAACGCACTCGCAACCGAGATCGTCTGTGTGCTACGCTATACGATGCATGCCGTCGCGGCGGTTGGTATTGACAGCGAAGCCGTGAAGGGCGAGTTCGCGCAGCACGCGGCCGAAGAGCGCGCGCACATGGAGAAGATCGCCGACCGCATCAATCAGCTCGGCGGCACCCCGAATCTCGATCCGAAGGGGCTGCTCACTCGCTCCGCAACGGAGTACGGGCACGCCGAAAAGCTCATCGACATGATCAAAGAGAATCTCATCGCCGAGCGCATTGCGGTCGAGCATTATCGCGAGTTGGTTCGATTCTTCGGCGAGAAGGATCCGACGACGCGCGTGATGATCGAGGGGATCCTCGCGCAGGAGGAAGAGCACGCCAACGACATGCACGACCTGCTCGTCGCGCACGAAGGGCGGCCGTTCCTAGAGTCGTAGCCTGTTTCGCGGTACGCCGGCGGCACGCTCCCCGAGTACGCTCGGGCCATGCTACGATTCAACTCTTTCCTCTTGGTTTTCATCGTCGGGAGCGGCTGCAGCGCCCAAAACGCGCCCGGCGTTCCAGCCGGCGCCGCCGCTCGCACCCGAGGCGTCGCGCCGCTGACAACGGCGCAGGCGGCTTCGGCCGAGCGTGCGATTCGCCAGCGATCGCGGGTGAATCCGGCCGCAAGAAAGGGCCGGTTGCTCTACGTCGCAGATCCCGGCGCCGGCGCGGTTCTCATCTACACCTACCCGCAGCTCTCCGGAGCGGGGACGCTCTCGGGCTTTGGATCGGTCGACGGGGTCTGCACCGATCGCCAAGGCTATGTTTGGGTGCTCGACACCAGCGACGTCGTCGCCTGGGAGTTCGCGCACGGCGGCACCGAGCCGATCAACTACCTGCAGCCGGGCGACTCCAACGGCAATCCGGGCGTCGGCAGCGGCTGCGTCGTCAGCACGATAACCGGCGATCTCGCCGTCGCCGGCGCGGGCCCGGGATTTACGGTCTTTCGCAACGGACAATCCACCCACGCCACCTACTGGGATTACAACTTCTTCCAAACGGATTACATCGGCTACGACGGTTCCGGTAACTTGTTCGTGGACGGCATCACGGAAAGCACCCTTCATTTCGCGTTCGCAGAGCTGCCGGCAGGTTCGTCGAACGTCGAAGACGTGACGCTCAGCGGCGGCACGATTCAGTCTCCCGGCGGCATCGCGTGGGATGGAAAGCATCTCGACATCGGCGACGGTGCGACCGGCACCATCTATCAAACCAACGGCGCGTCAATTCTCGGCAGCGTCACGACCGCCGCGACCTGCGGTGGCCAGTTCTACATCCCCAACGGTCACAAGCGCGTCATCATGCCCGACCCGTGCAGCGTGCAGACGGGAATTTTCGGCTATCCCGCCGGCGGCCCCGCACAAAAGTCGGCTTCCGGAGGTCAAGTGCTGCCGCGCGGCGCGGCCATCAGCGTACCGAGCGAATAGGTTCCGACGCAGTCGCGTGGTCTCGAAACCACGCAACTGCTCGTTCGAGGGCTGCACGCACCGAGGTTGCAACATAACCGAGATCGCGCGCGGCCTTCGATGAATCCGCGTACATTCGCTCGCGCGACAGGCGCACTCCCTCGAGCGGTACGGTGGGCGTCGAACCGGTAATGCGGCAACGCAGATCATCGAGGTATCCCGCGGCGAGTGCGAGCGCGTAGGGCGCGCGCATCGCCGGCATGGGACGACCGGTGATCTCGGAGAGCATTCTCCAAATTTCGTCCATACTCAGATTCTCGCCGCCGACGATGTAGCGCTCGCCGGTGCGGCCGCCCTGCAAAGCGGCAACGTGCGCGCGCGCGACGTCTTCTACCGCGACAAGATTCATGCCGCCGTTGCCCGGTGCTTTCGCAACAATCTTACCGCGGGCAAAATCGAGCACGAGTTTGCCGGTCGGCGTCGGCTTGCGGTCTCCGGGGCCAACCGGCGCCGTCGGGAGCAACGCGATCACGGGAACGCGGGCCGAAAATGCGGCGCGTTCTTGCTCGAGCTTCGAGCGATGGTAACCATTCTCGGCGTGGTCTTCCGTCGCCGAGCTCGAGGTGAGCACCACGCGCTCGACGCCGGCGAGATCGGCGGCGAGCAGTAGGCTCGCCGTTGCGTCGACATTGACCGCGTGAATTTCGGCGCGGTCGCGCGGAGCGAACGAATAGAGCGCCGCGCAGTGAACGAGAGCGCGGCACCCGTCGAGCGTGCGAGCGAAGGCGCCGACGTTGCGGAGATCGCCCTCGATCCATTCGACGTCGGGCGAATGGCGGGTGTCGCTCGAGCGACGCAGCGCGCGAACCTCGTAACCCGCGCCGAGCAGCTCGCGCAGAATGTGCGAGCCGACGAATCCCGTCGCGCCGGTGAGAAAGATGCAGTCGCCCGAGGCCATCTCCGCGTGTTACTGCCGCCCCGCAAAGGGCTCCTCGCGCGTCATCCGGTACTACGGGCTCAAAGGAGCATGCAATGAAACCTGTATTCGCCATTCTCGCGGCATTTTTCGCAATTTCACTCAGCGCTTGCGGCGGCGCTACGGAACGCCGTCGCTGGGCAGTTCAAGCGGCGCGCCGCAATCGGCACTCGCAACGACGGTCGCTCCGGACGCCGGCGAACCCGATGCGAACGCCGCGGCAGCCTATTGCCGGCAGACCCACGGAAACGTCGAGGTTCGACAGCCGGTCTACGGCACCAACAGTTCGAACCCGCTCTTTCTTTCGGGAAAGCGGAGCTTCTGCCGGTATAGCAGCGGCAAGGGGAGCTATAAGTCGAGCATATACATTCTACTTGCCACGCTCTACACGATGAAGCCGTCGCTCGCGGCGCTCGCCTACTACATCGCACCCCCCACCGGTTCGTGCAACGGGAATCCCGCCTCGTGCTACTGCACGCTACTCGGAGGCTCCGATCAGTTTGGTGGGACGTCCGGTAGTGGCGGCGGTTGGTACAAGCAGAAGTCGGTAAATCAGGTGCTCGAGGCCTGCATATTTCCCGATATGTCCTCGATCGACTCGTGGGGCTTGGCGTACCATGCGAATGGGATCGTTCGCGGCATCGACTTAACGAAGGTAATGCGGTATAAGTACCCCTCTTCCTGACGGCTATCATCCGGTCGCATCCGGCAAACTCGCAGCCGTTCAAACGTTTCTCGAGATGCGGGCGTCCCCAGAGCTTCGGCCCTGCACGCCCGATCCGTCGTGGCGGATAGAGCGCTTCGAACCGATCGATCTCGCGCGGTTCTATGCGCTCTTCCATCGCGTCGGCGACGAAGAGCTTTGGACGCTGCGTCTTCAAATGGCCGGCGACGAGGTCTTGCAGCTGCTGAGCGATCCGAAGTTTGAGCTGTACGTGCTCGTGACGGCCGAGGGTGACGAAGGAATTCTCGAGCTGGATTTTCGTGTTGCGGGCGAGTGCGAGCTCAGCCTCTTTGGCGTCGCACCTCGTTTGGTCGGCACGGGCGCGGGGCGCTTTCTCCTCAATCGCGGCATCGAGATTGCGTGGTCGCACGAAATCGAGCGCTTTTGGCTGCACACCTGCACGCTCGATCATCCGAACGCACTTGCCTTCTACCGGCGATCGGGGTTCGTACCGTACGACCGGGCAATCGAGATTTTCGACGACCCGCGGTATCTCGGATTGACGCGCAAGGATGTCGCGCCGCAGGTTCCGATTCTTTAAGGTTAGTCGGGGGTGAAGATCTCTTCAACCGTCCGGCTGAAGAGCTTCCCGATCTTGAACGCGAGCGGCAGACTTGGGGCATATTTGCCGGCTTCGAGAGCAATGACCGTCTGCCGTGCGACGCCGAGCTGATCGGCGAGCTCGGCCTGCGACCAATCGCGCTCGGCGCGTAGGACCTTCAGTCTGTTCTTCATTGCTGGTAATGACGTGCGACGACGAAACGCGCGACCGCCCATGAGCCCATGAGAACGAACCAAGTAATCCACGCCGACGGACGTGGCAAACCGGCCGTCTCGAGGAATCCGTACGTCACAGCGAGCAGCGCCGTGACGGCGGCGGCGATGGCAAGCGACTCGGTTATCAGGCGGCGCTCGTAATCGTCGGTCGCACGGAAGTATCGAACGATGGTGGGGAGGACGAGCGCGACCGGGACGACCGGCGCGAGATAGAGCAAATAGCGCAACGCGCCGACCGGATGGAGCGCGTTCACCGTCGCGATCGAGCCGTACAGCACGGCGACGTAGGCGGCTATCAACAGGCCCATTTGCACCACGTAGCGGCGCCCGGCTGCTTGAGTAGGATTGACGGGTTTCATGCCCCAAATAGTACGCTGAACGCTACATTATGTCAAGTATACAATACATAATGTCGCGTCCAAACGACATCGGAAACCGCCCTGCCTACCGTCCGACGGCGAAGAGCGCCATTGCCAGGATGAGAACGAAGGCGACGATACCCGAGGCGTGAATCGCGTGGGCGGCATGGATTCGCTTCGATCGACCGTGATGGAAGACGACCCCGAGGTCCACGGCCGAGACGATGATCCCGACGACGGCGAGGACGATCAGCAGCGGGAGGAAGTGGAAGTAGGCCGTCGCGCCGAGGGCGACGCCGAACGCGATGTCCCGAACGCCCGTCGCGCGAACGAAGGCCGCCGCCGAATGACCTTCGGCGGGAACGCCGTAACCGTGCGCGAGCGGATGTGGAGCGAAGATCGCGTAAACGCCGACCGCAACGAGCCCGATCGCGATGATCCACCCAAGGTCGAATGCGAGGGTCATTGGGGCCTCGCAATTCGGCAATGAGGCGGCGAGTCCCCGGCGAAGAAGACTCAGTCAGAATGATCGCGATGGCGGTAACGCTCGGTCGACGCCTCATGGTGCTCGGCGTGGCCGGATTGCTCGCAGCGTACGCACCTCTATCGTTCCGGGAACGAAGGTGCAGGGGCCGTCGTTGTCAGCGCGGTGCGTTAGTGGAGGTTAGCATGGGTCAAAATTTCACGCGGATTCTGTTGACGGGATTCCTTTTTCTTGCCGTCGCAGCGTGCAGCTCACATGCAGGTCCGGTGCTTCCGGCGGGCGCGAGCGGAGCAGCTTTCGCACAAGGCTCGGCGCGGAAAGCAACGGTTCCGCAAGTCGGCGGTGTCTATAACGGCACTGTGACGGAGCGCTCGCAGGGGCGGACGGTCAAGGCGAAACTCAAGATCACGCTCAAACAATCCGGCGCCAAGTTCACCGGCATCTTCGACATGATTCTGAAAACCATCCAGGACCAGTTTCCGATTATCAAGGGCAGCGTGCTCTCATTGCATGGGAAGACGAGTCTGCACTTTGTTATCGAAGGCATCCCCGGCCGGAATGCCAAAGCGGTCGCCACACTCGTCGGCAAGGCGCTCAAAGGGAAGGCACGAGTCTCGGCGCGCCACGGCCCAGCGGTCCGCTTTCAGTTTTCGGCGACAAAAGCATAACGGTTATTTTTCCTACAGCTAAGTCAACGGAGGTTTTTCCATGCAACGAGTTACTTCGCTCACCGCGGCCGCCATCGCCGCACTGATTCTCGCCCCGGTCGCGGGTGTGGCGCAGCAAATGCCGCAAATGTCGGATGCCGATTACATGGCGAAGGTTGCCACGGCCGCTCCGGCCGCGGTCGTGAAGGGCGCGACGGTCGTCCGAATGGGTGACGGCGGAGCCATGAAGGTCCTGCAGCGCGGCACCAACGGCTTCACCTGTATGCTCGCCGGCCCCGACCCGATGTGCGCTGACGCGAACGCCATGAAATGGGCGCAGGCTTACTTAGGCCATTCGACGCCGCCCGACGTCGTGGGATTCGTCTACATGCTCGCCGGCGACAGCGGCACCAGTAATACCGATCCCTACGCGCATACCGCGACGGCGACGAATCATTGGGTGCAGACCGGACCTCACGTGATGATCGTTGGTTCGGTGGTGAAGACGATGGGGTACCCGATGGGCGCCGATGCGACCGCGTCTGGCCCGTACGTGATGTGGCCCGACACGCCGTACGCGCATCTCATGATTCCGGTCGCCGCGCAGCCGTAGTGCGGCTTAGCTGCCGAAAGCCGCTCTAACCGATTCCTTCAGTGACGAGGTCGTGCGCAGGACTGCGGTCGGCTCGTAGCCGCAATGCGCCATGCAGTTCTCGCACGACTCGTGCTTGCCGCGGCCGTATTTCGACCAATCGGTCTCAGTGAGCAACTCTTTATACGTGCGCGCGTAGCCTTCTTTGCTCATCAGGTAGCAGGGACGCTGCCAGCCGAAGACCGTGTAGCACGGAATCCCCCACGGCGTGCACTCGAAATCGACCTTGCCTTCGAGGAAGTCGAGATAGAGCGGGCTATGGTTGAGCCGCCACTTCTTGCGTTTGCCGTCGGCGAAGACTTCGCTGAAGACCTCGCGAGTGCGTTTCACGCCCAAAAAATGCTCTTGGTCGGGCGCCTTCTCGTAGGCATAGGCCGGTGAGATCTGCATCATGTCGACTTTGAGATCGTCGTTGAGGTAATCGAGCACCTCGCGGATCGAGTCGGGACCGTCCTGGTCGAAGAACGTCGTGTTGGTGAAGACGCGGAAACCGCGAGCTTTCGCCTCTTTGATCGCGTCGACTGCCTTTTCGAAAACGCCTTCCCGGCAGACCGATTGATCGTGGCGCTCGCGCATGCCGTCGAGGTGGATCATCCAAACAAAGTAGATGGACGGCTTGAAAAGATGGATCTTCTTCTTCAGTAAGAGCGCGTTCGTGCAGAGAAAGACGAACTTCTTTCGCTTGACGAGCTCCTCGACGATTTGCGGCATCTGCTCGTGTACCAGCGGCTCGCCCCCAGCGATCGAGACCATCGGTGCTCCACACTCTTCGACTGCGGCAATGCACTCGTCGACGCTCAAGCGCTGGCGCAAGATCTCGTCTGGATGCTGGATTTTTCCGCAGCCGGCGCACGCTAGATTGCATTGCAGCAGGGGCTCCAGCTCGAGCACCAGCGGATACTTCGTCTCGCCCTTGAGCTTCTTGCCCGCGATATACTTCGCGACGGCGACTTTCTGTTGGAGGGGCATCGTCATAATTGCGTGGCTGGCTCCTTAGGTGTTTCGGCGGGCTCGTCCTTTGACGTCGTGGCGTCCTCGCTCGCTACTGCGAGAGCGGCCTGACTTCGAAGGCGGGCATCCATTGCGAGAGCCATTGCCGGAAAGAGGTGCCGATAGAGGTGATAATTGATGTAAAAGTCGCGAGGAAAGCCGGTTCCGGTGCATTCAGGTTCATCCCAGGTGCCATCGGCCCGCTGACGCTCGCACAAATAGCCAAGACCCCGCTGCGCGGCGTGGTGTTGCGCCTGGCCCGCAAGTTGAAGCGCAAGCACGGCCCAGGCCGTTTGCGAGGGCGTGCTCCGACCGATGCCGGCAAACGATTCATCGGCGTAGGAATGACAGGTCTCCCCCCAGCCGCCGTCGGGATTCTGCACCGAGATGAGCCACGCGGCGGCTCGCTCGACCATGTCGCTTCCGGTGCGCAGCGCCGCGAGTGCCGAGATAACGCACCAGGTGCCGTAGACGTGATTGACGCCCCAGCGTCCGTACCACGATCCCCATGGCTTTTGCGTTGCGCGAAGATACTCTAAGCCGCGCGCGACGTACCGGTTCTTCGTATCGTAGCCGAAGGCTGCAAGCATCTCGAGCACGTGCGCGGTGACGTCTTCGGTCGGGGGATCGATCATCGCTCCGAAATCCGAGAACGGCATTCGGTAGAGCAACTCGCGCGTATTGTCGCGCTCGAAGGCCGCCCACGCGCCGTTGCGGGAGTCCATCGCAAGGGTCCAGCGCCGCGCGCGTTCTACCGACGAGGCGACCTTCACGCGGTCGCCGCCTTCGAGCAGTGCGAGCACCACGATCGTCGTATCGTCGATGTCGGGGTACGCGTCGTTATCGAACTCGAAGGCCCAACCGTTGCCGCGCCCGTCTGCGCATTTCATCCGCCAATCGCCGGGTGCGTCGTCGGGAATCTGCTCGCGCAGCAGCCAGTCGACGGCGCGGCGCATCGCGGGATGCTGCGCGTCGAAGCCGGCGAGCGCGAGCACGCGAACCGCCCAGGCCGTGTCCCAGACGGGTGACATGCAGGCCGAGAAACGCCAGCCCTGTGCGTCATCGATGCTGAAACGTTTCATCCCCTCGATTCCTCGGCGCATCACCGCGTCGTCGAGTGAATGGCCCATGAGATCGAGCGCGATCAGCGAGTAGACCCAGGGCGGCTGAATTCCGCCCCAACTGCCGTCGGCTTCCTGACGCTCGACGACCCACCGAGCGACGCGGCGTTGCGCCTCTTCTCGATACGGCTGCTTCGGAAGGCGCTCGTAGAGCTTGAGGAGTCTCTCGGCGTAGAGCAGCCAATGCCGCCGCCCTTTTACGCGACCCATTTCGCGTTGGGTTCCGGGCGCGACGATCTCGCTGACGTCCACGCCGAGATCTCGCACGGGTTTCTTCGAGAGCACGATCGTCAGCGGTGCGACCGTTCCCCGCGCCCAGCACGCGAAGTCGTAGAGATTGAACGGCATCCAAAGAGGAAAGTAGACGATCTCCGGTGGCACCGAAGGGACGCCCGACCACGGATAGACACCGAAAAGCGCGAGCCAGATCTTCGTGAAGACGCGCGCGTTAACGAGACCGCCCTGGCGAAGAATCACGTCGAGCGCCTTGCGCATCTCTTTGGACTCCGGATCCACGCCGAGCACTTTGAGCGCGACATACGACTCGATCGTCGTGCTGAGATCGGCGGGGCCGTCGTAGTAGAGGGCCCACGAGCCATCGCTGCGCTGATTGTTGAGGATATACGCGATCGCGCCGCCCCGAAACTCGTCGTGCGGCAGACCGAGAAAGCGAAAGAGCAGCACGTGCTCCGCCGTCATCGTCACATTCGTCTCGAGCTCGCCGGACCACCAGCCCTCCGTCGACTGTTCTTGCAAAAGCCAGCCGACCGCGCGATTGAGCGTCTGATCGATCGCGGGATGCGGCGGCCTCTCCAAGCGAGAGCTCCAACTTTTTGGGCCGTCACAGGATGTGATATTCAAATCCTTTGGCTGGCTCGCGGCCGGGCCAAAAAGTGGTGCAGCAGGAGCTCCACATGGGGGTGGAACGACGAGCGGTCTCGCGGGAGAGGTCGTCGCATCCCGCGCTTCGAGCAAATACTCGGCCGCGATCCTGCCGCTCCGAACTGCGGATTCCATGGTATCGGCCCAGTTGGTGTCGGTCCACGAACCAGCGACTGCGAGGGCGGGGTGCGACGTGCGCTGCTGCGTGCGCGTCACGCCGACGCGCGGCTGCCACGTCGCTTCCGGATTGCGCGTCACGGCGCTGCGCAGTCTCTTCGCCTCTCGCAGTGCGGGCAAAAACGTCTGCGCCTCTTCCCAGGCGAGCGCTTCGAGTGCGTCGGTCGACATCTGCAGATAGCGATCTGCGGCACTCATGCTACAGCAGAGATAGCCGGGCGACTTTTCAAAGATCCACTGCAGCGGCGACTCGAGCGCGGCGGCAAAATCAAGACCGATGCTCCCGCCGTCGTGCCAGAGGTGAACGTCGACGATCGGATAGGCATCGTATGCATCGAGGTTTGCGATGCCATAGACCGATGGATTGCCGAGAATGCGCCCAACCTGCCGGGGCGGCACGGCGAGCACGGCCGCGTCGAACGGGAAAGAGTCGCCGGCGAGAGTTTGCAACGTCACGCCGCCACCGGCGGCAGGCTCGACCGAGACCACCGCGGTGGAGCGATGCACCGCGTCGAGGCGAGAGGCTGCGGCCTCCGCGAGATGCGCGAGCGGGAGCTTCGAGAACCCGAACCGCGCGGCGCCGGCGTCGCCGAGAAAGGCGGTTTGCAGAACGAAGAGCGCATCCGATGCGGCGACCCGATCGAACGGCGCGTTCAGCGCCGGAATAAAGAATGGATCCCAGAAGGCGCGGCGCTCGCCAGGGCCTTGACTGAGACGCCGCAGCCACTCCTCAAAGGTCTCGCCCGCATGGACCTGCCTCGACGACGCGAGGGCTCGGGCGACGTTCAGCTTTTCACGCAGCGTGAGAAATGGATAGGTCGTGAAGGACTCGAGCAGATGAAGCGGCGCGGGAAGCGCGCCGGCGCGGAGCCGCCCGCTGCGCCCGTCGCGTGCGAGAATTCGCGCGTCGAACCGATCCTGCAGGCGCAGCTCGTGCGCCATGCCGACGCGCTGCGCGAAGGTCATAAACTCCGTGCAGCACGCGAGAAAAACGTGCTGTCCGTTATCGACCTCGACATTGTCGATTTCGAATGACGTCGCGCGGCCGCCGAGTAGACGCCCGCGTTCAAAAAGTTCCACCTTCGCTCCGTCTTCCTGTAAACGAAGCGAAGCGGCGAGGCCGGCGAGGCCGCCGCCGACGACCGCTACGCGCTCGAAAGCCACGACCGCACGACCACTCGCAATTTCTCCGTCTTCGATAGTGCCGCGCGGGCTCGTAGCGGGAGCCCTGGATCTCGCTCGATCTTTTTCAGAAGCTCCTCGTAAATGCCGGCCATCGTCTGAACGCAGGCCGCGGGGCGCCGCGGAATGTAGCGCAGCACCTCGTATCCACTCGCGAAATATATTCGTGCACGCGCGACGCATTCAGCGATGAGTTCCTCCCAGCCGGGATAGATTTCACCGCTCGTCAGTGCCGACTCGGGAATGCCGAAACGGCGAAGTTCGTCCTGCGGTAAATAGATGCGGTGCATGTCGACGGCATCCTCGCGCACGTCGCGCAGAATGTTGGTTAGCTGCAGCGCGAGGCCCAAGTCGTCGGCGCGATCGAGCGCGAGCGGGTCGCTGAAGCCGAAGATGCGCACGCACATCCGGCCGACCACCGAGGCGACGAGCATGCAATAGGCCTGCAGCTCTTCAAACGACGCGTAGCGCGAACGGGTGAAGTCCATCTCGACGCCGTCGACGAGCATCTGCAGCTCCCTTTCGGGGATTTCGTAACGCTCGACGGCTTCGGCCAGAACCCTCAGAATCGGATCGTCGCCGTACTCACCTCGAAAGCAGCGCGAGATACGTTCGCGGTGAACGGCGAGCCGCGCCGGTAAATTCTCCACGCCGACGGTGTCGGCTTCGTCGTCGACCTGTCGCGCAAAGTTGTAGAGCGCGTAGATCGCCATCCGCTCGTGATATCCGAGCGAGATGAACCCCCAATAAAAGTTACCGGCCTCGCGCTTGGCCATCTCCCGGTTGAATCGCTCGGCACGATGCTGATCAGATTGGGGGACCACGATGCCTCGTAACGCCCGCTGGAGACTAATCATCGACGTGAGCCGTTTTGGGAAAGAGAGCCGGCGACGGCGCGGAGCACGAGAGAAAGCTTGGTGGACGGCGAAACGCTCGGCCGTTCGTGCTCGGTGTTATACCCGCCCGCCTGAATTGCATCGCAGATGGCCAAGCCTCCCATTCGGTAGAGCGCGAGCTGCAGGCGGAGCGGCCTCGGAACCAGCTCCTGGAGTGCGACGCCTGACGCGAGCAGAGTGCGAGCCTGCTCCACCATGGCTTGCGCGGCGCCCGCAATTCCCCTGGCGTCCACGTCGCTATCCACAAGGTAGCGCCGGCCGATCGCCGCGTCGCGGCTGACGTCCTGGGCGTGATTGGCGAGCTGCAGTCCGATACAGACGTCGTCGGAGAGCCGCTCGGCGTCGGCTCCGGTCACGCCAAAGACACGGAGTACCATCCGTCCGACCGGCGCCGCCGAGAGGCGACAATAGCCGATCAGATCCTCCCAGTGGGGATAATGCTTTACCTGCTGATCCATCACGTTGGCGGCGATCAGATCGAGAAACGGCTGCGCGGGAATCGCGCAGCGCTCGACGGTCGGCGCCAGCGCGACGAGCACCGGGTGGACCGGCTCGGTGCCCGCGAAGAGCGCCGTTACTTCGTCGCGCCAGCGTTCCAAGCGCGGGAGCGCGTTGCCCGGAAGGCTCTCGTCGCCGAGATCGTCGGTGGTGCGGCAATAGGCGTAGATGCGGGTGAGGTCGCGTCGTTTGAGGGCGTCGACGAAACGCGAAGCAACGCTGAAATTTTCATAGTGCCGGCGGGTAAGCGTTCGGCAGTAAGCGTCGGCCGCATCGAGATTCAAGGTCATCGCAACGTTCCGCGCAGGTCGCGCGGCGTGCGTGCGCCGGCGCAGAACATCGCGACCCGCAACGTTTCGACCAGTTCGCGCGCAAGATCGTTCGCGGCTTCGGTGCTCGCGGCGGCAACGCGCAGGAAGGGTCCGGCGATGCCGGCGAGATCGGCGCCGAGCGCGAGGGCTTTCGCCACGTCGAGCCCGTCGCGAATCCCGCCGCTGGCGATTAACGTTTCCACCGGCGCGACGGCGCGCGCCTCCACGATGCAGGCGGCGGTCGGAATGCCCCATCCGGCGAACGCCGCGGCGACGCGCGCGCGCCAGGGCTCCGCAATTCGATAGCGCTCGACCTCGCTCCACGAGGTTCCACCCGCGCCGGCAACGTCGACCGCCGCCACACCCGCATCGAAGAGCGCGCGAACGTCGGCGGCACCGATGCCCCAACCGACTTCCTTCACGACGACCGGAAACGGAAGCCGCTCGCAGAGCGCGACGATCCGTTCGAGGAGGTTGCCGAAGCAAGTATCCCCTTCGGGCTGCAGCGCTTCTTGCAGCGGGTTGAGATGCAGTACCAGCGCATCGGCCCGCAACATTTCCACGAGACGCCGGCACTTCTCGACGCCGTATCCTTTGTTGAGCTGAACCGCGCCGACGTTGGCCAAAAGCGGTATTTCGGGCGCGAAGGAACGCACGTCGAAGGTGTCGAGCCACTCAGGCGATTCGAGCAGCGCGCGCCCCGAACCGAGGCCCATGGCGAAGCCGTTCGTCGCGGCGACCTGCGCGAGGCGGCGATTGATCTCGCGGGCTTCGGGCGTCCCCCCGGTCATGCACGAGATCAAGAGCGGCGCAGCGAGTCTGCGTCCGAAGAGCTCGGTCGTCGGATCGACCTGTGCGAAATCGATTCCGGGAAGCGCGCGATGCTCGAATCGGTAGGCATCGAAGCCGGCGTCCACGCCCTTGCCGGCAACGTCCCGTTCGATGTTGATCCGCAGATGCTCCGCCTTGCGCGACGGCGTTGCGCCTTTATGCCGCTCGTCGTGCAACGTACCGGGCAACTTCGTCAAAATCGGCGAGCGCTTCGGTTGCGACGAACCCGTGCAATGTCGTCACCGCCGCGGCGGGGTCGGTTTCCAAAAGCGAGCCGGCCTTTGCGAACGCGACGATCGCTCCTTCGGAGAGCCCGGCAATCACCGCACCCGCTTGGAGCGCCGCGCGCGTCAAGAGGGTGTTGCGCGCGATCTCGTCGCGCACTTCGATCGCGCCGAGCACCGCTTCGGCGACGAGGCGTGCGGTGCGCAGACGCCGGCCGGGATGCGCCGCGTCGTTCGCGAGGCTTCGAAAGGCCATCGCATAGAGCGCATCGCCCGCGTTGAGGCTCTGGCCCAAACCCCAGCGTTCGACGACCGGCGCGGACTCGCCGGCGAGCTCGTCGTGCAGCATCAAGAAGCGATCGAAGAGATCGAACGCGGCCGAAACCGGCAGCGCATCCTCGAGCTCTCCGTTCCCGGCGGCGCAGGACCACAGAACGAGACTCGGACGAACGGGGTCGTAGGAATCCTGGTCCGGACGGCGTTCGTCGATGATCCGCGCTGCAACCGAACCGGGCGGAAAGGCGATTACTCGGAGGTACTGCGCTATTCGGGCGCGATGATGACTCAGGGGAATCGGGCCGGGGGGCGCGGTCATGGCCGCAAATCCTTCGACCGCGCTCGGGATAGTAGCCTTCCAACCGTGCAAGATGGAGAACGCCGTGCAGATTGGATCGAACGAACACAAAGAGCTCTTTTGCCGCTCGTTCTTGGATTCGCATCGTGTCTACGACCCGCGAGAGTGGCCGTGGCCCGAGCTCGACGAGCTTTCGCTCGCGCGTCTACGGGCGATCCCGATCTGGACGCTCGCACTTGAAATCGAACTCGGCGCGGGGAAGATGCTGCAGGATTATGCGCAGACCGAGCGTGACTCGCTCGTGCGGGAAGCGCTCGCACTTCAGGGCTATGAGGAGGACCGCCACGGGCGCATTCTCCAGTGCCTGGTCGAGCGGTACGCGCTCAAGGTGACGCCCGAGGTGCCTAAAAAGGCGCCGACGCGCGGAGCCTTCATCGCTTTCGGTTACGACGAGTGCGTCGACTCCTTTGCCGGGTTCGGCATCTTCCGGTTAGCTCGAGACGCGCGGATTCTTCCGGAGACGCTCACGTCGCTCTTCACGCGTCTGCTCGTCGAGGAGGCGCGGCACATCGTCTTCTTCATCAACTGGATCGCATGGGATCGGTACCGGCGCGGTCTGCGCGGCAGCGCGCTCCAGGCGATTCCAGCGCTCTGCTCGTACGGCGCCTCGATCGGCCGGCACGTCCAAAGCAGCTCGCGAATGCAGGGTCAAAAATCCGAAGGCGATTCGAGCGACCTCTTCGGCGACGTGCTCAAAGATTTGACGCTGACGCGATTTCTTCGCGCATGCGTCGACGAGAACGACCGCTATATGGCGGCATTCGACCCTCGCCTGCTGCGCCCCCGAGTAATTCCGACACTTGGAAGAGTCGCGCTGGGAATCGCGGAGACGATCGAACGGGTACAAGCCGCCTTTCCGAAATCTGCTTCGCGTCCAACGAGTTAGCGTCTTAAAACTTGAAGTAAATAAAGGTCGGCGAGACACCCTGCCACGTGAAGAGCTCGAGCGCTACCAGCAAGCCGGCCAGCGTTCCGACCTGCGCGAATGCCGGCAGTTGCGGCCATTTCGGTTCGAAGCCGCAACGCTCGAGGAAGAGTCGAACCGCGGCAAATGCGACGATGCCCGCAGCTAGCACGGCTTGCCATCCGTTCAACAGACCGGTGCCGCCACCGCCGGAGACGAGCTGGCGATAGACCGCGATCGCCGTGGCGAACGTCGGCGAACGGAAGAGTACCCATGCGAGCGATACGGCGAGGAACGTCAAAATGATGCGCGCGAGCGCCACGGCGCCGCGGGGGGATGCCTTCTCGTGCCCGATACCGGTGAGACGCTCGACGCAGAGCATGATACCGTGAAAGCCGCCCCACGCAACGAACGTCCACTGCGCCCCGTGCCAGAGACCGCCCAGGAGCATCGTGAGCATCAAGTTGCGCAGCGTCGCCGCGCTGCCGTGACGGCTTCCGCCGAGCGGAATGTAGAGATAGTCGCGTAGCCAGGTCGAGAGCGTGATGTGCCATCGATGCCAAAAATCGGTGACGCTCGTCGCGAGATACGGCATTCGGAAATTTTCCGGGAAGACGAATCCGAAGAGTCGTGCGCAGCCGATCGCGATGTCGCTGTAGCCCGAGAAATCGAAGTAGATCTGCATCGCGAACGCAAAGAGCGCGCTCCACGCGGCGGGCGCCCCCGGATGGCTC
>DASRSI010000024.1:0-605416 GCA_035695445.1 Candidatus Cybelea sp. | reverse complement strand
CTTTTGGATGGCCCAAACCTACTCCGGTTACTTGCAGAAGATGTACGATCCGAAGTGGATTTTGAAATTTGACGACGATTGGATGGACAGCGTCAACCAGCGTCGAGCGGCTGCCAAAGCTCTCGCAGATCATCAAGGCCATCTCTCAGAAGTCGACGAGCACCAGAGTGACCTCGAACCAATAGATGAGGTGCTCGACTTCTTCGAAACCGTCGGCTTCTACGTCGCTGGCGAGCAAATGAGCGCTGAAGTCGTTCATCATCACCTTTTCCACTGGCTCCGCGGCTATTGGTGCGCTAGTCGAACGTACGTCGAAGCATGGCAACGAAAAGAGGCGTTGCGATGGGAACACGTGGCGGCGCTATACGACACAACAGCTGAGATCGAGGCGAAGCGCGAAGGAATTAGGAAAGAGAAGGTGCTTCTCGATCCGCAACAGGCGAGAGAGTTTATTGAAGAAGAGCTTCGGTTGCCCGGCTAAACTTGCAGCCGTAGCAAGGAGGGGACTTCTTTAAGACGCGACGGGAGCGGCCGCGACAGAATGGCGTCGGGCCGGCTTTGCTTGCCCTCAGCCTTTCGATCCTCGAGGGTATCGATGGATTGAATCGGGGAGCTAGGACGGAATCGTAACCTTCATATCCTTAAGCCGGGGGCCATTTGCCGCCGCGACGCCGGGTGTCCAACCCGACGACGTTCCGAGTACGAAGAGCTCGATCGGACCGCTCTCGTGCCGCCCCGACTCTCTGAAACTGTCAGATCCGGACCCGGACTCGAAGTTGCGTCATTCAGATTTGTCGACCGTCGTCGATAGCTCACCCCCGATTGATTATCTTGAGGCACTAAAGGATCTTCCGTCGCTTCTTGAAGAGCGCCAAGCTCTGGCCGAAGAGCATGGCCGGCAAAAGATAACGGACACAATGCACCTAAACCAGGTGGTCAATTCTGCTGCTATCTTTTCTTGCGTGCAGCCACTTCTGAGCGTTCTGATGAAAGACTTTATGCTGTGTTTCGGACAACCGTAATTTCGTAAATACGATTTAAACAGCGCCCTGAGCCCACCGCTCGAAGCGCTCGGCGAATTGTCAACTACCCGTAGCCTCCATTGCGCTTATTCGCGGCCGGGCGACCGGCGGCAAAGGCAAGGAAGCTCGGAACCCTTCCAAAGGCCTGGAGGACGCGTCAGGGAGGTGAGGGAGCTGTAGCGCCCTCACCTCCCTGGTTCGTTTCCCTCGGGTTTCCCTTGCGCTACGGAAGATGCGTTGAGTTATCGACCCTGCATCCCGGATGCTTCAGTTACGGGCCGCTGGTGCCAACGAGACCCCAACGACTTGATCAGAGGGGCTCAATCCGTTGGTCCAACTGTAGTAGTAGCTCGTCTTTGCGGGATTGCGCGGCTTGTACTTGTAGACATCTACCGAGCCTTGTTGATAGTCTCCGCAGTAAAGCCGGGTACCATTTCGGTTCAAACTACATTGGAGTGAAAAGCCCTGCAGCGTGATCGTGGCGATCGGATTAGCACCATAGGGTGGCGCAAACACGTCCACCGTTCCGGCCGTTTGATCCACGACGAGTAGATTGCCTTCGCTGTCGATGTTGACGCCACCGACGTAGCCGAGCGTCATTGGAAGCGTTTTAGCGGGGTTTTGCCCGCCTACGAACTCATCGACATGGCCAACACTGTTGCTATCGACCCATGACATGTATACGTTATTCGGTCTGTCGAGAGCCTCCCCAACGGCTGTGTAAGCGTTTGGCTCCGACAAGACAGCGGGCGACCCACTACCGCCCGCGAAAACGTCTATGTTTGCTCCGGTGCCGGGGCCGCTTACACTATATGCGTTTTCAATATATACATCCCGGTGCTTGCCGAATGCGACGGCGTAGGGCTGCCCGTCGTTATCGTCGAGACTTTTGATCGGGTCGCCGCAATTCTGAGAATACTCGAAGGTTGCCTTGCGGCCATAGGTGGCTACTTGGGGTATCCAGAGGTTCCCTAAAAAGTCGACACCCACTGTTCCGATGCTCTCCCAGCCGCCTATGTAGCAGTGTGGCGGGCTATTACTCATATTGCTTTTCGGGTAGACGTCGACTTGTGGGCCCAAAAAAGGCTGGTTTGAGTTGTGCAACACGACATACGCCAAGCGATCCACGTTCGCGCCGAACTTCATCCAACTCGGCAGCGGCTGTCCGGGCAGCCGAATTTTGCGTACATTTGCGGGATCAATCCCATTTGCGGGATCAATCCCATTTGCGCCAGCTGACAATGGGCTTATGCCGCCGCCGGGCACCCCATTCGCTCCGGTGCCGATGCTACTGCAGCCTGCTATGGCTGCTGACGTTGCCAGCAAGACAAATCTGTGAAAAAACACCGCGTTTACCTCCTCAGGATCAAACTTATGCTCACTGCTACAAGGGGCAATGCTGCCTTAGGACTTAGGCTCTGACGGTTTTGTCCAAACGTCTTGCCCCCGCCGTGTGAGGGCTTTCGGACACAATGTCACGCCGAACAGGATCATTTTAGTGACGCGGAGCACAAAGGTCTAGGCCGTTACCTATGGAAAATTGCAACTTTAAGTTTTAAGAGCTGTTGCCCGATTTGTTTTCAATCAACCGGATGAGCGAGCAAGCAAGCATCGTTGCAGCCTGAGGTAAAGAGTTTTCGGCGGCGTCTTTCTCGGTCGCCAGCAATTCAAGCTGCTGTTCGCTTTGCCATATCGAACTTACGAGCACGTTCATCGGCTGTGCGCCGAGGACAGTCACGCATCAAGCGGCAATGTGACATCGTTGAGCGCTACGACCTCAATCATGAATCCCGCGACGCCATCTCACGCGACCTGCGGATCTCCTCTCGAACGTTCTATTACGATCGGTCGTACGGCATCGCCCAAATCTATGAGCTCCTGGCATCCAACAGAGGCGCCTTCATTAGCTCACAAGCCGAGCCTTTGCTTGAAAAGGAACGGCTCGCGATAGAGGCTGCTTGCGAAAAGGGTGATTTCGTTACAGCGGGCGTTGGTTTTTCCCGAATCGCCGCAACTAGCGACGATATCGAGACGAAGGTAATCGCTCTCGCCCGTCTTGCGGGCGTGTTGTGTGGGCAAGGCCAGATCGAAAATGCGGACGCCAGTTTACGAGCTGCACGGAATCTGCTCAAAAAGAAGAGCGGCCTACCCTTCGCGGAGTTGTTAACTGCAGAGGCCCGTGTGGCTTTTGAACGGCAAGATGGCCGAGCAGTTGACTCTGCGTTAGACTGTCTGCTGGAAATGACATCAGCACTTGCCCTGGACGCACCTTCACGGCTTTGGGTGCTACTGGGTTGGACCCAGGCCATAGCAAGCGACTTCAATTACCACAATGAAAATCGGACTCGTGCAATCGCCCAGGCGAAGGCCGTCGCTGCCGCTCTCTCTGAAGCGAAGACTGTGCCGCTGGACGTTCGCAGTTACGCCCTGACGGTTACCGGAACGATGTCGATGCTCGATGACTCGACGCTGCAGCGCGTCGGTGCGGAAAATGCGGCGGCATTCACCCTCGCGCGGGAAGTAGGCCTCGACAAGACCGCCTGCGATGCATTATACAACATATATTGTTTTAGTTTTTACTCCGATTTTTCCCTGATGTCGGTGGACGACAATCAATCCGCCTGGAAGCTACACACCCACGCTTCAAATCTCGCCCGAGAGCTTGAGGACAGGGCTCTGACGGCGCTTGTAGCCGCTGAGCTCGGCGATTTCGCACATGCAACAAGTGTGTTACTCGCCGGCTCGCTCGCATGGGATCGAATTGAAGCGATGTCACCGGGGGATGCTACACTTTTGGCCCGTCTGCTATATAAAAACGGCAGCTACCGAGCCTCTGAGTACGTATCTCGCATCGCGCTATCAAGCTGGAATCGCGCGGCTCCATCCCGAATAGGAATTGCTCTGCGCGTCCGCGCCGAGGCACTGGCAGCTCTAGGCGATACTAAGCACGCGACGACGACGGCGCTTGAAGCGATCGAAATGTTGGAGCCCGATTTCCCGCGGCACCACCTATTAGGGGCGTACCGCTGCGCTGCGCGACTAACGAAGAATCCACATTATGTTGATCGAGCAGAAAACCTCGCTCGCTTGGTGCGCGAGGCGGTTGACATCCCACCGGCAGCATTGTGTGATCAACCCCGAATCGGGCTAAGAGGGACCGAGAGTACTCGCATCCAAAGCCTGCCTCGCCGACTACGACTTACTCCAATGCAGCTTAGAGTCGCTGAAATGGCGGCGGCAGGTCATCCGAACCGGACGATAGCTGCTGCGCTTGGCATCACGTCAAAGACAGTGGCGAATCACTTGTCTTCAGTGTTCGATCGCCTCCGCATCCATTCTCGTCGGCAAATAACGCGGGATGTAATTGCAGATGCTCGTGCAAGGGGCAGGTAAGGTGGGCGGCGGACGCCCCGAAACCACTCTACACCCATAGTACCTCTGGAGGCTATCTGGCTCTCAGATAACTGACTCTTTTATTTTGCTGACGGGAGGTCGTGCCGATTTCCGGGGGAACGCTGCGAAGCAGCGTAGCTTGATCCACTTATATCACGCTGCTTTGCGCAGTGCAATAAGCTTGTCGTTGCGCTTCTCGAGCAGCGCCTGACGCACCGGCTCTAGCAATGTGTAGCCGTTAAAGCGGCGCCAGCGTTCCTTGCGGCGCACCAGTAGAGCCCACACGAGATAGGTCGCCGACTCGGGCTGACGAAGCCGCTTGCACACATTGCTTCGCGAACGAACGACGTCGAAGTTCGATTCTATGATGTTCGTCGTCCGCAGATGCTTCCAGTGCGGCTTGGGAAAGGCGAAGAACGCCGTCATGCGCGCCAGATCGTCGCGTAGGCACGCAGCAGCTTTAGGATATTGCCGAGCGAGTTCGCGCGCGAGTTTCTCGGTCAGGCGCTCGGCTTGCGATCGGCTCTCGGCGTGCATGATCTCCTGCAGCCGTGCGTGAATCGCCGGGCGGTGCTTCTCCGGCAACTTATCTTCGACGTTGCGCATCTTGTGCAGCCAGTTTGGGGCGGGGTTGCCCCTGCGAGCATCAGCACCGCGACAAAGGGCGTCGCGACGGTGAGCGCATTGCGCAGGCCGCGCCTACGTGTCATGGCTCGAGCGCAGGCTCGCGAGCGGCACCGCGATCACGCTCCCGGAGTCGCTGCCGATGATGAGCGTCTTCCCCACGACAACCGGGGACCCGACGTTAAAGGGGGTATGCATCAGCTTGTCACCAACCACTCGCCCGGTTTTCGCGTCGAGGGCCCACAAATACCCGCCGAGATCGCCGAAGTAGACGATTCCGTCGACGTCGACCATTCCGCCCTTGACGGCGCCGCGCGTCGGCGCCTCCCAAACGAGCGTTCCGTTCGCGGCGTCGAGCGCGTGGACGTACGGCGCGATCGCGCTCCCGAGATAGAGCATGCCGCCGGCAAAGAGCGGAATCGCCGCCTCGTTGCGCTCCGGAAGGGCGCCCGTCTCGAGAGCGGCGTCCCAGACCAGCGCGCCGTCGCTGGCGCGGAGCGCGTAGACTCGCTCGACGGCGAGGTCGCCGATGACCGTTACGGTGTCGGGCCAGACGGGCGAAACGTAATCGCAATAGATGCGTCCGCCGTCGCTAACCGGCGGGCAATCGCCGATGCCCGATGCCCCTTTCGACATCGGCGTCTGCCAGACGACCGATCCACCGTCGGCGTGAAGCCGCCAGACCGCATTCTTGCCGACGCCGGTGGTGACGAAATCCCCGCCGCCGATCGGCAGCGCCGCCGTCATCGAGGCCATCGAGCCGATCCATCGAGCGTAACGCTTCGTCCCGGTTGCCGGATCGATTCCGTTAATCCATCCGGCGCCGTCGTGGTTCACGAGAATTCCGTCGATGATCGCGGGAGTCGGCATTGCCGATCCGCTGAGCGGCACTTGCCAGCGGATACTTCCATTCGCGCGATCGAAAGCAATCAGCGCACTCGGTCCTTGGCCGACACTCAATGGCTCTGAGGGCGATGACGTTCGGCTCGTCGGATCGCCTTCACCGACGATCACGACATCGCCGTAGACGAGCGGCGCGCTCATCAGCGGGTTGGTGACGTGCGCTTTCCAGAGAATCTGGCCGGTACCGGCGTCGATGGCGTAGAGCGACCCGTTATTGTTCCCGACGTAGAGCGTGCCGTCGATGACGGTCGGACTGGCAGAGATTTGGCCGCCCGTTTCCAGGCGCCACGTCGTCTCGAGCCTGCCGCCGACCACGACGTTGTTCTGCGGTCCCATTCGGAACTGCGTCCACGCAGGTGCGACGACCATCATCAGAGCCGGAAGCAACCAGCCGGCCAGCATGATCATATCCGCTCCTCTTCGACTAGAGAGTTAGCTCCATCCCGTCATACGCAATCTCGGCGCCGGATGCTGCGATCGCGACGTACGCCTCGGAGTGGGGATCCAGCATCGGGTTCGAATTGTTGAGATGGGTAAAGATCATGCGCCCTTGCGCGCTGCGTATTCGTTCGAGCGTTCCACCGGCGCCGCCGACCGGCTGGTGCCCCATCGTGCGCGCCCGCTTTTCCCCGAGCCCAGTCGTCGCCAACTCGTCGTCGCTGTAACACGTGCCGTCGAGAAAAGCGACGGAAGCCGAGGCGATCGCATCGGCGAGCGCTTCGTTGATTGTGCTGAAGATGGGCGCGAAGAGCAAGCGTTCTCGGCTCAGCGTCTCGGTAATCTCGTAGGCGACGACTGCGCCCCGCACGTCGCGTCGGCCGTCATAACCCGGCGTCGTTCCTCCGACTGCAATCGTGCGGATCTCCAGCCAATCGCCGGCGACGTCGTCGTCGCCACGCAGTGTGGTCGCCTCGTCGAGCGGTACGTCGAGCCAGAGGTGCGGCGGAACCGAGAAGTGCGCGAAACTCGGCTGCGCTGCGGCGATCTCGCGAACGACGGCCGTCGAGCGTACTCGGATTCGGCGGCTCGTCGACTGGCGCAGAACTGCGAGGCCCCCAATATGGTCGAGATTTGCGTCGGTCAGTAGAACGTCGCCGATCGGCGTGAAGCGTCCATGCGGAGGCTGCAGCGGCGGAAACGCTTCGATTTGCGACGCGATATCCGGCGAGCAGTTGAGCAGAAACCAGTGGCGGCCTTGCGCCGCCTTCGGGCTGATCGCGAGGGTCGACTCGGTCCGGCGCGGAGCACGTCCCGCTCGAGCCGCGGCGCAGTTAGCGCAGGCGCAGTTCCACTGCGGAACACCGCCGCCCGCGGCCGATCCGAGAACGCGGACGATCACGCGCGCCGGGCGACGGGTTCGACATTCTGCGCGTCATCGCGCAGGGCTTCGATGATAGAATGGTGCGGGCTGAGCGAGCAGGCCGGATCGGTGGCGCCGGCGTCGCCGGCGAGCAGAAAAGCTTGACAGCGGCAGCCGCCCCAATCGAGTTCGCGGCGGTCGCACGAACGGCACGGCTCGCGCATCCAGCCGGTGCCACGATAGCGCTCGAAGGCCTCGGAATCCCGCCAAATCTCGCCGATTGTACGATTCCGAACGTTCTCGAAGCGCAAGTCGCGGATCGCCGACGCGGCCGGACAGGGCAGTACGTCGCCGTTCGGCGTGACGGTCATGAACTCGTTCGCCCAGCCGTTCATGCACGGCTTGGGAAATTCGCCAAAGTAATCGGGCAAGACGTAGACGATCTCCATCTTGCCGCGCAAGCGTTCCCGTTCCGCGGTGACGATGCTCTCGGCGTGGCGAACTTGTTCGCGCGTCGGCATCAATGCCGTGCGATTGCGATACGCCCATCCGTAGAACTGGACGTTAGCCAGCTCCAAACGCGCGATGCCGAAACGCTCCGCGAAGGCAACGATCTCGCCGATCGTATCGTGATTGCCGCGATGAAGCACGCAGTTGAGCGTCAGCGCGACGTCGCGCGCGCCGATGCGGCGCAGGGCATCGAGCTTCTTTTCATGGACGGCGGTGCCGGCGATCCGGTCGGCGAGCTCGGCTTCGGGCGCTTGGATGCTGACTTGGATATGATCGAGCCCTTCGCCGAGCAGTCGATCGAGCAGCGTGTCGTCGAGAAACGTGCCCTGGGTAATAAGATTTGTGTAGAGCCCCGCGCGCGAGGCGGTTGCTACCAGGTCGGCAAGATCGCGGCGCAGGGTCGGCTCGCCACCGGAAAAGTGTGCCTGGACCACGCCTAACGCGGCGGCGTCACGTAAGAGAACGTTCCACTGCTCGGTCGAAAGCTCGTCGCGGTACTCGCTCAGCGCGAGCGGATTGTAGCAGTACGGACACTGGAGGTTGCAACGATACGTCAACTCGCAGAGCAGCGAGAGCGGCCTTCTCACCGCAGAAAGCCTCGCTCGACCAGGCGGTCGAAGAGCGCCGCGACGTCATCGCGAGCGCGCTCCGGCTCGACGTCGAATTGCTTGACGACGGCTTCGACGATCTCGCCGGTCGTTCGCATGCCGTCGACGAGCTCGAGCGCCGCCGCTGCCGGTGCGTTCAGCACGAGCGCCGCCTCGGGCACGAGCAACATGACGCTGCCATCGGGATCGTGGCGCAGCTTCACGCCCTTGCCGAAGCGCGGGCGCACCGGGGCGTTCATGCAAAGACCCCGCTTGCGAGAGCGGTTGCGTCGAGCATGCACCAGAGAACGTCGCACTTGAAGCGCAGTGCGTCGACGCATCGCTCTTGCGCCTCCGGCGTGACGGCTTCTTGCAGCACCCACGCAAGCGCCGTATCGGCGTCGCGCTTTGCGATTGGGATGCGTTGCTCGAAATACGCGAGGCCGGCGGGATCGATCCATGGATACTTTTCTAGGATGGCGGTAACGCGGCGCTGCATCACCGGCGGACCGAAGAGCTCCGTCAACGAGGATGCCACCGCTTCGATCCATGGGCGCGTGCGCGCGAACGTTACGTAGGCATCGACTGCAAAACGCGTGCCCGGCGCGACACCGGCTTCGGAACGGACGTAGTCATCGTCGAGACCGACGGCTCGTCCGAGGGCCAGCCACGAGGCGGTCCCCCCGGATTCTCCCGTCCCCGTGCCGTCGTGATCGAGGATCCGCGAGATCCAGGCACGCCGATGCTCTGCCGACGGCAGATTGGCTAGAATCGAGGCGTCTTTTACTGGAATCTGCTTCTGGTAGTAATAGCGGTTGGCGACCCACGCCTGCACTTGGGCACGGTCGAGGGCGCCATGAACCAGCCGTTCATGAAACGGATGCTTGTCATGGTACCGCTCCCGGCCTACGGACTCGAGCTGCGCAACCAGGCCGGAGCTTTCGGCTACGATGTGCCCTTAGAGCTTGGGATCGCGGATCGGCGTCGAGATGTAGGCGGTGACCTCAGCGCCGAGCGGGCGCTCCTGGAAGTCGGGCCGCTCGTAACGTGCGCGGGGTTTGTTCATGGGTTCTCCTTCAGAGCAGTGGTGTCAGTATACATCAGGAACGCGGGTTTGCGTAGGCGAGCCGGCACCGCGTAGGCGAGCCGGCGGCGCATGAGCTCGGTGGGGACTCGGATCCGGTCGGCGAGCCGCAAGAAAGCAAGCGCCCGCACGTGCCACCAGGTCATGTCGATCTCGAACCAGCTCAGTCCGTGGCGGGCCGAGAACGGGAAGGCGTGATGGTTGTTATGCCAGCCCTCGCCGAACGAGAGCAAGGCGACCCACCAGCAGTTCGTCGACTGATCGCTGGTGCGGTACGTACGATATCCAAGCATGTGCGCGGCGCTGTTCACCAGCCACGTCGAGTGGTAACTGACGACGAGCCGCAAAAAGACGCCCCAGACCACCCAGGCCCACCCGCCGAGAAGAAAGAGGCCAACGGCGAGCGCGATCTGCAGCGGGAGCGCCAGATAAGCGAGTGCGCGGTAGAACGGATCGGCTGAAAGATCGGGCGCGTAGCGCGCGATCTCCGCGTCGGTCGGGTACGCGAGGTTTTGGCGGTAGAGCCAATCGACGTGCGCCCACTTAAAGCCGAGCTCGATGCTGTGGGGATCGCCGTCGTGATCGGCGTGCGCGTGATGCTTACGATGAACCGCGACCCAACGGATCGGATCGCCCTGCAGCGCAAGCGTACCAAAAACCGCAAAAAGATATTCGATCGGCTTGCGCAGGCGAAGGCTGCGGTGGGTTAAAACGCGGTGATAGCAGAGCGTGACCCCGAGTGCGCCGGTGCAATACGAAACGACGGCGAGCACGACCAAATCGGAGAGACGGAAGAGCGCCGGCAGAAAAGCGGCAAGCGCTCCGATGTGAATCAGCGCGAGCCCGGCGCCCGTGCCGTATCTAGCCAGTCGATCCATGCCGCTCCACTTCGCACAATACCGTGTGAGGAATTTCCAGCCCGTTTTCTGCCGCATTAAAAAGGGCCTGCCGAAGCAGGCCCTTTCAGAGTGTTAGCCGAGCGGGCGACTAGTGGTATGCGCGACGACTGCTGAAGCAATCGCGGCAGTAGACCGGCTTATCACCACGCGGCTGGAACGGAACCTCTGCGACGCCGCCGCATTGGCTGCACGTTGCCTTGAACATTTCGCGAGCGGCACCACCACCGCCGCCGCCACCGCGACCGCCGTTCGAGGAACGTCCCGCTTTCCGAGCGGAACGGCACTCCGTGCAACGGCTTGGCTTGTTGGTGAAGCCCTTCATCGCGAAGAACTCTTGCTCCCCGGACGTAAACGGGAACTGCGCTCCGCAGTCAACGCAAGTGAGCATTTCATCTGTGTACATGAACGAGCGAATCTCCTAAGATTTTGATTGATGTAATTGTTCTCCGGATCCGATTCGCTCAGTATCTGAGAACTTCGCGGACTTCGAAACCTGGGTAACCAAATAACTATACACTATCGAGGGCGCCGCGTCACGACCGGCGGGTGAAGGAGCCCTCCGGAGGCCCATCGAACATACGTTCCGAGAAATCCGCCTTTGACGGTTTTGAGTCTCATCGTCGCGATCCGAGCGAAGGAGAGCGTCGTCGAAGGGGGTGGTGGTGCGAATCTGTCGCTCCACCTGGCTAGGGTTTTCGGCCTTCGACAGGGGGCCTCGAACCAACAACCACCTAGTCGAGAGGAAAGACCATGCCACCGAAGATGAAGACGAAGCGCGCTCCGAAGGAGCGGCGCACCAAGCGTAAGCCTTGCAGCTTTTGCACGGAACGAGCCATCGCCGTCAGCTACCGCGACGTCGGCCGGCTCAGGAAGTACGTCTCCGAGCGCGGAAAGATCGTGCCGCGCCGGATCTCCGGCAACTGTGCCAAACATCAGCGGATGCTCACGACGGCCGTCAAACGGGCGCGGCTGGTCGCATTTCTGCCGTTCGGCTCGGAGTAGCGCGGAGCGTGAAGCTCGTGCTCCTGAGCGACGTGAAAGCGCTCGGCAAGCGCGGCGACGTCGTGGATGTCGCCGACGGCTATGCGCGAAACTTCCTGCTCCCGCGCAAGCTCGCCGGAGAGGCCGACAAAGGCGCACTGGCGCAGCTCGACGCCCAGCATCGAGCAACCGCCCGTCGCGAGGCGCAAGAACTCGCCGAGGCCCAAGCGCTTGCCGCACGGATCGAGTCGACGCGTCTGACGATTAAAGCGAAGGCCGGCGAAAGCGGAAAGCTCTTCGGCGCGGTGACGAACGCCGACGTGGCCGGCGCGATCGCCGCGGCACTTGCCGTCGCGCTCGACAAGCACAAGATCGAGCTTTCGGGACAGATCAAAGCGCTCGGTTCCTATCCGGTCGAGATCAAGCTCCACAAAAACGTCGTCGCGAAAACCGCGGTCAACGTCGTAGCGGCCTAAGAGCGTGGCTCGCGCCGAACAGGTCTACGCCACGCGTTTTCGGCGCAAGTTTGGTGTCGAAGACGAGCTGAGCCGATACGTCAGCGCGCTCTACGAAATGCTGGGGTCGGTCCTCAACCAAGACAAACTCGTTCTTCGAGCCGGCAAAGTCAACGCGCTCAAGATGATGCGCTCGCAAAACTTGCCGGACCGCCTCTGCGGATTGCAGCGCTTGGTATTCGAGGATCCCACGCGCGAGCGCGTCACTACGCGTGCCCAGCAGCGCAAGGTTCTCGCCGAGATCGAGGAGGCGATGGCCGACGTCATCGCACAGCGGCATGCTGAGGACTCGATCGAGCGTCGCGTCAACGAGAAGATGGCCGAGCGCCACCAGGAGTACGTCAAGGATCTCAAGCTGGAGGCGTTACGCGAGACGAGCGGTCCCGAAACGCCGGCGTCGCAAGCAAAGCTCGAGGAGCTGCACGCACTCTCGCAACGCAGCCTCGCCGCCTCCGCGCTCGCGCAACTCAGGCCGAAGCTGCTGACCGACGTGGTGGGCCAGGAGGCCGCAATCCGAGCGCTGCTCGCAAAGATCAGCTCACCCTATCCGCAACATGCGATTCTCTACGGTCCGCCGGGGGTCGGGAAGACGACCGTCGCCCGGCTCGTTCTCGAGATTGCCAAGTCGCGGCCGTACACGTCGTTTGCGAAAGATGCGCCGTTCGTCGAGGCGAGCGGCACGACGCTGCGGTGGGATCCGCGCGAAACGATCAACCCGCTCTTAGGCAGCGTTCACGATCCGATCTATCAAGGCAGCCGGCGCGAGTTTGCCGACACCGGCGTGCCCGAACCAAAACTCGGCCTGGTGACGCGCGCCCACGGCGGCGTGCTCTTCATCGACGAAATCGGTGAGATGGACGCCTCGCTTCAAGCCCGGCTGCTCAAAGTTTTGGAAGACAAGCGCGTGACGTTCGAGTCGTCGTATTACGATGAAAGTGCGCCAAACGTCCCGGAGTACGTCAAGCGCCTCTTCCGCGAAGGTGCGCCGGCCGATTTCATTCTCATCGGCGCAACCACCCGCGAACCCGAGGACATCGATCCCGCGATCCGCTCGCGCTGCGCCGAGATCTTCTTCGAGCCGCTGACCCAGAACCAGGTTCTCACGATCGTGCAGGGCGCGCTGAAACGCCTGGGCGTGCGTGCGGCGCGCGGCGTCACCAAACTCATCGCATCCTATACGATCGAAGGGCGGAAAGCCGTCCAGATCGTCGCCGACGCGTACGGACAGGCGCTCTACCGGCTCCATCCCGGCCGCCGCGCCGAGAAGCCGAAGCGTCCCTCGATCATTGAAGAAGACGTCCGCGCGGTCGTGCAAACGAGCCGGCTCGTGCAGCACACGCTGGTCAAGGGCCGCGCGCGACGCGAAGTCGGCAAGAGCTTCGGACTGGGCGTCTTGCACCACATGGGCAGCATCATCGAGATCGAGGCGGTGGCCTTCCCGGCGGCACAACCGGGCAAAGGAACGATTCGTTTCAACGATACGGCCGGCTCGATGGCGAAGGACTCCGTCTTCAATGCGACGAGCGTGCTGCGAACGATAACCGGCACCGACATCGCAGAGTACGACCTGCACATCAACGTGGTCGGCGGTGGAAACATCGACGGCCCGTCGGCGGGTCTTGCGATTTTTCTCGCGCTCTATTCGGCCGTGACTCGAACCGCGCTCCCGCAAGACGTCGCAGTCACCGGCGAGCTCTCGATTCAGGGCAAGGTGCGCGGCGTCGGCGGAATCGTTGAAAAGCTCTATGCCGCGCGTCAAGCCGGCATGCACCGCGTCTTCCTTCCGAAGGAGAACGCTCGGGAAGCCGGTGGATCGCTCGCCGGCTTAGAGATCGTTCCGCTCACCAACGTCGAGCACGTGCTCAAGGAACTGCACTCCAAGCGTCACCGCCGCCGAGCTTCTTGACGGCGAGAGTGCCACCACGTGTGGCACACTCTTGGCATAATTTCGAACCTATGCACAACCCGCCCACAAGGCGTTCACCGCCGGGGCGCCGGACAGCGGGTCGACGCCTATGACCGCTCAACCGATACCGATACCGATCGATCGCATTCCGCCGAACAATCTCGAGGCGGAGATGGCGCTTCTCGGCTCGATCCTGGTCGATCGCGAAATGCTCGCCGCCGTGGGCGAGATCGTTCGCCCCGCCGACTTCTACGCGCACGTTCACGAAACGATCTTCGGCGTGTTGCTCGATCTCTACGAGCGGGCCGAGCCGCTCGACAAGATCTCGGTCTCCGAGGAGCTGCGCCGGCGCGGCGTGCTCGAACGCGTTGGCGGGCTCTCCTACATCAGTGCGCTGATGGAGACCGTACAGACCGCGGCATCGGCGCGTTACTACGCAACGATCGTCCGCGAGAAGTCCGTCCTGCGGTCGCTGATTCATGCCGGGACCAAGATCACGCAACTCGGATACGAGGGTGAAGAGGACGTGCCCGAGGCGCTCGATCGTTGCGAGCAGTTGGTTTATACGATAGGCGAACGGCGCGGCGTTACCGAGTTCATGCCGGTTCACCGGCTGATGAAAAAAGTATTCGACAATATCGACCGGCGGTTTCATTCGCGAGGCGATCGAACCGGTTTGACCGCGGGTTTCCGCGATATCGATGCGATGACGACCGGCTTTCAACCGGGAAACTTCGTCATCATCGCCGGACGGCCCGGCATGGGCAAGACGTCGTTTGCCCTCAACATGGCGGTAGCCGCTGCGCGAGAAGCGGAGGCTGCGCCGATCGCGTTCTTTTCGCTGGAGATGTCGAATAGCGAGCTCATCGAGCGGCTGATCTGCTCCGAGGCTCGCATATCGATGAATGACATGCGGCGCGGCAATATCAAGCCGCACCAGTGGGAAGAGATCTCGCGCGCGATGGGAGAGGTCAACGACCTCCCGATCTACCTCGACGATCTCGGCGCGCTGACGGTGAGCGACGTTCGAAGCCGCTGCCGGCGGTTGAAGTCGACGGTCGGTCTGGGTGCCATCTTCATCGATTACCTGCAGCTCGTGCGGCCCGGCGTTCTCTCGCGCAATTCCAATCGCAACGAGGAACTTTCGGAAATCTGCCGCTCCTTAAAGATAACCGCAAAAGATTTGGAAGTGCCGATTATCGCGCTGGCGCAGCTCAATCGCGGGGTCGAGATTCGCAGCGAAAAACGTCCGATGCTCGCAGACTTGCGCGATAGTGGAAGCCTCGAGGCCGAGGCCGACCTCGTCGCTTTTCTCTACCGCGACGGTTACTACAATCCCGAAACACCCGAGCCCGACTTGACCGAGTTCATCATCGCCAAGCATCGCAACGGCCCGACTGGGCCGGTGAAGCTGCGCTTTCAGCGCGAGTATACCTTGTTTTTGCCCTACGCCGACGAGTCCCACTTCTCGCCGGCCTAGCCCTTCGACTGCGCATCGCTTCGCGATGCGACGCTCAGGATGACAAGAAGGGAGTAAACATTAGGTCGGCGCTCCTCGAACTGAGAAAAGTCAGCTTCGACAACCCGCTCCAACCAGTCGCTTTTGAACTCAGCAAAATCAACATTTTGCAAACCCATTTCTAGGCCACGAGCAGGAGGCACTCTGCGGCCCGATAAGTGTTAACCATGGTTAGCGTTATCCATGGCTAACAAACCGGTGGAACTGCTCTCCGTCGGATCCGATCGCTCGCCGGCGCGCGCGCGCGAAGATTACGTCAAGGCCATCTATCAGCTTGGCCGGGGCGAGCCGGTGCGAGCTGCTGCGTTGGCTCGATACCTGAACGTGAGCCGCGTCTCGGTCAGCAAAGCGAAACGTCTCCTGGAAGCCGAGGGCCTGCTGGAAAGTACACGCTCGCCTTCCCAGCCGCTTCATTTGAGCGCTCGCGGCGAACGGCTCGCCGTCGCCATGGTGCGGCGTCATCGCGTGCTCGAGACCTTTCTTCACCGCACGCTGCACGTGCCGCTCGAACGGATTCACGCGGAAGCCGAACGCATCGAACACGTGATCTCCGACGACGTTGCGCTGCGAATCGCCTCGTTGCTCGGACACCCGCGATGGGATCCGCACGGTCATCCGATTCCGTACGGCGACACGATTGCGCGCCGCGAACCGCAGCCGAGCCTGGAAACGCTCGCGGCGGGTTCCAAGGCGCGCGTGCTCAGTCTCGACGATCGCGACGATACCGCCGTTGCCGCAATCGCCGCCGCAGGTCTGCTGCCCGGCTCGGCGTTGCGGGTCGAACGCGTCGAGCGCGATCGAATCTTCGTGCGGCTTGGAAGACGGCTGGTCGCAGTGCGTCGCGCCCATGCGGCGATGGTGCGCGTTGGCGGGTAGTTACGGCCTCGGCACGAGCAGCGAACACGTCGTCGCTGCCGCGCGCGACGTGCTCGCAGGAAACCGGCGCGGTTGGCGAGCGCTCTTGCCGTTTACCGGGCCGGCGTTCGTTGCGTCGGTAGCGTACGTCGATCCGGGAAATTTTGCGACGAACATTCAAGGCGGCGCGGGCTTCGGCTATCGATTGCTCTGGGTGGTCGTGCTGGCGAACCTCATGGCGATGCTCTTTCAGGGACTCTCGGCCAAGCTTGGCATCGCGACGGGTAGGAATTTGGCGGAACTCGTACGCGCCCGCGCATCCAAACCGGTCGTCTACGGTATGTGGATCGTCAGCGAGCTCGGGGCGATGGCGACCGACTTGGCGGAGTTTCTCGGCGCGATCGTCGCGCTCTACCTGCTCTTTCACATTCCGATGCTCGTGGGCGCCGCGGTTACGGCCATCGTGACGTACGCGATTCTCGCACTGCATCGCTTCGGCTTTCGCACGATGGAGGCGCTCATCGGCTCGTTCGTCGGCGTGATCGCGATTTGTTACGTGGTCGAGACGCTGCTCTCGAAGCCGCACTGGCCGCTGGTTTTCTACCACTCGGTCGTCCCGTGGCTCGGCGGCCCATCCAGTCAGCTGATCGCGGTCGGCATCGTTGGCGCAACCGTCATGCCGCACGCCATTTATCTTCATTCCGCGCTCACCGCGGATCGCGTCGTGCCTGAGGATCCGCGGCAAGCGACGGCGATCGTGCGTTTCTCGTATATCGACGTGGTCATCGCGCTCACGATTGCCGGATTGGTCAATCTTGCGATGATGTACATGGCTGCCGCAGTCTTCCATTCGAGCGGCAACGCCGGCGTCGCGGACATCGCAACCGCCTATCAGACGCTGACGCCGCTGCTCGGGAGCTTAGCGTCGGTCGTCTTTCTGATCTCGCTTCTGGCGTCGGGAATATCGAGCTCGGTGGTTGGGACGATGGCCGGTCAGGTCATCATGCAGAGCTTTGTGGGGTTCACGGTGCCATTATGGCTGCGCCGGCTGGTCACGATGCTTCCAGCAGTCGCCGTTATCGCGCTCGGGGTGAACGTGACGCAGACGCTCGTCATCAGCCAAGTGATTTTGAGCTTCGTCTTGCCGTTGCCGGTGCTCGCGCTCGTCTTCTTTACCGCAAACACCGGAATCATGGGACGCCTGGTTAACGCGCGCTGGCTGAGCGCTCTGGCGGTCGCGGCGGCCGCCATCATCCTCGCGCTCAACGCGATGCTGATCTCGACCGTTCTCCATCGCTAGATTTCGATCTGTTGGTCCTCGACCGTTCCAATACTCTGGGCCAGATAAAAACGCGAGAGTTTCACGTACTCGTCGGCGGCCGTCGCGATCCACGCGGCGGCATCGCCTTCGAGGTTCTTCTTGACTGCGGCCGGCGCACCGGCCGCGACCACCCGCGCGGGAATCGTGACTCCTTCTCGCACCACGCTTCCGGCGCCGATCAACGCACACTCCCCGATCGTGCAGCCGTTGAGCAGCGTCGCATTGCTGCCGATCAAGGCGTAGCGTTCGATGAGACAATCTTCCATGACCGCGCAATGACCGACGGTCACGTCGTCGCCGACGTAGGTGCCGCCGCCTTCGCTGACGTGCAGCACGGCATTATCTTGAATCGACGTGCGGGCGCCGATGCGGATGGGACCGTTGTCGCCGCGCAGAACCGCGCCGAACCAAATGCTCGACTCGGCTCCGACTTCGACGTCGCCGATCAGCACGGCATTGGGAGCAATGAACGCCGATGGGGCGATCTTTGGGCGCTTACCTCGATATTCGATGATCATGGGCGATGCTTCGCAGGCGAGCCCGTCGAACCTCGCCGGTATGCACCGGCACCAAACGCCGCTGCGCGGCGTCAAAGCGACGCCACGCCCGAAACCCGGCGATCCGGCCTATTCGTCCATCAATTATGAGTACGCGGGGCGAACCGGTCACGTGCACGAGGTCGTGGAGATCGGCGGGCGGAGCCTCGCGAAGATCGGATTCGACGACCGCAAGATCGTCTATTACTTTCTCGACGACGTCGAGCTCGACGAAGGCGCGCGCCGCGGCACGTTTCACGACGCCGAGGTGCCCTAAGGGGAAGGGGCACCCGGGTGACCGTGGAAAGAGCGGCGGCCGGCCCTACGGCTCGCTCGCCGCGAACGCCGACGTAGCTCAACGGTAGAGCAATCGCTTCGTAAGCGATAGGTTATCGGTTCGAATCCGATCGTCGGCTACGCTACAGCTCCAACTGCATGAAGGTCGGCGATTGGTACGAGACTTCACCGTACGCCTCGCACTCTTGAAATCCGAGCGATCGGTAGAGACGATATGCCGCTTCGAGCTGCCCCTTGTGCGTGTCGAGAACGATGCGCTCGTCGCCGGCCTCGCGTGCGAAGGCAATCGCTGCCTGGAGCAGCAGCCGGGCTGCTCCGAGCCGCCGGTGCTCCGGCCGAACGAAGAGTCTCAAAAGCACCGCCGCCCCGGCGCGATCGCCGGGTGTTCGTTTGAGCGCGACGCACCCGATCGCGCGCTTCTCGAAGATCGCAACGAACGCCGCGTTGGGGAGACCGTAGGTGCGCGCAATCCCGAGCAAATTAGGCACCTCGCCGTGGCGCAAGACCGCCGGCAGATCGGACTCATAGGCGACGAAGAGCTCGTGGAGGTGCCGAAAGTCGGCATCGCTCTGCGCGCGTCGCACGGTTACGCTCACGGCACTCGGATTCGGGCTGCGGGTGTGAAGCCTTGTCGGAGAGCAATGCGACCGAGCGCGTGCAGGTGGCGCTCGAACGAAGCGAAGAAGGACGAAGAACTGTGAAACGTTGGAGCTTTACGCGCCGAATGTTCGGCGTCTGTGCCGCTGCGGTCACGCTGGCGGCTTGCGGCGGTTCCCAAATGCAGAACGGCATGCTCTCACCGGACATCGCGCAGGCACCGCACGGCGCGCCGGGCGATGGCCTGGGCTCGGCAAACGCGATGGCGCATTCGTCTTCACGGAAAGGCCGATCGTGGATGGACCCGGCGGCTGCGAGCCGCACGCTCATCTATGGCGCGGGCGACGTAAGTTCGTACGTCTTCACGACCGGCGGCCAGGTCATTGGAAATATTGCGGAAATCGCTCTGAGCACATGTTCTGACCGCAACGGCGACGTCTTCTTCAATAAGGTAAACAGCATCGTCGAATACGCGCACGGCGGAACGACGCCGATCGCTTCGTATGGGGTTCCAGGCACCGCATACTCCTGTTCGGTCGATCCGACGACCGGCGATCTCGCGGCCGTCGTCTTCTGCGAGTCGGGATGCGGCGACTCGGTCGTCGTCTTGAGCACCCCCGGTAAAAAGATTCTGTCGTACTCCGATAGCGCGCTACCCTCACTGCTCTACTGCGCCTACGATTCCAGCGGCAACTTGTACGTTGACGGTTATTCCGGGTCGCAGTTCGGACTCGCCGAACTGCCCGCGAGCGGTACGGCGTTAGCGACGATTACCGTTAATCAAAACATTCAGTTCGCCGGACAAATTCAATGGGACGGCCAGTACCTCGCCGTCACGACGATAATTCATCCCGCAGTCGACCAGATCCAGGTAACCGGCTCGACCGCCACCGTCGTTAATACGACGGAGCTCAAGGGCGTCGGGCCTCGCTCGACGCAATCCTGGATTTATCGCAACAAGATTGCAGTTCCGACGGGAGTCGTGCGCGCGCGTTCGACTGAAATTCTCTTCTGGAAGTACCCCCAAGGAGGCTCTCCGGTTCGCGTTTTCACGCATTTCATCGGCAAGGGCCATGCCGAAATCACAGGCGTGACCGTCAGCGAGCCGCCGAAAAAGCAGCGCTAGAACGATTTGCGGAAGTAATACTGCGTCTTGATCGCCGCGTAACCGCGACGGCGATAGAACGTATGAGCTCGCTCGCGCACGACGTTGGAATGGACGCGTATCTCGGTGCAGCCGCGTTCGCGCGCCCACGCTTCGACCACATCGAGCAGTCGTGCGCCGATCCCCGAACTGCGGACGGATTCGTCGACGACCAATCCTTCGAGATAGCCTCCCACGCCGTCAACGAATGTTTCCTGGGCGCAGACCGCCGCCCAGCCGACGACGCGCTCGCCGTCGAGCACTACGAAGACTTCGCGTTCCGCGCGGGATTGTAACCGATCGGCAATCGCACTGGCCGCCACGTCGTATCCGAGCTGGCCCATGAGCCTCGCGATTTGTTGGGCGTCGTCCGATCTCGCCGAACGAATCATCGCCGCCCTTACGGAAGCAAGGTCTGCCGACTCGCGGCGGTGCGTTGCACTGCCTCATCGCTGAACGGTAGCGGCCAAAGCCGCCCCGCGATCCACGCATCGGCTTGGTCGGTGTAATGCCCCGAGCCGGGCTCGCCCGACTCGCCCTGCGGTATGGTAATTCCACCGGCGTCCCAGTTGCCCACGTCCCAGACTGCGCGGAAGCTTTGCGAGTAGTTTGGATATTGCACGTGCAGCGTGAGCGCGTCTCCGTTTCCGGGCAACGTCGTTCCGTCGAGAAAGTTGATGCCGAGCGACGATAGCGAGTTGAGCACCGGCACGGCCCCCGCAATTCGCCAGGGAGCCGGCGATGGCGGTGCGATTGCCTGAAGACCGTCGCCGGTAACGCCGGCTGAGAGGAGCGTCGGCACGCGTCCGGTGTGGTGATCCGTCAGCAGCAGGCGCAGGCCTTCGACAACGGTCGCCGTCGTGGAATCGCCGTTGACCTCTCCGTCCCACCGTGCGAGGGCCGCGGCGGTTCCCGCGTCGCTCTTGCCCAGCGCCGGAGCGAGATCGTGCGCGAGCTCACGCTCGGCTAGCGAGAGCGTATCCATTTGCATGCTTGCGAAGTAGGCGACGTCGTACATGCGCCGCGCGCGCAGCAACTCTGCGATGCGATAGGCCCGATACGGCGGCGCAAACTGGGGGCTGAGATCGAACGAATACGTTGGGCCGTACATCTTGTTGTTCGCCGACCAGACGATCGCGGATCGGGAGGGGGCAACCCTCGGAAGCTGCGAGAAGGGAATCGCCGGATAACGCTGCGATAGATCGCTCGCCGGATGAATCCAGCGGCCGCGCGCGGGGTCGTTGGGAATCTGTCCGGCCAACACATACGCCGCGCGGCCGCTGCCGTCGGCGAACGCGAAGTTTAAACTTGGAGCCGGGAGCTTCGCTACGGCCGCGGTTGCCGCTTCGATCGATTGCGCTCGGTCGAGATCGAGAAAGACCGGCGCAGGCGAGATGGGATCGAAGTACGCATTCCAGCGAACGAGAACGAAGCGTTTCTCGTGCGTCGTGAGCCCGAACTCTCGTGCGCCTCGATAGTAACGTTCGGCGACGGGTGCGTGAAAGCGCACTGTAAATCGTTCCGTCTGCCACGCCGAGGGCTCGAGACGCGCCGGCGGCGCGAAGACGGAGAGCGACGTGACCGTGCCCGCCGTTACCCCCCACGCCAGTCGATCGTTGTGACCGAGCACGACCGCGGGAACTCCGGGAAGCGAAGCGCCCGCGACGTGATAGTGTGGCGAACGAAGATCGACCAAGTACCAGACGCCCGGAATGTGCAGGCCGAGATGCGGGTCATTTGCCAGCAGCGAGCGGCCGCGCTGCGAGCGATTCGCACCCACCGCCCACTCGTTGCTGCCGATCGGCGGCCGCGCGTCGGCGAGTTCGCGCAGCAGCGCTGCGACGTGACGTTTGCACGACGGTCCAGGTCCGATGCCCGTGAGCCCCATCGTGACCGGTGCGTCGTAACAAGGATCGGTGAACGGAAATCGGGCGTCGAGGAATCGAAGACCGCCCTTACGATACGCCGAGTCGCGCGACGCGACCGCGTTCCAGTCGTCGATCAAATCGAGTACCTCGGCCATCCCGATGGCAAGCGAATCCCGCGGGGTCCAAGGGCGTGGTCGATAGGCGAGCAATCGAAACTCAACGGGCAACGGCTCGCGCACGATTGCGGCGTTGATCCCATCGGAAAAGGCAATGAGGATTTCACGGGTCGATTCGTCGAGGCGCCGCCACTGCATATTGACGATGGCTCGTACGGGGATCGCTCGCTGCTCTTCGTCGGTGGCGAGCGCGGCGCCCCCGAAGACCTCGGCGAGCGTACCGAGCGTATAACGCCGCAGCACGTCGATTTGAAAGAGCCGGTCGGAGCCTTCCACGTACCCCTGCGCGAAAAAGAGGTCGTGGTCGCTCTGCGCGAGGATGTGCGGAACGCCGCGATTATCGCGCAGCACCGAGACGGGCTCTTGGAGTCCAAGTCCCGAGATCGTTCCTTCGGTTCGCGCGTGTGCGCGCATGCCCAGCGCCACGTTGACCGCAAATGCGGCGACCGCCAGCACGACGAGCGCGAGCAGCGCCATTACAACGCGAAGCAGCAGCTTCATCGCGAGCCTCTAGGCATCGACGAAAACGTCGTCGCCTTCGACCGATACCTCAAACGTCATCAATGGCAGCACCGCCGGCAGCGTGAGCGCATCGCCGGTCCGCACATCGAAGGTTGCGCCGTGACGCGGACAGACGACGCACTCGCCTGCGAGCTCGCCCTGATCGAGCGGTCCGCCGTCGTGCGTGCAAACGTCCTCGATTGCATAGATTTTTCCGTCAACGTTACAGAGTAGAATCTCGACCGAATCGACGACAACGCGCCGGGTCGTGCCCGGCGTTATTTCGGAAACCTTCGCTACTCGATGCTTCGCCACGCGGTCGGCATTCGACGCTCGCGACCGGTCATCCTGAACCGGCATCGCCGGCGTCGAAAGACGACGCGACGATGCTCCACGCGGCCCAAAAGTTCGAATCGACCTTGCGCCGGTCGTCGGCGAGTTCGTAGAGCAGTCCGTAGGCATCGCGCGTCAAACGCCCGGCCTCCGAGGTTGCATCGATCTCGTCGAGCGAGAAAACCGTGTGGCGTAGTCTCGCATCGAGGAACTCATTTGCAAAACGCTCTACGTCGAGCGCAGCGAAATCGTCGATGCCGAGCCCGCGCGCCATGCGCTCGAGCTGACCTCGAGGATCGAGCATCAGCCGATCGTAATCGACGACGACGAGGGGCTTTCCGCCAATTTCGTCGAGGAAGGGCACCACGTTGACGAGCCATAAGCGCTGCGCCGTTTCAACGTCGGTTCCTTGACGCGCATGGAGCGAGGCGGCGACGCTCGAGGGGTTTCGAATCGCCAGCAGATAGGCGTCGACGACCTCGCACTCTTTCAACACGGTCGACCAGAACGGCAGGAGGCGGATCGTACGAGGGTCTTTGAATCCCCAGAGGCGTGCAGGGGTAAAATGGCGCCGTAGATAGCGCCGGGCTTCCCGGCGTAACCCCCACATGCGCCACCCTCCGAATCGGCGACGCTCGATCGGCGCGGTCGAGTCCCAACCGAGGCGCAAAGCTTTGAGGGCGCGTTCGTTGAGCTCGACGATGCCCCGGTCTTCCCAATATCCGGTCGGGTTCTCCGGCTGCGCGTCGAGAAAATCGTTGCCAAGATAGACGCCGAGTGCCTGAAGACCGCGCGCAACGGCGCTCGTCCCGCTGCGATGCATGCCGAGGACGACGATCGCGCGCGAGCCTGCTGCCATAGTCGGTTCAGAGTTGAGCAGATGCGACGCCGGCCCTTCCGTTACGGCAGGACGCCGTTCAACCTCGCCAAAGGACCGGTCATGAAGCAGCTCTCGCTCGGAGTGGCTTTCATCCTCGCATTGTGTGCCGGCGCACCGGCTCGGCCGCCGGCGACAACGCAGCCAGCCCAGCCCAGCTCCGCGGCCGCCGATACGTCGCTCTGGCTCGATCCGTTCTGTGCGCTGTACGTTACCGCGCAGCCAATCGATACGTCGCCGCCCTCAGAACCGGTCAGTCCGATCTCGAACTTGCTCGCGATGGGAGTATTTGCCGAGGCGGGGGCTCGCGCCGACGTGCACGTCACGCTGCTGAGCGACACCGGGGCGTACGATGCGTTTCTGCAGGACGTGCCGCTGCTAGACGACGGCAAGGGACTTCGCTCGCACAACATCCTGGTGCAGCTGCCGAAGGCCATGCACGTTCGTTTCGTCTACGTGGACTCGTTTGCCGTCGACGGAGGAACGAAAGCGAGCTGTCCGTCGGAGCCGTTCGACCTGTCGCCGGTCAAGACGCTGCGCGTGCCGCCGCCGCCCGCCGCAGTTCAGCGCGTCAGTGCGGTCTTTAAGCAGAGCCTGCCCGCGCTGCCGTGCGGCAAGATCTTCTCCAACGCGACAATCCTGAAGGCCGTTCAACCGGTCTATCCGCTCTTATACTTCGATCACGACCGCAGCGTGCAGATCGAAATCTTCGTCGACTCAAACGGCAACGCCGTCAAAACCTCGGTCTACAAGAGCAGCGGACTCCAAGCATTCGATAGCGCCGCCACCGAGGCTGCGCTACGATCGAAGTACGCGCCGCCGATGCTGCTCTGCACGCCGGTCGTCGGCAAGTATTTGTTCAGAGCGGATTTTGCGCGCTAGCCGACGGCGCCTTCCATCTCCATCTTGACGAGCCGGTTCAGCTCGACGGCATACTCCATTGGCAGTTCCTTGACGAAGAAGTCGAAGAATCCGTTGACGATCATTGCGGTCGCATCGGCTTCGGAAAGCCCGCGCGACATCGCATAGAAGAGCTGCTCCTCGCCGATTTTGCTAACGCTCGCCTCGTGTTCGACGGTCGAGCGCTGCTCGTGGATCTTCATTGTGGGCTTGGTATCGCTCGACGACTGCTCGTCCATGATGAGCGCGTCGCAGCGAACTCGCGTCTTCGCACCGACGGCGCCGGGATGAACCTCGACCAGCCCCCGATAGGTGGTTTTTCCGCCGTGTGCGCTGACGCTCTTGTTCGTCACCACCGATGTCGTACGGGGTGCGACGTGAATCACTTTCGCACCGGCGTCCTGATGCTGTCCCTCGCCGGCGAACGCCATCGAGAGAATTTCGCCGCGCGCGCCCTCGCCCATCAAATAGATCGACGGATACTTCATCGTCAGACGCGAGCCTATATTGCCGTCGACCCACTCGACGGTCGCATTGGCGTAGGCGATTGCGCGCTTGGTCACGAGATTGAAGATGTTGCGATACCAATTCTGAATCGTCGTGTACCGGATCGACGCGCCCTCGAGCGCGACGAGTTCCACGACCGCCGAGTGGAGCGACGAAGTCGAGAACTTCGGCGCGGTACAACCCTCGATGTAATGCACCTTTGCGCCTTTGTCTGCGATGATGAGCGTGCGCTCGAACTGGCCCATGTTTTCAGCATTGATGCGGAAGTAGGCCTGAAGCGGCATCGTGACGGCGACGCCCGGCGGCACGTAAATGAACGATCCGCCCGACCACACCGCCGAGTTGAGGGCGGAGAACTTATTATCGGCCGGCGGAATCACCGTCGCAAAATACTTGCGGACGATATCGGGATACTTCTTGACCGCGGTGTCCATGTCGCAGAAGAGCACGCCCTGCTCGTCGAGCGCCTTGCTCGTGTTGTGGTACACGACTTCGGACTCGTATTGCGCCGAAACGCCGGCGAGGAACTTGCGCTCGGCCTCCGGGATGCCAAGGCGATCGAACGTCCGCTTGATGTCCTCGGGCACGTCGTCCCACGACCGCTCCGTCTGGTCGGTCGACTTGACGAAATAGTGAATGTCGGCAAAGTCGATCTCGCTGAGCAGGGCGGTGTCGCCCCACGTCGGCATCGGCTTCTGAATGAAGAGCTCGTAGGCTTTCAGGCGGAACTCGCGCATCCAGGCCGGCTCGTCCTTCATCGCGCTGATGCGCTCGACGATTTCCCGCGTCAGGCCCTTGTCGGACTTAAAGACGTAGTTCTCGGGGTCGTGGAAGCCGTGGCGATACTCTTCGATCAGCTCCGCCGGCTTGACGGGGGTTTCAAGCTTCAATGCCATTACAAGGTCAAGCGTACCGCCGGCAGAGGGATATAGTCAAGATAATTAAGCACGAGCTTCACTTTTTGGGTTATAACCTATTTCCGCACTAGCAGGCAAGCGACGACGGCTCTAGGGGCACGACATTCTCGGGTTGCAGTAGGCGACGAGTGCGATCACGAGTACTTGGTACAAAACCGGGAACATCACGAGGGCCCCAAAAATGATGGCGAACGCTCGCCTTCCCCTCGGCCAGTCTTTCCTGCGGATACCAACGACAACGCAGCCAACTCCAACCAGACCGCAGATTCCGACGAGAGCGAACCAAAGGGTGGCCGGAATCACGAGGCGGCGCGCTTCCTATACGGCTCGAGTGCTTTTGAGCGAAGGCCAAACGGCCACGGCCCGCACTAAAAAAACGCCAGGCGCGTCGCGCAGGCTGCGCGTGGGCCGGGTCTTGTTCGGCGGCCATGAGGCCTTGCCGCCGGCTCCCGCCTCACTCGCCTGTGGGTAAGCTGTGGGAAAGGGCTTTACAGCGGGGAGGTGAGGGGGTATCATTTCCTCTGCGTTTGTGGTCGAAGGGCCGCAGTCGCGGAACGGTTTGGGGAGGGCGCGCCCATTCGCGCCATCGCGGCGAGTCGCCCGTGCACCGTCAAAAGCGCCGGCAAGAGCTCGTCGAAAGGTCGGGGACGTGTCTGCACCGCAGCCGCCAGCCGACGAAGTCCGGAGGTGGGATTCCTCAAGGGTCAAGGAGACCTGAACAATTGAAGGCACTCGGCAGGCACATCGTGTGCGAGCTTTCGGGCTGTCGCCCCTCCTTGCTTTCCGATATCAACGCGATCGCAGCCATGATGATCGATGCCGCGAAAGCGGCTCGCGCTACCATCATGGAGAGCGCGTTTCACCGTTTCGAGCCGCAGGGCGTCTCCGGAACGGTTATCCTGGCAGAATCTCACATCTCGATCCACACCTGGCCCGAGAAGGGCTACGCGGCGATGGATTTTTACACGTGCGGCGACCATACCGACCCCTGGCTCGCTTGCGAGCATGCAGCGAAAACGCTGCGCGCAACGAGCGTGCTTGCTACGGAGTTCAAACGGGGCATCGAAAAGAGCGACGGAGAATTTACTCACGTCCTTAGTCGCAATCAGGATTCGCGCGTGCTCAGCGTGTCCGCATAGTTTTTTAACCGCGCTCATCAGCAATTATCAGCTTTTATAAGCCGCTGTTCGGCAGGCTTGCCGTGCCTGCCGTCCAATTGCGATATCCCAACGGTCACTGCACTCACGAATGAGGTTGAGAACAAATTTCAATGCGTTTATCAATGATTAGGGCCAGCGTGCTAGCATCCGTCGCTGCGATCGCGCTTGCCGCTTGCGGCGGCAGTCACGGCGTCGTTCCGCAGGGTTCTTCGTTTGCACCAATGAGCGCGAACGGCGGTGTGGCTTCGATCGGGGGCGATGCAGGCCCGCTCGCTCTAGCGACCTGCGCAACGAGCCCGCCGCAATGGATGTGGATCTTCAAGGGCGCGTGCGAAAAATTCACTCTAAAATCTACCGGCGGCAAATTCACTTTGGGCGTCTATGCGAACCTCAGCGTCACCGGCTCGATCGGCTACAATAATGCCAAATCGCCGGCGACGATCTACCTGAGCGACGCGATAGATAAGAACGGCGACGTTTTAAAGAACAAAGGCAAAGCCTTTCCTCCGTACAAGGGCGAGGGAACGACGATTGTCTATGCAGTCGCCGACAACCAGTCGACGCAGGCAATCACTCCTAAGTCACACCCGAACGTTCCAGTGATCAAGTACGTCATCACCGATAAGAAGGCTTTTCCCGGAAATACTTGCGGTGCGGCCTACCTTGCGAAACAGAAAAACGGCCTCTTCGGCTGGACTGCGCTTCCTGGAACGGAGCCGGTGCACGGCAAAACGGTCACGATTTCGCAGTACGAGGTTCCGAAAGGTCTGGCACTGCCGCCCAAAGGCAACGGGCTCTATTTCGCGATCAACTGCTTTAACAAGTAGCGCTCGTCCACGATTCGCTCGATAACCCCGCCATACGGCGGGGTTATCGTTTTCTGCCGCCAATCTAGCCTGGCGATGCCGAAGACGAAAGAGTGGCACTGGTACGTCGAAGAGTTCGCGCCGGCCGAACGGCACCATCACGCCGTCGACGAGATCTACTATTCGGGTCACTCGGATTTTCAGCAGGTGGCCGTGCTGCGCTCCCCCGTCTTCGGCAAAATGCTCGTTCTCGACGGCGATACGCAGAGCGCCCAAGCCGACGAACGCATCTATCACGAGGCGCTCGTTCACCCGGCGTTGGCAGGGGCATCCGACCGACGCAACGTGCTGATTCTCGGCGGCGGTGAAGGTGCGACGCTGCGCGAAGTCTTGCGCAGCCCCGACGTGAATCGCTGCACGATGGTCGATATCGACGCGCTCGTCGTCGAACTCTCAAAGCAGTATCTCGCCGAGTGGTCGGCCGGGTCGTTCGAAGATCCCCGCGCGCGCGTGGTCGTCGGCGACGCGCTGGCGTTCATGCGCGCAAGCGAGGAGCGTTATGGCGTCATTCTCTCCGATCTTACCGAGCCGCTCGAGGATTCGCCGAGCAATCCGCTCTTCAACGATGCGGTCTTCGAGTTGATCAAGTCGCGCCTGACCGACGGCGGCATCTACGCGTTGCAGGCCAGCACGGCCGCGGTGCACAACGCTGCGCTGCACTGCAAGATGGCGCGCACGCTACGCCGTCACTACGCGCACGTCGCCTCGTTTTCAACGCACGTTCCCGCTTTCGATACCGAGTGGGCGTTTCTCGCCTGTAGCGATCGGATCGACCTTGCGAGTCTCGAATCCGAGCGGATCGACGCGTACTGCGCCGGCCTGCGCGGAGAGAGCTTTTCTTACGACTCGGTCACGCACCGCCGCCTCTTCTCGCTGCCGCTCTACTTGCGTCGGATGCTGGCGTCGGGCGGGGATACCTTTTAAACGAACGGAAGGCAAGATAACGATGGCAATCGATTATTCGCACGCGCCGCATGCTTGGGAGAAAGAGAAGAGCAATTTCGTCGCGCTGCTCGATTTGAAGCTGGAGAGCGTCGAACACGGGCGCGCCGTGATGCGCATGCCGTACCGGCCTGAGGTGACCAACGGAACCGGCGCCGTCCACGGCGGCGCAATCGTCAGTCTTTGCGACACGGTCTTCTACGTTGCCCTGGCCTCGATCTATGGCCGCGATCAAGATACGACCACCGTCGCGCTGCAGTGTAACTTCCTCGCGCCGGCCCTTCCGCCTCACGACCTCGTTGCCGAGGCGCGCGTGCTGCGCGGCGGCCGCCGGATCGTTTACGGCGAAGTCTATGTCCGCAGCGGCGAGAAGATCGTCGCACACGCGACGCTCGACTTCCTCAATACCTACCCGGAAGAAAAACCGAAGAAAAAATGAGGCGCACTGCGCTCTACGACGATCACGTTCGCGCCGGCGGCCGAATGGTGCCGTTCGCGGACTTCGAGATGCCGGTGCAGTACGCGGGCATTTTGAAGGAGCACGAGGCGGTGCGGCACCGCGCCGGCCTCTTCGATCTCTCGCACATGGCGCAGTTTTGGCTGAGCGGTGACATGGTCGCGCGATGGGCCGATACGCTCACGATCAACGCCGTCGGAACGATGAAGCCGATGCAGGCGCGCTATAACATCTTTTGCAACGAGGGCGGTGGCGCGCACGACGACGTCATCTTCTACCGTCTCGAACACGGGTGGCTGCTCGTCGTCAACGCCTCCAATGCCGAGAAGATGTGGAAGCTGCTCAACGACCGGCTTCCGGAGGCAGGCGTCGCGCTGGAGAACCGCCACGGACGCGGCGCGCTCGTGGCGATCCAGGGCCCGCGCTCGGTCGAAATACTACAACCGCACGTCGACGTCGAGCTCGCCGGGCTGCGCTACTATTTCTGCGCGGAAGGACGCGTCGACGGCATTCCCGCGGTCATCGCGCGCACCGGGTACACCGGCGAGGACGGTTTCGAGCTCTTCGTCGATCACCTCGACGCACCGGAGATCTGGAACGCGCTGCTGCGCGGTCACCATGCCGAAGGACTCGAACCATGCGGCCTCGGGGCCCGCGACGTGTTGCGGCTCGAGGCCGGCATGCCGCTGTACGGGCACGAGCTGACGGAGGCGATTACACCGGTACAGGCTGGATTAAAGTGGGCGCTCAAGCTCGACAAGCCCGAGTTCGTCGGGAGAGACGCACTCAAGGAACAGCTCGAGATCGACCGGTACTCGCGCATCGTCGGCCTCGTGATGGAGGGGCGCACGCCCGCGCGCGAAGGCTACCAGGTTTGGCACGGCGGCCGAATCGTCGGCTCGATTCGGAGCGGATCGATCGCGCCGTCGTACGGCAACCGGAGTGTGGCGACCGCACTGGTCGCACCGGAGGCGTCGGCGACCGATACCCGGCTCGAAGTGGAGATACGCGGGAAGAATCACGGTGCAACCGTCGTTGCGCTGCCATTTTACAAACGCGCGAAATCGTAGTAAAGGAGAAGAAGTGGCGCCAGGTGAGGATCTGCTCTTTAGCAAGGAACACGAATGGGTGCGGCTCGAGGGCGACGCGGCGACGATCGGCGTTACCGATTACGCGCAGAACGCGCTCGGCGACATCGTGTACGTCGAATTGCCGAAGGTCGGTGAGACGATCGAGCAGTTCGGCAACGTCGGCGTTATCGAGTCGGTCAAAGCGGTCTCCGATCTCTTCACGCCGATGTCGGGTGAGGTGATTGAAATCAACGCGGCCCTCGACGGCGATCCGGCCGCGGTCAATCGCGAGCCCTATGGGGCCGGCTGGCTGATCAAGATCCGCCCCTCGAATCCGGATGAAGCGAAGAGCCTGCTCTCGCTTGGCGAGTACGAGAAGATCGCAACGGACTAAGAGAGGGTCGAACCACAATTGGTGCGACCGATCGATCGAGTGACGATCGACCGGTCGCCGACGAACCAGGCGCTATTGGAGACCGACGGCGGCTCCGATGGGGTGGTCGAGGCCGTTGGTAATCGTAACGGTCGCGGTCTTCGCGCTCAGATCGACGACCGTAACGTAGCCTGGATCGAGTGATTGGCTGTTGCCTTCACTCGGCACCGCGAGGTAACGGCCATTGACGGTTAGGAAGAGCGGTGCGTTGAACGTCGCCTGCACCTTGCCGGTGTACGTCCATGCGTAGCTCTCATCCGAGTAGATGGCAACGTCGTTATTGCAGGGGTCCGAGGCATAGAGATTTCCGTCGGCGTCAAAGGCCAGGCCGGGTGCCTGTTCGTTCTGCGCCAGCGGGACGATCGTCCAAAGCGTCGGGAAGATTTCGTTGCCGATCACATCGCTGCTGCCGTTACACCCGCCCTCGAACGGAATCATCGTCATCGAGCTCGCCGAAGTGAAGAAGGTTCCGACGGTGGCCGCCGGATTCACGGCGATTCCTTGGTTGAAAATCGGAGGCGACCCGATGCCGGCGACGCCCAGCGATGGCGTGCCGTTGCCGACCGGATACTCGATGATTTGCTGAATGTGTCCGTTTGCAGCGTTTCCGCTATCGGCAACGTAGAGCGTGCCGTTCGCGACGGCTACGTCGGTCGGATTGGCCAGGCCCTGCGAGTAAGTCTCGAGCACCGACGCCGCGCCCGGAGCGTACTCCAAGACGTTTGCACCGCTGCCGTTGGCCACGTAGACGTTGCCCGACGAATCAACGGCGATGCCGGCAACGTTGACGAGGTTCTTCTTGACCGTTCGTATAGGTGCGGGATTCTGCGTGCCGGCGCCATAGACGAGCAGCTCCGACGCGCCTTGCGCCGTTCGATTCGAGACGTAGACGTAGAGGGGCGCTTTTGAGAGCGCGTGCCGCTGCGAAGCCTTCTGCGGCTGCACGGTCGGAACGATGGAACGCTCTCCCATCGCCCCGCTGCAGCCCACGAGGATCGTGAGCGCCGCAGCCGCCGCAGAGTTCTTGAGGTTCGATATCGAGATCATTCGAATGCTCCTTGAAGAAGCAAAGGCTGTTGCGCTTTGCGCCGCAATCGTCGCACGCAGGCAATCGCGCCCGGAACGCACACCTGCACGAACGAGTCGCACAGCCGACTCGTACGGGGCGTCGTGCGAGTGTGTACCTATACGAGTAAGGGCGAGAAACGAAGAGGCCCGCGTTAAAAAGCGCGGGCCTCTTACGTCGAACGACGCCGTTTAGGGGCAGCGGACCGGTCCTTGGAACATCAAGTTGCGAATCTCGAGGCGGTCGGCGTCACTGAGATCCCGATCGCCGTACAGATCGTTCGTCACCATGTGGAAGACGTAGGCTTCCTCTTCGGTCGGGAACTCGCCACACGGCATCTGCCAGTAACGCACGAAGTAGCGAACGCGCCAATCGATCGCGCGATCTTTGAAGGTTCGAAGCGTTCCGTCCGCGCGTTCGCAGGCGGCAGCTTTCGGAATGCTCGCTGACATCGTTTCGCAGCGGATGCCCGACTCGAAGTGCATCGCGGCGGCTAGAACGAGATGCGTCATGATTGAAGTGCTCCTTTCTCTGCTTCAATCATCTCGAAAGGGCCCGCTGACAAGAACGCACACCCGCACAAACGACCCGCACAGCTCGCCGGATGTGCCGGTATCGGAAAGGCGACGACGAAGCGGCCCAGTCGTTTGACTGGGCCGCTTTCCGGCTGCTTCATCGTGCAGGCGCTACAAGATGCTGACCGAGGCCCCCGTTGCGTACGCCGGTGCCGAGGGCAAGCTCTTCACCTGGTTGCTCTCGTGCGGTACGTCCAGTAATCGAAGGCGCCGCCGCACGAGCGGTTGTCGCCAATGACCGTGGTGCCCTGCACCTCGTTCGCGGGTGTGTTCGCGTTGCCGACGATATACGGTGAGAGGACCGAGGATCCGCCGCTGCACGCGTCGCTCAGCTGGGTCGTGCCTGCGAGCGCGAGCGCTCCCGATGCGGATTCGGCTGCCCGATAGATTACGGTCGCTCCGCGGAAGCGGAAGTCGCGGTCGGCGAGGGTGATGTGGTTACCGTCCCACATCACGCCGCCCGCGACGGCGATCGAGTGGTTGAAAACGACCCGCTGCATCGAGTGGGCTCCGTTACGAATGTCGTAAATGTTGGTGAGATCGGCGGTCGAGCACTCGAGGTAGAGATTGCTGTGGTTGTCGTAACCGGGCGTTGCGAGGTTGGCGCAGTCCGGCACCACGTAGACGGCGGCATTTGCCGACGTGGCGCCGTTCGGGCCGGCGCTCCAGACGGCGATCGCGCTCGCCGCGTCTTCGTCTCCCGGATTCTCGGCGGCGGCGAGATTGCCGTTCGGCGCGACCGAGCATCCCAAAGGACGGCCGGTCGTGTTCAGCGTTTTGATTGGCGTCGTCGCGCCGCGCGGATACTCTATGAGAGATCGAGCATCCATGTCGGCGATCCACACGTCGCCCTTACGGTCGACGCACTGGCCGGCGGGATTGTGGAATCCGGTGAGCATTCCCACCTGCTTCCCGAGCTCGTAGTCATAGACGAGCACGGCGTTGCGGCCGGCGTCCGAGATGTACAGCAACTTCTTAATGGTCGCGGCGGAAGCGATCATCCACGGCCTGTCCGCTGTGGAGTGAGCCGCCGGCGCGCTGCCGGAGACCGGGGCCTGATTGGGAATAAGGCTCCCTCCGACGGCGGACTGGGTGCCGCTGCAGGCAGCGAGTGCGGCGGAGACCGCACATACTCCGATTGCCCCAGCGTTGAAACGAAAGATCGAGGTCATGTCAGCGCTCCTTTGAACGAGATGGCCCGGCATATGCCGTTGCCGCTATGCATCATGCCTCGAATGCATGGCGGGCCGTAACGCACACTCGAACAACCCACCCGCACACCCGCCTATGTGTGGGTCGAACGTGTCAGGCGAGACGCCAGGGTGGCGTTGGGGCGGCGCGAACCTTGAGGCCCGATGGAGGACGGTGAGCGGACCCTTGGCTCGTCGGACTTCGGGACGCTTCTGCGGCACCACCGAGTCACGGCAGGCTTTTCGCAGGAGGCCCTGGCCGAGCGCGCAGGGATGAGCACCAACGGTATCAGCGCGCTCGAACGCGGTTACCGCCGCGCGCCGCATCGCGAGACGCTCGCGCTCCTAGCCGCAGCCCTTTCCCTCCCGTCCGACGAGCGCGAGCGCTTCGAGGCCGCGGCCGCCCGGCCGACACACCCGCGCTACGCTCCAGCCTTCAGGGGCGGCGCGCCAACCGAAACGGCCTTCGCGCTGCCGATCTCGCCGGCGACTTTCGTGGGCCGCCGCAAGGAGCTCGCGGAGATATCGGCGTTGGTGCGCGAGCACCGTTTCGTCACCCTGACCGGAGCGGGCGGAATCGGTAAGACGCAGACGGCGCTGCAAGTCGCCACGGCACTCGAACATGACGATCGCGCACCCTGTTTCGTCGGTTTCGCGCCGATCGCCGATCCGTCGCTGGTGACCGGAACGATCGCGGCGGCGTTGCACGTGAAGGAGACGCCGAACCACCCATTGCTGGATTCGCTCGTCGCCTATCTGCGCGAAACGCCGCTGCTGCTGGTCTTTGATAATTGCGAACACGTCATCGATGAAGCGGCATCGGTCGCCGAGCGTCTATTGAGCGTCTGCCCTTCTCTGCGTATCATCGCGACGAGCCGCGAACCGCTGCGAGTCGCCGGAGAGCACGCCTACCGCCTGCCCTCGTTGGAGGTGCCCGAACCCGACGAAGCTCGCCGTTTGTCCGCCGCCGAGGCGCCTTCGTACGGCGCCGTGGCGCTCTTTGCCGACCGGGCACGCGCCGTCGACCATCGCTTCGGGCAGACCGACGCTAACGCGGCCCTCGTTGCCGAAATCTGCCGACGTCTCGACGGGGTCCCGCTGGCAATCGAGTTGACCGCCGCGCGGGTGAACTTGTTGTCGCTCAACGCGCTCGCCCGCAAGCTCGACGATCGCTTGAAGCTGCTCACCGGCGGCGAACGAATGGCCTTACCGCGCCAGCAGACGATGCGCGCGACGATCGACTGGAGCTACAACTTACTCACGATGCCGGAGCAGCGGCTTTTCGAGCGGCTCTCCGTCTTCGCCGGCGGCGCAACGCTGGCGGCGGCCGCGGAGGTTTGCGGCGACGAAGACGTCACGAAGGCCGACGTCTTCATCGGTCTTTCGTCGCTGGTCGACAAATCGTTGGTCGCGGCCGAACTCGAAGGGGATCAGCCCCGTTATCAGCTCTGCGAGTCGTTTCGCGAGTATGCGCGCGAAAAGCTCTCCGTACGCGTGGAAGCGCAGGCCGTCGCCGGCCGGCATGCGCGTATCGCACTCGCACTCGCCGAGCGGCTCGAAAACGTCTATGATACCGAACCCGACGATGTTTGGCGCGCACTTGCGCGCGACGAGCTCGACAATTGGCGCACGGCGTTGCAATGGGCGCTCGCGAGCCGGTGTGAGGTGGCTCTCGGACAGCGCCTTGCCGGCGCGCTGCGGGTCGTTTGGCAGTACTTCGCGCCATTGGAAGGGCGGCGCTGGCTCGCGCAAGCTCGCGAGCTCATCGACGACCAGACTGGGGCTGACGTTTTGGCCGCCCTGAACTATGCCGAATCGATTGCGGCGTGGGCGGTTCGCGATCATCAGGTTCACTTATCCGCGAGCGAGCGCGCCGCCGAGGCGTATCGCGAGATCGGCGACCCGCTCGGCGCGGCGCGCGCGCAGAGCATCGTCGGACACGCATTGATGGCGCTGGGGCGATCGGCGGAGGCGCGACCTCATCTGCACGAAGCTCTGGCGATCGCCCGAGCTCGGGGCAGCCGCCGGCTCGTCGCCTACATCGTGCGATGCCTGGGCTGGGATAGTTCCGTCAACGCGGGCGACGTGATTGCAGCGCGAGCGTACTACGCCGAAGCGCTACAAATCTACGAGTCGCTCGGCGCAAAACTCAATCTGGCCTTCACGCTCAACGATCTGAGCGAGTGCGAGTCGGCGGCGGGCAACGTCGAGGTGGCGCTTCGATATGCGACTGCCGCCGTCGATCCACTCCGAGCCTTTAACGAAACGCCGCTCGTTGCGCAGGCGCTCGACAACATCGCGCTCTACCTCGTCTCGCTCGGCCGGTACGATGAAGCCGAGGCGCGAGCGCGCGAGGCGCTCGCACTCACTCACGATTATCGCGCCGAAAGCCGGCATCTCGAGTTTCTCGCCACGCTTGCTTTGCAGCACCTCGCAGCAGTCAAGGCGCTGCGAGCGAGTCCCGATGCGCGGGAGCGTCGCCGGCTTTCGTCACAGGCTGCCCGGATTGTCGGCTTCGTCGACGCTCGCCTCGCGGCGCTGGGTGCGGGGCGCTTGAACAATCAGGAGCAGCGGGAGTACGAGCGCGTATTGGTCGCGCTCCGCGAGACGGTTGGAACCGATGCCGTTGCGAGACTCTTGATCGAAGGGCGGCCTTGAGCGAAGGAGAGGCGGTTGCCGAGGCAAGAGGCGCCCCGAGAAGCGTCGCGGAAACCGGGACGACCGAGGAGGAAGGCTGATGATTCGTTTCGTCGCGCTTGTTGCGCTGGTGTTGTCGTGTGCCGCGAAGGCTGCATATGCGGGGGAACCGATGCTGCCGCCCCAGCCCAAAATTCATCCATTCGGCATTCCCACCGATGCGGTGATGGTCTCACCATGTGTCGCGGGAATGGGTGAGCACTGGGCCAATCCTGCGCGGCTTCCGCTTGGTCCGATTTACGGAGTTTGGCGCGGCACCCCGGTCTTTACCGAGATCATGGTGACGTCGAAGCAGCTCGCCAACGGGTTTAGCTACGCAAACTTGCGCGCGCTCCCCGGATATCGGATCGATCACGTCGATTTCAAATACGAGCCGCGCGGGCACGCCGGATTGCCCGTCCCCCATTACGATCTGCACGCCTACTACGTCTCTCCGGCCGTTCAGGCGACGATCTGTCCGAGTGGAATCCCAGACTCATCGATGAAAGCGATGAGCCCGTAACGTAAGTTCGCTCAAATCCAAGGAACCATGTACGCACCGCACACCAACCACGATATCGAGCAGATGCTCGCCACGATCGGCGCCGGGTCGCTCGACGAGCTTTTGCGCGTCCCCGAGGCTATCGCGCTCAAGGAAACGCTCGACGTCGTTCCCGCGCTGCCGGAGTATCTGATTCGAAGGCGCTTCGATCAATTCGCGCAAGCAAACTCGGGTCTGACGTACCGCTCGTTCCTGGGCGCGGGCGCGTACCGCCACTACGTTCCGGCGGCCGTTGCCGCGCTCGCGATGCGAGGCGAGTTCCTCACGGCATATACGCCCTACCAAGCCGAGGTTTCGCAAGGTTATCTGCAAGCAATCTACGAGTGGCAAACATATATCGCGCTGCTCACGGGCATGGATCTCGCGAATGCGTCGGTCTACGACGGCGCAACGGCGCTTGCCGAAGCGGCGATCATGGCGCTCGGCGCGACGGGGCGCCACAAGGTACTCGTCTCGCGCGCGATCCATCCGAATTATCGCGCGGTGCTGAGAACCTACTGCGATGGACTCGACGTCGCGGTCGACGAGATTCCGTTTACCGACGCGGGTACGACCGACAACGAAGCGCTCGCACATGCCGTTGAGGGCGGCGAGTACGCCGCAGTGGCGCTGCAATCGCCGAACTTCTTCGGCAACGTCGACACGCCGGGCAGTGCGGCGGCGCAGGCGATGCACGCGAGCGGCACGGTGCCGATCGCCGTCGTTGCGGAAGCGCTCTCGCTGGCCGCGCTCGCGACGCCCGCCGCGTGGGGCGCGCAGATCGTCGCGGGCGAGGCGCAGAGCTTCGGTGTCGCGCTCGCCTACGGCGGCCCTTATGCCGGTTTCATCGCATCCACCCAAGAACACATGCGCCGAATTCCCGGACGGCTCGTCGGAAAGAGCGTCGACAATGCCGGACGGACGGCGTACGTTCTCACGCTCCAGGCACGCGAGCAGCATATTCGCCGCGAACGGGCCACGTCGAATATCTGCACGAATCAAGCTCACTGTGCGCTGATCGCAACGATCTATCTCGCGCTGCTCGGGAAGACGGGGCTGCGCGACGCCGCAGCGCTGAACCTCGCGCGCTCGCGCGAGCTCGCCAGTGCCGTCGCGAACGTTCGAGGCGTGCGCCTCAAACATGCGGCGCCGTTCTTCAACGAGTTCGTTGCCGACGTCGGGCGTGCGGCCCACGAAGTGCTCGCGGCGCTGCGCGAACGCCAAATTCTCGGTGGGGTCGACCTCGGCCGGTTCTATCCGGAGCTGAGCTCGTGCATCTTGATGACCGCAACGGAACTGACGACCACCGGCGATATCATGGCGCTGGCGAACGCGCTCGAGGAGGTGCTGCATGTCCCCGCAGCAGTCTAGCGGCGCCGCCGCCGGCATCCCGTTGATCTTCGAGCTCGGGCAAGACGGGCGGGCAAATGCGTACCTCGAGGCGGCCAAACCGCTCGAAACGTTCTTGCCGCGGGAAGTCTTGCGCGAAGAATTGCCGCTGCCGGACAACAGCGAGCTCGACGTAGTGCGTCACTACACGCAGCTCTCCCAGCGAACCTTCGGCATCGATCTCGGCTTTTATCCGTTAGGTTCCTGCACGATGAAGTACAATCCGCGCGTCAACGATGCGATCGTCGCGCGCCCTGAGTTCGCGGAGCTGCATCCGTTTACGCCTGATGAGCTCGCGCAAGGCGCCCTGCAGGTTATGTACGAGCTCGAACGTTCGTTGAGTTCGCTCTTCGGGATGGCGGCTTTCTCGCTCAACCCCTCGGCGGGCGCGCATGCCGAGCTCGGCGCGTTGTTGATCGCGAAGAAGTATTTCAAAGAACGCGGCGAGACGCATCGCGACAAGGTGATCGTACCGGACACGGCGCACGGCACGAACCCGGCCTCGGCGGCAATGTGCGGCTTCAAAGTGATCTCGCTCCCGAGCAACGAGCGAGGACGGGTGAGCGTCGCCGAGATCCGCAAGGTGCTTGGTGCGGACACAGCCGTCTGCATGATGACGAATCCGAACACGCTCGGCCTGTTCGAGAACGAGATCGCGGAGATCGCCGCCGCCGTGCACGAGGCCGGCGGCCTCATGTACTACGACGGCGCGAACGCCAACGCGATCATGGGATATGCGCGTCCGGGGGACATGGGCTTCGATCTCATGCATCTCAACACGCACAAAACGTTCACAATTCCCCACGGCGGCGGTGGCGCGGGTCACGGGCCGCTTGGCGTCGCGGCGCACCTCGTCGAATACTTGCCGACTCCGGTCGTAACGCGCGATGGCGATGCATACCGGCTCGACTTCGACCGCCCGAAGTCGATCGGTCCGATGCGATCCTTCTGGTCGAACTTCGCGCACGCAGTGCGTGCACTTGCGTATCTCTACGCAAATGGGGCGGACGGCCTCAAGCGCGTTTCGCAGCTCGCGGTGCTCAATGCCAACTATTTGCGGGTCAAAGTCGCGGAGTTTCTCGAAACGCCGTATCCGGAGAACTGCCGCCACGAGTTCGTTGCCTCCGCGCAACGGCTGAAGAAAGAACACGGCGTTCGTGCGCTCGATCTCGCGAAGGCACTCCTCGACTGCGGCTACATGGCGCCGACGATGTACTTCCCGCTGCTCGTTCCGGAGTGTTTGATGATCGAGCCGACTGAAACCGAATCGAAGGAGACGCTCGACGATTTTGTCGAGGCACTTCGCGGGATCGTCGCGCGCGCTCAAACCGATCCCGAGGCGCTCTTGGCTGCTCCGCTGACCACAGCGGTCGGACGGGTCGACGAGACCAGCGCCGCTCGGCACCCCGACCTGCGCTGGCGGCCGGCCGAGCCCTAAGCGGCCGGCGGCTGCCGGCTCCCCCGGATCAATTCCGACGCCAGGAAATATTTTCGAGGCGAGAGGGACTCCTCATGCCTCGATTGAAAAAGCGACCTAGATTATTGACTTTTATCATCTTTCTAGGAGGAATGCGAGGTGTACTCTCAGCTCATCGCTGATTTTCGGGCGCGCGGACCCCTGGACCGTAGCGCCTCGGAGGTTGGGGCGCTGCTCCGGGCGAGTCGGGGTACGTGGCCTGGTCGAAACTCGCTTGCTTCTCGGGACGCCGGCTACACCCGGATCTGCGCGTATCAGGATTCGAAGTTCGAGATCGTCTTGCTGAACTGGTCCCCGAGGGCCGTCTCTCCGATCCACGACCACGGCGAGCAGCATTGTTGGATGTACGTGCTCGAGGGATTCTTGGAGATCGACGACTAAGTTCGGCTCGATACGGACGACCAGCCGGGATATGCGCACGTCGAGCACCGCGGATCGCGGCGTCTCGACGTCGGAGAACTCGACCTGCGCTCCGCACGATACGATCTGCACCGCGTCGGTGCTGGGAGCGTGCCGGCCGTATCGCTGCACGTCTATGCTGGTCCGCTTCGCCAGTTTCTCGTGTACGACGAGCCGTCTCGACGCTGCGAAACCAGTTATGGTCGTTACGACGACGTTCTCTATGCCAAGCTTCCGGCGGTGTCATCATGATTGAGATCGACGTCGCCGTTGTCGGCGGCGGCTTTAGCGGATGCGCGGTCGCTGCGAATCTCGCGCGCCACGTCACTTCGATTTCCTCACTCGCTCTTTTCGAACCCGACGAGCTCGGCCGAGGAGCTGCTTACGGCACGCGGCATCGCGAGCATCTTCTCAACACTCGGGCGAGCCAGATGAGCCTCTATTCCGACGAGCCGGAGCATTTCGTAAACTGGCTGGGCTCGCGCGGCGGCCCCGACGATTTCATGCCTCGGCAACTCTACGGAGAGTACGTCGGCGACATTGCAAAGCAGGTCTTCGAGCGTCCGCGATTCGGGTATCTTTGCGGTCGCGTTTCGAGCGTGCGGCGCTGGTCGAACGGCGGCTTCATTGTCGAGTCGTCGACCGGCGCATGTTTTGGCGCGCGCCATGTGGTGCTGGCGACCGGACATCTGCCGCCGGGGGACGATTTTCTTCCGCTCGACGCCATCACTCATCACGGATACGTGGCCGATCCGTGGCGTTTCGACTACCGCGCCGTAGAAGGCGACGTGCTGGTTATCGGGGCCGGCCTCACCGCCCTCGACGTGCTGGTCGGGTTGAAGGCGGGCGGACATCGAGGGATGGTGCACGTTCTATCCCGCAATGGCCGCTTTCCGTACGTGCACGCGCGGGTTGCGCCATACGACATGATTCCGGCACTCGACACCCACGATGCGCGGACGCTGTTGCGCAGCCTCCGGCTTCACATCGAATCGGCCGCGCGGCGTGGATTTGACTGGCGCGCCGTGATCGATGCATTACGTCCCGAGGCAGACGCGATCTGGCGACGCCTTTCGCAAGCCGAACAGCGCCGCTTCGAGCGTCACCTGCGTACGCATTGGGAGCGCCACCGACATCGCGCGCCACAGCAAGTCGATGCCGTACGCGAAGAGTACGGACGTTCGAACCGCCTGCGTCACTACGCCGGGAAGCTCGTGCAGATGTACGATGGGAAGGCAACGATTGCGCTGCGTGGGGGCGAGCGTATCAAACTGCGCCCAGACTGGATCGTCAACTGTTCGGGATTCCGGCAGGCCGCTCGAATGACGAGAGATCCGCTGCTCGGGTCTATGCTCGCCGACGGCGTCGTCTCGCGTGACGCAGGCGGTCGGGGCCTGCGCATCGGTGCCGATTTTGGAGCGATCGACCAGGACGGTAACCGAGTGCCGGGCTTGTGGATCATCGGACCGCCGGTAAGGGGGTCGCGGTTTGAAGCAACTGCAGTGCCCGAGCTACGCGGTATGGCGGAACTTGCGGCGCGCGAGATACTTCGACACCTTCGTAAAGATGTAGCGCTGCTCGGAGCGTAATCGACCAAGAGGCTCGACGGCGGCCTGCCGGCGAACGGCCGGCAATGAGGTTGTCTATCTAGCAGCCAAGCATGCCAAAAAAGCCCGACGGTTTCGGCAGCCCTTCTTGGGGAAGGACGATATAATGGAGGTAATCGGGGGGCTCGCAAGCGGCCCCCTTCCCCGTCCCTAAAGTGGAGCGTCATGCGAATCAAGTACGAGGTATCGGCGGGCGGATTGTTACTGCGTCGCCGTGGTTCGAGTTACGATGCCCTGCTCATCGGACGCGGCGATCCGCCGCGCGTGTGGACGTTGCCCAAAGGGCACGTCGAGGCGCGCGAGTCAACCGAGCAAGCGGCGCTGCGCGAAGTCCATGAGGAGACGGGCTGCTGGGGTGAGATCATCACGCGCCTCAACGAGATCTCCTACTGGTTCTACGTGGGAAAGGCCAAGCACCGAAAGGCCGTCACGTTCTTTCTCATGCGCTACCTCTCGGGCAATCCCGCGAACCACGATCACGAAGTCGACGATGCCGCCTGGTTCGATTTAACGCAGGCCCGTAAGACGCTCAAATACGTCAACGAGAAGCGATTGGTCGACCTGGCGCTCGAGTTTATGGTCGCGCATCCCGACGCGCTCGGCGAGCCCGAGCTCGTTGCTCGCGTCGCCGAGCCCGTCTCGTCCTGAGTACCGAAGCTCACGCGTTCTGCGTACGGCTCGACGCCTTTGACGGACCGCTCGATCTTCTGCTCGGCCTGATTAAGGATCAGCAACTCGATATCGCGACGGTGCCGCTCGCGAGCGTCGCCGAACAATACCTAGCCTACGTGCGCGCGCTGCAGGCGCGCGACGTCGAGATCGCGGCCGAGTATCTCGTCATCGCGGCGACGCTGCTCTTCCTCAAGTCGAAGGCGCTCCTGCCGCCGATTCCGCAAGAGTTCGTGGATGAGGAGAGTGAGACGCCCGAGGAGGTCGAGGAGCGGCTTCGCCGCCGGCTTATCGCGTATTCGAAGTACCGCGAGCTCGGTCAGGAGCTCCGCGAGCACCAGAACGAGGCGAGCTCGTTCTTCTATCGGGAGCCGGGTGACCCCGCGGGCGAAATCTTGCAGCGTTACGACATCGATCCGGAGAAGCTCAAACGCGCCTTCGTCAAGATGCTTTCGCAAGCGCGTCCCGAGAAGCGTTCGATCGCCGGGGAGCGCGTTTCGCTGATCGCGACGATGGATTACATCATGCGCCGAATCAAGGAATCGGGCGAAGCCTACTTCTCCCAGCTCTGCAAGGAGCTCGGGATGACGCGCGACGTCATCGTGGTAACCTTTCTTGCGATTCTCGAACTGGTGCGACGCCGGCGGCTGGGCTTCGAGCAACCCGAAGCCTTCGACGATATCCGGCTCTTTTCGACACCGAAGGCAGTGGGATGAGCGATCTCGACGAGGCAATCGTGCGACTGCAGCGGCCGGTCGAAGCACTGCTCTTCGTCGCGAGCGAGGCGCTCTCGATCGCGCAGCTCGCAAAGCTGATGCAGGCAGAGGAGCGCGAGATCGCCGCGGTACTCCAGCACGTCGAGGCCGAGTACAGCGAACGCGGCATCGTCCTGCGCGAAGTTGCGGGGGGCTACCGGTTCGCGACGTCGCCGATTGCGCGGGACGTGGTCGAAGCGTACTTGCTGCCGCCAAAGAGCTCGCTCTCGACTCCGGCGCTCGAGGCGCTGGCCATCGTCGCGCATCTCCAACCGGTCACGCGCGGCGAGATCGAAGCGATTCGCGGCGTGAACTCCGACAGCGTCGTCAGCACGCTGCTCGATCGAGGATTGATCGCAGAAGCGGGGCGTAAAGATGTGGTCGGACGTCCGATGCGCTATCAAACGACGCCATTCTTTTTGGAGTCGTTCGGCCTGCGCTCGATCGACGATCTGCCGGAACTCGAACTGGAGCCGGGGCAGCCTCTCGAGTTCGAGTTGACCGGCTCGACCGTTTCCTAAAGGGAACATTCGATGCGCATCGGCCTGCACGTGCACGTCGCGGGCGGTTACGTGAAGGCGGTCGAGCACGCAAAGGCCGCCGGCTGCAGCGCGCTGCAAGTCTTCTCGACCAATCCTCGCAGCTACCGAACGACGCCGATCGACGTGGGCGCGCTCGAAACGTTTCGTAGCCTCCGGCAAGAAGCGGGGCTTGATGACTGTGCGATCCATACACCGTATCTGATCAATCTCGCCAGTGCCGATCCGAAGATCGCCCAAGGCTCGCTGAACTTGCTGCGTAACGATCTCGCGGTGGCCGCGCGAGGGGGAATGCGCCTGGTCAATACTCATCTCGGCTCGTACGGCACGCGCGCCCGCTCCGAAGGATTCGCGGCGATTTGCCGGGCGCTCGAAGCGGCGCTTACAGAGATCGAGCCCGGCGTTTTTTTGGTCTTGGAGAATTCGGCCGGTGCCGGAAACTTAGCCGGCGGGACGCTCGAGGAACTCGGCACGTTCGTGCGGAGTCTGGCACATCCGCAGCTCGGCGTTTGCCTCGACACCGCACACGCCTGGGCCTCGGGCTACGCCATCGACACGAAGGCCGGCGTCGATCGCTTCGTGGAGGAGGCCGAACGCGAGATCGGCGTCGACCGGATCTTGATGTTCCACTTCAATGACACGCAGGTGGAGCTGGGAGCGAGCCGCGACCGTCATTGGCACATCGGCGAGGGGAAAATCGGGTTTGAGGGTTTCCGCGCGCTCCTCGCGCATCCCGAGCTGCGCGAGAAGACGGCGATTCTCGAGACCCCGGGGAGCGACGAGGACGACCTTCGAAACATGCTGACCATTCGAGCTATCTCAAAGGGGACAGAAGAAAAGTGAGTAGCCGGGCATTTATGCTGGTCGGAATTGCTACACTGGCGGCCTGCGGGTCGTTGCCGGCGCAAAGAACGCCCTTTCCATCGAATGATGCGGCAACTTCGTCGTCCGAACGCCGCTCGTGGATGCGGTCCGAGGCAAAGCAGATCAAGAAGCTGCTTTATGTGGCCGACTGGTACACGAAGCACGTTTACGTGTACGACTACGCCTCGGGAAAGCTAGAGGGTCAGCTTAAAGACTTCACAGCTCCGAGCGGGTTTTGCGTCGACAGCGCCGGCGACATCTGGATAACCGATCTCGATCGTGATGAAGTGATCGAATATGCACATGGCGGGACCACCCCACTGAAAACTCTGCCCACAAAAGGCGGCGCGGATGGCTGCTCGGTTGCACCGAACGGTAACCTCGCCGTTTCAAATCTGACGACGACCAGCGGAGGAGGAACTATTGCGGTTTTCAAGCGCGCAACGGGTCATCCGCTGATTTATTCAAGCTCGACGTGCTCGCAACCGTCGCCGCCCGGTTATGATTCGAAAGGCAACCTCTACTTGACGACATGGTTTTCTGCCATGAACTACGTGTGTGAGCTTCCGGCACACGGTACCTCGTTACGAACGGTGAAAATTACCGGCAGCTACGGTACCTTTACGAGCACCAGCGTCATGTGGGACGGCGAGCATCTCGCGCTTACCGCACTCGGACGCACCGAGCAAGTCATCATGAATAGGGTCACGGAATCACGCTCGGGCGACCTCACGGTCGTTGGGCAAACTACGCTAACGGATCCGTGTGCCAGTCGCGGCCCGGAGGTGCTGGAGCCGTTCATCGTCGGAAAGAAGAACACTCCCGACAACAACGTCGAGGGTACGTCGGTCGTCGGTGGAGTCGCGTCCTGCTATAATCGGGTCGACACGTGGCATTACCCCGCCGGAGGCGAACCCGCTAGGACGATTCCGAAGGCACCAAAGTGGCCCTACAGCCAAGGAGTGAGCATTAGTGATTAACATGAAGAATGTATTGTTGCTAGTGCTGCTGACCGGTTGCGCCGTGCCGGCAATGCCGGGCGGTTTAGCGCCCTCGAGCCGTGAGGTGCGAGAGGCGCAGAAACATGGATCGTGGATGCTTCCGGATGCGGCCAAGGTCAAGTTTTTGCTTTATGTTTCCGATGCTTCAACGCACGAGGTTTACGTCCACGATTACAGCACTGGAAAGAAAGAAGGCGAACTTGCCGGGTTCGGCTATCCGACCGGCCAATGCGTCGATGCGAAGGGTAATGTCTGGATCATAGACGATTATCGCGACACCTCAATCGTGGAATTCGCGCACGGGGGAACAGCGCCGCTGAAGAAACTGTCAGTTAACGCCGGAGCACCGGGCTGTTCGGTCGCGCCAAACGGCGATCTCGCCGTCTCAGTTTACGAGGCGTCCGGAAACGGTATCGACGTATTCAAAAAAGCATCAGGCAAGCCGAAGAAGTATTCAAGTTCCACGTGCACGGCGCCATGGTCACCCGGTTACGACTTGCACGGCAACCTTTACGTAAGCGATTGGGAGAACGGGGTCGGAAACGTCGTCTGCGAGCTGCCTGCGCGCTTGCATCGCTTCAAAAACGTTAAGGTCACTGGGATCTACGGCGCCTTCTTCGATTCGTCCAGTGTAACGTGGGATGGCAAGTATCTTGCATTGAGTTCCGATAACGGGCCTGGCGACGCGATTATCAATCAAATGGCAGAGTCGCGTTCCGGCGATTTAACCGAGGTCGGTTATACTGAACTGAAGGAAAAATGCCAGGGCTGCTACGTGAGCCTTCCGGTACCGTTTATCGTCGGCGAGAAGAACCCACCGGTAAATGATCAGCAGGGGACGTCGGTGGTGGGCGCCGTCACCATGTACGCGAATTTGATTTACGTCTGGAAATATCCCGGCGGGGGGAGGCCAGTCAGAAAAATCGCCAATCCGCCTGCGCGCCCGTACAGCGAGGCCGTGAGCATCGCCCCCTAGCGGGGGTCTTTACCAGACTCGCAGGTGCGGCAGGCGGAGGTTCGATTCGAGGAAGAGCGCCGAGTCGGCCCGGTTGATTTTTAGCCGGAGTTCGACGTCGCTGATGTCCCCGACGAGGGGTGCATTGCGGATTGGATCGCGGAACATTGTGATTGAAACCTCTTGACGGATGTGGTAACCTTCAATCATTATATGGTGGTGACAGTAACTTGTCAACTGATTTTGCCGGTGATTTAGCCCAGAAGGCTCCCGGGGCGCTCGAGCTCGTACGGCGCTTCGTAAATACGGTCGACCTGCCGAGCGGCCCAGACGAGCTCGACACGATGGAGAAGGCGCGGGCCTGGTGCTTGAGCCACGGGCTCGCGCCCGCTCTCAACCAGGAGCACCTCGCGCAGCTTCGCGACTTTCGCGAGACGCTGCGCGACCTGCTCTTTGCCAACAACGGCGAGGGCAATGGCCCGGCAGCGTGGGAGCGGATGCAGCCCTTCCTCGCCAGCACACGGCTCAGTCTCTCGGTCAATCCGAGCAGCGGCTTGGAGTTGCGGCCGGAAGACAAGGGCCCGATCGCCTCGCTGCTCGCCGTGATCTATGAGTCCGAACTCCTTGGCACGTGGCCGCGTCTGCGGGCCTGCCGGAAAGTCTCGTGCCGCTTCGCCTACTACGATCACACGAAGAACGCTTCGCGCGCTTGGTGCAGCATGGCGACGTGCGGCAATCAGGCGAAAGCGCAGCGCCGCCGCGAGCGTGAACGAACCACCGGCGCTTAACCGCCCTACGGCTCGCAGCTACGTCGCGCACTTCGATATTGACGCGTTCTACGCAAGCGTTGCGGTTCGCGACGATCCGAGTCTGCGCGGCAAGCCGGTCGCGATTGCCGGGAGGAGCCGCCGCGCCGTCGTCTTGACGGCTTCATATGAAGCCCGTCCGTACGGCGTGCGTTCGGCAATGCCGCTGTATAAAGCGCTTTCGGCCTGTCCCGACTTGGTCGTCGTCCCGCCCGATATGCAGAAGTATCGCGCGATCTCGCGCGAGGTCTTCGGTGTCATGACGAGCCGCGGCCGGCCGATCGAAGGACTCTCGCTCGACGAAGCCTTCGTCGACATCGGCGAAACGACGCAGCACGACGCCTGCAACTTCGCCGTAGCCCTTCGACGCGAGATCTTCGACGCGACCGGCCTCACGGCGAGTGCCGGTGTTGCGACCGGAAAGATGATCGCAAAAATCGCCTCCGACGCATGCAAGCCCGATGGCTTGCTGAGCGTCGCCCCCGGTGAGGAAGCAGCATTTCTCGCGCCGCTTCCGGTCGGACGCCTTTGGGGAATCGGACCGAAGATGCAGACGCGTTTGAGTGTTTTCGGTATTGCGACGATCGGCGAGCTCGCCGAACTCGACGAACTGCACCTGCGCGAGCTCTTCGGATCGTGGTGGCACGAGGTTCGCGACCTTGCGCACGGGATCGATCGCCGGCCAGTCGAGCCCGAACGTGAAACGAAGTCGATCTCTACCGAAGAGACGTTCGAGTACGACGTGCGCGATGAGCGGCAGCTGATCGACGTTCTTCGCGTCCAAGCTCGCGAGCTCGCGGAGGCGCTCGAGCGCGAGCGAACCGTTGCCCAAACCGTCGGCGTGAAGATCAAGCGCGCAGATTTCACGACTCTCGGCCGGCAGACGCATCTCGCCGAGCCGACGCGGGATGCGCGACGCATCTTTCGCGCGGCGGTCTACTGTCTTCGCCGCGCCGAATTGGCTGGGCGTCCGGTCCGGCTGCTCGGCACGCGCGTCGCCTCGCTGCTCGAAGGGGACGCGCTGCAAACGAGCCTCTTCTAAACGTCGCGACCGAGGGAAGATGCAATTGGGTCGCGCAGAGACTCCATTGATGCGCAATCGGTGGCTGATCGCTTGTACTGCCGTCGGCATCCTTTCCGGATGCGATGCTGCGTCCGTCCCGATTACGACGCCGGCGTCGCGGGCTGCGGCTCCGGCGCTCCGTTTTCAGACGCAGCATTCCTGGATGGCGAAAGGAGCGTCGAAGATCGACCTCATGTACGTCTCCGACTTTGAGAAGAACGACGTCTCGGCATACTCGTACCCCGATGGGAGACTCGTCGGCGTCCTTGCGGGAATCCTGAAAAACTTTGTCTATCCGACGGGCTTGTGCGCCGATAAGGCGGGGAACGTCTACATTCCCGACAGCGCGAACTCATCGGTACTCGAATACGGGCACGGGAGCATCAAGCGCCTACGGAGCCTGCGCGACCGCGGCGAATATCCGTATAGCTGCGCGGTCGATCCACTCTCGGGCGACCTCGCCGTCGTGAATCTCGAATCGGTCCGTGGCCCCGGGGGCGTTTCGGTCTACGCGCGAGCGCTCGGCCGGCCGAAGAAATACAACTTCGGCTTCGTTTACAAATTCTTTTTCGACGGTTACGACGACAAAGGGAATCTGTTCGTCGACGGAAGCGACGACGTGCCGAGCGAGCCGTTCGCCTTCTTAGAGCTGGCGCACGGCGCGAAGTCCTTGCGCGCGATCACATTGGACTATGACTTCGATACCGGTGGCGGCGTCGCTTGGGATGGCAGGCACCTTGCGGTCGCCGAATCGAGCACGTCGAGCGTCCAGCGGTTTGCCGTTCAGAGGAAGATCGGAAGGCACGCTGGTTCGACACCGCTGCGAACCTGTCGTTTCGTCACGCAGTTCTTCGTCGACGGGGATACGATCGTCGCGACGAGCTTTCACGGCAAGAGCGTGGCGTTTTGGAAATATCCCGCCGGCGGCCCGCCGATAAAGCGAATCGGCGGATTCGGCGAGCCCTTCGGCGTCACGCTGAGCAAGGCGTCGAGTCACACATGATCCATTGCCCAGCCGAGCTCGATCCGCTCGGCAAGTGCGCGGCGCAGCGCGGCGCGACCCTCGCGGCCGAGGGGCGCCACCATCAAGATCGCGTTCTTGCGCGCGCCGACGGAAAGCTTCGGCAGCGCTTCACGGGCGCCGTTTGGCGGTAGCCATCCGCCGACGCGGCGCAAATCGCCGGCCGCCGCTCGCAAGAGCCCCGGAATCACCGCGCCATTCTCGCCGGCGAAGCCAAACTCGTCAAGACCGTAGTAATCGCGCTCGGGAACGCGCACGCCGAGAACGTAGGCGACGACGCGTCCACGCCGGCGCACGACGAGGTTCGTCTCCTCCCCGTTTCGATGCTCCGATCCGCGCCGAACCCGCGTTCGGACCCAACCCCAAACGGCCGCATCCCGGACGAAGGCCAGATCGCGCCGGCTCTCGGTGCGATCGAAGAGCCGCCGAACCGCACTCCAGTCGCGATCGTCGAGCCGAGCGAGGTCGAGACGCGTCGACGGCAAGAGATCCGCGCGCAGTGAGAACCGGCGCGACGGAAGCCTCGTAAAACCGATCTCTGCATAGAATTGCGGGCGAATGTCGGAGAAGAGATAGGCCAGATCGTATCCTTCATGCCGCGCTGCGTCGAGTGCCGTCGCGAGCATGACGCTGGCGTAGCCACGCCCGCGAGAGGCCGGCGGCGTAAAAACCGCCCCGAACCCGATCGCGCGCAGCGATGTCGCTCCATCTCGAATCGTCCGCTCGTATCGCTTGAAGGACGCAACGCAGGCGCGCCCATCATAGAGCCCGATCGTTCGATAGCAGCGCCGGCCGTAGGCGCCGCGCGCGATCTCCAGCGTCTGCGCAACGTACTCGTCGAAGGTGCGGCGTCCCGCCCACAGCGGTGCTGTCTGTGGCAGAATATCCCGAACGTAGCGGGCGCTGGAAATTTCGCGCAGCTGCATTTATCGAAGCTCTTCGAGAAACTCCGGCGCCGTCACGCCGCGTGTCGGCGATCCTGAGGCGGTCACCAGCGCACTCTTGGTCGCACGCCGAAACGCGTAAGCGAATGCGCGCCGCTCGCGCTCGTAGTACTGCCGCGAAGCCTTCGAGCGAAACATGTAGTAGGTAAACTTGGCCGTTCGCGAAGCGGCGGCGTCGCCGACGTTATCCTTCGGAATCATCCCGTATTTGGGACTAAAGAGAAAGGAATCGGGTGAGTACCAGCGGGGAAAGGCGCCGGGCCGAACGTTCGCGACGATGACGTGGTCGAACTCTCTCCCGCGCGCCGCATCGATACTCAAGATCGGCAGAAATCCCGCGGATTCGGGCGGCGCATCGCACGTTTCGACCTCGCTTTCGATCCTCGCTTCCGCGTAATCGAGTACGTCGCCGATCCCCGCGACCGGGTGCTCTTTCAGAAAAGCGCCGAGCCGTTCGAGAAGACGACGTAAGGCAAATTGCTGCGCTCGCGCGCGCGCCGAACCCGGCTCCCCTTCGCGTGAGAGTGCTTCGTGCCAGATGGTTCGCGCGAGCGTTTCGAACGACGATTCGTTCAGCAGCGTTAACCATCGCTCGCGCGATTTGCGAAAATGCTGCAGGCGTTCCCTCCCGACGTCGCCGAGCGCTTCATCCTGCTCTCCGCGAATGACGTTCCAGCCTAGGCGAAGGTCGCGCTTGGGATCCCACCGCGTTGCGCGAATCGTCGGCGCCGGTTCGTCGTCGAAGACGAAGAGCGGACGCTGCGGGTCCGGCGGCTCGCTACAGAGGATTGCGAGCGATGCATCCGAGAGCCCCAGCGCTGGATTCACCAGCGTTCGCAGCATCCAGTCGTGACGGAAGGGGTCGTGGAGGTTCCAGAGCAGCGCGAGCGCGTCGAGCGCGCGCCGGTCGGCGAAGAGGTTGGTGTCGCCGGCGACGATCGTCGGAACGTTGCGGTCGAGTAATGCCGCCTCGTATCCCTCGACACTGCGAACCGATCGAAAGAGCACGGCGATCCGTTCGGGGAGGACTCCCGCAGCGAGCCATTCGCCGACCCGTTCCGCAATCTCAATTGCTTCTTCGCGCGGCGTCGAGAAGCGGCGGCACTCGATGTGCGGCGTGCGGCGTTTCTCGCGCAGCTCGATGCGCAACTTCGCCGGCGCAAAGGCGCGCCGTCCGAGTGTCATTCGAAGGCTCGCGATCGCCGATGCCGGGTCGCCGCAGAGCGTAACTCCCTCGAGTTGCTCTCCGAAGATCGCGAGCAAGAGCCGGAGTTGTCCGTTCGTGAGTTCCTGCGCATCGTCGACGAAGGCAAACCGATGGCGATCGCGCAGCGCCAAGGCGGCCTTTTCGTCCGCACGCAATAGCTCGGCCGCTCGGAGCGTCGCATCGCGCCCGGTCATGCGTCCATTCGCGCGCGCCAGCTCGCGGTAGCTCTCGTAGAGTCGAGTCAGGATCTTGGCGAGGTCGATCTCGCGGCGTTGCTGGCGCAGCAGTTCCTTCGGCGTTACGTCGAGCGAGTCGTGGAGTGCCGATTTCGTCGCGGCGATGAGCGCGGGATCCGCAAAGTTCGGCGGATGAGCGTAGAATTCGGTTGCGGCGGAGAGCGCGCGCGAGAGAAATTCCGCCGGCTCGACGGCTGCGTCGCGCAAGCGGCGAATCAACCGAAAGGCCGATTCCAAGAACCACTGCGGCGAGCGCAATTCGGGGACTTCGGGGTCGAGCTGATTGCGTGCGAACTCCTCCCATTCCAGAGCGAAGAGCGGCGAGCAGGCTTGCGCGAAGAGCAGCTCCGCTTCCACGTCGTCGACGAGTACCGTTCCGGCGCCGTGCGAGCCGAGCAACGCGGCGGCGTATTCATCGATGCTTCGCTGCGAGTCAAAGAGCAAGGGGTCGGCCTTCGGATGCAGCGAGCGAAGCCGCGCGACCCGCTCGGCCAGCGCGGTGCTCTTTCCGCTGCTTGCGGGGCCCAGAATCGCAAGGCACTCCTCGAAGGGCGCCTCGACCGCGCGGCGCTGCTCGCCGGTGAGTTCGAGTGCGATCAACTGCCGAAACGCCGGCCTTCTGCGGGGGGTTTCGACGTGCAGGCGGCCGCGTACGCGCAATACGCGCACGGTGCCGGATCTTTGGTCGCGTCGAAATGCGGCGTTCGCCCCGACGAAAGCTCGTCGCTCAGTTCGATCATCCGTTGGCGGGATCGCGTGAGGTCGTCGATCCCGATGCTGGTGCCAACCTCGAGAACGATCGGACGGACGTCGAGCAATGCGTCGCGCAGCGGAATCAAGACCAGCTTCGTTACTCGATCGCCGGCAGCCGTGCGCGCCCAATAGTAGAACGGAAGCTGGAAATCCTTGAAACGCCGGACCTTCTCCGCGTACTCGGCGGGGCTCATCGCAATGCTGCCGGTCTTGTAGTCGACGACGCCGATGCCGCCCGAACGCTCGTCGCGATCGAGGCGATCGATGTATCCGATGAACGCACGCCCCTCCAGATCGAGCTCGGCGGCAACTTCGCGCCCGAGTACTTCGAACGGGGCTTTCCGTTCCTGTGCGATGAGCCAATCGACGTAACGTTGCGCGGTGCGTTGCGCGCGCCGGACCTGCAGCTCGAACTCCACGGGCGTATCGAATCCCCCGCGATTGCGCTCGAAAGCCCAGGTAATGCATTCGCGCACTCGGCGCCGCATCGCCGATTCTTCGGCCGCCCTCGGACGCGGAAACTCGCCGTGAAAGTCCTCGAGCGCCAAGTGGAAGGCGCTCCCATATGCCGAAGCCGCCGAGCCGCGGTCTTCGATTGCCCCGCAAGCGTACTTGTAAAACCACTTCCGCGCGCACTCGGCGTACGTATTAAGGGCCGACGCGCTAAAGTGGCGCTGCCAGCCGGGCACGCCGGCGCTTACGTCGCGCGGTACGGGATCGGCAAGCGCCACGTCGGACTCGCCCCCACGATCCTCCGAACGCAAATGCGCCGATTCGGAGAGCTCCTCCGTCAGCTCGAACGCCTCGAGAATCGCCGCTTCCAGCATCGGTGCCTCGAGCTCCGAATCGAGTGCGCGCGCTCGGCGCGCGCGAAAGGCGAAGCGCAGAACCAGGTCGCGATCCGAAGTGGGCAACGCCAGCCGTCCGCGATCGATTGCGTCCAAGAGTGCGCCGGTGCGCGCGGAGAGCGTCGCATAGGCGGCGGCGACATCGTGCGGAACGCCGGAATAGCGCGATCGGATCAGGCGCAGCAGGGATGCCTCGGAACCGGTGCGATGCCAGCAGACGGCATCGTCGACGAACGCACGAACTCGCGAGGAATCCAGGAGCACCGAACGAGTTGTTACAGCTTCCACCAGGCGCCCCTGCAGCCCGCGTATAACCGCCCTCGGATGCGGCGGATTATCATCGGCATTACCGGTGCGAGCGGAAGCCTCTACGGTTACATGGCGTTGCAAGCGCTTCGCGCGATCGGCGGCATCGAAACGCACCTCGTGCTCACCGCGGCGGCACGGCGTACGATCGAGCTCGAGACGGATATGGTGGCCGACGACTTTGAAGCTCTCGCCGATTTCGTGCACCCTGACGACGATCTTGCAGCGGCGATCTCGAGCGGTTCCTTTCTCACGGATGGAATGCTGGTGATTCCTTGCTCGATGAAGAGCGCAAGCGCAATGGCCTATTCGATCAACAGCAATCTGCTCGTTCGCGCCGCCGACGTCTGCTTAAAGGAGCGGCGCCGGCTCGTGCTCGTGGTTCGAGAGACACCGCTGCATCTCGGCCACTTGCGCTCGCTCGCCCAGCTTGCTGAGGTGGGTGCGGTAATTTTGCCCCCGATTCCCGCGATGTACGCCAATCCACAGAGCGTCGACGACATCATCGCGCATACAGTCGGAAAGGCGCTCGATCAGTTCGGCATCGCCAACGAGCTCTTCAAACGCTGGCGCTCACCCTAACGCCCTACCCGACGCCCTCGCGAACGAGGCGCCGGGCGAGTTCGACGTCGCTGACTCGGTCGACGTTGACACCCGTCTCCGGATACTGCGAGACGAGAGCGCGAACCGGCGCACCGAGGATTCGCGTTGCCCGAGCCTCCGCGGCAGCGATCGTCAAACGACCAACCGCAAATCGCGCGAGCATATCCCAGCCGAAAAACGAGGCGAGCTTGAACGGGTGCTTGCGCGCGGCGCCGAGACGTTCGATGAAGCGCTCGAGCAACGGGAGCGCCCGGGGTTTGATCGTCACCATTCCGCCACCGCAGAACGTGCCGTCACGCATTCGCGCCCACGTGTGAGGAACTTCGGGAAATCGTTCGAGATGCGCCCGCTTTTCGACGCAACCGTACACGACGTCCGCGCCGAGCGCGCGTGACCGCGATACGAAATCGTCGACTGCGCAGGGCGTGAGTACCGGCAGGTCCGAGGCGACAATGAGAACGTCGCGATCGGGGTTGAAGCCCGCGAGCCCGTTATGCAGGCTATCGGTAATGCGAACGCCGTCTGCCCTCAGCTCGTCGGCGGGTGCCAAGTCGGGGTGGTCGTTCATGCGCGGTGGCGCTACGACGACGATTCGTCCCACACTCGCGGTACCGCGCAGCGCTGCGATCACGCGGCCGGCCAGCGTTACACCTTCGATCTGGATGAAACACTTGTTCGGCGCGCCGGGCTGAAGGAGAGCGATCTCGTCCTGGGGTCCGCCCGCAAGCACGAGCGCGTCGATTATCGCCATTGCGGCGTTTGGGCAAACTCGGTGGTGAAGCATTCGTAACTCGGTGGAAGATCGAGCCGCCTCACGATGCGTTCGATGGTCGGCCGCTCGGGCGCGAGCGCGAAGACGCACGATCCCGACCCGGCGAGCAGCGCGTTCGTCGCACCCGCCGCACGCAACGCGGCCAACGCGTTCGCAATCTCCGGCGTTGACGATGCGATTGCCGCGTGAAAGTCGTTCTGCATGAGCGATTCGACGCACGCGAAATCGGCACGCTGGAGCGCTTGCGTCATCGCGATCGAGACCGAATCCTTGCGCGGTCGCGTCGGACGCAACTCGCGGTCGACGCGTGCGTACGCCTCCGCCGTCGATACCGCGACCGGCGGCTTCACGATTGCGACGTGCCAACGAGGCGTCGCTCCTGCGGGTGTTACGCGTTCGCCGGTTCCTTCGACGAGCGCGGCGGTGCCCGCAAGAAAGAATGGCACGTCGGATCCGAGCGATCGAGCTAGGTGCAGCCAGTCGCGGTCGAGTTTGGTGCCGAACGCGCCGCTCATCGCGGCCCGAAGGATTGCCGCCGCGTCGCTGGATCCGCCGCCCAATCCGGCTTGAACCGGAATCCGTTTCCGAAGTTCGATGTGCATCGGCGCCACGTCCCCCAGCGCACGAAACGCAGCGACGGCAAGATTGCTCTCGCCGTCGAGCTCCGCGCGGTCGCACGAAAAGCCGAACTCCGCGCTGGGTGCGATCGTCAGGTCGTCCGATAACTCGAGCGGCGCCATCACGCTGCGTATGCCATGGTATCCATCGTCGCGCCGGGCGAGCACCTCGAGGGTGAGGTTGATCTTTGCCGGGGCTCGCAGGGTGAGCATGCCGATCTTCCGTTTGCCGTCGCGAGAGGAGGCGCCTTTGCGCTCCGTGCCGCATACCAGCCGAGGAACCTTATAGAATGGGTTTGAGTTACGACGCGCAGCGAAATGAATTTTGTGCCTACGTCTTGCATGAATCGCAGACGCCGTACGGCCTGTTGCTCGGAAACTTCAAAACGTACGCTCAATCAACCGCAAAGGGCGGCGTGCGCGGTCTTTGGGATGCGGACACCGATCAAATCATTTTCGGGACGCATCACATCGCGTACGGGATCGGCGACCGCACGTTCTTTCCGCATCAAATCGAGCGTGAGCTCACCTTTCTGCCGTACGCACAAATCTCGGAGTTCACCCTCGACCACCGGGTTCACGTTACCGAGGCGTTCTTCGTGCCTTATGGCTCGGGTTTCGACCGCGCCGTCTCGTTCGTCGTCGACGTTACACTCTATAATCCCGGGGCGGTCGAGATCAATGTCGGGGTCTTTCCGTGGGCGATGCTCGTGGGGCAGCGTTTCTACGGCGAGCCCGAGCACGAAGTGCGGGCGTGGAACGACGGCCGTTTTGTCTGTTCGCGTAACCTTGAAACCGGCGGCGAGCGCTGGTGGGGCGGCTCGCGGGACCCGGTCGCCGTCGAGCTTTCGCTGCGGGAGCAAGTCTTGCTCAAGTCGATGCGGCGCGGCACGCTCGCCAAAGAAGCCTCGACGCAAACCCTCGACGACGTGACGCCGCAGCAGGCCGAACTGGTCAGCCGGCGCATCTTCGGCGCGTTCGAATATCGCATCAACGTCGCCGCGGGTGCGCGCGAGTCGCTGCGCCTTGCCGTCGTCTATCATAAGGATGGAACCGAGCGCAGCCGCCCCGTTCTGGAATCGCTGCTGCGCGACCGGCGCGCCCTACATCATACGCAGGGCTACTTCACCGATCGTCTCGCCGACGCGCGCTTCCTCGTCCCCTCGCCCGAAATCAGCCGCGGCGTCGCCTGGGCGAAAGCGAACATGCTGCGCATCGTCAAGGAGTATCCGCACGGATGGGGCGCGACGAACTCCCCGCCATCCGATATTCTCGTCTCGCGCGACACGTCGTGGCTCGTTCACGGGTTCGACTATTTTTGGCCGGAGTTCAGCCGCGACGCGCTCGAAGTCTTCAACGGTGCCGTCGAAGAGAGCGGTCTGATGGTCGAGTACGTTCGCGGCGTCAGCGGCTACAAGACCGACTACGATCTCAATATCAACGACGACACGCCGCTGCATCTCATCGCGATGCTCCACCATTACAACGCGACGCTCGACGACGCGTGGGTGCGCGACCGGATCGGATTAGTCGTCAAGTTAACCGATTACATGCTGACACAGCGCGACGCCCACGGGCTGATCTACTGCCGCGCTAAGGGCGTCGATATGTACGGCATCTCGTCGTGGCGGAACATCATTCCGTATTACACGCTCGACGGGGCCGTGACGGAGATCAACGCCGAAGCGGTCTACGCGCTCGAGGCGGCGGCAATGCTCTGCGCCGTCGTCGGCGATACCGATCACTGGGAACGGTACAGCGATGAGGCGCGGCGGATGCGCGACGCGATGATGACCTACCTCTACAACGACGATACCGGCGCCTTCGTTCTGAACTACGACCAGGACGGGAACTATCAGGATAACTTTACCGCCGACGAGATCTTCCCGGTGCTCTTCGGCATTGCCGACCCAACCCAGCGCCGCGCGATCTTGGCGCGCCTGCTCGAAGCCGATTTCGTGACGCCGGTTGGACTTCGCACAATCTCGACCGCCGACGCGTGGTACTTTCCTTCCTATGGATTCGGGTTGCTTGGGGGCATCTGGCCCGATTTAACGATATGGTTTTCCGTCGCTCTGGCGCGTAACGGCTTCACCGACGAAGCGGTGCGCTTTCTCAACCTCTCGTACGCGGCAATGGAAGGTGGAAGCCCGCGCAATACCGTGCCCGGCGAGTTCGCGGAATGGTTCGACGGCGGCTCGCTGAGCAATCGCGGCATGTATCTCTCGCCGTGGACCGGTGCGAAGTATCTCTGGGCAATCGCCGAAACGGTCGGCGGTTTGAACGGCTATCGCACCAGCGGCCGTCCGCACCTGGTTCCTCTACGGCCGAAAGGTTGGCAATGGGTCGCTGCGGCACGCGTGCATTGGGGAGGTCGGCGCTGCACGTACGTCGTTGATCTGCGCAACGACACGATCTACGGCGACATGCCCGAACTCTCGGCGGAAGAACCGTTTACGTGCATCCATGCCGGGCGCGACGTCAGCGACGAAGTCGCGACGTCGCCGGTGGAAGTCGGTGCGATTGCCTTCGAAGACGAGGAGGGCGCGGTGCGAATCTTCGTCGGCAACCAACTCGATCGCGCGCGTGACGTGCTGCTCGAATTCCGCGGCCACACGGCGCGCGTGGACATGGCACCCGGCGAACTGCGCGAGGTGCATTTGATCGGCAAGCCGAGCGACCGTCGGGCGCGCGCGGCGAAACTCGACGTCGTTCGCCCGCTGGCTCGCGTCTAGAACGATGCAGCCCTCGACCCGCTTTGCGACGATTCTCCTGGCGGCGGGCGCAGCCGTACTGCTGATCGCGGTCGCTCTCGGCGAGCGCATGGGAAATCGCGTGATCGGCCAGGCCACCGAACAGACCTTGCAGTCGGTTCTTCCGCAGGCGGTTACGCCGGGACCCAACGCGACGCCGCAAGCGTACGGACCTGATTGGAAACGCTCGCAGGCCCTCTCCGCCGCCGGCGACCCGCATTTCCCAGATCCGCGCGTTCCGCCCCAGCCGCTGCCGACGCTCGCCCCGACCCCCAAGCCGAAGCCGACGCCCATTCCCACGCCGACTCCGAATCCGAATATTCCGATTTGGCGGCAGAGCCCGTTCCCGACGTTCGGACCATCCGCGCTGCCCTCGCCGGCCGAATCGGGGGCGCCAGGCGCCGGGGAGAGCCCCGCCGTGAGTCCGAGTCCGCCCGGCTAGCGCGTCCCCAATGTTCTCATTGGGATCGGCTGTTATCATAGGAACATGGATAGCACAGCAACCGGGACGGTAACGGTCAAGCGCGGGCTCGCGCAGATGCTCAAGGGTGGCGTCATCATGGACGTCGTCACGCCCGAACACGCCGCAATCGCGCAGGAAGCCGGCGCGGTCGCCGTCATGGCGCTCGAGCGCATCCCCGCCGACATTCGCGCCGCCGGCGGCGTGGCGCGCATGAGCGCGATCGATTTGATTCGCGGCATCATGGATGCCGTGACGATTCCGGTCATGGCAAAGGTTCGCATCGGCCACTTTGCCGAGGCGCAAGTCTTGCAGCAGCTGGGCGTCGACTACATCGATGAGTCCGAAGTGCTGACGCCGGCCGACGACAAGTATCACGTCGACAAGCATGCCTTTACCACGCCCTTCGTCTGTGGGGCGCGCGATTTGGGCGAAGCTCTGCGGCGGATCGCCGAAGGCGCGGCGATGATTCGCAGCAAGGGCGAGGCCGGCAGCGGGAACATCGTCGAAGCGGTGCGCCACATGCGTGCGATCGGCGACGCCGTTCGCGAGTTGAGCGTTGCGCCGAAAGAGGAGCTCGTCGCGCGCTCGCGCGAACTCGGCGCGCCGCTCGAGCTGGTGACGGACGTCGCGAAAAACGGAAAGCTTCCGGTCGTGCTTTTCTGCGCCGGTGGCGTAGCGACGCCCGCCGATGCGGCGTTGATGATGCAGCTTGGCGCCGAAGGTATTTTCGTCGGGAGCGGTATTTTCAAGTCGAAGGATCCCAAGCGGTTTGCCCGCGCCATCGTCGACGCAACCACACACTTCAACGAACCAAACGTCGTGCTCGAAGCCTGCCGGTCGCTCGGGATCTCCGACGCGATGCCCGGACTCGACATTCGCGCGCTCGACGAAACGCAGCTGCTCGCTCCGCGTGGCAATTAATACCGGCGTCCTCGCGCTGCAGGGTGACGTGGGCGAGCACCTCGTCGCACTGGAACGCGCCGGGGCTCGGGCCGTGCAGGTCAAGAGTGCCGGCGAGTTGGCGGGCGTCGACGCGCTCGTTATTCCCGGCGGCGAATCTACGACGGTCATGAAACTCCTCGCCCGCGCACATCTCGTCGAGCCGATTATCGAGCGCGCGCAACAGGGTATGCCGGTCTGGGGAACGTGCATGGGTATGATCGTTGCGGCACGGGATATCGCCGGTCTGGAACAACCGACCTTGAATTTGATCGACATCACGGTGCGGCGCAACGCCTTCGGCCGGCAGAACGAGTCGGCGGAGATCGAGCTCGCGATTCCGGCACTCGGCGCGACGCCCTTTCGCGCGATCTTCATTCGCGCGCCCTGGATCGAGCGTTGCGGTCCATCGGTCGAGTTGCTTGCCGAGCGTGAGGGCCGCGGCGTGATGGTGCGTGAACGCAACGTTCTCGCGACCTCGTTCCATCCGGAACTCGGGGGCGATCCGCGCGTGCACCGTTACTTTCTCGAGATGGCTCGGGAGTATCTGGGGACCCGCGCGGCGTAAGATTGGGTCGAGATGTCGACCCGTTCCACTTCTCCCGATATGCAGGGAGGGTTTCAAGGGCAGATTCCGCCCGTCGAGCCTTTGCTCAGCGAGTTCATTGCAACGCTGGCGCTCGCCGCGCATTACTATCTCACCGAGGAAGACGGGCGCAATGCGGACCATGCCTCAGCCGAAATCGCGATCGACGTTGCGACGGCCGCCTTTGAACGCGTCAAGGAACGACTTGCGCCCGATCAACGGTTGGGGATAACGCAAATGCTAACCGAAACGCGCCTGACGTTCGTTCGGAAGCGAGGCGCATGAGCGAAGTGCTCGTGCTAAACTCCACGTACGAGGCGCTCAACGTCACGAGTTTTCAGCGCGCCGTGAAGCTGCTCTTCGCCGGCAAAGCCGAGATGCTTCACGGGCGCGAACGAATGCTCGCTTCGCCGACGTTCGCGATGCGCATGCCGTCGATCATTCGCATGCTCTATTACATCCGCCGGCCGATGCAGAAGGTCGCGCTCACGAAGAAGAACGTGCTGATCCGCGACGATCATACGTGTCAGTACTGTGGGACGCGCGGCGACCGCCTGATGACCGTCGATCACATCACGCCGAAGAGCCGCGGGGGCGAGTCGACCTGGGAGAACCTCGTCTGTGCGTGCATGCACTGCAACAACCGCAAGAACAATCGGATCCCGCAGGAAGCGAACATGTCGCTGTTGCGCAAGCCGCGACAGCCGAAGTATATTCCGTGGATTCAGATCAAGCGCAACACGCTCCCGGACGAGTGGGGTAAGTTCCTCTTCCTTTACAACGTTTCCATCGACGAGCGCATCGAGGCATAGGCAGCTCGCCCGGGGCCCAAGCGAGGGGCGAGAGGAATGCCGGCGCGAACCCACTGAGGGCGATGGAGGACCTGGCCCGAGGCCCCAGCTCGTCCGATTTCGGGGCGCTCTTTCGGCATCACCGGCTGGCCGCCGGCCTCTCGCAAGAGGCCTTGGCGGAGCGCGCCCGGATGAGCATCAACGGGATTAGCGCGCTCGAGCGCGGCTATCGTCGTACGCCGCAACGCGAAACACTCGGCTTGCTCGCAACGGCGCTGGCGCTGAGCCCGGAAGAGCGACGCGCCTTCGAGACCGCCGCGGCCGGCTCGGCGACGCGGGCGACCGGTAAACCGTCGATTGCGGTCGGTCCTTGGCCAGGAGCGGGCCTACCGCTCGCGCTCACGAGTTTCGTCGGGCGGGAGGTGGAACTCAAAGAGATCGCCGCACTCATCCGCGATTTCCGGCTGATTACGCTGACCGGTTCGGGCGGCGTCGGAAAGACCCAAACGGCGTTGCGCGTCGGTGCGGCGTTGAGCGAAGAGTATGAGACCGCCGTTCGTTTCGTCGGGCTTGCCTCGGTGCGGGCCGGGCTGGTCACCGCGACGGTTGCGGCCGCCGTCAGCGTGCAAGAAATTCCCGATCGTCCGCTGCTCGAGACGCTGGGTGCGTCGCTCAAGAACAAGGCGATCCTTCTCATTCTTGACAACTGCGAGCACGTAATTTCGGAGGCGGCCAGCGTCGCAGAGGCCTTACTCGGGTCGTGCTCGCATCTGCGCATTCTTGCGACGAGTCGCGAGCCGCTGCGGACCGCCGGCGAGCGCACCTACCGATTGCCCTCGCTCGAGGAGACGCCGGCGCTCGCGCTCTTCGCCGACCGAGCGCGCGCGGTCGATCATCGCTTCGCAGTCACCGACGAAAACGGATCGACCCTTCGCGATCTCTGCCGTCGTCTGGACGGCATTCCGCTTGCCATCGAGCTCGCCGCCGCGCGCATCAACCTCTTATCGGTTCGAGCGTTGGCCGAACGGCTCGACGAACGATTTCGCATTCTCAGCGGCGGTGAACGAACCGCGCTGCCTCGTCAGCAGACGATGCACGCGACGATCGATTGGAGTTACGGCTTGCTCGTTCCGAGCGAGCAGCGGCTCTTCGTGCGTCTCGGGGTCTTCGTCGGCGGCTGTACGCTCGAGGGAGCCGAAGCCGTGGCAGTGAGTTCGGTGCTCGAGAGGCCCGAGGTCTTCGGTCTCCTCTCGTCGCTGGCGGAGAAATCGCTTGTCGTCGCCGACGTCGACCTGGACGCGTCGCGCTATCGTCTCCTCGAATCGACCCATGCCTTCGCGCTCGAGAAACTCTCGGAGCGCGGCGAGCGCTCGGAGTTGGCACGGCGCCACGCGCTCTGGGTCGCGGGTCTCGCCGACCGAGTCAGAGAGAGTGCGCGAACGCTGCCGGTCGTGCCGTGGCTGCGCGAGTTCGAGCCGGAGCTCGACAACGCTCGCTCCGCGATGGAGTGGGCGCTCTCCGCGGGCGAGCTCCGCATTGCGATGCGCATCGCTGCCGGGTTCTCGCTGATATGGAGCACGAGCCGCGGCCAGGCCGAACCGCGGCGATGGCTTGAGGCGGTGCTGCCGCATTTGAGCGAAGAGCCCGATCCGGTCGTAGCGGCGCACGTCTGGCGCGTGCGATCTTGGCTGACCTTTGGGTCACATAGAATCCAAGCAGCCCAGCGGGCGCTCGAACTCGACGAAGGGAGCGGCGATATCTTCGGACAGGTCTGGAGCCTCTATCAAATCACTGCGGGTTTACTCGAAAGTCGGCAGTTCGAGGAGGCCGAGCGCACGAGCGATCGCGCGCTACAGCTCTACCGGGAGCACGATTTAATGCACACGCGTCGATACGCTTGGGCGCTCGACATCGCGGCCAGGCTCGCCGTGCGTCAGGGTCGTATCGATGAGGCAAGGCGCTTATACGGTCAAGCGCTCGCGGTCATGATCGCGTTCGGCGACGAGTTCGATGCCACGGCAATCCGGCAAAACATGGGCGAGCTCGAGTTCAGCGTGGGCAACTTTCAACCCGCGCTCGAGCATGCCGAGACGGCGCTCGCCGCAGCGCGGCGCGTTCACTCGCAACACCGCGAGATCTCCGCATTGACCACCTCAGCGGGCTGCCGGCTCGCGCTCGGCGATATCGACGGAGCGCGCCTCACCGCTTCAGAGGCGCTCACCCTCGCGCAAGACGCGCAACCGCTTGAGGCCGCGGTCGCGATCCAGCATCTCGCGACGGTCGCGGCGCTTCAAGGCGATGCTCACCGCGGCGCGCGTCTGCAAGGGTATGTCGATAACTGGTATCGCCGCGAAGGGTGCGAGCGCGACATCACCGAGAGCCACACGTACGAGATGTTAACCGAGGCGCTGCGAGCCCAACTGCGCGAAGACGAACTCGCCGCGCTCGCCGGCGGCGGTGCCCAGCTCTCCGAAGAACAGGCGACCGCCGAGGCGTTCGAGGTCTAGCTGCATGCCGCTCCAAAACCGGGTCACGCCCTTCGGTGAGATCGTCGCACTGCCGGGACGCGGACGTATGATGGGCAATCGCGGCGTGCTGCACGACGATGCCCGGCGTATCGTGCGTGCCTGGCAGACGCGGCGCTGGATTACGTGCGTTCTCGAGTTCCGCGGTCGCCGGCGCGCGGTTATGACGCCGCACCGCTACACGGAGCTCTTCTTTCTCGACGAGGCGGCCGCATTGAGCGCGGGGCACCGTCCCTGCGCGGAGTGCCGGCGGGAAGATTACCGGCGATTTCAATCATTCTGGCGAGCCTCTCACGGCGGAGCGGCAACCGCCGACGCGATGGATGCCCGCCTGCATGCCGACCGCCTCGCTGGAAAAAACAAGCGAACCTATCGCGCCGCCCTCGCTTCGATACCCGACGGCGCATACGTTGCGTTCGACGGTGCGGCGTGGCTCGTCTGGGAGGAGGAACTGCACCGCTGGTCCGACTCCGGCTACGTCGAGCGCCGGGCTCGCCCCGCACGATGCGAGGTGGACGTGCTCACGCCGCAGTCGGCGATGCCGCTCCTCGCCGCCGGTTACGAGTTAGACGTGCATCCGAGCGTCAATGCCGGCCGCCGGTAAAATCCTCGAGATGATTGTTCGCTATAACGAACGTCCACGCGTCGGCAGAAATGTGGATTCCGCCGGAGTACGGCGTGCTCAACTCCACGACGAGCCCGAAGAAGAGGCCCATCGATCCGGCGAGGAGCGCCGTCATCGCCATCTGGCGGAAATAGGACTTGACGCCGAAGAAGAAGACGAAGCAGATCACCATCACGCCACCCAAAATCAGCGCTTCGAGCATGCCCGTTGGGAGCCGGCTCTGCGATTGCAGCAGCCGTAGTCGCCGCGCATCGCCGATCTCGCGAAGACTCGTGAGTAACCAGTCGCGCATTGCGGCGCTTTGAAGAATCGTTCCGGTGCCCGTCTTGCCTGAGGTTGGCAGTGCGATGGTGGCGCGCACCGTGCGCGTTAAGAGCGATTCGGCCAGAGGATCCTCGCGACCGTGCTCTGCAAAGAACCATTCGAAGTCGTGAACCTCGATCGCGTATCGCGCGATGAGTCGCTGGAGCTCCTCGCGCTGCGGCCGGCGAATATTTCCGGCGAAATTAAAGGCGTCCGCTACGGCGCCTGCTTCGGCATCCGCGGTCTGCTGAGCCGACGAAAACTGCGTCCAAACGGTGCCGACCAGGAATCCGAGTACCACCGAATAGAGCACGCCGACGACCGCGATGAGGTAGCCTGCGACGTCATGTTGCTCGGCAAGGCTCTCGGGGGGCACTCTTCGACGCACGAGCGTATGCACGACGACCGCTATGGCAGCGGGGACGACTGCGAAGAGCGGAAGCGCGATCAGAACCGGGATGCCGGAGAACACAGTCGAAGCATTTGACGAATGTTCGAAGAATTCGTGCACGATTCGGACGGCCGATGAAGGCAACTGACATCACGACCTTCGATTTCGTGGTGCGGCTCGCCGCCGCGGCGGCTTTCGGTGCCGTCATCGGCTTCGAGCGTCAGTGGCGCCAGCGGTCTGCCGGCTTGCATACGACGAGCCTGGTCGCGATCGGTGCCGCGCTCTTCGCCCTGCTCGACACCGTGCTCGCCGCCGGCGACACGACGCGCATCATCGCCGGAGTCGTGACCGGCGTCGGCTTCATCGCAGGTGGTGTCATCTTTCGTTCCGGCGCAAACGTGAGCGGCCTCAACACGGCAGCGACGATCTGGGCGACTGCCGCGGTCGGCGCGCTCGCGGGTTTCGGGCTTTGGGCCGAAGCCGGCGCCGGTGCCGCCGCAGTGGTCCTCTTCAATCTTTTCTTACAGCCCGTCGCCGATGCGATCGACGTGCGAGCGAAGCGGGGGGAGTATGCCGAGACACTCTACAGAATCTCGATCGTCTGCGTGCCCGATTCTCAAACGGCAGTCAGCGCCGAAATCGTGAAAGCGATCGGCGCCCGTGAGCTGAGCCTTCAATCGCTGACGCGGCGCAAGGCGCAAGAGGGAAGGATCGCGCTCGACGCGGAGATCTTTTCGCCAAAGACGCAGACCGAACGAATCGAAGCCCTCTCAACCCGGCTTCTCGCGTTGACGGGCGTCGCGAGCGCCGACTGGCAAAGCGCTCCTCCGCCGCTATAACCGATCCGTTGGACCAGCACCGAACGCCGTACTTTCAAGCGTTGCTCGATTACGTTGACTCCGGCGTGCTCCCGTTTCACACGCCGGGGCACATTCAGGGTAACGGGATGGACCTGGCCTTCCGCGAGTTCGTCGGCGATAATATCTGCGCGATCGATCTAACGCCGATGCCGGGGATCGACGATCTGCTCCAGCCGACGGAGGCGATCAAGGAAGCACAGGCGCTCGCGGCCGAGGCGTGGGGCGCCGATCATTCGTACTTTCTGATCAACGGTTCGACCAGCGGCAATCAGTGCATGATGATGGCAGCCGTCAATCCGGGCGACCGGATCGCGGTTCCTCGCAATTCGCATAAGTCGATGCTCGGAGGCCTGATCATGAGCGGGGCCGAGCCGATCTATATGCTGCCCGAGGTCGACGAAGAGTTGCGGATGGACCATTGCGTGACGCCCGAGACGGTCGCGCGAACGCTCGAAGAGCATCCGGACCTCGTCGCGATCTATCTGGTCTCGCCGACGTACTACGGGGTCGCCGCCGATCTCACGGCGATCGAGCGGATCGCGCACGACGCCGGGAAGCTTTTACTCGTCGATGAGGCCTGGGGACCGCACTTTCACTTTCATCCTGCGCTACCGCTCTCGGCAACGGCGGCCGGGGCCGATCTCTGTATCAACTCGACCCACAAAATGCTCTCCGCCTTTTCACAATGCGCGATGCTCCATCAGAAGGGCAAGCGCGTTTCACTCGACCGCCTTGCGTCGGTGCTCAAGATGTTTCTCTCGACGTCGCCGAATTTGCCGATGGTCGCATCGCTCGACGTCGCCCGAAAGCAGATGGCGACCGAAGGGGAAGTCCTCTTGACGCGTACGATCGAGTTAGCCGGCGAGATCCGGGCACGGATCAACGAGATTCCCGGTCTCTACTGCTTCGGCGAGGAATTGCGCGGCCGCCGAGGCGTCTTCGCACTCGATCCGACGAAGATCACGGTGACCGTCACCGGTCTCGGCTATACGGGATACGAAGCCTCAGAAATTCTGCGGCGGCGTCATAATATTCAGGTCGAGTTGGCAGATCTCTTCAACGTGGTCGCGCTCGTTACGATCGGGACGACGCGGGACGCTGCCGAGCGTTTCGTTCATGCGCTTGGGGAGATGGCGCACGACGATCGCAAGCTCGACATGCTGGCGCCGTCCGGAATACTCGAACAGCGGTTGAGGCGCGGGAATTTCCGGTTACCGCCCGTACCGCCGATGCGGATGCGGCCGCGCGAAGCATTTCTCGCAGCCGCAGAGTTCGTAAAGTTTCGCGAATCGGCGGGGCGCATCTGCGCGGAGACGCTCACGCCCTATCCGCCGGGCATCCCGGTCATTGCGCCGGGCGAAGAAATTACGCCGGAAATCGTCGATTACTTACGGCTCGAGTTGAAGGCCGGCGTTCGAATTCAAGGGCCGTTTGACGACGAGTTACGCAGCGTCCGCGTCGTGAAGGAGTGACCCGGCACTGAGAGAACGTCGCTGGCGTGGCCGTTAGGGTTCACTCCGACTCTCCGAGCTGGGAGCTCTCCCAACTCCTTGACATCTTCCCACTCGCGATTCGACAGGCGCTCGTTCGCCTCAACAATATCGAAGAGATCATCGAAGTCGTACTCGACCTCGGGCGTCCGCCCGAGGCTCGTTTCGAGCACGATTTCAAGTATCTCTCCGACTCGCCGGTAAGCCACGAAGACATCGCGCACGTCTGTTCCCGCATTTCGCCGTTTGGCGCCGACAATCGCGCCGGTATCGAACAGACGCTGCATCGCATCAGTGCGATTCGCAACCGCACGGGAAAAATCGTCGGGCTCACCTGCCGCGTCGGCCGAGCCGTCTACGGGACGATCGACATCCTGCTCGACGTGCTGCGCAGCGGCAAGTCGATTTGCCTGCTTGGACGGCCGGGGGTTGGCAAAACGACGATGCTACGCGAGTGCGCGCGCGTGCTCTCGGAGGAGCGTAAGCGCGTCGTCATCGTCGATACCTCCAATGAAATCGCGGGCGACAGCGACATTCCTCATCCCGGCATCGGAATGGCACGGCGCATGCAGGTTGCCGATCCAGCGCTGCAGCACGCCGTCATGATCGAGGCGGTCGAGAATCACATGCCCGAGGTTATCGTCATCGACGAGATCGGGACCGAGGCCGAAGCCGCCGCCGCGCGGACGATCGCCGAGCGGGGTGTCACGTTGATCGGGACGGCGCACGGCCAGACGCTCGAGAACCTCTTGATGAATCCGACACTCTCCGATCTCGTCGGAGGAGTGAGCGCCGTCACGCTCTCCGACGAAGAAGCGCGCCGGCGGGGGACCCGCAAGACGGTGCTCGAGCGCAAGGCGCCGCCGACGTTCGACGTCGTCATCGAGATCCACGATCGCGACCGGCTCGCGATTCACAAGAACGTTGCCGAGGTGATCGACGCGTTGCTGCGCGGATACCAGCCGCAGCCCGAGATTCGCCAGCGCGAGGCAAGCGGCGAGGTTACCGTCGTGCAAGAGGCCGACACCGAGTCGATGCCGCGTCTCGCCGAACAGTACCAGCACGACCGCGATGCCGAAGAGCGCGAGCGGCCGCTCTCGATCTTCCCCTACGGCGTTTCGCGGAACAAGATCGAGCGCGCCATCACGAACCTGCGCGTCAACGCCTCGATCGCGCGGAACTGGGACGACGCCGATGTCGTGCTCACGCTCAAGACGCTCGAACGCAAAGAGCAGCCAAAGCTCAAACAGATCGCGTCCGATAACGTGCCGATCTATTCGATCAAGACCAACACGACGACCCAGATCCAAAGTGCCTTGCGCGACGTCTTCAATCTCGGGTCGATCGACAACGAAGAGATCGCGTTGCGCGAGACCGAAGAAGCGATCTATCAGGTGCTGCTCAACAATCAGGCAATCGAGCTATCGCCGCAAACGTCGTACATTCGCCGTATGCAGCATCAGCTTGCCGAGCGGTATCGCTTGCAATCGCGCAGCACCGGACTCGAACCCAACCGCAGGGTGCGGATCTTCAAGACGACCGACATCTAGCGAGTTGAGCGTGGATACGTACCCCGGCGGCGGACGCTCGCTCCTCGCATCGTGCTCGTCGTGTCGCTTGCTTCGCGCGGCGCTCTCGCCATCCATGGCTTCGCGCCGCACTCTTACACCGCCGCAACGGTACGTATCCTCCGCTTAACGATAAGATGTTCGTCGTCGTTGAGGGAGTCGAGGGGAGCGGCAAGAGCACGCTGGTCGGAAGTCTTGCAGACCGGTTGCGTGCCGACGGTTACGAAGTAACGGCGACGCGTGAGCCGGGCGGCACTCCGCTCGGGAATTCGATTCGCGAGACGTTCTTAAATCGCGAGGTCGCGATCGCACCGCTCGCCGAGGCGATGCTCGTCAATGCGGCGCGAGCGCAGCACGTGGAAGAAGTCATTCGGCCTGCGCTCGCAGCCGGACGGCTTGTGATTTGCGATCGCTTTACCGATTCGACCTTCGCGTATCAAGGGTACGGACGCGGGGTCGATCTCGACGTACTGCGGCGTCTTTGCGACGTCGCGACGGGTGGCCTCGAGCCGCACCTCGTGCTGGTGCTCGATGTGCCCGTCGACACGGCGCGCGAGCGTCTCGGTAAGCGCGCGCAAGCAACGGACCGTATCGAAAACGAGAGCGATGACTTTCACCAACGCGTTCGCGGGGGCTTCTTAGCGCTTGCCGCCAATTCGCCGTATCATCGGGTGCTCGACGGAACGCTCCCCGCGAAACGCCTTTCTGAAGAAGCCTTGGCGGTTCTGCGCAAACGGCTCGAGCTTCACGTGCAATGAGCGAACTGCACTTCGACGTCGTCGGTGCGGATGGTCCGAAGCGTTACTTCGGTGCGCTCACGGTGGAGCGGCTCGCGCACGCCTATCTCTTCGCCGGGCCGGCCGGCGTCGGTAAGAAGACGTTCGCGCGGCGATTGGCGCAATCGCTGCTCTGCACCGCGCCGAAGACCGGCGTTCTCGGCTACGACGGAACGTGCGCGTCGTGCAAACTCTTTGGCGCCGAATCGGCCCGGCACCCCGATTTCCTCGAGCACGAAGGCGTGCTCAAGATCGGCGATCCCGACGCGGCAATGGGCTTCCATCAGGGCGACGAACTCTCGGCGCGCGATCTCGTCCGGCAACTCGCGTTACAATCCTACAGCGGCGGATTGCGCGTGGCGCTTCTCGGCGATATCGATTTTGCCACGCCCGCGGCGGCGAACGCGCTCTTGAAGCTCCTCGAGGAGCCGCCCCAGGGCGTCGTGCTCATCCTGACGACGTCGTCGCCGGGACGCCTGTTGCCGACAATCCGCTCGCGCCTCGCCGATCTCTCCTTTTCGTTGCTCTCGAAGGCCGCGGTCGCCGAGGTGCTCGAACGGCTACACGTCGCACGCGACGATGCCGAACTTGCGGCTTCGCTGAGTGGTGGCAGCGTCGGGCGCGCGCTCGCGACCTTGGACGGTGAAGAAGAATCGCTGCGCACGCACGTCGTGCGCTGGTTCTTCGAGAGCGTGGCCGGCAAATCGCCCGAGGGCTCTTGGGCGACGCGCGAAACGCTCGACGAAGGGTTAGAGACGATTAAACTTCTGGTGCGAGACTGGATCGTGGCCGGCGGGGGTGACGGCGTCGCGCTCATTTCGATTGATTGCGCCGATCGCTTACGAAAGTTAAAGCCGATCGATCCGCGCGTGGCCGTTGCGCTGCTGGGAAAGCTCGACGACGCGCAGCGTCTCGCGCGCACGAACGTGAGCGCCGCGCTCGTCGGCGAGTTCGTCCGAATGGCGCTTACCAGTACCCTCTAAACGCGACGTCGTCGTACTGCTTCGCAAACGGGAAGGCGAGATAGGCAAGAACGATCGCCTTCACCGCGGCGAGGACGAGTTCGTAGCCGATCACACCGAGCCCAAGACCGATATGGCCGCCGAGGAACTGCGGCAGCCAGACCCAGAGCACGACGAAAACGATCGCCAGGAGCGCGGTGCCGATCACGTTCGCGCGCACCGCTCGGAACGAAGCGCCGATCGCGAAATTCCCCGGCATCCCTCCGATCGCGGCGGCCGGTATCGTGTAAATGAGGAAGAACGCGACGACCAGCTCGAGGATGATCTGCAGCGGCGCACTTCCGGTGAACGCGCCGATATAGCCGGCAACGTAAATCAGGAAGTAGAAGCCGATCGCGGCGATCAAGATGCCGCCCGCTTTCTGACGCCCCTCTTCCCACGCTTCATCGAAGGTCGTGCGTTGCCGTCGCCAGACGTTGTTCGCGGCGATCACGGCAACGCCGAAGCAGAAGCCGTAGACGAGCTGTTCGATAATTTGGAAGAGCCAGCTTCCGGCGCCGCCGAGGGCATTGGTAAAAACTGGGGTGATCTGCGAAATCAAGAGATCGACGACTGCCGCCAGGAGCGGCATGACGAAGATCGAGGGATGACGCAACAGCAGCGGCACGGCCTTTGCGTACATCAGGAGATCGACGCTGGGCAGGCGGCGCATCGCTAAAAGCGCGCGCCCTCGAGCGCGTGCCGGCACGAGCAATCGGCGTCGAGCGGGATCTTTTCGACGATTTCGCCGATCGCACTTCGCACGCGCTCGTTGTTCCGATTAAAGACTTCGATGACTTCGTGATGAGAGACGGGCGGCATTCCTTCGAGCCCGACGTCATAATCGGTGATCAGCGCGATGTTGGCGTAGCACATCTCGAGCTCGCGCGCCAGATAGCATTCGGGATACTGGGTCATGTTGATCACTTCCCAACCCTGGCTTTGGAACCAACGCGATTCCGCGCGGGTCGAAAAGCGAGGCCCCTGGATCACCACCACCGTGCCGCGATCGTGCGTCTCGATGCCGCGCGATTTCAGAACGTCGACCGCGATCGGGCGGAGCGTCGGGCAGTAGGGGTCGGCGAAGCTGATGTGCGTGGTGAGCGGTCCGTCGTAATAAGTGTCCTTTCGCCCGCTCGTTCGATCGACCAACTGGTCGCAGACGACCATCGAACCGGGCTTGACCCGCTTATCGAGCGAGCCGGCCGCAGTCGGGCCGATGATCCATCGTACGCCCAGCGCCTTCATCGCGTAGACGTTGGCGCGATAGTTGATTGCCGACGGCGGAACGCGATGGTCCTTCGCGTGCCTCGGTAAGAAGGCGACGCGCCGGCCGGCGATCTCACCGAGCGCAACGCGATCGCTCGGCGGCCCGTAGGGCGTCTCGATCCAATGCTCGTGCGCGTCCTCGATGAGCGAGTAAAATCCCGACCCTCCGAATACCCCAATCTCCGCAGCCAGCTCTTTCATAGCAGTCTCGTTGTAGCCTACGGCGATGACATAATCCTGTGGGCGAAGAATGGTGGGTGGAACTTGACGGCGTTCGAGCATATTTCCGTTCTGATCTCGATCGTGATCGGCTTTGCGATCACGACGCTGTTGGCCGGCGCCGTGCGCCTGGTCCACCGGCGCGACTCCGTTATCTGGTACTGGCCGTCGGCGCTATGGATGCTGACGTTGCTCATCATCGACATTCAGGTGTGGTGGTCGCGCTTTGCTTGGCGCAACCTCCCGACCTGGACGTTCGCCACGTTCATTGCGATGCTGCTCGTGCCGATCGGTGCCTACGTGCTCTCGGCGCTGCTCGTTGCCGAGCCTGCCGAGTTTCCGATCGACCTGCGCAAGGAGTACTTCACGCGGCGGCAAGTCTTCTTCGGCGTCGTTATCGCAACGCTCGCCGCAAGCTACCTGCCCGATCTCATGACGACCGGCACGTTCGGAAAGCCGGTCGACGCTTGGTCGAAAGCGCTCATGATCGCGCTCGACGTGCCGGCGCTCGTAACCAAGAACGAGGGCTACCACAAATTCCTCGCCGTCGCCGCGCTTCTGATCTTCTGCGGCTACGTCGCCGTGCTCTTCTCTCGAATCTAATCGGCAGATCGCGCCGCTCTAAGACCGCCTACCGATTGAAATCTGAGGGTTTGAGATCCTCGAGAAACTTCTTGAAGCGCGCCATCTCGGTGTCGTTGACGGGCTTCTTTTCCGCCGTGGCCTCTTCGAGGACGATCTTATCCGAAACGAAGATCGGCGCAGGCACGCGCAGCGCCAGCGCAATGCCGTCCGAAGGACGCGCGTCGATCTCCTGAATTTCTCCGTTTTGCCGAACGACGAGCTTTGCGAAGAACGTCGAGTCTTTGATGTCGTGGATGACCACCTGCTCGAGATTCGCGCTGAGCGTCTCGAGGATGTTGCGCATGAGATCGTGCGAGAGCGGGCGAGGAACGGGCGCGCCTTCGAGTGCCAGTGCAATCGCGGTCGCTTCGAAGGGGCCGATGAGAATCGGCAGATAGTGCGACCCATCCATGTCCTTAAGAATTACGACCGGATCGTGGGTGAGGAGGTCGATACCGAGCTTGTCGACCTTCATTTGGCGCATATGCGACCTATCCGACGCGCCCGCCGGATTTTCTTGCCGGGTCGCGAACGGGCCCGCTCGAGCATGCCACTCTCGTGCGGAATCGTCGGGCTGCCCAACGTCGGCAAATCAACCATCTTCAACGCGCTCACGCGCTCGGCACAAGCCCTTGCCGCGAACTATCCGTTTGCGACGATCGAGCCCAATGTCGGCGAGGTCGCCGTTCCCGATCCGCGCTTGCCGGTGCTGCAACGTCTCGTTAATGCGAGGCGTATCCTTCCGGCGACCGTTCGCTTTGTCGATATTGCCGGACTAACGCGCGGCGCGAGCACGGGGGAAGGCCTCGGCAACGCATTTCTCAGTCACATTCGCGAGACCGACGCGATCGCGATGGTCGTGCGCTGCTTTGAAGACGACGACATCACGCACGTGGAGGGACGACCCGACCCGGCCCGCGATTGCGAGATTATCGGGATCGAATTGGCGCTTGCCGACCTCGCAACCATGCGCAAGCGCATCGCAAAGCTCGAGCGCGACGTGCGAGGCGCAGCGAAGCTGCGCCCGTATCTCGAGGCGGCGCAGCGACTTACCGAAGCGCTCGAGGAGACCAAACCCGCACGCAGCTTCGCGCCGGCGAGCCTTGAGGCGCAGGTCGCTGCGGATTCCTTCCTGCTCACGCGCAAGCCGATGCTCTACGTCGCCAACGTCAACGAAGGGCAAGTCGGAGATCGGGTTCGCGCCGTCGAGGAGATTGCGAGCGCCGAGGGCGGCCGGGCCATCGTGCTGAGTGGGAAGCTGGAATCGGAGCTCGCCGGCCTCTCCGAAGCGGAGGCGGCTGAGTTTCGCCGCGAGCTCGGCCTCGAACGCAGCGGCCTCGACGATCTCTCAGCGGCGGCGTACGAGCTCCTCGGCCTCATGACGTTCCTCACGGCCGGCGAGCAGGAGGCCCGGGCTTGGCCGATCCCCAAGGGCACGAAGGCCCCCCAAGCGGCCGGGACGATTCACAGCGATATCGAGCGCGGTTTCATCCGGGGCGAGATCGTGTCGTACGACGACTATGTCGAGCTTCGAACCATGGAGGCCCTGCGAGCGGCCGGTCGCGTGCGGAGCGAAGGCCGCGATTACGTCATGCAAGAGGGCGACGTGGTGAATTTCCGCTTCAACGTCTAATCGGAGGAATATGACCACCGCTCTACGTGAGACCTCGGTGCGCGACGTCTCGGTTTTCGGCGACGCGATTGCCTATTTCAATGAAGCCGCCGACCTGCTCGAGCTCGACGCCGGCATGCGCCGGATCCTCACTCACCCATCGCGCCAGATCATATTCTCGATTCCGTTCCAGCGCGATTCGGGCGAGTTCGAAGTCTACACCGGTTATCGCGTGCAATATAACTTCGCGCGAGGCCCGGCGAAGGGCGGCATCCGCTTCCACCCTCGCGTGACCCTCGACGAAGTAACCGCACTCGCCTTTTGGATGACGTGGAAGTGCGCCGTCGTCGATCTTCCGTTCGGCGGCGGAAAGGGCGGCGTCACCTGCGACCCGACGACGCTTTCGTCAAACGAGCTCGAGCGCATTACGCGGCGCTACGCAGCCGAGCTGGTCGAGGTCGTCGGTCCCGACAAAGACGTGCCTGCGCCCGACGTCAACACGACGCCGCAGGTGATGGCCTGGTTCATGGACACCTACTCGATGCACGTCCGGCAGAACATACCCGGGGTCGTGACCGGCAAGCCGCTCGAAATCGGCGGATCGCGTGGCCGCGTCGAAGCGACGGGGCGCGGAGTGACGATCTGCGCGCTCGACGAGATGGCCGAAATGGAGTTGCGCCCCGATAAAGCGACGATCGCGATTCAAGGTTTCGGCAACGTCGGAATGCACGCGGCGAAGCTTTTCGAAGAGCGCGGTTGCAAGATCGTCGGCATCTCCGACGTAACCGGCGCCTATTACAATCCCGAAGGCATTTATGTCAACGGTGCGATGGAGCACGCCGCGAAATTCGGGACGCTCGAGGGATTCAAAGGCGGCGAGAAGATCACCAACGCCGAGCTGCTTTCAAGCGATTGCGACGTGCTCGTTCCGGCGGCGCTCGAGAAAGTCTTCACTGCGGAGACCGCGGCGAAGGTCAAAGCGAAGCTGATCGTCGAGGGCGCGAACGGACCGACGACGCCCGAGGCGGATCGCATCTTCCGCGAGCGCGGCATCGTCGTGATCCCCGACATCATGGCCAACGCCGGCGGCGTTACCGTTTCCTACTTCGAATGGGCGCAAGACCGCATGGGATTCTTTTGGAAGGAGTCGGAGGTCAACGAGCGTCTGGAAGATTTCCTGCTCACGAACCTCCATCAGATCCGCAGCATCGCGAACTCACGGCACGCGACGCTGCGGACCGCGGCGTACACGTTGGCCATCGATCGGGTCGTCAAGGCCTCGACGCTTCGCGGAATCTACGCGTAGCCGCGCGTTACGCCGACGAGGCGCGCGATGCGTCCCGTCGCTTCGACGAAGTCGCGCAGGAGCCCGGTGATAAAGTCGTGCTCGCGATCGGTTGCGGCGAGATGCGTTTGGATCTGCGAGGCCGCCGCGCTGACGCCGTCGTCGTGCCGGGCGCGGCGCGATTCGCGTAACGCCTGCGAGAGTTCGGCCATTTCGGAGTCGAGTGCTGCGGCGAATCCGCGAAGTCCCGCCGGCGGAATCGGATGCTGCGTTTCCAATACGGTCTCGAGGGCCAGGCACGCCAGACCCAGTCGTTGGGTCGCCGCAAGGATGCGCAGCGCGCGTCCTGCGCCGATTGAATGGTGCCGGTGCGGTTCGTGTCGCGTGCGATCGATCGAGGTCTCGACGGATGTTCGAACTCGCCAAATGTCGTTACGCCGGGCCTCGATTGCTTTGCGCGCTTCGGCCGACGGATCGGCATATTCGTGGAGAATCGATCCAACTAAGGCACGCTGCGCGTTCAAGAGATCGGCGAGCAGCGCTCGCGTGCGCCGGTGTTCCCAGGTAGGGAAGATCAGGTAGCCGATCATCGCGAGCGCGCCGCCCGCAAGCGTGTCGAGGAGCCGTGCATCGACGGTCGTCGTTCCCGGGAGGCCGCGCATGCTCAGGATCATTACGACGAACGAGGTGATCGCGACGGTGAAGAGCGCATAGTTCGGGTTGAAGGCGAGATAGGCCGCGGCCGTCGCGGTAAGCAGGCCCGCGAGCTCCAGCGCCGGATGTCCGCGAACGAGCGCGAGTGCGAAGCTTGCGACGACCGCACCGGCCAGGGTACCGGCGATCCGAGCGCCGCCGCGCACGAACGTCGTTTGGAGATCGGGTTTGAGCACGAGCGCGGCCGTCATCGGAATCCAGTAGCCGCGCTCGGCTGCGAAATGGCGTCCGAGCACCATCGCGACGCCGACGACGAGCGCGAACCGAAGGCAATCGCGGTTGAGCCAATCGATGCGGTTATGCACGTACGGTCCGGGCCGAGCCTTGGAGAGCAGCGCGAAGCGCGGCAGGCGACCTATTGCGAGCATCATCGCGGCTTCCGCGGCGTCGTGCGCGTGCGCGGCCAAATCCTCGGCGCCTGCGAATCGAAGCGCATCGTCGAATGCGGAGAGCTCGAGCGGAGCGACCTCATCCGCGACGCCCGTGAGCACATCGGCCGTGGCGCTCAAACGATCGGCGATCGCATTCGCCAACTCCGCGACGGTGGAGTGCCGGTGCTCTGCGTCGAGCGCGGCCAGCGCTCCGAGTCGGCGACGGATCACCTCCGAATCTTCGAGCAGGCGGTTGAATCGTGCGAGCTCGGCCGCGCGCGCGAAAGGCTGCGGGTCGGCGAGCACTTGCCGTGCCGTAGCCAGCGGGGTAATCGGAGGAATTGCGGGCGAACCGGCAGCGATCTGTGCGGCGTAATCGGCGAGATTGCGATAGACGTCTGCCAATGCGGCGCGTTCGGCGGTGCCTCGTGCCGCCGGCCATGCCGCTAGGAGTAGCGCCGCTTGGATGAGACCGCCCGCGAGAACGAGTGCCGACTCTTGCGCGGCAACGGGCGCGGCCAGCGGTTGGCTCGAGAAAAGCACGAATGCCACGAAAGAGTTGAGCGAGACGGTCGCTGCCGCGGGACCGATTTGACCGATGGCTGAGAAAATATATCCGGTTACGGCGGCCGCCGCGACGACGCCCGGCGTGGAGTGCGCCGCCAACGCTCCGATGAAACTCGTCAGCGCCATCCCGAACGCCGCAGCGAGCATCGCAGTCAATCGCGTGCGATAGATGCCCTGCAACGACGTAAAGCCGGTAATGAAGGCGCCGATTGCCGCGGGGACGCCGAGCGCCGTTCGCCCTGCGACCGCAGCAACGACGAGCGGAATCGCAACTCCGATCGTGCAGCGCAGCGCGTATCCGGGCTCGAACGCGGAACGATCGAACGTTCCGATCGTACCCGCGAGCTCGCGCAGTCGGTTATTGATACGGGGAGTCGTTCGGTGGGGCGTAGGGATCCGGGAAACAGTAGCGATGATGGGGATTCGGCGCCGAGCCGCAGCGCTTACCTTCGTAGGCTGCCTTCAGGTCGATTTGCGGGATGTTTGTGCCGTACGCTTTGTTGATCGTGCTGATGAACTCGTGCGCGACCAGGGCGTAACCCGTGTTCGACGGGTGGATTCCGTCGAAACTCGAGATACCCCACAGAAAGCCCAGCGTGCAACAGAGTCCCGGATTGATCGACGACGCGAGCGCAAAGTACGGATCCGAGGGATCGCCCGAAGCGAGGCCGTGGAAGATCGCGTGAACGTCAACGAGCGGCACGTGCGATGCGGCGGCCGCATCGTCGATGCCTTTGTTGATGGTGTTGTTGAGCGCCTGCAGCTTCCCGGCAAACGCCGGCGTGATGTATCGCATGCCCTGACCGCTTCCCGCGACGGCCTTACAATGCGGGGCCGGAACCGCGCAGTCCAAGTTCGGCAACTGGTAGGTGTACCCAAAGTAGGAAATCACCTCGGCGGCGCCCGGCAACATGATGTACCCGCACGGCCGCGAGGTGGAGGCCGGCGTACATCCGCCGGGCGTCGCTAAGCCGTATTTTTTAGCCAGAATCGCGATTTTCGAATACTTTAAACCGCCGAGGCTCATGAAGCAGTTCGCGTATGTGTGGATGCGGCACTCGGGTGAGTGGCTCGGAATGAACGAAACCCGTTCGAATAGGCCGGTCTCCAAGATATCGGGCAGATTTGCGACGACCACCTTGGCGCCGGCGTGCTGGAGCGTTGCGATGGTCGCGCGCAGATCGCTCTCGACTTGTCCGGCAGTCCGGTCGCCGCCGACGAAGCGGCCGCCGCTTCCCATATATTTTAGCCAGTCGTTTGCGCCGAGCCAGACGGTCGCAAGCGTCGGATGTAGCGAGGCAGCGGCGTTGACCTCGGTAAGATGGCCGCCAAGCTTGGTGAAGTTGAGCAACACCGGCCAGAACGTGCCGCTCTCTTCGGAGACGACCTGGCTGAGAAGTCCCGGAATTCCAGGCAGCTCCTTACACGTGTTGGTCTGCGGCGCGTGGAGCACGTTTGCTTCGTGCAGAGTGAGTCCGGGGACGCCGAGATCACGAATCGTCGTCGAGCTGGAGTTTACGCGAACGCGCGGAGCCGTGCTCAGCTTAAAACCGGCAAGGTTGAACCCGTTGTGATCGGTGCACGGATCGTCGGCCTTGAGTACCTGGAACGGCGGAAATATTCCATTTCCCGTGGGTGTCACTTGATTGTCGAGGCCGGGGCCCTTGATGAGAGGGAGCGGACTGACCGATGGATCGTACATGCGCTCGATCGATTTCGGAACGTCGCCCGACGCTTGCTCGACGAGGTCGGCCCAAAATCCGTTCTCCTGATTCGGCGGGATCTGTTCGCCGACATAATTCGGATTCGGCACGCCCGTCGCACCGAGGAAGCCGTTCGATTGATAGCCGGCCGTCAGGCTATCGCCGATGCCGACGATTCGACTGAGAATCGTGTTGGTCGCAGGAACGCCGGTGTGCGACGGAAGCAGCGATGACGACGGACCGGAGATGCCGCCGCCGCATGCCGCAAGTGCGACGAGTGCGATCGCCGCGAGGAATTGTCTGAGCTGGGGAGCCTGCATGATGCTTGCCTTTGAGCTTTACAACGGAAAGAGGTTCGGCGAACCGATGCCGAATTGGATCTGTAGCTGCGTCGCTTTGAGGCCGCCGATTGCGAGTCCGCAAGCATTGTTGATCGCCTGCTGCGCCGTCAAACACTTGATCCCGACGACGCCGATGGGACCCTCGTTCGTGGTCGTGCCGCTGTTGAGGACGACCTTGACGAACGCGTATTTGGTGAGGCGCTGCGACACGCCGAGAAAGTACGCGATGAGATGCTCGGGATAGGGATCGGTCGGCAGATAGTCGCGCGCGCTCTGCGGTTCGAAGAAGAAGCTCGTGGTGCGCGTGGGGTTATATTCGAGATAGACCACTTGCGGCAACTGCATCGAGTTACCGACGTTGGCGCCGGCGGTGTGGACGAGCCATTGCGGCGCCACGGTAAAGGTGCCGAACATCTTCGGCGTCTTCAGAAACGGCAGCGTGATCGCAACCGCGTAATACTGCGCCGTTCGCACGGGGATGTTCTCGACCGGCCCGTCGGGGAGATTGTAGGTGAATGGAACGACGTCGTTGTTATTCGGTGCAAAGCCGATCTGGCCGCCGCGCGTGACGTATGCCGGCGAAATCACGATCGGAATCGCTCCCGGTCCCGGAATCTTCGCCGATTTGATTAAGAACATCTTGTGGAACAGAAAGACGCCGAACGTATCTTTCGTGCGCACGTTGATGTTGCGTCCGGCCCCGGGTCCGCACGCGTTTCCGCCGCTCAAGTCGGCGCATCCGACCGGATTGACGAAGCCCGCCAGATAGACGGGTGGGGTACCGGAGTTGAATCCGTACGGCCAGTGCTGCAGCTGAAACATGCTGACGACCAATCGCGTCGACCAATTGAACTTGTAGTCGACGAGAGCGTCCATGCCGCCCATGAGCCAACCCTGCTTCCCATACGACCCGATGTTGCCGTATGGATTGGCAATCGAGAAATCGACCATATAGACGAGCCGATCCCCGGGTAACTCCATCGGGTGCACGGCCGGCGCCTGATTCACCGGCGGCACTTGCGCGACCGGCGCATCGCTGCTCTGCGGCGTCGGCGTGCTCATCGCGCTCTTGATCGCGTCGTTCGCACCGGGAAGAATCGACTTTTGAAAGACGTCGGCGGTACCGTCGTCGGCTGCGGCCGGAAGCATCCAAGCTCCGATGACCAACGCCGCAACGGCGCCGGCGATTCCGCGTAGTACGTCTCTGCGCATCCGGCCCAAGTTGCGCCTAACTAATCCAAATCCTCTCCTGCTATGCGCCGACGCGCGGCGTAATCGGTTCGTCCAGTGCGACTTCGCCGTGCGATTGTCCGTCGCGCGGTAAGCGATTACCACGCAACTCGAACGACTTAATGATGACGTAGAGCACCGGCGTAATCGCCAAATTCAAAAACGTCGAGACGAGCATGCCGCCAAAGACGACCGTTCCAAGCGAATGCCGCGCCGCGCTTCCAGCACCCGTTGCAAAGACGAGCGGAATGACGGCGATAACGAAAGCGATTGAAGTCATCAAAATCGGCCGCAGTCGCGTCTGCGCGGCGCGCAGCGCCGCCTGTACGACGCTTGCGCCCTCGCGAAGCTGTTGATTGGCAAATTCGACGATCAGAATTGCGCTCTTGCTTGAAAGGCCGATAAGCATGACGTAGCCGACCTGTGCGTACGCGTCTTGCGCGAGACTTTGGTCGAAGAGTCCCGGAATCGGAAGATGACGAAAGTTCATGAAGCCGAGTGCGCCAAAGAGCGCGGCAGGCACGGCGAGCAGCACGATGAGCGGATCGATAAAGCTTTCGTACTGCGCCGCGAGAACCAGAAAGACGAAGACGAGTCCGAGCGCAAAGATGAGCGTGCTCAAACTTCCGGCGGCGATCTCGTCGAGCTGGAGTCCCGACCATTCGAAGGTCATGCCGGCGGGCATCACGCGCTGCGCGATCTCCGACATCGCTTGGATTGCCTCACCGGAGCCGTGCCCCGGCGCGTTCTGTCCGTTCAGCTCGACGTTGCGGTAAAGGTTGTAATGGCTGATGACCGGCGCGCTGAGCGTCTGATTCATCTGCACGAGCGCGCTGAGCGGCGTCATGACCGTGCCGGTTGCGTTCGTACCGGTCGTCGCAACGCCGGGCGGCGCGGTTGGGAAGGGATTGGTTCCCGTCGGTATCGCGGCGTTGGCCGCCGAGCCCGAGCTCACGAAGAGCCCCTGCAGCGACGTGACGCGATTGCGATACGGCTCGTCGGCTTGCACGTCGACCTGCCACGACCGGTTGAGATATGTGAAGTTGTTGACGTAGAGCGAAGCGAGGTCGACCTCGAGCGTATCGAAGATATCGTTGAGCGAGATTCCGATCGCCTTGGCTTTGTCGCGGTCGATGTTGATTTCGACCTGCGGCGAGTTGATGCGGAACTGCGTGAAGACGTTCAGCAGGCGGGGATCCTTGGCCGCCATCCCCATGATACCGTAAGCGGTCTTCATGAGCGCCGGCAGGCCGAGGTTCGTTCGATCTTCGAGCTCGAATTGAAAGCCGCCGAAGCTCGAGACGCCATTGATCGCCGGGGGATTTACAGCAAAGATCTGCGCTTGCGGAATCTTCGAGAAGAAGCCGTAGTTGACGCGCGAGATGACCGCATCGATGTTGTCGCCGGGCCCCTTTCGTTCACCCCACGGTTTGAGCAAGACGAAGATCAGGCCACGGTTCGGAGCCGAACCGGCGAAACTGAAACCGCCGACGTTGAACTGGTACTTCACTTGCGGCTGCTGCCGGATGATTTCTTCGGCTTTCGTCGAGATCGCGGTCTCGCCCGAGAGCGAGGTTCCTTCCGGCGCTTGCACGAGGACGATGAAGTAGCCCTGATCTTCGCTGGGGATGAAGGAGCTCGGCGTGCGCACGAACATGCCGAGCGTTATGAGAAGCGCGAGCCCGAAGACCACCATGACGAGCCAGCGGTAGCGAAACGCCCGCGGTAACTCGCTCCCGTACCAGTGCCGGAATCGCTTGAGGCCGGCATTGAACCACCGGAAGAGGATAAACTGCGACTCGGTTTCGCCGCTGAGCAGCCGCGCCGACATCACCGGCGCGAGCGTTAGCGCTTGGAAGAGCGAAATCGTGATCGCTGCGGCGATGGTCAGCGCGAACTGCTTGTAGAGCTGGCCGGTCGTGCCGGGGAAGAAACCTACAGGGATGAAAACTGCGAGCAATACGAGCGACGAAGCGACGACCGCACTCTGAATTTCACGCATTGCCGCTGCGGCGCTTGCAATTCCGCTCTGCCTTCCTTTGTTCATCTCGATATGACGTGCGATATTCTCGATCACCACGATCGCGTCGTCGACGACGAGACCGGTCGCCAGGGTCAGGCCGAAGAGCGTGATCGTATTGATGGTGAAGCCGAAGATCTTCATAACGAAGAACGTGCCGATCAGCGAGACGGGGATCGTCGCGGCCGGAATTAGCGTCGAACGCGGATTCTGCAAGAACAAGAAGATGACGGCGACGACGAGGACGATCGAGAGCAGCAGTGTGATGATGACTTCCCGCACCGACTCGGCGACGAAATCGGTGGTGTTGAAGGCCACCGTGTAGTGAACGCCCGGCGGAAACTGCTTCGAGAGGACGTCCATCTCGGCGAGCACGCCCTTGGAGACCTGCAGTGCGTTGGCAGTGGGGTACTGCAGAACGCCGAGTCCGACGACTTGGCCGTTGCCGTTGAACCGCAGCGAGCTATTGTAGTCCTGCGCGCCGAGCTCGACACGACCGACGTCGCCGAGGCGTGTGTAGCCGCCGCTCGGATTGGAGCGAAGGATGATGTTGGCGAACTGCTCCGGGCTCGAGAGCTGGGTCAGCGCGTTCACCGTGTAGGTGTAGGGCTGGTCCTTCGATTCGGGCGCGGAGCCGATGCTGCCGCTCGCGACCTCGGCGTTCTGCTCTTGCAGCGCCGTTACCACGTCACCCGCATCGAGTCCCTGTTGCGCGAGCAGGTGGGGATTGAGCCAGATGCGCATGGCGTACTGACGCTGCCCGAAGACGCGCACCTGCGAAACGCCCGAGACGCGGGACAGGTCGTTGACGATATTCAGCTGCGCGTAGTTGCTAAGAAAAAGCGTGTTGTACTGCTTGTTGTCGGACGTCAACGCGATGCCCATCACGAACGAACCCGAGTTCTTGCTCACCTGAACTCCGACTTGCTGCACGGTCGCCGGCAACTGGCCGATCGCCGATTGAACTAAGTTCTGGACGTCCGCAGCGGCAATGTCGAGATTCGTCTCGAGCGTGAAGGTGCAGGTAATCGTGGAGGTGCCTTGGGTGCTCTGCGAGCTGATGTAGCGCAGACCCTGGACCGTATTGACCGCTTGCTCGAGCGGCGTCGTGACCTGCGCTTCGACAGCCTGCGGGGAGGCGCCAACGTAGGAAGCGCTGATCGTGACGACCGGCGGCGCAATCTGCGGATACTGTGCCAGAGGCAACGTCGGCATTACGACCAGTCCGCCGATCAAGATGATCAAGGAGCAGACCGCCGCGAGGACCGGCCGGGTGAGAAAGACCTTGGTCACGTTAGTTGTTGAACCTGGTCGAGGCAGGAGCGGTTGCGCGCCCTGCCGCCCGAGGGATCTTCCTAAAAAGCCTGCTCGGCGTGATAGGAACTGCGCGAAAGCGGGCTCGAGACGACCTGATGAAAGCCCTTCCTTCCGGCGACCTCGGCGAGATGCCCGAACTGATCCGGCGTTACGAACTCGACGACCGGCAGATGCTTCTTGCTCGGCTGCAGATACTGGCCCATGGTGAAGATGTCGACGCCGGCCGCGCGTGCGTCGTTCATAGCCTCTTCGATCTCCCCTTCCGATTCGCCAAGACCGAGCATGATCGAGGTCTTGGTGAAGCGATCGGGTGCGCGCCGTTTGGCATGCGCGAGCACGGCGAGCGACTGATCGTAGCCGGCGCGCTTGTCGCGTACCAACGGCGAGAGCCGGCGAACGGTCTCTAGGTTGTGTGCGAAGACGTCGGGCCGTGCGTCGAGCACGATGTCGACTGCGCGCAGATCGCCGCGATAATCGCCGCTCAATATCTCGACGCGCGCTCCCGCGACGCGCTCGTGAATCGCGCGAACCGTATTGGCGAAGATGAGCGCGCCGCCGTCGGAAAGATCGTCGCGATCGACCGCCGTGACGACGAGATACTTCCAGCCGAGATCGCGCACGGCGTCGGCAACTCGTTGCGGCTCGAGCCAATCCACCTCTCCGCGCGGATTCCCGGTCTTGACGTTGCAGAAACGGCAGCCGCGCGTACACGTGTCGCCCAGAATCATGATGGTCGCCGTCCCGGCGCCCCAGCATTCCGCAACGTTCGGACAGGCTGCCTCTTTACAGACGGTGTGCAGGGCGAGTGCATTGACCTTCGCTCTGACGCGTTCGTACTCGTCGCCGATTGGCAGGGAGACGCGCAGCCAGTCGGGCTTGCGCACCCGCTGGGTAACCAGGTCGATCGTCATCGACACCTCACGCCGCCTCGACCGCATCGGTAAGTTCCACGCCGAACGTTCGCCCGAGCTCGGCGAGCACGGCAACTTTCGCCTCGGCGATGGGGACCGTGCGGCCGGTCTGCGCGGAGAGCGACGTGACGCCGCGATCGCGCAGCCCGCAGGGAAGAATGAGATCCTCGTAGCCGAGATCGGTCGAAACGTTGAATGCGATGCCGTGCAGCGAGACCATCTGCTGTATCGCAATGCCGATAGCGCAAATTTGGTTGCGTCCGACCCAGACGCCGGCATGAGCGCTCCACCGCTCCGCTGCGACGCCGAAACGATCGCAGGTCGCGATGACGGCGCCTTCGAGCGATCGCACGAACGGAACGACCTCACGAAAACGCTGGAGTCTGCGGATCGGATAGATGACGAGCTGACCCGGCCCGTGGTAGGTGACGTCGCCGCCGCGCTCGACCTCGACGAGGTCGACCCCGCGCCGAGCGAGCGCCTCGGCGGAGAGCAAAACGTTCTCGCGTTTCGCTTGCCGTCCCAGCGTAATCACCGGCGGATGCTCGACGACGATCCACGTATCGGGATCGCGGCCCTCGCGGACGCGCTCGTGCAATCGGTGCTGCAGCTCCCACACCTCGCGATACGGCTTTACTCCAAGCTCGAGCACTCTCGCTTGCGTCATCGGCCCCTTACGCGCTGACCGGGGTCTTCGGCTTGGGATTGATGAGATGGATCGCCTTGCCGTGTGCGGCTTCGGCGGCGTCCATAATGCCCTCGGTGAGCGTTGGATGCGGATGCACGGAGAGACCGACGTCTTCGAGCGTCGCGCCCATCTCCAAAGCGATGACACCTTCGCCGATCAGCGATTCGGCTTGCGGCGCGACGACGTGCATACCCAGGAGCAGGTCGGTCTTCTTATCGCCGACGAGTTTGATGAGACCCTCGGTATCGTTCATGGTGCGCGCGCGCCCGCTCGCAGCGAGCGGAAACTTTCCGACGCGAACCTCGTACCCGGCAGCCTTCGCCTCCTCTTCGGAGAGCCCGACGGTGGCGACTTCGGGATCGGTGTAGACACAGTTCGGAACCGCAACCGGGTCGAAGGCAGCCGAACGATCTCCCTCGATCACTTCTGCTGCGACGACGCCTTGCTTCATTGCGCGATGCGCGAGCAACGGCGCTCCGGTCACGTCGCCGATCGCAAAGATGTTCGGCACCTTCGTTCGCTGCTGCGGGTCGACGGCGATGAAGCCGCGTTCGTCGGTGTCGACACCCGCGGCCTTAAGCCCGAGATTGTCGGTCACCGGACGACGGCCGACCGCCACGAGCACCATGTCGAATTCACGCGTCTCGTCTTTGCCGCCGGTGCCCTCACCGTTGATCGTGGCCCGAACGCTGCTGCCGCTCTTTTCGAGCGCGCCGACCTTTGTGTTGAGCATGATTTCGATGCCTTGCTTTTTGAGGATCCGTCCGAGCGTCTTGCCGACCTCGGCGTCGGTTCCCGTGAGAATTTGCGGCATCATCTCGACGACCAAGACGTCGGCGCCTATTCGCTTATAGACCGTCGCGAATTCAAGTCCGATGACACCGCCGCCGATCACCAGCAGATGCTTGGGAATACGATTGAGCCTGACGGCGTCGTCGGAGTTTACGATCGTCTCGCCGTCGCGCGGCCAGGCTTTCACGTCGACGGGAGCCGAGCCGGTCGCGATGATGACATTGCGTGCGACGATTCGCGCGCGGCCGCCGTCGGCGAGTTTGACCGCGAGTTCGGTCGGGGATGTAAAGGACGCCTCGCCCTTCATGAACTCGACACCGTTGGCTTTAAAAAGGGTTTTCACGCCGCCGACATTGGCGTTCACGACCTCGTCCTTGAATTTAGCGACGGCCTCGCGCTCGACTTCAGCCTTCGGCACGCGCAGCCCGATCGTGCCGGCGCGCTCGATATGACGGATGACTTCGCCGACGTGCAAGAGTGCTTTGGTGGGGATACAGCCCCAGTTGAGGCAGACGCCGCCAACCTCGTCACGGTCGATACAGACGACCTTTTTGCCGAGTTGTGCCAGGCGAATCGCGGCGTGGTAGCCGCCGGGTCCGGCACCCACGATCGCCGCGTCAAATTGATGTTCTGCCGTAGTGCTCATGCCCCACGTTTCGCAGCCGACGAGAGCGTTCCCCAGGGTGCACGCGAAATGGAGGGATCGATGGCCAGAATTGGATGGGCCGGATTGCTGCCGGAGCTCGACCGCGATTCGATCGTGCCCATCTATCGTCAGATCTACGAGCATCTGCGCGAAGCCATCCTTGCCGGAACGCTCCCCGAATCGACCCGGCTCCCGCCCGAGCGCACGATGGCCGAGCGGCTCGCCGTCAACCGAAGCACCATCGTGCACGCCTATCGCGAGCTGGTTGGCGAGGGCTTGATCGAACAGCGGGTCGGATCCGGATCGAGGGTCGTGCCGCAACTGCGCGGAGGCCAGCCCGAGCGGGCGGCGGGCGTGCCCTGGTGGGTCACGCTGCCGCCGTGGCGGGTTGGCGAGTTTCCGAACATCCTCGGCGAGCTCGCGGCCAAACCCGAGCCCGGCCTGATCTCCTTCGTGCAGGGCGTCGCGCCCGACGAGCCGTCGCCGCTCGGCGAGCTGGCGAAATCCTTCGAGCGCGTCGCGCGCGATCCGCGTTTCGTGCTCTCCTACGGCGATTCCGAAGGATACGAGCCGCTCCGCCGCGCGATCGCGGAGCGGATGCGTGCGCGCGGGGCAGCGGGTATCACCCCGTCAAGCATCATCGTGCTCACCGGCTCGACGCAAGGAATCGCCATCGTCGCGCAAAGCTTGGCGGAACCGGGCGACGAGATCATCGTCGAATCGCCCTCCTATCCGGGCGCGCTGCAAGTCTTTCAAATCAACGGACTTCGGGCGATCCCCGTGCCGGTCGATGACGAGGGGATGCGCGTCGACCACGTCGAGGCCGTGCTGCGGACTCGCCGGCCGCGCTTCATTTACACGATGCCGTCGCTGCACAACCCAACGAACGCGACGATGAACGCCGACCGGCGCGAGCGTTTGGTGACGGTAGCGCGTCGCGCCGGCGTTCCGATCGTCGAAGACGATCCCTACGGGCCGCTCGCGCCGCCGGGCCGGCCGCTCGTCGCGCTTGCCCCGGATCACGTCGTCTACATCTCGACGTTTTCGAAGACGATTGCGCCGAGTCTGCGCGTCGGTTGGCTCGCTGCGCCGCGCACGATCCTCGAACGGCTACTGCTTCGCAAACAAGCCTACGACATGGCGACGAGTCTCTACGTGCAAGCGGCGATCGCCGACTATCTCGATCGCGGGTACGACGCGCACGTCACGCAGCTGCGCAACGAGCTGATCGAGCGGCGCGCCCTCGCCGATGAAGCGATCGCCCTGCACTGGCCGCCGAGTTTGAAGGCGAGCCGGCCAACCGGCGGATTCTACCTGTGGACCTCGACGCCGCGCGAACTGCGTGCGCGCGCGCTGCTCGACGCATCGGAGCGACTCGGCGCCTCGTTTCTCTTCGGCGAAGCCTTCTTTGCCAACGCCGGCGGCGATCATTACTTTCGCCTCGCGCTCACTGCCGTCACGCGCCGCGAGATCGCCGAAGGTATTCGGCGCATCGGCGAGGCGATCTCAACGTTACGCGCGTGAATCCGATCGCACGCCGGCTCTTGCGCTGGTATCGCGGCCACGGCCGCGCGGGATTGCCGTGGCGCACCGGCCGTCATCCGTACCATACCGTCGTGAGCGAGTTCATGCTCGCCCAGACGCAGGTCGATCGAGTCGTGCCGCAATTCGACGCCTTCGTCGCACGGTTTCCGAATTTTTCCGCGCTCGCGCACGCAACCCCGGCCGACGTCGTTCGCCAGTGGAAGGGGCTCGGCTACAACTCACGCGCCGTGCGTTTGCGGCGGCTCGCCGAAGCGATCGTCGAACGCCACGGCGGCGAGTTGCCGCGCGATCGTGAAGCGTTGCGGTCGCTCCCCGGCGTCGGCCCCTATACCGCCGCCGCGATTCGCGCCTTCGCCTTCGACCTCGACGACGCCCCGATCGATACGAACATCCGTCGAATCGTGAACCGTCTCGCCTTCGGTCTCGAGTATCCGCACGCCGCGGCGCCCCGCGACGTCGACGCGCGTGCAAGAGCGCTGCTGCCCTCGGGGCGCGCGCACGATTGGAACTCTGCTTTGATGGACTTAGGCGCGACGATCTGCACGGCGCGCGCGCCGAAATGTTTGATCTGTCCGCTGCGCCAGGATTGCGCGGCCGCTCCCGTCGATCCGGCACAGCTCGAACGGCTACGCGCCGCGGCTGGGCGGCGGTCGCCGAAAGAGCGCCAGCCCTTCGAGCGCACCACGCGCTACGCGCGGGGACGCATCGTCGACCGGCTGCGCGAGCTGGGGCCCGGCGAGCGAATCTCCTTCATCGATCTGCACCACGCGATCGGTTCCGCGATGCCCGAACGCAGCGTCGAGGAGATCCAGGAGGTCGTCGCCGCGCTGGCGCGCGACGGCTTGGTGACGCACGACGGAACCTCGGTCGCTCTGCAAGAATAGCCGGGCGTGCCGCGCATTCCGTTTCCCACGAAAAAGGTGCCGCGCCGCGTCGCGCTCGAGCAGCTCGCTATTCTCGAGCGCACCTACCCGCACGCGGTCACCGCGCTCGAATACGAGAGCGAGTTTCAGCTCCTCGTCGCCGTGATTCTCTCGGCGCAGTGCACCGATGCGCGCGTCAATGCGACGACGCCCGCGCTCTTCGCAAAGTATCCGACGCCCGAGAAGCTCGCACGCGCCCGACAACTCGATGTCGAAAAGCTCATCAAGTCGTGCGGGTTCTTTCGAATGAAGGCGAAGAATATCGTCGCCTGCGCGCGCGACGTCGTCGAACGCTTTGGCGGGAGCGTGCCGCACCAGCGCGAGGAGCTGGAGTCGCTCGCGGGCGTTGGTCGAAAGACCGCGAGCGTCGTCATGGCGGCGGCCTTTCATGCCGAAGCGCTGGCCGTCGATACGCACGTCTTCCGGGTTGCGCATCGGCTGGGCATCACGCTCGGCACGACGCCGCGCCACGTTGAAGAGGATCTCACCGCGCTGGTGCCGCCCAGCAAGTGGGGCGATTGCACCCACTGGCTCATCATGCACGGTCGCGCGCTCTGTAAGGCACCGACTCCGCTCTGCGAGCAGTGTCCGGTCAACACACTCTGTCCGACGCCGCGCATCATCCGTCGGATTATGCGATGAGGTCCGCCGCACACGCGTTGCTCATCCTTGCGCTCAGCCTTGCTGCGCTTCCGGCAGCTGCGGCCGAGATCACGCTCGACAGCGTCTACGCAAAGGAACCGCCGTGGGGGCGGATGGTCAATCGTGTCGACTGGTCGCCAAACGGTAAGTACTTTCTCTTCATACGCCGCAGTCAGGACCCGAGCGAGGCGCTTCCGGTGATGATGTATGACGTTGCGAACGGCACGTCACGAGTCTGGCTCGCGCCCAGTGCGTTCGGAAGCGGCGCCGGAACGCCGCAGATCGCTTCGTGGTCTCCCGGCGGCGACCGCGTCGCGCTGCTCGCGCGCGGACGGCTCTACTGGTCGACGGTAGCCGACCCGCGACCGCACGCGATCGCAAACGGCGTCGACGAGGCGCAGTGGTCGCCGCGAGGCGACGCAATCGCCTACTCGCACGATGCCGATCTCTACGTGGCAATGCTCGCCCCGCGTGAGAGAATCCGCCGGATCACGCAAGGCGGCGTGCCGGATGACGTGCTCAACGGAACGCTCGATTGGGTCTACCCGGAGGAACTCGGTATCGAGCACGGATTTCGGTGGTCGCCCGACGGAACGCTCGTTGCCTATCTGACGATGGACGAACGCCGCGTTACCGACTTTCCGATCGTCGATTTCCTCACGACGAACAACGGCGTCGATTTCGAGCGCTACCCGCTTGCAGGAGAGGCGAACCCGCGCGTGACGCTGCGCGTCGCCGACCTTCGAACGGATTCGACGCGGCTGGTTTACGATGCCGGCGCTCGCGACGAGTACGTGGCCGCTTTCGATTGGATCCGAGGTTCGAACCGGCTCGAGGCGGAGATTCTCGACCGTGCCCAGCGCACGCTGCGGATCGACGCTTGGAGCGCGCCGCGCGGGAATCCCGCGCTGATTTATTATCAAACGTCGCGCTCGTGGGTCGACGTACAGCCGTTGCCGCATTGGCTGGACGACGGACGATCGGTCTGGCTGCTCGATCGCCACCGAACGGCGGGTCTTTATTTGCGCGGCCGCGATGGTTCGATGCGTCAACTCACGAGCAACTTCCGGGTGCGATCGCTCGACGGAGTTACGCCCGACGGTACGATCTACTTTACGGCGGCTTATCCCACGCGGCGTGAATCGTCGCTGCTCGAACTTCGCCTGCACGATGCGTCGGCGAGCCTGCGAAACCTCACCCCCACGCCGGGTTGGCACGCGACCACGCTTTCGCCAAGATTCGATCGTTTCGTCGATCTCTACGGGCGCCTGAATGACCCGCCGCGCAGCGACCTCGTCTCAATTGCTTCTCTCGCGACCAAAACGCTCGCGCCGGAGAACGCGGCCCTCAAGGCCGAGCTGCTGCCGACGCAGATGCTCGAAGTGCCCTCCGCCTACGGGCCGCTCGATGCCGTGCTCCTCGAGCCGCCGGGCTTTACTCCGTCGAAAAAGTATCCCGTCGTCGTCTTCGTCTATGGCGGCCCCGACGCGCCGACGACGGCCGATACGTTCAATTACTCGGACGCACTCTACCACCAGCCCCTCGCACGCGAAGGGATTATCGTTTTTTCGATCGATGGCCCCGCGTCGCAAGTCGACGATGACGAGCACGTCCGCTTGCTCTTGCACGACTTCGGCCCCGGCTCGCTGCTCGGACAGGAGATCGGCGCGCGCTATCTCGCGACCCTGCCATACGTCGACGCTTCGCGAATCGGCATGTGGGGATGGAGTTTCGGAGGTTATGAAACCTGCTACGCCCTGACCCACAGCCATCTCTTTAAGGCCGGTGCCGCGGTCGCGCCGGTTACCGACTGGCATCTCTACGACACCATCTACACCGAGCGTTACATGGGGCTGCCGCAGAAAAACGCGCGAGCTTACGACGGCAGCTCGGTGCTCAATGCGGCCGGGCATCTCAACGGGCCGCTCTTAATTCAGCACGGGACCTCCGACGACAACGTGCACATGGCCAATACCATGCAGCTCGTGCAGCGCTTCATCCTAGCGCGCGAATCGCGCGTGCTCTTCTATCCGTACCCGCGAAAAACGCATTCGATCGCCGGGCTCGCCCAGCGACGCTCGGTCTTCGAGCACATGCTCGATTTCTGGAAGACGTATTTATGAACGGTTACTCGTTGTCGGGATCCGTCCAAGAGACCGGTTGACGGAGAAAATACGCGGGGCCGCGCTTGGTTTGAATCGGTTTGAAGGCGCGCGGCTTTCTCGCGAAGTTGAAGCAGTCTGAGAGATCGTCGGAGCGAACGTCGGTCGCTCCGAGCGAGCCGAGCCCGAAGACCCTCTCTGTGAACTTCAAGAGACTTCCGAATTCGTGCTGCGCATGCGAGACGTAGCCTTTCTTTGCGTAGGCTCCGATCGCGATGAGCGGCACGCGGAAGCCGAGCTCGAACGAGTTGTATTGTACCGGCGGCACGTGATCGTACCAGCCGCCCCAATCGTCCCACGTGACGAAGATCGCGGTATTCGTCCAGTATTTGCTCTTGCCGACCGCGTTGACGATCGATGCGACCCAGTCGGGTCCCGATCCGTCGGTGATTCCCGCGTGGTCCGACTCCGCCGCCGTCGGCGTGATCCACACCACGTTCGCTAAGTTCCCCTTCGCGATGTCGGTGAGCACCTGCGCGGGCGGCGAGACGACGTCGGTCGAGTACTGCGAACCTTCGCGGATGTGTTTGATGGCGTCGGGAGCATCCCAAGCCCCGGCGCCGGGGTGGGTCTGATAGTAGCGCCAGGTGAGACCCTGCGGCTGGAGCAGATCCGGCATCGCCGGCCGATCGAAGCACGGGTAGACTTGCTGATCCTCGGTGCCGTTGGTGTCGATCAGCATGACGAGCGAACCCACGGGCGAGTCGCAGCCGCCGGTAAAATGCTGCCTCGTGTCGAGCGGCAACTCGGCGGCTCGAAGCGTCGAGCTCGGCGAGATGGTCGACGTACCGCTGAAGATGTATTGATGCGCTGCGAAGCTCGGCCCGGCTTGCGTGGCGAACATCCGGTCGGCAAATGCGTACGACTCGGCCATCGTGAAATACGGCTCTACTTCGGTTTTGGGAACGATTCCGTAGGCCCGAAACTGTCGATCGGGTTTGCACTTGGCGGTCCCCGTTGCGTCGCAGGTCGAACGCTCGAAGCTGAAACCGTCCATCAGGCCGCCGTCGAACTCGGTGTTGAATGCGTCGTGCGTATGCGTGAGATCGTAAGGCGCGGCGATCGATATTGGAAGCAGTGCGATCTTCGTTCCCGCGCTGTTCGTTCCCGAGGTGACGGTATCGGCGTTCTTCAGGCCGTTGAAGAGATCGTCCGTCGAGCGATTCTCCTGGACGATGAAGACGACGTGCTCGATCTTCCCACCGCCCAAGAGCGCGCGCTTCGCCGCTCTGAGCCGCGCCGGATAAGCGGCAGGGCTTCCCGCGAGCGTTGCGGGCGCGACGCCGCTGGCGCTGCTACGATCGGTCGCCGGCTGCGCGCAGCCGCAGAGCGCGGCAACGAGCAGGCCGGCCGGCAGACGCAGCGGCGTCGAGAACGACCGCACGTATATTACGCTCTGCCGACGAGATTGCGCGCGATCACCAAACGCTGGATTTGCTGCGTCCCTTCGTAGATCTGCGTAATCTTGGCATCGCGCATCATCCGTTCGACTGGGTAATCGGCCGAATATCCAAAGCCGCCGAGTACCTGCACCGCGTCTGTGGTCACCGACATCGCGACGTCGCCGCACTTGAGCTTCGCCATTGCCGCCCAGAGCGTGACGTCGGCTGCACCTTCGTCGCAGCGACGCGCCGCTTCATAGAGAACGAGCCGCGCCGCCTCGACCTCGGTCTTCATGTCGGCGAGCATGAAACCGACACCCTGATGCTGGCCGATCGGTTTGCCGAAGGCGACGCGCTCCTTCGCATAGCCGGTCGCGTACTCGAGCGCGCCGGCCGCGATACCGAGCGCCTGCGCGGCGATTCCAGGCCTCGACTTGTCGAGCACCTTCATCGCAATCTTGAAGCCTTGACCCTCTTCGCCGAGCCGGTTCGCCTCTGGAATCTCGCAATCGGCAAAGACGAGCTCGACGGTCGGAGAGCCGCGGATACCCATCTTTTTTTCGGACTTGCCGACGGTGAATCCGGGGGTGCCCTTCTCGACGACGAAGGCCGTGACGCCGCGCGAGCCCGCTGCCGGATCGGTAACCGCGAAGACGCAGATCACGTCGGCGACGCTGCCGTTGGTGATCCAAATCTTTTGTCCGTTGAGCACGTAGGTGCCGTCGCGTTTTTCGGCGCGCGTGCGCATCGAGCCGAGCGCATCGGATCCGCTCGAAACTTCGGTGAGCGCATATGCGACGAGGTGCTCGCCCGAAGCGATCTTGGGCAGAAATCGCCGCTTCTGTTCGTCGTTTCCACCGATGACGATCGGCAGCATTCCAAGCTCCTGCACGGCGACGATGAGCGCACTCGACGCACAGGCCTTCGCGATCTCCTCGACGACCTTGACGTAGGTGAGAAAGGTGCCGCCTAACCCACCGTACTCCGCGGGAATCGGAATGCCGAAGAGATCGTTCTGTGCGAAAAGCTCCTTCACGTCCCACGGGAACTCGCCGGTAGCGTCGATCTCCGCGGCGCGCGGGGCGACTTTCTCGGCGACGAGCTCGCGAACCACCGCGAGGATCATCGCCTCTTCGTCGCTGCTTGCAATTTGCGTTGGTGCCATCGTCATAGCGGCAGACGTTCCACGGAGGCGGCGTTCGTTCCGTCGGCGCATTAGGGCGGCATGGAGAAGGTTTATGCCTCCTGCGCCGAGGCGGTCGCCGACATTCCCAACGGCGCGTCGATTGCGGTCGGCGGCTTCGGCCTCAGCGGCATTCCTCACAATCTGATCGAGGCGTTGCTCGAACAGGGTGCTTCCGAGCTCGTGACCGTTTCGAACAACTGCGGGGTCGATGGTTGGGGATTAGGCGTGCTCCTCGACAACAAGCGTATCCGCCGTACGACCGGGTCGTACGTCGGCGAAAATCGTGAGTTCGAGCGGCAGTATCTCCAGGGCGAGCTCGAGGTCGAGCTGGTGCCGCAAGGAACGCTCGCCGAGCGGCTGCGGGCGGGCGGCTGCGGCATCCCAGCCTTTTATACGCCGGCGGGCGACGGCACGCTCGTGGCGGACGGCGGTCTGCCGTGGCGCCACAACTCCGACGGAAGCGTCGCGATTGGGTCGCCGAAGAAGGAGACGCGCGTCTTCAGCGGGCGCGAGTACGTGCTCGAGGCCGGCATCGTCTGCGATTTCGCGCTGGTCCGCGCATCCGTCGGCGACCGGACCGGAAACTTGATCTTTCACAAAGCGACGCGCAACTTCAACCCGCTCTGCGCGATGGCCGGCCGGATTACGATCGCGGAGGTCGAGGAGCTCGTCGAACCGGGCGCGATCGATCCGGAGAGCGTCCACTTGCCCGGCGTCTTCGTGCAGCGAATCGTGCACGTCGGAGCTCAAGGCAAGCGAATCGAACGCGTGACGACCCGCAAGCGGGGCGCGTAATGCCTCTCACGAGAACGCAGCTGGCAGCACGGGTGGCGCAGGAACTGCGCGACGGTCAGTACGTCAATCTCGGCATCGGGCTTCCGACCCTCGTGCCGAACTACGTTCCATCCGACGTTACGGTCACGCTGCAGAGCGAGAACGGCATCCTTGGGATGGGTCCCTACCCCTTTGAAGGCGAGGAAGAAGCCGATCTGATCAATGCCGGCAAAGAGACGGTCACGGTTCTTCCGGGCGCCTCGTTTTTCGACTCGGCGCTCTCGTTCGGCATGATTCGCGGCGGCCACATCGATCTCGCGGTGCTCGGCGCGATGCAGGTCTCTGAAACGGGCGATCTCGCAAACTGGATGATCCCGGGCAAGATGGTCAAGGGAATGGGCGGCGCGATGGACTTGGTTCATGGCGCCAAGCGCGTGATTGTCATGATGGAACATGTCGCGAAAGGGAACACACAGAAGATCTTGCGCCGCTGCTCGTTGCCGCTCACCGGAAAACGCGTCGTGCAGCGGATCATCACCGATATGGCGACCATCGACATTTCACCCGACGGACTGATTCTGCGCGAGCTCGCACCCGGTGTTACGCTCGAGGAGGTGCGTACGGCAACCGAGCCGGAGTTGCAGGTCCCCGTCGAGCCGATGGTGATGGAGATCCCCGACGGCGTTTAGTGCCGTTCCTCGCAGTTTACCGCATTTTTTCTTCAGGAGGATCCATGTCGAAATTCAAGCTTCACCCGGTCGGACTCGCGTTGGCCTTTGCCTTGCTCTTTACCGCGCTGGGCGCGGGCGTTGCACTCGCCGTACAGTCGCACATGGTCAACGCTCGCAGCTATCTGAACTCTGCACTCTCCGAGCTGAACGCGGCGACGGTTGATAAGGGCGGTCATCGAAACGCCGCGATCAACGACGTGAAGTCCGCGATCAATCAGGTCAATCTCGGCATTCAGTACGCCAAGTAGCGCCGGCTCGCCCTGTCATCCCGAGCGTAGGTGCGAAGCACCGGAGTCGAGGGGCGAGCGTAGGTGCGGAGCACCGGAGTCGAGCGCAGAGTCGAAGGAGAGCAACTGGGTACGGTAGAGGCGTGAGTAGAGGCCGCCGCGGGCGAGCAACGCTGCGTGACGGCCCGACTCAACGATGCGCCCCTCATCGACGACGAAGATGACGTCGGCGGCGAGGACGGTCGAAAGACGGTGCGCGATCACGAGGCTGGTGCGGCCGCGCATGACGACTTCGAGCGCTCGCTGAATCGCCGCTTCGTTCTCGTAGTCGAGCGAGCTCGTGGCTTCGTCGAGGATGAGGATGCGCGGATCCTTGAGCAGCACTCGCGCGATGGCAAGTCGCTGGCGTTCGCCGCCCGAGAGCTTGTGACCGCGCTCTCCGACGACGGTCTCGTATCGATTGGGCAGCGACGCGATGAAATCGGCGATGTTCGCGGCACGCGCCGCGGCCTCGAGCTCGGCGTCGGTCGCGGTGGGCTTGCCGTAGCGCAGATTGTTTGCGACGGTGTCGTGAAAGAGATAAGTCTCTTGCGTTACGATTCCGATATCGCGCCGCAGCGACTCGAGCGTCAGCGTGCGCAGGTCGTGGCCGTCGACGAGCACGCGTCCGCCTTGCGGATCGTAGAAACGAGGTACGAGCTGCGTGATGGTCGTCTTTCCTGCACCCGAAGGTCCGACGAAGGCCGCGACATCTCCGGGACGGACGTGAAACGAGACGCCGTTGAGAACGTCGCGTCCCTCGTCGTATGCGAAGACGACGTTCTCGAACTCGATGTCGCCCTTCACGCCGGGTAACGCGATCGCTCCGGGCGGATCGTACTCCTCGGGCTTCATGTCGAGATAGTCGAAGATGCGCTCGAAAACGGCGAGTGCGCTGACGATTTGGACCTGAATGCCCGCAAGCGAGGCCGCCGGTCCGTAGAGTCTTCCTTGAATGAATGAGACGAACGCGACGATGACACCGACCTTGAGCTGGCTCGAAATCGCGAGCCAGCCGCCCCCGAACCAAACGAGTGCTGGGCCGACGACGACCATCGCCATCACCGATGCGATGAACCATCGGCCAACCATCGCGAGATCGATCTCGAGCCCCATCAGGCGCGTGCCGGCCTCGTAGAAACGCGAGCGTTCGTAGGCTTCCCGTGCGAACGACTTGATGAGGGTGATGCCCGAGATCGAGAGCGTCTCTTGAGTAATCGACTCGATATCGTCACGCTTCTCGCGCGTCTGTTTTCGGATTTGATACATCCGGCGTCCAACCGGGCCGAGCGGAAAGACCATCAGCGGCACGATGGCCACGCTAATGAGCGCGAGACGCCAGTTCCAAACGAACATCGCGACGACGGTCGTGGCGATGAGCACGACGTTGGTGACGATCGTGGTTAGCGTGCCGGTAACGACGTTGTCGACGTTATCGACGTCATTGCTCACGCGGTTCATGATCTCCCCGGTCTTCGTGCCGGTGAAGAAATGCAGCGGCATGCGATGGAGATGCGCGACGAGACTCGTGCGAATGTCTCGCATGATCCCTTCGCCGACCACAGAGTTGAGGAAGCCTTGAAGCACGCCGATGGCCGCTGAGAGGAGAGCCGAGGCGAGAATGATGCCGACGTCTATCCCAAGCTCGCCCAGGTTTTTGTGCGGAATCGTTTCATCGATGATATGCGCGACGACGAAACCGGGCACCAGCCCGAGTCCCGAAACGGCGACGATGCAGGCCAGCACCGTCGCCTGTTGGCGCCAATAGGGAGCGAAGAGCGCGCCGAGGCGTCGCCAATCGACGCGCCGCTTTACTTTCGGTTTCTCGGGCTGATAAATGTTCGACCACATCAGCCCGTGGCCGGCCATCATGAGCTAGTGCGGAACGGTAACCTGATGGAGTGAGACTTTGTTGCCCTCCTTATCGTTGAAGGAGGTAATCTTGCAGACCGGCGTGGCATACGGATCCTCGACCTCGACGCCCTTTGCCCGCAGCTCGCCGACCGTCTTGTCGATGTCGTCCACTTCAAAAACAATTCCCGATGCGCTGCCCGGATCGCGGTCGGCCCACTCGGTCGTCAACACGGCGAAATAGCCACCGCCCACGTTTGACTCGTTGTATTTTTCGACGCCCTCCTCTTCATAGGGCCCGCTGAACTTCAGGCCGAGCGTATCCTCGTACCATTTGCGCAAGCCGGCGACGTCTTTGGCCGGGTAGGCAGTAAACGCAATCTCTTTAATCATGATCTCTCCAGTACCTCAGTTTGAGCGGATGTGTGCCTTTGTAAAACCGCTTCGGCGCGACCTGGTTGCCGCTGGTGCTATAATGAAGGTGGTAACTGACCGCTCGCACATTCGGGCGAGGGCCGGGTCCATCCCATCGCGGGAAAGGAAGGCCAATGTTACGTTCAACCGCACTGCTCACGGCGCTTCTGCTGACGGCTGCGATCGCGCCGGCGCTCGCACAACCCGTGGAGCCCGGAAGCTCCACGACCGGCAATAAAGTCTTTGCACTCTCGGCGATGAACGGTTCCGGCCAATCCGGCACCGTTGCACTTCAGCCGTTTGGCGGCCGTACTGAAGTTGAGATTCACTTGCTTCACGGTCCGAAGGATGGCGCGCAGTCCGCCACCATCAACGCCGGAGCTTGTTCCTCGGCTAAACCAAAGTCGAAGTATGCGCTCACAACCGTCCGAAACGGGTTCTCGGAGACGGTGCTTGACGTGCCGGTATCGCAGCTCGCAAATGCGAATCTGTCGGTCAACGTAGGCGGCGCCGCCTGCGGAGATCTCTAGCAGGCGCGCCTTAACTCTTCGGATCGGACTTAGCTGCATCGTCACGCTGGCCGGCAGCGTGCTGGTGGCAGCGTGCCAACACGTGTCCACCGACCAGACGCAGTACATGCGCGACTTCGCACGTTCGATCAAGCCGCTGAGCCCGTCGCCCGCGTCAACCGTTGCGCCCACCTATCTTGCGCTCGATGCAGGCCGCCCCGGTGCGCCGAACCTGACGCCAGTCGAGATCGCGCGGGTATGGCGAGTCCTTCATGAGGTGAAGCCGTGTCAACGGGCGCTCTTGCGTTATGCCTTTCCCGGGGGCGACCGCCGAAACGGTCCGGTTGCCGTTTTCTTTCGGATCGTTCGGGAAGAAAATGGATATAGCGGCGGTCACGTCTTTGGCTCGAACAACGCGGTATACATGTGGGATGGCCAAGTTATCGCCACAATGGGCCTTGAGAGCGATGCAGAAGCGATCGCCCAAGAAAAATGCGAGTGAACGTCAGGCTTTGCCGTTGCGCAGCGCGTCGAGCTCTTTAAAGAGCTTTTTCTCCTTGTCGGAAAGATCGGTCGGTAGCTGACCGATGAGCCGAACGTATTCGTCGCCGCTGCTTCCGGCTTTCACGTGCGGCATTCCGCGCCCCGAGAGCCGGAGCAGGCGGTTGTTCTGCGTGCCGGCGGGGATCGTCATTGCCACTTCGCCGCTGAGCGTTGGAACGTTGACCTCGCCGCCGAGAACGAGATCGTAGATGCTCACCGGCAGATCGACGTAAAGATCGTCCCCTTTGCGCTTATAGGTTGGATCTTCTTTGAGCTTGACGACGAGATAGAGATCGCCATTGGGACCGCCGTTCGGTCCGGCGCCGCCCTGACCGGCGAGCCGAATGCGTTGCCCATCACCGATCCCTTTGGGGATCGTCACCTCGAATCGTTTGTTGATCAGAATCCGCCCGGTGCCGTGACATTGCGTGCAGAGATGGCGCGCTTCCGTGCCGCTGCCGTGACATCGCGGACAGACGTCTTCGATCTGAAGCGCGACCGATTTCGTTCCCCCGCCGTAGACGTCGTGCAGATCGAGATCGATCGTCGTCTCGAGGTCTTGGCCGCGCCGCGCGAAGCCTTGGCCTTGCGCGGTCTGGCGTCGCCCGACGCCGGAGAAGAAGACGTCGAAGAAATCGGAGAAGCCGCTCGGGGCGCCGGCGCCACCGAGGTCGAACTCAAACTCTTCTCCGCCGACATTGGTGCGATAACGCCGCTGCTGCTCCGCCTGCTGCGCCGCTTGTTGCCAGTTCGGACCGAGCACGTCGTATTTCTTGCGTTTTTCGGGGTCGCCTAAGACCTCGTAGGCCTCGGAGAGTTCTTTGAACTTTTCCTCGGCCTCCTTCGGATTGTTCAGGTTTGCGTCGGGGTGCCACTTGCGCGCGAGCTTCCGATAGGCGGACTTGATATCTTTCTCGGCCGCGTTTTTCGGAACGCCCAAGACCGCATAGTAGTCTTTAAAGTTTAGCGGCAACTACGCTGTCATCCTAACTTGCCACAAAGGGATCATTCGTCGCGGCGCTTCGCTACGATCACCTTTGCGGGACGGAGCAGATCGTCGCCGAGCCTATAGCCCTTCTCGGCGACGTTAATGACGGTATCTTCGGCGACGTCATCGGATGGCGTCGTTCCCACCGCTTCGGCGACGCGCGGGTCGAAGGGTTCGCCTTGCACCTCGATCGGCGTCACGCCTTCGTTCGTCATCACCGCCTCGAAGCCACGCAGCGTCTGCTCGAGGCCGCCTCGCAGCGTGTCGCCCCCTGCATTTGAATTCAGCGCGCGCTGGAGGTTGTCCAGCACCGGAAGCAGTCGCTCGAGCAGCATACGGCGGCGCGACGAGACGATTGAGTCCATGTCGCGCTGGATGCGTTTCTTATAGTTGTCGAAGTCCGCGACGGCGAGCAAGAACTTACCGTAGTTGTCGTCGGCGCGGGAGTTTGCCGCGGCGAGCTGCTCCTCGAGCGAGGGAGTCGCCGCGGCTTCTTCTATGGTGGCCTCGCCGGCCTCTGTCTTTAAGACGGATTGATCGTCGAACATCAGTTAAGCGAAGCTACTTGGCTTCTTTGAACTCGGCGTCGATGACGTCTTCGCCGGCTCCGCCCGCAGCTGCGCCATTTCCGCTCGGCGCACCGTCGCTCGGAGGCGGCTGTTCGCCCTGCGGTCCGGCCGACTTATAGAGCAGCTCGGCCATTTTGTAGCTCGCCTGCTGCAATGCCTCGATCGCCGGCTTGATCTCGGCAACCGTGCCGTTTTCGCTGACGCGCTTGAGCTCGCTCAGCGCCGCTTCGACTTCGCCGCGAGGACCGGGCTCGAGCTTCTCGCCGACTTCCTTGAGCGATTTCTCGGTCGAGTAAATCAAGCTCGAAGCGTTGTTGCGCACTTCTGCTTCGTCACGCTTGTTCTTATCGGCCTCCGATTGCAGTTCGGCATCGCGGACCATTCGATCGACCTCTTCTTTAGTGAGATTGGTCGAAGCGGTGATCGTAATCGTTTGCTCCTTGCCGGTGCCGAGATCTTTGGCGCTGACGTTAACGATGCCGTTGGCGTCGATGTTGAACGTCACTTCGATCTGCGGTACGCCGCGGGGCGCCGGCGGAATGCCTTCGAGCCGAAAGCGGCCCATCGTTTTATTATCGGCTGCCATCTGACGCTCGCCTTGGAGCACGTGGATGTCGACCGAGGTTTGGCCGTCTTCGGCCGTCGTGAAGATCTGCGACTTCTTCGTCGGGATCGTCGTGTTACGGTCGATGAGCTTGGTCATGACGCCGCCGAGCGTTTCGAGTCCGAGTGAAAGCGGCGTGACGTCGAGGAGAACGACGTCGCGCACCTCGCCTGAAAGAACGCCGGCTTGAATCGCCGCACCGATCGCTACCACTTCGTCGGGGTTGACGGTGAGATTTGGCTCCTTACCGGTGAGTTTGCGGACGAGCTCTTGAATGACCGGCATGCGCGTGGCGCCGCCGACCATGATCACCTCGTTGATGTCCGAAAGTTCGAGCTTGGCGTCGGCGATCGCGCTGCGGAACGGACCCACGCAGCGATCGGTGAGATCGCTCGTCAGCTCTTCGAACTTCGCTCGCGTGAGCATATAGTCGAGATGCTTGGGACCTTCCTGATCGGCCGTGATGAACGGCAGGTTGATGGTCGTCTGCACGACCGAGGAGAGCTCGATCTTCGCTTTTTCGGCGGCCTCGGTGAGGCGCTGCATTGCCTGCTTGTCTTTGCTGAGGTCGATGCCCTGATCGCGCCGGAACTGATCGACGAGCCACTCGACGATGCGATGATCGTAATCGTCGCCGCCGAGATGCGTGTCGCCGTTGGTCGCCTTGACTTCGAAGACGCCGTCGCCGAGCTCGAGGATGGAGACGTCGTACGTTCCGCCGCCGAGATCCCAGACGAGGATCTTCTCGTTGCCTTTCTTTTCGAGACCGTAGGCGAGCGCCGCCGCCGTCGGTTCGTTGATGATGCGCAGCACGTCGAGACCGGCGATCTTGCCCGCGTCCTTCGTTGCCTGGCGCTGTGAATCGTTGAAGTAGGCGGGCACCGTGATGACCGCTTTGGTCACGCGCTCGCCGAGATAGTTGCTCGCGTCGTTGACGAGCTTTTGGAGGATCATCGCCGAGATCTCTTGCGGCGTGTAATCTTTGCCGTCGATCTTGACGTGATAATCCGGCTCACCCATGTGACGCTTGATCGAACTGATCGTGCGATCCGGATTGGTAATCGCCTGACGTTTCGCGAGCTGTCCGACGAGACGTTCGCCGGTCTTCGTAAATGCTACGACCGACGGCGTCGTACGCGAGCCTTCGGCGTTGGGAATGACGACGGGCTGGGTGCCCTCCATAACGGCGACGACGGAGTTGGTCGTGCCGAGGTCGATACCGACCGTTTTAGCCATAGAAATTCATACCTCGTTATTTTTCAGTAGATTTCCGACCCACTCTGGACCAGCCATGCCGAACGCTCGCGCTTAGGCCGAGGTAGCCGAAGCGCCGGGTCTCCGGCGGAAGCCTTGCCGCTTATGGCAAGTCGGATTGGGGATACCGCACCATCATACCCGATGTGCGGCTCGAGTTGTTTCGCCTACTTAGACAAGAAAAGAGGGCCCACGGTTGCAGGTGGACCCTTTCGCTTCGGCCCCGGCGATGAGCGCCAGGGCCTCCGCTCGAGACTGCGCGCCTTCGGCGCCGGAAAGGTATGTTAGGGCTGCTGGTCGTCCGGTGGCTGCTGCTGTTGCCCCTGCTGCGGTTGCTGCTCGGCCGAGACCGGCTGCTCGGCAGGCGTTTCACCGAGCTTGATCGCCACGAACTTCTTCACGCCGCCCGACCAAACGTTGAGCCGTATCGTATCGCCGGGCTTTTTCGAGGCAATGTAGTCGTGGAGGTCCTTAATGCTGGTGTAGTCCTTGCCGTCGGCCTGAAGAATCACGTCGCCCGGTTGAATTCCGGCCTGGTCGGCCGGCGAGCCGGAGAAGACTTGCTGCACCGCAACGCCGCCGTTGCCGTTGTATCCGATTTGATTCTTGACGCCGGCGGTCAGGTTCGCCATGTAGATCCCGAGGAATCCGGTATCGGTCCCTTGGTGCGCACCGGGGTTCCGCTGCAGCGAGGCCACGACGTTGCGGACCGTGTTCGAAGGAATCGCAAAGCCGATGCCTTGCGCGTAAGCCGACTTGACGGTCGACTGGTTCATACCGATCACGCGGCCGTCGATGTCGATGAGCGGACCGCCGGAGTTACCGGGGTTGATCGGCGCCGAAGTCTGCAAGAGGCCTTTGAAGTCAATCTCGCCGCCATTTTCAGTCGGAATCGGCTCGGAGCGATTGAAGGCCGAAACGACGCCGACGGTGACGGTCTGCTGCAACTGCAGGGGTTCGCCAATCGCGATTGCCCATTGACCCTGCTCGAGTTTGTTTGAATCGCCGAGCTCGAGTGGAGGAGGAAGCTTCGAATAGTTCTCAACGCGCAGCAAACCGACGTCGGCCGCGAGATTATACGCGACGACGCGCGCGGGCATCCGATCGCCGTTTGCAAAGACGACCGTCAGCTTCGTCACTTTACCGCCGTTGGGCGGCTGCAGGACGTGCGCATTGGTTACGATGTCGCCCTTGTCGTCGACTACGAAACCGGAGCCCGAGGCTTCGCCGCGATAGGGCTGAACGATGCCGGGGCCTTGGCCCCCGAAAAACTGTTGGAAGAACGGATCGGCCGGAACGACCTCCTGTCCGTTCACCTGCTCCGTGATTGCGACCACGGATGATTTCGTCCGTTTGACTGCGCTGACGATGCGATCTTGATCGCTCACTCCGCTGAGCGGCACGGCCGCGAGCGCCGGAGGCGTGCGATCGGGTCCGGTCGCGCCGCCGAAGTGGCCGCTGGCGTACAGCATCATGAGGAAACTGCCGATCACCGCACCGGCGAGACCGACGATCAACGTGGGCAATATGCGATTCTTCAACATGTCAAAGTTATTCCGTCATTCTTGAAGTGTTCTCTGCCAGCCATCTACTTGATGGAGGGCAAAAAGTCGCAGATGCTCACCAAGTTGTCATTCGGCGGTCCTGGGCCGCGCGAGGATCGGAGGGCCGGGGCCGCTTGCTTGATCCCTCTAGAACCGCAAGATTTGCCCGCAGTGGGCCACCGCCGAAGCCCCACTCGGGTTTCCCCGCGTCGGCGAGGGCAGCTCGGGCCAGAGCGCGTCGGGGAGCCGGCGCAGTAGCGCCTCCCGGACGCACTCGAGGCGTTCGTCGCGCAGTTGGAACATGCGCATTTGAATGAGAAGACGCGCGCGGCGCAGCGCGCGCCGCGAAAAGAGCGCGTCGGGTGAGAGGGCCGGCGATGCGGTTGGGGCCGCCCGGCCGGGCTGGGGAGAGGGTGCGTTCGCCGGAGCTGCGGCGAGCAGTATCGAGATCAACGTTAGGATCGTCATCGGGAACCTCCGCAGCGCAATTCACCGCAAAGGCGCGGGGGAGCAAGGGCCTTCGGCAAAAGGACCGCTCGTGAGCATAGACACGCTAACCGTGCCGGCGCCGCCGGAAGTGCCCTACGTGCGAGTCGTTCCGCTTGGCGGCTGCGGAGAGATCGGCCGCAACATGACGGTGATCGAGACCAACGAGGATATGGTCGTCGTCGATTGCGGGCTCATGTTTCCCGACGACGAGATGTACGGCGTCGACATCGTGATCAACGATTTTACCTATGTGCGCGAGCGAGCCTCGAAGCTGCGTGCGCTGCTGGTCACGCACGGTCACGAAGACCACATCGGCGGGATTCCGTATTTCGCCAAAGAGTTTCCGCAAACGCCGATCGTCGGCACTCCGCTGACGATCGCGCTCATCAAGGCGAAGTCACGCGAGCAGCACCTCGGCGAGCGGGAGTTCACTCAGGTGCAACCGGGGAATCGAGTCCGGTACGGCAGTATCGAGACCGAGTTCATCCACGTCAACCATTCGGTTGCGGGGGCCTGCGCGCTGGCGTTGCGCACCCCAGTCGGAACGATTTTCCATACCGGCGACTTTAAGTTCGATCAAACCCCCATCGATAATCGGCCCGCCGACTTTGCGCGGATCGCGCGAATCGGCGACGAGGGCGTGCTCTGCATGCTTTCGGATTCGACGAATGCCGAACGCCCGGGTCATACGCTCTCCGAGCGAATCGTCGGCGAGGCGTTTACATCGATCTTCTCGCACGCCAAGGGACGTATCGTCGTCGCGTCGTTCGCCTCGAACGTTCCACGCATCCAGCAGACGGTCGATCACGCCGTGCGATTCAACCGGAAAATTGCGTTCCTGGGGCGCTCGATGCGCAACGTCGTCCACGTTGCCGGCGAACTGAAGCACCTGCGGATTCCGCCCGATACGGTCGTCAAGATCGAGGATATCGATAACTATCCGCCCGAGCAGATCGTGGTGATGACGACCGGATCGCAAGGGGAACCGATGAGCGGGCTCGCGCGAATGTCGGTGCGCGATCACGCGCGCTTTCGCATCGTACCCGGCGATACCGTCGTCATCAGCGCCACGCCGATTCCCGGCAACGAAAAGAGCGTGCACAAGACGATCAACAATCTCTGCAAGCTGGGCGCCATCGTGATTCACGGAACCGACGGCCGCTCGCACGTCTCGGGACACGCCTCGCAAGAGGAGCTTCTCCTGATGCTCAATCTGGTGCGTCCCGAGTTTCTCATTCCGGTTCACGGCGAGTACCGGATGCTCGACGCGCACAAACATCTAGCGGTGCGCACCGGCGTCGAAGCCGAGAACGTATTCCTCGCCGAAAATGGCGACGTGATCGAATTTACGCACGAATTCGGCGACAAGGTTGGAAAGACGTACGGCGGTCACGTCTTCGTCGACGGTTCGGGAATCGGCGACGTGGGCGAAGCGGTCTTGCGCGATCGGAAGGCGCTCTCCAACGACGGCATCATCATGGTCGTCGTCGCGATCGACAGCGAAGAGGCGCATCTGATCGCCGGCCCCGACCTGATTTCGCGCGGCGTCTTTTATCTGCCCGAAGCGGGCGGCGTGCTCGACGAGCTTCGCGCGGAGCTCAACACGAAGATCGCCGGAATCTCGGTCGACGCGCTGCGGGACGTCGACGCCGTGAAGGAGCACATTCGCAGCGCTCTCGCGGGCGCGGTCTACGCGCGCACCAAGCGCCGCCCAATCGTGATCCCGGTGGTGATGGAGGTCTAGCGCTCAGGATGACAGGGCGCGGCGGGTGCGTGCGATTACGGCGTCGGTAAACTCGGTCGTCGTTGCATGGCCGCCGAGATCCGCGGTCGCGACGCCATCTTGAACCGCCGCCAACGCGGCGTCGTAGATCGATCGTGAAGCCTGCGCTGCGCGTGGGTCGCCCGCGTACGAAAGAATCGCCGCCGCGGCGAGGATCATCGCCAACGGGTTCGCGACGTTCTTCCCTTCCAGGCGAGGCGCCGTGCCGTGCGGGGCTTCGGCGATCACGGTCGACGGATGGAGTTGCTCATCGAAAGCGAGCACGACCGACTCGGCTCCGGCGATCGAGCCGAAGAGCTGCATAACGAGATCCGAAAGGCAATCGCCGTCGCGGTTCAGCGCCGGAATCACGAGCGGGTTATCGCCCGTCGCGGAGAGCAGTAGCGCGTAGGTAGCGTCGATGAGCTGCGGATCGTAGTCGACGAGCGGATGGCGTGCAGATGCGCCGTCCATCTCTTCCTTGAGCAGACCTTCGTAGATCGGACTGACCGTAAATTTCGGGCCGCCGAAGACCGTCGCGCCGGTTCTCTCCGCGTGTACGAACGCATACTCGGCGACGTAGCGGCAGATACGACGCGAGATCGTTTCGGTGCGGCAGGCGATTTCGTCGAGCCCTTCGCCGCTGCGCCACTCTTGCGCGCCGTAGGCGTCGCCGACCGCCATTCGCACCACGGAGATCGGCGCGTGGATACCACCGACGGGGCGCACGCGCGGAAGCCGGCGCCCGGTGCGCAGAATAACGCTACCGCCGATCGCTTCTCGAAGAATGCGATTCGGTGAGCCGACGTCATCTTTGGCTTCGGGTGTAATCGTCGCAGCTTTGAGCCCCAGACCGGTGCGTCGCATCGCGGCGGCCGCATCGAGCACGATGCGGTTCGCCGTTGCGCGGCGATTCGCGAGCGAGAGGTCATACGGTTCGAACTCGAGCTGAAAGCCGATCACCGACGGTTCGAGCACGCGCAACGCTTCGAGCAGTAACTCTTGACCGGTTTGGTCGCCCTCGAGGACGACGAGTCTCGGCGCCGTCAAAATGAACTCCCGTTGTGACGAAGAAGAGGTAGCATCCATGGCACGCACCCGCCGGCGGGCGTCTGCGAGAACCCGGATCAACCTCGAGATCGTCGGGATCGCCGCCGTCGCACTCGCCGTCTTTTGTAGCGTTGCCCTTGCGTTTCCGCATCTGGCCGGCGCGTTGGGCGGTTGGACCGCTGCGGAACTGCGCCGTCTCTTTGGAGGTGCGGCGCCGCTTTTCCCGGTGCTGGTTGCGCTGCTCGGCGCGATCGTCTTCTTGGAAGTCAACGTGCCCCGTATGATCGCCGGGCTTGGAAGCACGGCACTTGCGTATTTCTTGCTGATCGACGCGATGTTCGGCGCCGGCGGTCAGCGTCGGGGCGGCATGGTCGGCGCGACGATTTGGTGGGCGCTCCACGCCCTGGTTGGAAATCTCGGCGCGTGGATTCTGCTCTCGGTCGCGCTGCTTTCGCTGACGCTCTGGCTTACGAACGCGAATTTGAAACAAGTCATCGGCCGCGTTATCATCCTTTTCGGCGGCCTGCGGCCGCCGCCGGTTCCGAAACTGCCCAGTTTCAAAGTCGAGCTGCCGCAAGGCCACGAGTCGCTGCGGGAAGCCTTCGCATTACCCGTGCGGCCGATCGTCCCAGTCGAAACGATCGAACCGCAACCGCTGCGCGCTCACGAGAGTGCCATGGCTATCGAGCCCCCGGCCTTATCTGAAACCTACGAGACCGCGCCGCCACCTTTTGATCCCGAGCGTAGGGTCCATAACGAGCAAAGCGAGCCGCAGGGCGCGGAGTCCAAGAGCGAAGGGCGTCGTCCCTACCGCCTTCCCGATCTTTCGATCTTCGACGTCCCGCCGCGTCAAACGATCGACGACTCGAACCGCGCTAGCGTGCTCGAAGATACGCTCGCGAGCTTCGGCGTTGGTGCGAAGGTCGCGCACATCGAGCGCGGGCCGTCGATCACGCGGTACGAGCTGCGGCCCGAGCGAGGCGTCAAGATTTCGCGCATCGCCGCGCTCGCCGACGATCTCGCGCTTGCACTCGCCGCGACGAGCGTACGTATCGAGGCGCCGATCCCCGGCAAGTCGGCGGTCGGCATCGAGATTCCAAACCAAACCGTCGCGATCGTAGCAATTCGCGAGATCCTCGATGCACTGCCCAATCGCGGGCAGGTGCCGCCGCTCTGGATGGCGCTCGGTAAAGATATCACCGGCCGTCCGGTATTCGGCGACCTCTGCAAGATGCCGCATCTTTTGGTTGCCGGGGCGACGGGGGCCGGCAAATCGGTCTGCCTGAACATGATCATCGCCTCGCTTCTCGCCTGTGCGACACCCGATCAGGTGCAGATGCTGATGATCGATCCCAAGCGCGTCGAGCTCACGGTCTTCAACGGGATACCGCATCTCATCAAAGAGGTGATCGCCGACCCGCGTCTTGCCGCCGGGGCGCTCTTCGAGATGACGAAAGAAATGGAAGCGCGCTACGAGCGATTCGCCAAAGCCTCGGTTCGAAAGATCGAAGAGTACAACGCGAAGTACCCCGACGAGCACTTGCCCTACGTCGTCATCGTCATCGACGAACTCGCCGACTTGATGCTGATCGCACCGGCGAAGGTGGAGACGACGATCATGCGGCTCGCGCAGCTCGGCCGCGCCACCGGCATCCATCTCGTCGTTGCAACGCAGCGGCCATCCGTCGACGTGATCACCGGTTTGATCAAAGCGAACGTGCCGTCGCGCATTGCCTTCGCGGTCAGCTCGCAATCCGACTCGCGCGTCATCCTCGACCTCAACGGCGCCGAACGGCTCCTCGGCCGCGGCGACATGTTGTATCTGCCGATCGACGCGCCGAAGCCGATTCGAGCGCAGGGCGCCTTGATCACCAACGCCGAGGTCAGCCGCCTCGTCGAGTTCTGGGCGCGGCAGGCGCGTCCCGACAACCTGCTCGACGTCGAGGTTGTTCCGGTCGACGACGAGCTCGCTCGTCGCGACACCGATCCGCTCTGCTACGAAGCGGCGAAGTTCATCATCGAATCGAACTACGCGTCGACCGCGGCGCTGCAGTCGCAGTTCTCAATCGGGCATCCACGTGCCGTGCGGGTCATGAAGCAACTCGAAGAGTTCAAGGTGGTCGGCCAGCACGAAGGGACGAAGCCGCGTAAGATTATCGTCGGCCTTCCCGAGCTCGAGCTCATGGCTACGCGTCTCGGCAAGGATCAGAACGCGCAGCAAGACCTTTTCGCGAGCGGCGAGTAGCGTGACGCGCGAGCGCGTGGTCCGAGCGTGGTTCGGCACTGCCGTGATCGCCTTCGGGTTCTTTCTCTTGCTCGGGATGGAGGTCAGCCGCCGCGGCGAACCGCCGCTTCTGCTCGGCTGGGAGCACGGGTGGTTCGATCACTCGACGCTCGTCGCGTGGCGGCTGACGGAGAGCTGCTATCCCAGGGTTTTGATTCCAATCGGCATCGTGCTGTTAATTCTCGCAGTCGCCTTGCGAAACTGGCGCGTGCGAATCCTCACGAGCATCGCTTCGCTCTTGATCGCCTGGCGCGGCGCCGACTTCTTCCAGCATTACTTTGCGCGCCCGCGCCCGGTCGAATGGGCGATCAAGCACGAGCTCAGCTTTTCCTATCCGAGTTCGCACGCGGCAATCGCGGTCGGCTTTTACGGCTTGTGGGCCGCGCTGTTCTACTTCTCCGATCTACCCAAGCCGGTTCGGACGATCGGGGGCTTGCTGCTTGCGATTTTTGCCGCAGGTGTCTGCTGGTCGCGCCTCGCGCTCGGGGCGCACTATCTCACCGACATCGCCGGGGGCGCCCTGCTTGGGCTCGTAGCCGCCGCGCTCTGTGCGGCATTTGTAACGGCAGTCTTCGGCCGCGTTGCGGGGCCTGCCGAACGCGGGCAGAATAGGGCGGCATGAACTTTGCCGACCCGAGGCTCGCGGAGATCGAGCGCAAGCTCGATGGCGGCGTGCCGCTTTCGATGGACGACGGGCTCGCGCTCTACCGCAGCCCCGACATTCACAACCTCGGACGGATGGCGCGCAAGCAGAAAGAGCGCAAGAGCGGCAAGAAAGTCTTTTACGTTCTCAATCGGTACATTAATTCGACAAACGTCTGCTTTGCGGGGTGCACGTTCTGTTCGTTCGCGGCCGATGAGTTCAAGCAGCCCGAGCGCGTCTTTCGGATGACGCCCGATCAGGTTTTCGCCAAGGCAACCGAGACCGGAACGAACTTCAATCAGATCCATATCGTCGGCGGCCACGACCCGCGCCAACTTTCGCTCGACTACTGGCTGCCCCTGATGCGGCGCTTCAAAGCGGCGCTGCCGCACGTGCAGCTTTCGCTTTTTACCGCAGCCGAGATCGAGTACATGGCGAAACGCCACCGGCTCTCGTTTCCGGCAATCGTTACCGCGTTAAAGGAAGCCGGTCTCGACAACGTCAACGGCGGCGCGGCCGAGATCTTCGCCGAGCCGACGCGCGGTAAGATCTGCCCGAACAAGGTCTCAGCCGACAACTGGCTGCTGATTCACGAGGAGCTGCACCGGCAAGGAATTGCGAGCAACGCGACGATGCTCTACGGGCACATCGAGTCGGTCGAAGATCGCGTCGACCATCTCATCCGCTTGCGTGAGTCGCAAGAGCGCTCGCCCGGGTTCAACGCGCTGATTCCGCTTGCATTTCACCCCGACGGCAACGAGCTCTCCTATTGCGGCTGGACGACGGGACTCGACGACATTCGCACCTTTGCCGTGGCACGCTTGATGCTGAATAACTTCGATCACATCAAAGCCTATTGGATGATCCAGGGTCTAAAGGTCTGCCAGGTGGCGCTCGACTTCGGCGCCGACGACATGGACGGTACGCACGGTTCGACCGACGAGGAGATGATCTATCACTCGGCCGGAACGCGCTCGGGGCAGTACGTTGACGACCGCGAGTTTCGCCGGTTGATCGAGGAAGCCGGCTACGTTCCCGTACGGCGCAACTCGACCTACGATGAGTTTGCCTGGGATTGGACCCCGCCGTCGCGTGAGCTGGCTAGTGTATCATCCTGAGCGTAGCGCCGAAGGCGCGGAAGCGAAGGTGCTGCGCTGCGGGCGCATCAGATACACCAACGACCTGCCGATCTATGCCGCATTCGATGCGGGCGCGATCGCCTATCCAGGCACGCTGCACGCCGATACGCCGTCGCGTTTGAATGCGATGCTGCTGCGCGGCGAGCTCGACTTGAGTCCGATCAGCGCGTTCACGTGGGCGGCGAACGCTCGCGATCTCGTGCTGTTACCCGATCTTTGCATCGGGGCGCGCGACGAGGTGGTCTCCGTCGTGCTCGTTTCGCAGGTCGCGCCGCCGCAACTCGGGGGCCGTCCGGTCTACGTCACCGAGGAGTCGGCGAGCGGCCGCAACTTACTGCGCGTGATTCTCGAGCGCCGGTATCGTATTACGCCATCGTACGTGGACGAACCCGAGCCGTTAGAACGCGCGCTGCGCGGCGAACCAACGCTGCTTATCGGTGACTCGGCGATCGATGCAATCGAACGATTTCCTCGCGAGAACGTCTACGATTTGGGACGCCTTTGGCACGAATGGACTGGGCGGCAGACGGTCTTCGCCGTCTGGGCCGCGCGCCGCGATGCCTACGAGCGCAACCTGCCGGCGATCGGTGCGTGCATGCACGCGCTGACCGATGCCTATACTTGGTCGCGCTCGCATACCACCGAGGTCGTCGCGCTCGCGCAGCGCGCGATTGCGCGCCCGGCGGGGTTTTACGAGACGTACTACGGCAAACTGAACTTCATGCTGCACGTTGCCGCGCAGAACGGCCTCGAAGCCTACTGCCGCGAGTTGCTCGCAATCGGTGCAATCGCCGAGCTACCAGTCTTTCCGGAGACGGTCGGTGCCCTCGCTAGCTGATCTTCTGGATCGCGCCGCGACCGGCGGCCGGCTCGACTTCGAAGAGGGGCTCCGCCTCTATAACGAAGCCGATATCCACGAACTGGGAGCCGCAGCGCATGCGCGGCGCCTAACGATGCACCCACGCGACGTCGTCACCTACGTGATCGACACGACGATCAATTATACCAACGTCTGCAACGTGCACTGCACGTTCTGCGCGTTCTTCCGCCCGGAGCATCACAAAGAAGGCTATACCATGTCGCACGACGTGGTGCTCGAGCGCGTGCGCTATGCGGTCGATCAGGGTGCGACGCAAATCATGATTCAGGGCGGCGTCAACCCGGAACTCGGCATCGAGTGGTTCGAGCAACTCTTCGCGCGGGTGCGCAGCGAGTATCCGCAGGCCGATCTGCATTCGCTCTCGGTTTCAGAGATCGTCGGGCTCGCGCACGTCGAAGGCATCTCGACCCGCGACGTTCTCGCGCGTTTGAAGGATGCGGGAATGAAATCCCTGCCCGGCGCCGGCGCGGAGATTCTGGTGGAACGCGTACGCAAGCGCATCTCGGCGCGGAAGATCAAGCCTAACGAATGGCTCGGGGTCATGCGCGAGGCGCAGTTGCTCGGCATGCCGACGACCGCGACGATGATGTTCGGATCGATCGAGACGCCGGCGGAGCGCATCGAGCATCTGCACGTGCTGCGCGAGTTGCAAGATGAGACCGGCGGCTTCACCGCGTTCATCCCATGGTACTACGTGCCGTTCAAAACGCCGCTGCGCGGCAAAGAGTCGAGCGGTTTAGAGTATCTGCGCGTGCTCGCGATCTCGCGGCTTTATCTCGACAACTTCCCGCACCTGCAGGCCTCGTGGCTGACGCCGGGATTGAAGATGGGTCAGCTCGCGCTCTTTTACGGCTGCGACGACATGGGAGGCACGATCATCGAAGAGCAGGTCGTGCACGACGCCGGAAGCACGAACGAAGCGACTCGCCGCGACATCGAAAACATCATCGTCGGCGCCGGATTCAAGCCGGTGATCCGCGATACGTATTGGAACGTGCGCACCGACGTTGCGTTCGCGGCGGTCTAGCCCATGAACGCGCCGGCCGGTTCCGAAGCGGAGCTGCTGGCCTTTCTCAAGAGCGCAAAGGATGCGGGCATCAGCGATGACTTTACGGTCGCGCTGCTCCGTCAGAACGGATGGTCGGAACGCCGGATCTTCCGGGCGTATTCGGCGTTTTATTCCGATCGGCTCGGAATGCCGTTGCCGGCACGGCGCCAAGGGGTTGAGAGCGCGCGCGACGCTTTCTACTACCTCCTCAACTTCATCACTCTCGGCTTTTGGACCGTGGCGCTCGGACAGATCTTCTATCGTCTAATCGCCTATTGGTTGCCGGACACAACCTCAACCCCGTATTTCCTCTCATTACGCGACGAAATCGCGTGGCAAGTCGCGACCGTCATCGTCGCGTTCCCCGTGTTTCTCTTCGTTCATTCACTCATACAGCGCGAGCTTCGGAGTCGTCCGGACCTGTACTATTCGGGAATACGGCGCTGGCTGACGTATCTCGCCCTGGTTATTGCGGCAATCGTCGTGCTGGGCGATGCGGCCTGGGTGATCGAAGCGCTCATTCAGGGCGAGGTGACCCTCAAGTTCATTCTCGATTCGGTCGTCTTGTTCGTGATCGGCGGTGGAGTTTTTCTCTACTATCTTCGGACAATGGAGCCGCCGGCCGCCTCCGCGTGAACTTCAACCGGCTCTTTGGAGTGATGACCATCGCGGTCGTTATCACCGGCATCGTTTTGGCGTTCATTTATTTGGGCACGCCGGCGCATCAGCGGCTCGTGTCGTTGGACGAAAAACGGGTTCGCGATCTCGAAACAATCGCGTCGTCACTCAACGCCCGATATCAGAGCACTCCGCTGCCGAGCCGTCTGCCTGGCGACCTGGTGATTCTCGACGACGGCCACAACCAGAGCTATGAGTTTCACCGGCTTGACGCGACCCACTATACGCTGTGCACCGTTTTTGCCACCAGCTACTCGCTCGAGAACGGTGCTTATTCGGTGGAAGGTGTCGAAGGCGCGGAGCGCTGGCGGCATGGCGTGGGCCGTACCTGCTACAAGTTTGACGTCACACAGACGCCGCTCATGCCGCAGCGCATATAGTTGCGCCGCCGAGGATTTCTTCACCGGTAGGATCGAGCAGCGCGACGAGCTGTCCCGGCGTCACCGCACGCTGCGGCTTCTCGAAGCGTAGGCATAACGCTCCGTCACGCAGCAGCGCGAATGCTTCGGCCGGCGCGGCGCGGTAGCGCACCATCGCCCGCACGGGCGTCTCGTTTCCGTCGAAGCGATCGGGCCGAATGAGGTTGACTTCGTTCGCCTCGAGATCGCTGCAGAGCAGCTCCTCTTCGCGTCCGATGACGATCGTCTGCGTTGCGGCGTCGATACGGGTGACGTAGCGCGGACCGTCGCCGCTCGCCGGAAGCCGGGTGCGCTGTCCGACGGTGTAGTTGGCGATGCCGGCGTGCTCGCCGAGTTTTTCACCCGTGCTCGCCATGACGTTGCCCGGTGCGTTGATCTCCGGACGTAAGCGCGAGATTACCGTGCGATAGTCGCCACCTTCGACGAAGCAGATATCTTGCGATTCGGTCTTGTCGTGCACCGGCAGACCCATGCGCCGGGCGTGTGCGCGCGTCGTCGCCTTGTCGAATTCTCCGAGCGGAAGCAAGAGCCGCTCCAGCTGCGCCGGCGTCAGCTGCGCGAGAGCGTAGGCTTGATCTTTTGCGTACTCGTTGCGGAAGAGATGGGGGCCGTCGTCGCGCCGCTCGATTCGCGCATAATGGCCGGTCGCCACGTAGCGCGCGCCGAGACGGTCGGCGTACCCCGCGAGCGTTCCGAGTTTGACAAAGTTATTGCACGAGACACACGGGTTAGGGGTGCGCCCGGCAGCGTAGTCGTTAACGAAGCGATCTATGACGGTGCGCCGGAACGCTTCTTCGAAGTCAAGGACGTAGTGCGGAATGCCCAGCGCGGCCGCGGTCGCGCGCGCGTCGTCGAAATCGTCGATGCCGCAACAGCTCTTGGCATGCGCGGGTCGCGACGGTGCGTACATCTTCATCGTGATGCCGACGACGTCGTAGCCGTTCTCCACCAGGAGACCGGCTGCAACCGCGGAGTCTACTCCGCCGCTCATCGCCGCAATCACTCGCTCTTTTCGCATGGGACGTGCAACAGGATAACACTTGGGCGGGGCTAACTCAAAGCCCAATGCCGGGAGCCTCCGAAGCGCTAGGCGAGCGGCTTCGCGCGGCACGCGAGGCCCGCGGCCTCTCCCTATCCGACGTTGCGGACCAGATTCGCATACGGCCGGTCTACCTGTCGGCCATCGAGGACGAGAACTGGAGCACCATCGGTGCCCCGGTCTATATCCGCGGCTTCATTCGCACGTACGCGCGATTTGTAGGACTCGACCCCGAGGAGTCGGTCGCCGCATTCAACCGGACGCAGCCGGCCGGCGCGGCGCCGCCGGCAACCGGGGCGCGCGAGGAGGTCGTGCGCGATGAAGAGGGGGGCCGGCGCGGAACGCTGCTGATTTGGGTCGCCGCGACGGTGGCCGTGCTGCTGATCGCCTTCGTGGTCTACAACGAGCTGACGATGCGCCGGTCGCAGGTCGCTGAGAGCGCGGCATCGCCCACTCCAACCGGCACGGCGGCGACCGCGACGCCGGGTTCGCCCGCTCCGCCGCCAACCGCTCGGCCGGCGGGTGCGGCCGCCGGCTCGAACTCGCTCGCGCTGGTCCTCAGCGCCCCATCGTGGCTCAGGGTTACCGTTGACGGGAGTGTTAGCATGGAGGGAACGTTCCCGGCCGGAACGTCCAAGACGTTCCATGGTAAGAATGCGTTGGTGCGCATCGGCAACGCCGGCGGCGTCGAAATCTACCTCGACGGGAAGGACGTCGGGAAGCTCGGCAAGTCGGGCGACGTCGTCGAGCACGCCTTCACCCTTTGAGAGGAGTAGCGTAGACTCTAGTGGCGAGCGAATCCTCGTTCGACGTCGTTTCGCGCGTCGACCAGCAAGAACTCGATAACGCGCTCAATCAGGCGCGCAAAGAGATCGAGAACCGCTTCGATTTCAAGCACACGAAGACCAGCATCGAGTCCGACGGAAAGAAGATCACGCTGATCTCCGACGACGAGCTGAAAATGCGCAACGTCGTCGATATCGTGCAGAGCAAAGCCGTGCGGCGCGGCATCGACATCAAAGCCTTTGAGTTCGGCGAGGTCGAGCCTGCGGGTGGGAGCACGGTGCGCCAAGTCGTCACGCTGCGCAGCGGGATCGGCAAAGACCAGAGCCGAGCGTTGCTCGCGCACATCAAGAATCTCAAGCTCAAGGTGACCGCACAGTATCAAGACGATCAGGTGCGCATCTCGGGCAAGAACAAAGACGACTTGCAAAAGGTCATCAACTCGCTTCGATGGATGGAGTTCGAGCTGCCGCTGCAGTTCGTGAACTACCGGTAGCCGTTCCGTAGTGCGAAGCGTCGCGTTCGTCAGCCTCGGCTGCGCGAAGAATCTGGTAGATACGGAGGTGATGATCGCCAAGCTCGGCGCCGCCGGCTGGCAGCTGGAGGCCGACGCGCAGCGGGCCGATACGGTCGTGATCAACACCTGCGCCTTCATCGATCCGGCAAAGGAAGAATCGACGCACGTTATCCTCGAGCACGCGGCGCAGAAACGGCGCGGTCAGCAGCTCGTGGTCGCGGGATGTCTCGCTCAGCGCTACGGCGCGCAGCTGCAGAGCCTGGTCCCGGAGATCGACGGCGTCGTCGGCACGGGAGCCTATGCCGGAATTGCGGAGCTGCTCGACGAGGTCGAAGCCGGGCGACGTCCGGTGCGGCTCGATTTCGAAGCCGAGCCGGAACACGATTTCCTGCCTCGGCTCGTGACGACGCCGCGCGCGACCGCCTATCTGAAGATCGCAGAGGGATGCGACCATCCGTGCACGTTCTGCATCATCCCGGCGCTGCGCGGACGCTTTCGCAGCCGCAGCGCCGAATCGATTCTCGCCGAAGCGCGAGCGCTCGCCGGCGGCGGTGCCAAAGAGCTGATCCTCATCGCGCAAGACACCTCAATGTGGGGGCGCGACCGCGGCATTCGCCGTGGCGGCCTCGCGGGATTGCTCGAACAGCTGCACGAGATCGACGGGCTCGAATGGATCCGGCTGCTCTATCTCTACCCCGCGACGATCGATCCCGAACTCGTCGAAACGATCGCGCGCCTTCCAAAGGTCTGCAAGTATATGGACATGCCGCTGCAGCACGCGCACCCCGACGTTCTGCGCGCGATGCAGCGACCCGGAAACGGCGAGCGCTATCTGGAGATCATCAATGAGTTTCGTTCGCGCGTACCCGGCATTACGATGCGCTCTACCTTTATCGTCGGCTTTCCCGGCGAGCGCGACGAGCACGTAGAGTACCTCGAGCAGTGGATCGCACGCGCCGAGCTCGATCGCGTCGGCTTCTTTGAATATAGCGCCGAAGAGGGCACTCCGGCCGCGACGCTGCCGGCGCGCGCCGGGCAGCGCCGCCGCCGCGAACGGTTGATTCGCTTGCGCGAGGCGCAGCGGCTCGCGTCGGAGCGCGCGCGCGCTCGGCGATGCGGGCGCAGCGTGCGCGTTCTCGTCGAGGAGTCTCGCAGAATCGGGGAGGGTGATCCGCTCCGAGCGCGGCTGGGTGCAGCGCGCGTATGGTTCGGACGCTCCGAAGGGGAAGCGCCGGGTGTCGATGGCGGCGTCTACTTCACCGGCGATGCTCGGGTGGGCGAGTTTGCCGAAGTCCGCCTCGATGGCCACGGACCGTTCGATTTCTTTGGCTGCGCCGTTTCGCCGGAGCGCTGTGCCGTATGATGAAGCGCATCGCCATCATCGCCGGGTTTATTCTGCTGGCCGTCGCGGCAGCCGCCGCCGGCTATGCGGTGGTCGAACGGCGCAGTCCCGTTTCCGCGATATCGCAGTTCACCCAGATGTTGGTGCCGTCCCCGCAACAAGTCTTCGGCAGATCGAACTTGCTCGTGCTCGTCGAGGGACTCGACTACGACTACACCGCGAGCGACGAGGAGTACTCGAAGAACTCGCGCAGCGACGTCATCTGGGCGGTCAATCTGGATTTCGGAAATAAGCACATTTACGAACTCTCGATTCCGCGCGACATGATTGCCACGTTGCCAAACGGTACCCAAGCGAAGATCAATGAGGCGCAGTCGGACGGCGGCGTTTCGGAGGCCAAGACCGTCATCGCCCAGTGGCTCGGTATCCCCGCCTTCGATCGCTATGTGATCTTACGCATCGATGCGACGAAGGAGTTCATCGCCGCGATCGGCGGCGTGATGGTCGACGTTAAAACCTCCGATTGCCTGCAGTATAAGCGCGACTGCACCGGCGGCGAGCTCGATTACGACGACACGTGGGGACACCTCCACATTCATCTCAAGGAAGGCATGCAGCATCTCAGCGGCGAGCAAGCCGTCGCGTACATGCGCTTCCGACACGACTGGTGCAGCGATCCGTGCCGCATCAAGCGCCAGCAGCAAGTTCTTCGCGCTCTCGCCGATAAGCTCAAAGGCGATCGCATCAACACGTTGCTGCACCTCGGCGACCTGCTCTCGGTCTTCCGCCGGAACGTGCAGACCGATTTCTCCGACTCCGAGCTGCTCTCGCTGGCATCGTTCTATCAGGGAATCGCGCCGGCCGCAATCGTGAGCAGTCAAGTGCCCTATACCGGCGACGTGGATCTTCCCGGTTACGGCGACTCGCTGGTTCCCGACACGAGCGCGCGCACGCGCCTCGTCTCGACGATGCTCGTGGCGCATGCCACGCAGATCCCCTCGCCCGACGCGCTCGCACTCGCCGCCATACCGCCCTCGACGCTGCGCGTCGATATCGAAAACGGCAGCGGTGTAGCCGGTGCCGGACGCCGGCTTGCCTCAGTGCTTTCACGCGCCGGTTTCACCATTGGCGCCGTCGGCGATGCGGAACGCTCGGATTACACGCAGACGGAGATCCACGAACATTCGAGCGTCACCTTCGCGGGCGCTCGCGTTCGCGAGGCCTTGCCGCCGGCACTTCACGACGCGGCGGTCGTACCGGATTCGGCGTCGATCGCGTCACCGGCCGCCACCGCGACGCCGGCCAGTGACGTGACGGTGATCGTCGGCAGCGACTTTGCGAAGAACTCGTAACGTGAAGATCCTTCTCGCGATTCTGCTTGCCGGCGGCGCCCTTTACGGTGCGTGGCGCGAGCTCGTGCATCAGAGCAATACCGCGCCGGCGCTCGTCACGCCGAAAACGAACGTGCACCTCGAGATTTCCGGCGCGCCGGTTGCGCGGATCTATCGAATCTCGAGCGAGCTCGGAACCGGGGATCGCTCGAATCGGCCGCGGCTGATCGCGCTCACCTTTGACGACGGTCCCTATCCGGTCTTCACACCGATGCTGCTCGACGTGCTGCACGATCTGCAGGTGCCCGCGACGTTCTTCCTCATCGGACAGGATGCGCAGGAGTGGCCCGAGATCACGCACCGCATCGAAAGCGACGGCAACGAGATCGCCGACCACACCTACACGCATCCGAATCTCGATCAAGAGAGCAACGCTGAGGTGCGTAAGGAGATTCTCGAAGGCGCCGCGGCGTTATGGCCGCTTACGCACGATCCCGCGGTGCACACGCTGATGCGGCCCCCGCACGGACGATATACGGAGCGAACGCTGCAGATCGCGCAGAGTTTGGGGTACTCCGTGGTGCTCTGGACCGACGACGGCGGCGACTGGCGAACCGTGACGGTCCCGCAGCTCGAGAACCATTTAGTGCGGCATGCCACCGCGCCCGAAATCGTTCTCCTGCATAGCGGCAAGCTCGCGACGATCGAAGCCCTCCCCTACGTCGTCGCGCGCTTCAGGGCTGCAGGGTACCGGTTCGTCACCGTCGGGGAGCTGCTCAAGCTGGTTCAGACCGGCGAGCTCAACCATCCGCTGCGCCGGGCGGTTTAGAGCTACCTTAGAAAATGCCGCGCCAAATCATCGATACCGAGTCGAGCCGGCCCGCCTACGTGCGCCGCCGCACGCGTCGGGCTGTGGTTTCTGTCGTAATAGTCCTGCTCATCGCAGCCGCCATCTGGTTCCTTGCTCATCGAGCGACTGGCCAGGAAACTCGGGCGGCTGCGGGAACCGCTCCGCAGTGCCGCTCTTTAATGGCTTAAGAATGAGAAAGCTTCTTCGCGCTCGGAGGACCTCGCTTGCGTTCGTCACGGTGATGATGGGCGCGGCGGTGGTTGCCTGCAGCGACCTCGGACAGACGTCCGGCGTCAACATCGGCCCGAACTTCCCGTCGAAGACGCTCTACGCAACGAACAGCAACCAGAACGCGATCAGTATTTATACGTCCGCCGCGAAGAACGGCGGGGGTCCTACGTATAATATCGGCGGCTCGAGCACGGGCCTCGACGGCCCGCAGTATATTGCCTTCGATCGCGTCTCGAATCTCTGGGTGACGAACTATAACCCCAGCACCCAGCGGGCATTACTGATCGAGTTCGCAGCGCTGGCGACCGGCAACGTGGTTCCGCTCCAGTCGACCACACTCTCGGGACGGCCGCGCGGCATCGCCTTCACGCCAAAGGGTCCTACGCCGCGGCCTTCGAGCTCCGCGAGCCCGCTTCCGAGGGTTATGGTCATCGCTGCGAATATTCCGACCGACGTCTATCCGAATCAGATTCTGCTCTTTCCTTCGGGAGGCACGACCCCGTATCAATCGATCGCGGGACCGAAGACCGCTCTGAAGCTGCCCGGCGGCGTGACGATTGACCGCCAGGGGCACATTTACGTGGCGAACATTGCCGGCGCGACGGTCGAGCAGTTCTCGCTGCCGACGCCGTCGCCAACGCCAAAGCCGACGGCGACGCCTACGTCGACGCCGACTCCGACCGCGACGCCGTCGGGGTCGCCGAGCCCGTCACCGACACCCTCGCCGACGCCAACGCCGATCAATGTCTACCCGCGCTTTGCGATCACTGCCAAGAACGGCGTTCAAACGCCGTTCAGCGTCGCGGTCGATCCGTCGGGGAACATCTACATCGTCGATCAAGGCCTATCGAAGGCAAAGTGCGGTCCGACCAGCGGACCGGCGATCTTCGTCTTTCCGCCGTATAACAAAAAGATTCCATTCACGAAGCCGATTCGCACCATTCGCGGTTGCCATACGGAGCTCAATGCTCCGACCGACATTCGCGTCAATAAGGACGGCGTGATCTACGTTGCCGATTCTACGAAGAGCGGCGCGGGGATTATCCTTGTCTACGACACGACCGTGAGCGGCAATCAGGCGCCGACGTCGTCGTACACCTCACCGGGAGCGGTAACGGGCATCGGCCTCGTGCCGTAGAGTTTTCCATGGCCTTCATCAAAAGTATTATCGACGGCAACGAGCGCGAAGTCGCACGCTTGCGGCGCACCGCTCGAGCCGTTAACGAGTTTGACGCCGAGTTCTCCGCCCTCCCCGACGCCGAGCTCCAAGCCAAAACGGCGGAGTTCAAGAGCCGGCTCGAACAGGGCGAGCTTCTCGACGACATGTTGCCCGAGGTTTTCGCGGTCGTCCGCGAGGCCGGAAAGCGCACGGTCGGAATGCGTCACTTCGACGTGCAGATCATGGGCGGCCAAGTGCTCTACGAAGGGCGTATCGCCGAGATGAAGACCGGCGAAGGCAAGACGCTCGTCGCAACGCTTCCGGTCTATGCCCGCGCGCTCGAGGGGCGCGGCGTGCACGTCGTGACCGTCAACGATTACCTGGCGCGGCGCGATGCGGAGTGGATGAGCCCGGTCTATGAGTATCTCGGCCTGAAAGTCGGCATCATCCAACACGGGCTCGACTCCGCGCAGCGGCGCGAAGCCTACAACTGCGACGTGACCTACGTCACGAACAACGAAGTTGGGTTCGACTATCTGCGCGACAACATGGCGTGGCAGGTGGAAGATCTGGTGCAGCGCGAGCTCTATTTCGCGCTCGTCGACGAAGTCGACTCGATTCTCATCGACGAGGCGCGCACGCCGCTGATCATCAGCGGGCCGTCGCAAGAATCGGGAGAGCTCTACGACAAGTTCGCGCAGATCATGCCGCGGCTGAAGAAGGACGAAGATTACACCGTCGACGAGAAGGCGCATGCGGTGCCGATCACCGAAGCCGGCGTCGCCCGCGTCGAGAAGATGCTCGGCATCCAGAATCTTTACGAACAGCGCAACATCGAGCTGACGCATCAGCTCAACGCGGCGCTCAAGGCGTGGAACCTCTTCCATCGCGACCAGCAGTACATCGTCAAAGACGGTGAAGTGATTATCGTCGACGAGTTTACCGGACGGCTCATGTACGGCCGGCGGTACTCCGACGGCATCCATCAGGCGATCGAGGCGAAGGAAGGCATCAAAGTTCGCGGCGAGGATCAGACGCTCGCAACGATCACCTTTCAGAATCTCTTCCGGCTCTACGATCACCTTGCCGGCATGACCGGTACGGCAAAGACCGAGGAGCGCGAGTTTCGCGACATCTACGGTCTAGACGTCGTCGTGGTTCCCACCAACATGCCGATGGTCCGTAAGGACAACTCGGACATCGTTTACAAGAGCGAGAAGGCGAAGTTCGACGCCGTCGTCGACGAGATCATCGAGGAACACAAAAAGGGCCGGCCGGTGCTCGTCGGCACGCGTTCGATCGAAAAGAGCGAGTTGCTTGCGACGATGCTGCGGCGCAAAGGCGTGGAGTGCAACGTGCTCAACGCTAAGTATCACGAACAAGAGGCCGAGATCATCAAAGATGCGGGCCAAGACGGTCAAGTGACGATTGCCACCAACATGGCGGGCCGCGGCACCGACATCAAGCTCGGCGAGGGCGTCGCTAAAAATGGCGGCTTGCACATCATCGGCACCGAGCGTCATGAGTCGCGACGTATCGACAATCAGCTGCGCGGACGATCCGGACGCCAAGGCGATCCCGGTTCGTCGCGCTTCTACGTTTCGCTAGAAGATGAAGTGATGCGCCTCTTCGGCGGTGAGCGGATGACCAACATCATGGACCGCGTCGGCTTTACCGACGAGCAGCCGATCGAGTCGGGGCTGGTGACCAAGTCGATTCAGCGCGCGCAAGGCAAAGTAGAGAATCACAACTACGAAATCCGCAAGCACGTGCTCGAGTACGACGACGTGATGAACAAGCAGCGCTCGGTGATTTACGGTGACCGGCGAGCCACGCTCGAAGGCAAGTTCGATTCGCGGACGTTCATGCTGCAGACGCTCGAGGGGAAAGTCGACGAAGCCGTCGAGGAGAACGCGCCCGAAAACGTGCATCCGCAGGAGTGGGATCTTGCCGAGATGCTCAACGCGCTCGACCTGATCTTCCCGATCAAACGCAGCGTGACGATTGAGGATTTGACCGGAAAGGATCGCGAGGAGATTCGGCGCGTGGTCCGAGAGAAAGCCAACGAAGCGTACGAAACGAAGGAGAAGGAGGTCACTCCTGAGATTCTGCGCGTCGTCGAGCAGCGCTATCTCTTGCTGCCGATCATCGACCGTCAGTGGGTTGACCACCTCTACGTGATGGACCATCTCAAAACCGGTATCGGTCTACGCGGCTACGGACAGAAAGATCCCCGCGTGGAGTATGAGAAGGAAGCGTTCGAGATTTTCGAATCGCTGAAGAACAACATTGCCGACGAAGCGATAAAAGGCGTCTTCCGCGTTGTCATCGAGCACGATCCGCCGCCGCAACAACTAACGCCGTATGCGCCGGGCGGTCCCGCTGGACCGCAGTTCGAGCCAATTCCCTCGGGCCAGCTCGTTCCGCAACCCGCCGCAAACGGCAATGCCGGCAATGCGTTACCGCCGCAACAAGTGGAGCAACTGCTCGGTCCGATGCCCGGCGCCGGCCGTCGCGTGCAGCAGTTCCACACGAACAAAGATGACGAATCTCCCGCCAAGCCGCAGCAACGCGAACAACCGAAAGTCGGACGCAACGAAATGTGTCCGTGCGGAAGCGGTAAGAAGTACAAGAAGTGCCACGGTACGGCCGCTTAGGGGGCATAGGGGAATGAGCCAAAACCGGGCCCCCTAGCCAGCGATCGCCACTCGTCGGGCCTTAGCGAAAAACGCGATAGAATAAGAGGTTTTCGACCTCGCGCCTAATGGCTCGATTCGCGCACCATTTTGCAAACGGCATTTGCAAAACTCGGCAATGCGTCAAAACGCCTTATGGGGCAACGGTTTCCCGGCTACGCGCGCTTTGCTGCACTCACGTAGGATGCTTCGGCTTTCTCGGTCTCGCTTCGCATCGAGACGGTTTGGTTACGGCGTTAACGCAAAAACCGTGCCGTCGCCCTGGCTACCGCCGCTAGACGTCGTTCCATAGAGCGTGCCGTGAAAGTCGATCAGATTGCCATTTGGGTTTGACCCGTCGGTGCCGTAGCCAAAGCTATGGAGCACGTTCTCTTTACCACTTGCTGTCATGCTAAAAAGTGTTCCGTCATTGTAGGCCCCCCCGAGGGAGGTTGTTCCGTAAAACATGTCTCCCACTTTGAGCAGTCCACCTGTCGGGCGACACCCGCCTGGAATCTGGTGAAAGGCATGTAGTTCTTTCTCATCGCCGCTCGCGGAAACGCTGAACACGGTCCCGCATCCGCCGCCGCCGCGGTTGGCGCGGTACGCCGTCGTACCGTAGAGCCTTCCCTGAACGTTGACGAGCGGCGCAAGGGGATCAAAGCCATCGCCGTGTTGGTTGCCGTTATGCCCTTTTTTTTGCGAGGGGTTGAAGCTGTACAGGACCTTCTCGGAACCGCTCGGGGTGATGCTGAAGACGGTCCCTCCCCCACCGAGGCCATATTTCACCGTACCACCTTCGGAAGTGGTGCCGTAGAAGACGCCTTTGACGTCAATCAACGGCGCCAACGGCCATAACCCATCGTCGTTCGGATAGCCAGCAAAGCGATGCAGCACGGTTTCCTGGCCTTCCAAGGTGACGCTGAAGACCGTTCCCCCATCGTCAGCGCCTCCGTAGGTCGTGCCGTACAGCGTGCCGCTGACGTCGAGCAGGGGCGCCGCAGGGCCCGCGCCGTCGATACCGCCGCCAAAACTGTACAGTACCTTCTCTTTGCCTTCTTTAGTGACCATAAAGACGGTCCCGGCTTCGTATGTGCCGCCGTTCAACGTTGTACCGTAAAACCTGCCATTCACGTTCACTAAACCTGCCTTCGGAGCAGCTCCGTCAGGGGTGCCGCCAAAACGATGCAGCAGCTTCAGGGCCCCAGCAGTTGTGACGCTGAAGACGCTGCCTGTGGCCTGCGACCCACTTCCTCCGCTCGTGGTGCCGTACAGCATACCGTTCGCCGCGAGTAGCGTTCCCTCGGGATTGGTGCCGCTAGTCGCGTCGAAGCTTGCCAGGACTTTGTAGCTGGATGACTGCGCGTGCTCGGTCCGTGCAACGCTGCCCTTGGGCATGAATCCAGGCGGTGAGATCGGCACCTGCGACTGGCCGCAGGCGGCGAGAACAGCACTGGCAGAAGCGATGGCAACAAAAGCGCAGTAGTATGTCTTAATCATTTCGGTTCTCCTGACTCGAAAAGGCGTAGCAGCAACGAAACGCAAGCGAACCCGATAGAGTTGCCCCACAATGAGTTTTCATTCCTCAATTATTCAAAAGGTACTGCGCCCTCACGCCGACGCTGTTCAGACCGCGTTTGCTAAGTGGAGCAACTCGATTAAGGGCTCGCTTATCTAATTGTTCACGAGCAGTATCACCCCGCTATGCGCGGCTATATTGCCCGGCGTGCTTGGGGCGAAGGGGCTAGTATTCCCAGCGATCGTGTCATGACCCGAGCAAAATGTAGTCTGCGTGCACTCTAGCGGTATCGGAGATGTGAATCCGGGATAAGGCACCTGAGTTAGTTCGCCAGTAGCAAGCGCTAACCGGTAACAAAAGTCCGTGATTGGGGTGCATACAGAACAAAACCATGAAGACGAAATAGGCACACTAATCCCGGAGGTGTTTAGCAAAATTGCCGCCGGCCCATAGTCGGTTCCGTCGATGTAGAGGTGGAGGTATTCCTGCCGAAAAATCGCACCGGGACCTGCGAGGCTATTGACGCAAGCCGCCAATAAGTCGACTGCGCCCCCGGTGTCGCCTGAGCCTGCCGGACAGCCATCGCCCACCGACTGGGTTGAACCGTTCCATGCAAACGCACCGACCGTTACCTCTGGTCCCTGCGGCACGAGCGTCTCTTCAAAGAAATACGGAATTTCGCAATAGGTGCTCGAGCTGCACTGATCATTGGAGGGAGTCCAGTGAGCGGCAATACGATATGCGGTCGAGAAAAAGTAAGCTGCAGTCCAGATGCGCGAGCACGCCGCCAGCGATAAGCCCGTCGCATCCGCGATCTCCTGCGATTGCGGCGATGCCCGTCGCTAAGCTGCTCGGCGCCGTGCTGCGCAGCTGCGAAGCTATGCGAAGCCACTAGCGCGATGCGGCCTCGCGATTATCAGGAAATCGCGGCGCTATTTTTTGTGGCAAGCGTCTCGAGTGCCTCGCGGGTTGCCTTTGTTAAGGGATGTTCGGAGCCCAGTGCCTGCTGCCGAATCGCCAACGCTCGCAACAAGAAAGGCTTCGCGTCATTATAATGGCCGTGAACGCGGAACGTCAGCGCCAGACCGTCGAGACTGATCGCAACGTCGGGATGCTCCAACCCCAGCGAGTTTTCTAGGATCGCCAGCGCGCGGGCGTACAGTGACTCCGCCTCAGCATAGCGCTTTTGGTCGCAGTACACACTCGCCAGGTTGTTCATGCCGGCAGCAGCATGAGGATGGTCGGGCCCAAGTGCCTGCGCCCAGATTGCTAGCGCGCGCTTCAGCAGCGGCTCCGCCTCGGCATAGCGCTCTTGCTCGCAGTACAGACTCGCCAGATTGTTCAGGATAAGCGCAACGTCGGGATGGTTGGGTCCGAGCGCCTTCTCCAAAATCGCCTGCGCGCGAATGTACAACGGCTCCGCCTCGGCATGACGCCCTTGCTGCAGGAACACCATCGCGAAATCGCTGAGGCTATGCGCAACGGAGGGATGGTCGACCCCAAGCGCCTGCTCCCGAATCGCCAGCCCGCGAATGTACAACGGCTCAGCCTCCGCGTAGCGCCCTTGTCGCGGTACACAACTGCGAGCTGGTTTAAACTTAGCGCAACCTTGGGGTGGGACGGCCCAAGCGCCTGTTCTCGGATCGCAAGTGCGCGCGTGGTGAGGGGTTCTGCCTCGGCATAGCGCCCCGTGTTCCAGTACAGAACCGCGAGGTTATGAAGGCAGTCGGCCACATCGGGATGGTCCGGCCCGACTGCCTGCTCGTAAATCGCCAGAGCACGCCTGCTGAAGGATTCCGCCTCGGCGTAGCGCCCTTGGCGCCAGTACACGTTCGTGAGGTCCTTTAAGCTCTGCGCGACGTCGGGATGGTTTAGCCCAAGCGCCTGCTCCCGAATCGCCAGGCCGCGCATCGCAAGTGATGCTGCCGACGCGTAGTCACCACGCTCCCGGAGATAGGCACCAGATCGACTGGCAACGCTGGCGGCCGGGAGGAGTTCGGTATCGCTAGGAAGTGAGCCCAGCGCCGCGCGCGCGTGCGGAAGCACCCGCTCGCATTGGTTCCAGTTCGCGAACTCCACTTCCGGAAACGTCGCATCGGCGACGCTCACGGCGCACCGCTGCCACGCACGTGCGTCGTCGACGGCCAGGTCACGCGCGGCGAATTGCACGAGACGGTGCAGGCTATAGCTGCGCGACGCTGTGGCGAAGGTCAAGAGTGAGAGGCGATCGAGCGCGCTCAAACATCCGTCGAGCCGTAGATCGTCGGCAACGGCCGAGCGTAAATCGAGCGCGTCGCCTCTTCCCGGTACCGCCGGCCGCAGGCCCTGCGGATAGCGATCGATGGGCTGTCGGAAGAGTTCGTCGGGGATGGCGACGGGAGCGAACGATGCCGCAAAGCAGAGTACCGCCCCGGCGCCGGCGGCTTGATACTCGGCCTGGGCGATCGACGTGCTGAAGGTTGCAAAGACCGAGCGCGGATACTCGGCGTCGGCCGGCGCATTTTTGAGATGCTCACCGACGCGTTGCAAGTAGCGCTGCGGCGCGACCGTCCGCATACCGCGCAGCGAGGCGGCTGCGTGCGACATTGCCAACGGTAGCGAACCCAGCGCTTCGGCGATCGCACGCGCGTCGGCTTCGGTTAGGTCAGTGCGGCCGCTTTCGCGCTGCAGATAGGCGATGGCCGTTTCGACCCGCCAAACGTCCAGTGCGATTGCGCGTACATCGGCACTCCAGGCGGTGTTCCGCGACGTCGCCAACAGGTGCGACCCCGTTTTTGGCTGCCACGTCCGCAGCAATCGCTCATCTTCGAGATTGTCGAAGATCAAGAGCACCGGTTTGGCGAAACCAGTCAGCGTGCTGCGAACCACCTGTTGCGCTGCGGCACGACGGTCGTCGATCTGATCGAGGCCCTTGACGAAGAGCGTACCCAGGCGCACTAAACCGTCGATGATCCCGCTCTCGGTCTGGGCGTTGAGCCACCACGTTACGGCATACCGGCTGCGGTTGCGCCACGCATACTCGCGCGCCAGTGACGACTTTCCCGTTCCGCCCAAGCCGTGGATCGTGGCAATCGAGTCGTTGCTCTCGAGGGCCGCGGCCACTGCTGCGAGCTCTTCGTCGCGTCCGGTGAAGCCGGGCGTGGGATGAATTTCCTCTCCGTCCACTGAGCGCAGCGGCGGAAAATCGCCCGGCAAACCGTCAGCAAGCAACTGGAAAATCCGCTCGGCGTCGTCGAGACCTTTGAGCCGGTGTTCGCCTAAGTCGCGCAGCGAAATGCCGCTCGACTCCAAGAGTCCGGCGGTCGAATGCGAGAGCAGTACCTGTCCGCCAGTCGCAGCCGCCATTAGACGCGCGACGCGATTGACTGCCGGGCCAAAGTAATCGCCGTCGCGCTCCTCCGCCGTCCCGGTGCAGAGCGCCGCGCGTACCCGCAGTCCGTCGATCGCCGAGAAATCCTCGGAAGCCAACGCCCGCTGTGCGGAGAGCATAGCCGCAACGGCGTCTTCGGGGCGCGCAAACGCCGCACAGAATGCATCGCCGATCGTCTTGAAGACGTGGCCGCCGTGCTCGGTGATCGCGGCACGCAGAATCGCGTCGTGGCGGCGCACCGCGTCTTGCATCGCGTCGCGGTCGCGCTCCCATCGTACCGTGCTGCCTTCGATATCCGTAAAGGCAAACGTCACGGCGCCGGTTGGAAGCGGTGCTGCCAGGGCCATCGCCCAGAGCTTCAAAAGCGGCATCGGGTCTGCCTGGTGGCCGGGCTATCAAGCATGGGTTAAGGCGTTCAAGGCCTCCCAATGCCTCGGATGCCGCACCTTCGCACCGGCCCGCATGCGCGAGCATGCCGCGAGCTCCCGGTTTTGTTCGCTTCGCGGTGAGCGTGCTCGTCCTCGCGGAAGCTCTCGGCAAGGCTTGCCGCGATGGGGCGCAGGCATTCGCACAAATGCGATAGTGTAAGTGCAAGCTACGTGCGTCAGTGGCGCGGCGATGCGCATATTCCGTTTGGAGGTCCCAAGCGTTAAGCGCCCCAACTTATACGCGACCCGTTGCATTGTTCGCTCGTTGCTCCGGATGGCAGCTGCCAACCGCACCCAGCATCAAATAGGTGAACCATCATATGACGACACGCACTAGTAGTGAAACCGCGCTCTCGCCGGGATGGACTCGGGCTCTACCTCCTGGACCGGATAGCGCGGTAAGAATCACCGAGGCCTATGCGCGGCTTGTGGCCCGCGACGCATACTTCTGGGCCTGGCCGCTTGTCAACGTCTACAATCGACGCCTCGCGGTGAAGGATGTGAAAGAGATGGTCTATGCGGGAGCCGTTCCCCAGGCGCCGCTGAATCGCTTGTGCATGCTAACCGACTACGTGGACCCGGCTGAACGGCTAGTAGCCTGCCCAAACCAAGACGTCGTCTACGGAGTAGGCTTGCTCGCCCTCGATCTCTCTCCGGTCGTCATTCAGGTTCCGGATTTCGGCCAACGTTTTTGGGTTTACCAGGTTGTTGATACGCGTACCGACTGTTTCGTACGACTTGGAAAGATGTACGGAACGACGCCGGGGTTTTACTTGCTCGCCGGCCCAACGTGGGACGGCGACATCCCAAGTGGCATTACAGAGGTTTTTCAATCCTCCACATCTACCGGCTTCGCTGCACCGCGCATTTTTCAAGACGACACTCCCGAAGACAAGCGGGCAATTCAGGAACCACTCAAGTTCGTGACGATGTACCCGCTTTCCGAGTACGACAGCACGCAAAAGGCTATCGATTGGAGTAAGCTGCGTCACGTCAGCGCCGCCGCGACTGGAGACGCCGAGGTGAAGTGGGTAGTCCCAGAAAAGTTTTTCGACGAGCTTGAGCTCGTACTTTCAGACGCCCGGCCACTCCCCGGCGAGGAGGCACGCTACGCGCAGGTGCTGGCCGTACTTGCCGCGGCGAAAGAGAATTCTGACCTGAAGCGCGCGATTACTGAGGAAGCGGTAGGGGCCGACGAGCAGTTGGTCGCGCCCCTGCTTCAGTTTCGCAACTATGGGCGCCAGCTAAAGCATCATTGGAGCACGGTTGTCAACGAAGCCGCGTTCGGAACAGACTATTTCACGCGCACGGCCGTCGCCAGATCAAATATCTTCGTTAATGCGCCCAACGAAACGAAGTATTATTACCAGGATCTCGATGCGGGTGGCCAACGTTTGAATACCGCTCATCGGTTTACCGTCACGTTTGCCAAAGATCAAACGCCGCCCGTTAACGGATTTTGGTCACTAACAGTTTACAACAAGCACCACTTTTTCGAGCCGAACGAGATCAATCGCTTTTCCCTCGGTACAAAAAATAGGGATTTGCAATACAGCGCCGACGGCTCGCTCACAATATACGTTCAAGCCGATCGACCCGGCGATGACAAACAAGCAAATTGGTTGCCAGCTCCGAAGGACGCCGACTTTTCTCTCTTCCTCAGAGCGTATTGGCCACGCGTGCCTGTCCTGGACGGATCGTGGTCGCCGCCGCCCGTGGTGCGCACGGGGTAGCGCCGCGTCCATTGCGTGGATCGGACAGGCCCAACCTGGTGCGTACGAGAATCCCAAAGACACGCGCATACCTCTCGGTCGTGAATGGAGTGAGAATGCAATGAAAGGCTTTGCTGCGAGCCTTGCTCTCGTCATGGCAGTTTCAGCAGTAGTCCTTTTGCCTATGCCTGCGCACGCCGACGCTACTCAGATCGAAGGCGTCACCGTCACGAGCGCTGACATCACCCAGTTGCTCACGGCACTACATACAGCGTTGAAGCCGAACGATAGCACAATCCCGGTCATAGTCTCTTTAAAGGCTTCAAGTGGAATGCCCTCATACGATCCACAGTGGCATTATGTCGGCATCCAGGAACAGAGCAGTGGTGTCAAGGCGATGATCATCTGGATCAACGCAGACCTCAAGGGCACAGACCTGCAGAATACTATCGCCTCCTCCTTTCTACTTGCGCTCGCGGACGGAGGGTATGGCGGCACGGCATTCAAGCAGCTGTACGACATCTATGCGGCAAAGGACGCAGAGTTACCGCCGAATGCTCCCGACCCGTATTTGAACCGCCACAAGTTTGCTGCGGCGCTGGCCAAAATGGTGCAGTCGCCGAACTAGCAGCAAGCTCAGAGACGCCCTAAGCCCGGAAGCGTTACGGCTTAAGCGCGAAGATCGTTCCGTCGTTGTATGCGCCACCCGTATATGTGGTCCCGTAAAGGGTGCCGTTCACGTCGGTCAGGCCGGCGTAAGGCAAGCGGCCATCGGAGCTGCTGCCGAAGCTGTGCAGCACTTTCTCTGTGCCGCTTGTCGTGATGCTGAAGAGCGTTCCGGCCGCGTGCGCACCGCCCAAATATGTGGTTCCGTAGAGCGTGCCGTTCACTTCGGTCAAGCCGGCGACTGGGGAATAGCCGTCCGAGGCGCGGCCGAAGCTGCGCAACACTTTTTCTGCGCCGCTTGTCGTAATGCTAAACACCGTTCCACAGCTGTAACGGTCCGAGGAGCCGCCGCACGTGTTCGCGCCACCGTTCTCCGTCGTGCCATAGAGCTCGCCCTTTACCACGATCAGGCCAGCGAGCGGGGTTGCGCCGTCGGTGCCCTTGCCGAAGCTATGCAGCACCTTCTCCGTGCCGCTTGTCGTGATGCTAAAGACCGTTCCGAAGCCGTGCTTGCCGCCATACTTTGTCGTTCCGTAAAGCGTGCCGTTGACCTCGATCAAGCCGGCGAGCGGAGTTGTGCCATCGGTGCCCTTGCCGAAGTTATGGAGCACCTTCTCCGTGCCGCTTGTCGTGATGCTAAAGACCGTTCCGCAGCGGATATCGTACGACGATGAGGCGCAGTAATTCGCGCCGCCTCCGCTCGTCGTGCCATATAACGTGCCTTTCACCTTGATCAACCCGGCCACGGGGTATTGACCATCGCCTCCGTGGCCGAAGTTATGCAGCACTTTTTCCGCGCCGCTTGTCGAGATGCTAAAGACCGTTCCACAGCTGAAAGGCTGCGAGGGATAGCCGCACGTATACGCCCCCCCGTACACCGTCGTGCCGTAGCGCTTACCGCTCACGTCGAGGAGATCGCCGTATGGAACGCTGCCATCGGGGGCCGGGCCAAACTTGTACAGCACTTTTTCCGTGCCGCTCGGTGTGACGGTAAAGACCGTCCCACAACCGTGGTAAGGCGAATAGGGATAATAGGCGCAAGAATTTGAGCCGCCTCCCGCCGTTGTGCCGTAGAGTGCGCCGCTCACATCGATCAGTCTTGCCGTGGGGTAGCTCCCGTCGGGGGCTTCGCCAAAGTCATAAATGACTCTGTAGTTCGTGGTAGTGGTGCGTGGGGCGAACGTCGACGCTTGCGGCACCGCGCCCGGTGCACCGATCGGCGCCTGCGTTCCACTGCACCCTTCCAGCAATGCGAAAACGGCGCAAGCGCCTAATGCAGCGTGGCCAAAACTTGAAACTCTCATGTAGCTTCGCTCCTTGCTCAGCGACGGTCTTGCCCTTTTAATCGGTCCTGCCCAGAGACCGGACGAATGCTACATGCAGTATTTGTTGGTAACGGGAAGGTACACGTTGCCAATCAGCTCCTTGCCGTCATTGTAGGCCTTGAACAGCACGTCCGTCTTTCCGCATACCGTTCCCGGAACCACGCTCCACTGCGTGGTTTGTTTACCGCCAACCGCTTCGAGATGACAGTACCATTTGTGATTGTGAGGGTCGACCCTACCACCTTCGTGACATTCCGCACGTCGAAAGGGCGCTGCCCCCGCGATTCCCCTCTCGCTCACCGTCACCACAACGCCCTTGCGGCCTTGTTCGCGCGAGAGCGTAATCGGGCACGGCGCGATGGAAATGTGTCCTTTGTTCGAGAAGCCGGGACCCTTACACGTCGGTATGCAGTTGCCGGTGCACCCGGGGCTTATGTTCGCGGGCACCACGTTCGCACCCGACGCTGTGGGCACCGCATCGCGGGAGCCTAAACCGGAACAGGCCGCGATGCTTAGCGCCACCGCCAAACAAAAAAAGCGCATGCTCATTTCCTCTCATATCACGCAAGCTACGGCCAGTTGAGGACTCAAGGTCCCTGGCATACATATCGCTCGCTAAAATAGGCACTCCGGTGCTTTTCCAGATTCTGGCCGCTGCCGTCAACTTCGGTGAGAGAGCGCGAGGCCGCTCACAAAACCGTCGACCTTTAGGGTAACCGATTTTAACGGTTCCCCGCCTTTTGGATAGAGCCAAAAACTCAGGAGCCCTTTGGCGTGCGAAGGCGCCATCAGTTCATCGCCGGCAAGCAACGCCGGCAGCCCGCTGCGCGGCCCCTCATCCTTCGCTCGGTCGAGTGCCATCGTCGAAACGAGGCGCCCAGTAGTAGCGCCGGTTAACTTTACGGTATAGATGGTTTGCTGATTGTGATGTGCTCGCCCCGCAATAACGAGCACGCCATTATGCCACTGTAATCCGGCGGCGTGTGGAATGCGCGCACTTCGGCGCAGCTTCACGCACGTGAACGTCCCCTTCACAAACAGGGTGAGACAGCCGTCAAATGAGATGAGATACAGATTCCCATTCGACGAGTACGCGGAACCCGAGTACCCATGGTTGGCGTCGTAGAGTTTGGGACTGCCTTTACCTTTACTGTAAATTGCCACCGCCGGCCTATTTTCAATCGCTATAGCGGCGACGTCACCTGTCGTCGGATCAACGCTGCAAGCTTGAAACCCGCCCGGGGCTGAAAGCACTCGGCTCGGAGTCTTCGCGCCGTGTTTGAAAACGTACAGATACAAGCTTTTCGGGCCGTCGTCCGTGACGTACACATCGCCTGCCGGGCCGCTGCAAAGCCCGTGCAGAAAGGGATCCCCGGCAAAACCGCCGATCGTATCCACGAGCTGCAGTTGCGGATACGTCAATGCATACAGTTGTTTCCGATTGCTGGTCGTTACATAGAGTAGGTCACCGCTTTGGGCATTCCGCAGCGCGCGCATGGTATCACCGGTATCCGCCTGCGAACCATTGTCGGCGGGCGTTGTGATTGCGGGTGCGTTCACGGTTTCGCTTTGCGCGTTGATCGGTGGTTGTGACGCACCACACCCTGACAGCAATGCAGCCGCGACGCACAGCGTGAGCGTCGCGCGGCCTGAATTTAAGGCGTCCATTTCACTTGCCCTCGTTCTTTGAACGGATGCTCGCTGAGTTTTATTCACTCTCGTCTTCACAGTGCCATCCTAGCAGCCACGTCGTAAGCGGAAAGATAACTATCGACAAAGTCTGGCTCGGGGATGCCGAGGCCTTTTGCGCGCATCGGGGTACAACGAGCAAGCAGCGATCAGTTCGTCCGACTTAGACACGAAGTCTGTAACGCTACGGGGTCAAGCTAAAGACGGTGCCGCATCCGCGCTGGCCGCATCTCTCGCCGCCGTGCCCGGTCGTGCCATACAACGTCCCATTGACCTCGATTAGCGGCGCGACCGGCCCTTTTCCCTCAGAGCCGCTCGCGAAATTGTGTACCACTATGTCACCCGTCTTCGTAAGCCGGTAAACGGTCCCACCGCCGTGTGAACCCCCGCCTTCGGTCGTCCCATATAGCTTGCCGTGTATGTCAATTAAGCCGCTCTTCGGCGATGCTCCCAGGTAGCCGCCGAAGCTCAGCAAGACATTCTCGGAGCCGGAAGGAGTAATCGTAAAAATCGTTCCGCTACCGGACGTGCCGCCTGATGACGTTGTGCCGTACAGGATGCCACCCACGTCGATCAAAGGCGCACTTGGGTGGGCTCCATCGGGGTAGCCCGCAAACCGATGCAGCACTTTCTCCGAGCCGCTCTCGCTTACGGTGTAGACGATCCCGCAACCGCCGGTGCTAGCGCATCCCGAACCACCCTCTGAGGTGGTGCCATAGAGCGTGCCCTTCACGTCAATCAAGTTCGCAGTCGGGAACTCGCCGTTGCCATTGAAGCGATGGAGAACCTTCTCGGAGCCTTCGGGGCTAACACGGTAAACGGTTCCGCAGCCCTCTGAATAGCGGCATCCCGAACCGCCTCCGTAGGTCGTCGTGCCGTAGAGAGTGCCGTTGACTGGGAGCAACCCTGCGAAGGGCGATTCGCCATCGGAACCGCCAGTGAAACGATACACGACCGTCTCAACGCCGGCCGTGTTAATGCTGTAGACCGTTCCGCAGCCGTGCTGATGGCACCCCGAGCCGCCGCCGGCGAAGGTCGTCCCATAAAGCTTGTTATCCATGCTGACTAAACCCGCGCGGGGGCTCGCTCCATCGGTACCGCCTTGGAAGCGGTACAGCACTCTCTTTGCGCCGGTCGAGCTTATAGCGTAAACGGTGCCGTTTGCAGACGAGCCACCGCCGAAGGTGGTGCCGTAGAGCGTCCCGTTCAAGTCGATTAAGCCGGCGAGCGGATGTGCCGGCCCGCGTGGGCTACCACCAAAGCGCCAGAGCACCGCGTAAGATGATGAAGGCTGACGGCGACGCCCTTCCGTTTGAGCGAATGCGAGCGAGCGGCTCTGCTGCACCGCACCCGGCGTGCCGACTGGCGGCTGCGACACACCGCAGCCGGCGAGCAATGCGGCCGACATGCTCATATAAAGAGAGTGGCGCAGAAGTCGGTTCGTCATCATGCCTCCAAGTAAGCTTGAGCGACCCTAAAGGCTTCGACGGCACGGTCGGGTCTCCCCGAAGGCTTTACTATTCGCTGGCCAAGCACGCAAGCGAGTCCCAGTGCCCTCGGCCTATTACGTCGAACATGCACTTTGTTTGCATCACCGCAGTCACGAGCGCTATTCTATGGCCTCAACTTATACACGGTTCCACATGCGTACGATTTGCCGCCGAAGAATTGGCACTGTGCGTAACCGCCTCCGTTCGTCGTGCCGTACAGGGTGCTATCGATCACGGTTAAATCGCCGTTTGGAGTCGCTCCGTCGGCCCCGCCGGCGAAGGAGTGAAGGATGCGCTCATCGCCTGTGTAGCTGAGGCTAAAAACCGTACCATCGTTGTCGTCGCCGCCGCGGTTTGTCGTACCGTAAAGCTGTCCATTGAGATCGAGCAGCCGGCTTTGCGGAAAGGCTCCATCCCGACCATTTGAGCGAAATCGATGAAGCACCGTCATTCCGCCCGAAAGACTGAGTTTAAAAACTGTCCCAGGCGGAGGCTTTCCGGTTCCCAGCGCGTTCATGGTGGTGCCGTAGAGGGCACCGTCGACGGCAGTGAGCGGCGCCGTCGGGTCTGCGCTATCGTTGCCGCCTCTGAAGCTGTAGAGGACGCGCTCCTTGCCTGACGTCGTTATGGAAAAGACCGTGCCAAGATTATATTTTCCGCCTTGCGTGGTGGTTCCGTACAACGTCCCGTTCAGTGCGATCAGCCCGGCGGACGGGTATGCGCCGTCGGAGCCCTTGAAATTGTGAAGGACGCGTTCGTGGCCAGACGGCGTCACTTCAAAGACCGTTCCATAACCGCCGTGACTCGTGCGGGTATTGTAGCTGCTTCCCCCATTGTACGTCGTACCGTAAAAGCGCCTATCAAGCAGTACCAGCTCACCATGCGGAATCGCACCGTCACCGTAGTAGCCGCCTTGGAAGGTGTAAACGAGGTGCTCTTGGCCCGACCGATCGACTCTGTAGACGACGCCATACCCGTAGGAGTTCTCTTGTGCAAAGCGACCCCCATAGCTTAGGCCATACCATGCCCCGTTGAGGTTAGTCACTCCGCCGAGCGGAAATTCCACATTTGGCGGTCCCTCAAACGTGTGGAGAAGAGACTCTTTGCCCGACGTGCGCAGTTCAAAGAGCGTACCGCACCCGGTGTAGCCTAGGACGTAGCAGCCGGGTGCGCCGCCGCTACCGCCTTGGGATGTTGCTCCGTACAGCTTGCCGCTCATGACCGTCAGCGATTCCGGGAACGCGCCATCACCAGAACCATAATCGGTACCCTTGAAGGCATAGATGACTTGATAGCCGTGCGCGGCATCCCGCGGTAATGTCGCGGCGCGCCCGGCCGGCGTCCCTTGCACAGGTAACTGGGTTCCGCCGCATCCGGCGAGAAATGCGGCCGCGAGCGCAATTCCTAAGGTACCGCGACAATAGCTCATCGCCATCATAGCCTCCACTCCGCCAGTTCATGACCAGCGTGCGACTTCGAACTTCCGCGCAACGTTGCGATCCCCCTGGACGACATAGGTGCGCCGCGTTGCGGACACGTGAGCGTCCCACGGGAATGCGTCGCCTATCGTCTAGACTTACGTCGTATGCTTGTCGTGCTGGTTGTTGGCGCCACATGTCGCCGGAGGAACGACGTGATTTGAATATGCAAGCGACCCGGCGCCCTCTTACCGCCGTCAGGGGCCAAGGCTTCGGAGTTAACTGGAATCCAGAAACACGATCAGCAGAGACGCCATTGCCAAGCCGATAAGCCGATTCTTCGTGGCCGAGGAACGACTGGGACGTCTCCCTTCTATGATAAGATCAGAGGTAGGCCTGAGCCTACGCTCAGAGTCCGGGAGGTCCAAGTCATGCATAACTTCTCACGCGTTTTGGCGCTTTTCATCGGTACGGCGTTTATTACAACCGGTGCGGCTATTTCTCAGTCGCAGCCACCTCCGGGGCAGAGCATGTCGGCGCCATCGGGTGCCGCACCGCCGCCGGGCACTCAGCAGAAGAAAAATAAAAATTGCAAATCAAAACCTAACGGGTGTCCGAAGAAAAAGAACAAGCAGAACAAACAAAACCAGGGGTCGCAGCAGCATCAATCGATGCCGCCACAGCCTCAGTCGACGCCGCAACAGCCCCCGCCATAACGGACGCCGGAGTTTAGCTGCGCCTTAGCCCGCGGGGCTCTGGCGCATCACGCCTGCGCTTAGCAGCGTTGCAACTTTAACGAACGCGTAAGGAAACAACGCCGAGTGGAAAGTCCAGGCCCGAGAGCGTCGCGATCGGCGTACCGCCTGCGGGATATTTGAAGACTTCGCCATCGCTGTTGCCCGCATCGGCGCAATAAACATAGGGTCGTGCGATCCACGTCGCGGCGCAATCGGTTGCCCCGCTCAGCAAAACGGTGCCCTTCAACGTCGCGTTGGTGCCACCGACCGTGTAGCGATAGATTGCGCCGGCGCCCTGATCGGTGACGGCTAGATACTTACCGTCCCACTGAACGGAGCCGGGAAACTCTACCGTGTTGCTCGTGGTGATGGTAACCAACGCGCTGCTGCCCTTCTTGAGCTCGACGAGCGCGAAGCCATCGTTGCGGCTAAAGCCGTCGACAAATAGATTGCTCTGGTTGTCGTAAGCGTCGAAGTACGAGTACGCTTCGCCCGACCCGCCGATGACCTTGCCCTTTCCGCGAGCCTTGTGGAAGATAGTGACGCCGCCGGAGGTCACATCCAGCGCTGCAAGGTTTCCGGTCGCCGGATCAATAGCGCATCCCGACGTGTAAGGGCCCGCTTTGAGCACTCTGATCGGGGTCGCGCCGCCGACCTTGAACTCTGCGATCTCATCCGACCCCGTAGTCCAGAACGTCCTCGCTCCTTTCGTGCAAAAGGCCCCGCCGCTGAAGCTGATCGATCCGATTGGCGATTCGCCCTTTGGATAGTCGAACTCGAACAGAGTGCCGCTGCCATACAAGGAGTCGGAAAAATATTGAACCTCACCGGTTCCTCGCGCCAAGCGTTGGGCAAGGGCACGTTGCCCAGCCAACGCAGAACTTGGCATTTGCTGCATTGACACGGCTGGATCGATCGGCGGCTGTGATCCGCCGCAGCCGGCAAATAGTGCAGCTGCGCCGATCGTAAGCGCGAAGCGAGCGAAGTTCCTCATGTGCGATGCCTCCGGGAAGCCTAAACGGACGAGCGGCTAGGGATATTCGTGGCCTGCGGGTGTTATCCCAGCAGGGCAACACTACGGGCGCCCTGCGGGGATTGCGCCGATGCCTTTCGCTCATCGCCTCCCCCGCGCTGCGGGCTTTTCCGCTCTTCTTGCCAGTCTCCGACAGAGCTGAGCCGGTGAAAATGCTTCTGGGCCGCGCTAGTAGATCGCGATACCGATCGGGCCGTCAAGTCAAGTGTCAGGTGTCGCCCTTCGTCACGCGTCGCTCTCCAGCGTTCGTTTGCCCAATAGCGCGCGAAAGGATGACGGTCGCTCCATACTCATAGCCTGCGAGCAGTTCTTCCGGGCGCGAGCCACGTGGGTAACACTGAGCGACGTAGCCGTATTCCGATGCGCACAACCGATAGGTACTGGGCAATAGCGTTAAAAAAACAAAGCGACCATTCGAGTCGGAAACCGTTTCACTAATGTTCGCATCGGACACAGCGTAGACGATGGCGCCGGCGATTCCACGGCCACTGCCTTCGTCAATAACCACGCCGCTTATCGCCGCGCTTCCCTGTGGCGTCCACCAGTCCAATGGGCTGGGCGAGAAGATGAAATGTGATAAAGCTAGTAACAGCACGGCGTGCATTTAACGGAGTAGCTAACGCGCGGCCGGACCCTACTGTGACAAATTCCAGCGCCGGCATGGCTTGCCGCCGTCGTGCCTGGCGCGCCGATCGGCGGCTGCGATCCGCCGCGCCTGCGACGCAAAATCGTCACTGCCAGCTGAAGACGACGAGTCCGTTGCCGGTAGCGTTCTTCCAGCCCCGCCACACATGCACGTCGGTTGCGGTGCGCTCAACGTAGGAGGAACCACCGCCACCACCACCACCGCCACAGATGCACATGGTCGCGTCGTAGATGCCCCCGCCGCCACCGCCGCCGCCGTAGTAACCGCCGCCGCCGCCACCACCGCCGCCGCCAGGGTAGCCGCACGCAGAGGAGTCGCAGCCACTTCCTCCGGCGCCTCCGTGACGAAGTTGCCCACGTCCGCCGGGATTTCCGTGACTGCTTGAGCCGCCGGCTCCGCCTTGATTTTGGGCGCCGCCGGTACCGCCGCCGCCGCCATCGAACCCTTCCCCCGACGATGTGCCTGCGCCGCCGACATAGATCGCCAGCGTCTCCGATGGTGTCACCGGAATAACCGCGCTCACGCGGCCACCGCGAGCGATGATGCTTCCTCCTCCGCCGGCGCCGACTGCGCTCACGCGAATACGCGTCACGCCGCGCGGGACTTTGAATGTCTGCTTCTTGCCGGTGTAGTCGAACGTCATGTTATGCGTGAAGGCGAACGGCGCGGCGCCGCTCAGCGAAGTCGCGACCGGAAGCTGCGATGTAGCGCAGCCGGCGAGCAACGCTGCAGCAGCGGCGACGCTAAATGCGTCGCGAGTGAAAGCGAAGGAGTTCATCTGTTGTGCTCCTTAGAGGTTTGAGAAGGATCTACCCCTGTACAAGATTTGTGTTCGATGGATTGTGCCACACGGGAGGCGGTTGGTGCCGGTGCGGGCGCCGGGCTTGGCGCTCTACGCCGGATTGAGATCGATCGTGACGCGTTCGATTGCTCCCGTAAACGCGAACGGCAAATCGTAGGTAAAGTCGATCGGCGACCCGATGTCCATGCCGATGTCGAGCCCCTCACCAAGGGAGAACTGAATTGGGATCGTCCGTTCAAGACGTCCTTGCGCGATCGTCTTGCCGTTTGTATGCATCGTAATCGTGCCGCCCTTTCCCATTCCGTTACCGTCGTATGCGAACTCGACGACGAGCGTGTGTTGCCCCTTTGGGAGCGGCTCGTTGGATGCAAACGTCGTGCGCTCCATGCTCAAGAAGTTATAGACGAACGTGGGCTTGCCTTCGCGAAGATAGAGGCCATAGCCGCCTTCGAGACCGCCATGGGTTACGACCATGCCGCTAGCGTTGCCGTCTGGTACGCCGATCTTGGCAGTGATCGTCCAAGACTTGTTGATCATCGAAGGAGCGGCAGCATCGGGAATACCGATCGTACCCGGGTAGTACGTCATCTTGGATCGCCCGCGCGTAAGGCTCGGACGCCCCATTGCCTCGGAGTTCATGCGAATCGCGGCGCGCCAGTCCAGCGGCAGCACGCTATATTTTGCAGCCTCGACCCACCACATGTCCTGAAGCTGCCGAAGCCTCTCCGGGTATTGTTCCGCCAAGTCATTGGCTTGTGAAAAGTCTTCTTCGACATTGTAGAGCTCCCAGGGCGCCTTGTCGGGATCCCAGTTCTCGCGGTTAGGATTCCACGGAACAAACGATGGTGACGAGGCCATCCAGCCGTCGTGATAGAGCCCACGATTGCAGCCCAGCTCGAAGTACTGCGTGATGCGCCGGCTTTTTGCGTTGGCATCTTCGAGCGTGAATGCGAAGCTCGTACCTTCGATCGGCTTCTGCGGGGTCCCATTGAGCTCCAGCGGGGCGGTGATTCCGCAGAGCTCATAAATCGTCGGCACGATGTCGATCGTGTGGACGAACTGGGTGCGCAAGCCGCCCTTATCCGCGATGCGGTCGGGCCACGAAACGATCATTGGGTTGCGCGTTCCGCCGAAGTGGCTGGCGACTTGTTTGGTCCACTGAAACGGCGTGTTCATTGCGTGCGCCCAGGCTGCCGGAAAGTGATTGAAGTGCTTGGGCCCTCCGAGCTCGTCGAGCGCTTTGATATTATCCTGCCAACGCTCGGAGAAGCCGTTGAAGAACATGTTCTCGCAGAGCGAGCCCTCAAGGCCGCCCTCGGCGCTGGAGCCGTTGTCGCCCGCGATGTAGAAAATTAGCGTATTATCGGCATCGGGTAGCGCCTTGACCGCGTCGAGTACGCGGCCCATCTGTTCGTCGCAATGCGCCCCGTATGCCGCAAAGACTTCCATCATTCGCGCGTAGAGGCGTTTTTGGTCGGCGTTGAGCGAATCCCACGCCGGTAGGCCCTTCGAACGCGTCGTTAGTTGCGTCTCCGGTGGGACGACGCCGCGCTGCTTTTGGCGTTCCAATGTCTCTCCGCGATACGTATCCCATCCTTCGTCGAACTTGCCTTTGAATTTCTCGATCCACTCTTTGGGCGTGTGGTGCGGCGCGTGCGTCGCCCCTGGAGCAACGTAGAGAAAGAACGGCTTGTCCGGTGCGATGCTCTTTGCTTGGCGAAGCCACGCGATCGCTTTATCGGCGAGATCGACCGTCAGGTGATATTCGGGGTCGCTCGATTTGGGAACGAGATTGCGATTCTCGTAAAGGATCGGATCCCAGTGGTTCATGTCGCCGCCGTTGAATCCATAGAAATAATCGAAGCCGAGGCCGTTGGCCCAACGGTCGAATGGACCAACCGGGCTGACATCAAACGTCGGGGTATTGTGGTTCTTACCAATCCATGCCGTCATGTAGCCATTTTGACGTAAGACTTCACCGACGGTCCCGCAACTCTTCGGGAGAATGCATGTGTAGCCGTCGTAGCCGGTGGCTACCTCCGTAATACCCGCAAAGGAGGTGGAATGATGGTTGCGGCCCGTGATCAGTGCCGCGCGCGTCGGGCTACAGAGGGCGGTGGTATGAAAGCGATTGAAGCGCAGGCCCTCGGCGGCTAACCGATCCATCGTCGGCGACGGCACGCCGCCCCCGAACGTGCTGAACTGCCCGAACCCCGCGTCGTCGAGAAGAATCAGCAAAATGTTCGGCGCTCCTTTAGGCGCCTCGACCGGCTGAGGAAACTGCGGCGGGTCGGATTCCTCAAACGTTCTTCCAACCACGCCGGGAAAATGGAAATCGGGTCGCGGCAAGACGCTTGGAGTATTCTGGAGCGGAGAACTCTCGTTGCTCGAACCGGTAAGAGTTGCCATCACTAGTTGCCTTTCGTTTGAAGCGACGGGAGTGCGCGTGTCACGAGATCGGCGATGCGCGCAGCGTCGAAGATGGTCAGGCTGTTCGACCGATAGTTTGCCAGAAAGATGGTGGCCCCAACGCCGTAGGAGAACTCGCGCGGAAACGTCCCCACGGGAATTGAACCGACCACCTTTTTACTCGTGGCATCGATAACCGCAATCACACCCGCCCCGGTGCCTCCGGGACCGAATCGGTTGGTCTCACCCACGAGCACGTACCGCCCATCGCGACTCGCCAAAATGGGCACCGGATTCGAACCGACGGCGATAGTGGCGATGCGGGCATGTTCAGACCGAGCGATGAGCGCTTCAGTGGTGAACTCGGTTACCGTGTTCGACGCTCGATTACTCACCCAAAGAGTCGCCCCATCCGGCGACATGCTCATGCGAACCGGACTGCAGTCAGCTGGTTCCTCGCTGACGATGGAATGCTCAGGGTCCGACTCTGCCTTCTGAACGTCGATCGTAATTATTGCGCCGGCCGGATTAGTGGGTGGATCCGTCTGCGGCGCTCCCTCGGGGCGACAGATCTTTGGCCATCCGTATGCTCGCCGCGCGATCTCACTCGTGGTGAAAAGATAGCGACCGTCGCGCGAGAAAGTTAATGCAATGGGGGCGTTTGCAACCGGTATCTGGCCGACGATCGCGTCACGCGAGAATCTATTTCCTCTGGCCTTGCTCAAATCAATGACGGTTATCGTAAGATTCTGCTCGTCACTTACGAATGCGAAGCGATCGTCGGGACTAACGTTGACGTTGACTTCCCCTGGGTCGTTGTCTTCTACGTCTCCCGGCAAGTCTTGAAGATAGCCGACAATCGCCGGTTCGCCCGCTAATGCCGCGCGCGTGCTGACAAAGACGGTGAACCCATCATCCGCAACGATGAGCAGTTTCCGGTCGTGCGTCATTGCGAGACCGAGAGGTTGCGATTCAAGTCGGATGAAACGTTTCAGGCGGTAACGATCATTTTCGCACGACAACACGCCGATGCCGTTAGCGCTCGTTGGGCTCGAACTGACGATCGACAGGAAAACAAAGCGTCCGTCCGGCGAGGACGCGACCGCGAAGGGATGGCCCGGTACGGCTACGTCATACCGTGCTATGCCCGCTTCGCAGCCGGACGGCAGGGCGCGCGCAGGTGCGCGCCCTGAAAGCGCGGCAACCGTGGCGCAGCCCAGCGCAACGAGGCCGAAACTCAAGCCCTTCATGATCGTTGCTCCTCGGAAGAATTGACGCGTAGGACGTTCGACCCTCAGGCCTTTTGGCCATGCCGCCAGGCGTCGGTGTCGCAAGGGTTTGACTCTCCACTAACTGGATAGTGCAGAATAAATCTATGGAACCGCGCATGGCAATCGGCGACTTTTCCCGGGCGACGCATTTGAGCGTGAAGGCGCTGCGACACTATCATGACGTCGATTTGCTCAGCCCCGTGGAAGTGGACCGACACACGGGGTATCGCTTCTACGGCATCGACCAGATCAAAGATGCGCAGATCATTCGGCATCTGCGAAAGCTTGAGATGCCGGTCGATCAAGTCAAGGCGGTCCTGCACGCCTCGGATCAGGCGGAGCGCGACGAGATCATCGTAGCTCATCTCAAGCGTATGGAAGCTCAGCTTGAAAGCACGCGCCAAACAGTATCGCTGCTCCGCGCGATGCTCGATCCAGCCGTCGCGATCGAAGTGGAGCATCGTTTCGTCCCAGTCATGCTGGCCGCGGCCATCAGCGGAATCGTACGGCTGAGTGAGATCAACGCCTGGTGGTCCGACGCGTTCGAAGAGATATACCGTGTGCTTCGCGCTGAAGGGAAGAATCCGACCGGCCCGGGCGGGGGCCTCTATACGACCGAACTCTTCACCGACGAAATCGGTGAAAGCGCGATCTACGTACCGATTTCGAAACGTGTCGAAGACTCCGGCCGAGTTCGGACGATCGAGATTCCGGCAGCGGAATTCGCCGTTGCAGTGCATCGGGGCGCGCTCGCCGGCGCTGGACCTTCATACGCCGCCATCGGCAAGTACGTTGCCGAGAATGTTCTTGGCGCGGAAGGTCCCATTCGGGAACGCTACGTCGAAGTGAGCGGAAGCACCACTAGCGACACCGTTCTCACGGAAATTTGCTGGCCGATCTCCGAAGTAACGCCCGTTTCGCCGTAGCATTCACGGCGTTCCCGATGGCTCCGCTGGGTTGACTCTCCCGTAACGGGATGCTCGACAATCAACGCATGGAGCTACATGCAGTTAAGCGTACAGTGGAGGCAACGGTGCCGGAGAACGACAAGCAAGCCATCGTTTCCATAGTCAAAGAGATGGCAGAATCCATGACGGGCGCCCAGAGTACTCGGCATTGGGCATCGGACGCACTCTGGTTCGATATTTCGCCCTTCGCGTCGAAGGGCGTTCGACCCGCAAGAGAGATGTTCGACCGTGTATTTGCGGGCTTCGAGTCCTGTCACGTGGAGATCCTCGAGACCGAAGTGATGCTGAACGGCGACATGGGGATCGTCTGCACGGTTCAAAGGGTAGACATCGTTCTCAAGAATGGCAATCCCAAGCGCGTCATGGCGCGCCAAACGGATTGCTTCGAGAGGCGAGAGGGCGAGTGGCAACTAGTTCATCAGCATGCCTCGGTCCCAGCAGGCGGGGATTGGGATGGAAAAGTCACTATCGCCGAGAGCGCTGGAGAAGCGTAACCGTTTAGCGCGACGGACTACGAACCGCGCTCGCCTCTTGTTGAGGGGAACGACGGTTGGCCGCTCCTCAGAGGCGCCCGACGGATCGGCGCCGCGATGAAAGCGCGATGCTTACCTTCTTACCAAAGCGGTCTGCGAATAGCCGACGGAGGCTGGGGCCGACTGACGGTCGAAAAGCCAAAGACCCCCAGCGTCTACTCGGCGTGCTGATTGGTAACTAAGTCTCACATTGCAAGAAGCCGACCGCGGCGCCTGATATCTACTTCAAAGGAGTAAGGTTTAATGAACACCCCTGGTTTGCTTAAGTGCGCCGGCGCTGTCGTTGCACTTGTAACCGTTTCGGCGTGCGGGGGCGGCTCGTCGGTCGCGCCGTCAGCCGCTACCTTCACTACGACCCACGTCGGGAGGACGCTGGTCGTGAATGGGAGGCCGATTACGGCTGAAAGGCTGAATCCACTGCCGCGTTACGCGCAGCTCGTACCCGATAAGAAGAGATCGAGGAAGCGGTTCGAGTACGTCTTCAACGACTACGGCACGTTCGCAAGCATTTTCGACTATCCAAAGAGCACCGCGATGGTTGGTCAGATTTATGGCCTCGGCGGCCAAGGATGCACCAACGCTTTGTACGGCTATGGGAAGAAGATTTTCTGGAACGCCGGACGTACCAATGACCTGGTTTCCGAGTACCAGGTTCCAGACACTCTACTGCGGTCGGTATCTTTGCCCTACACGTTCACATCGAGCTGCGCCATGAATACGGCCGGCGATCTTGCCGTCGGAGTCCTCATCGGCAACTCTTACCAAGCCGGCGGCCAGGTTGTGATCTTCAAGAACGCGACCGGCACCGGTAAGGTGTACAATACGCCGTTGACCGAAGAGTTCTTCGGCGGCTACGACCCCAAGGGCAATTACTTTGCCGACGGTTTCGGCCCGAGCAGCTTCATGCTCGTCGAGCTTCCGGCGGGGACAAAGAAATTCGTTGTAGTCAAAACGAGCAACTCTCCGGATTTTCCTGGTTCGGTGCAGTGGGATGGCACCTACCTCACGGTGTTCGATCAGGGCTCGACCGTGTTGTACCAGTATACGGTGAGTGGAACGACGGCGATGTTGAAGAACACCGTACAGTTCAGCGGGGCTAGTGATTGCGCGCAGACGTGGATCGTTAAGGGCCTGATCTATTGCGGGGACGCTGGAAATGACGGCGGCGAGGTTTTCAACTACCCCGCCGGCGGTTCACCGGCTGCGGTCTTCACCGGGAGCTTCGATTTCCCGCTCGGCGTGACGGCCGCGAGGAAATAGCGCAACAGCAGATATTAGGACATGCGTGGAGACGCCGCGCGGCATTAGGCCGCGCGGCGTCTCTGCAACGCCGCTTTGGTTTACCCAGGGTACTTGTAGCGCATGACGGTCGTCAGATCGACGCCGCGGATGATCCCGGCAGAGTGATAGGTGAGGCCCCACGAATCGATCGACGATCTGTCGGGAAAGATGCACGCTTCGAGGTTTTGATCCTCGGAGTTGCTGTTGACCCAACTGCCGCCGGCACCGCTCGAGCCGCCGAACTGATCTGAGCCACCGAGGAGCGTGCAATAGCACGACGCGGGATTGCCATTGCACGAGCCGATGGCCGGCTTCAAAATATAAGCCAGCGCGGCCAGCGATGGCTTCTTTGAGTAGAGCGTCGTCAGCAAAATGTGGATTCGCGAACCGTCAGCGGTTGAGGTGTACTGACAAAATGACGCGTGGCCGGCGAGGACCAGCGGCTGCGATCCGTTCGTGTCGTATTCCGGAGTGCGAACGTAGACGTGGCCGCCCGTTTGCGCACAGTACGCTGCGGCTCCGGCGTCGTCAGGACTAACTTTCGCGGGGTCGGCAACTGAAGAACGGCGGCCCTGCGGCAGACTCTCGGTGCGGCGCAAGCCGGCCGCGAACGAACTGCTGGTGGTCCGAGACTGGGCGCTCATCGGCGCGGTTACGGCAGGCTGACTTGCGTCCATGCCGGCGCACCCGGCCGTGAGGACTACTGCCGCAACGGACGCGGCGAATAACGATTTCATTGGCGAAAAAGCTCCTTTGCTTAGCTACTCTGAGGGGCAACGCCAATAGTAAATCGGCGCATCCATCGCGCGCATGCGTAAACTACCCATAGCCGAACGAGCTACGTTTCTTCCGGGGAGCCGATCGCGGCAGCCAGCTGCCAGCGTGAGCGAATTCCGAGTTTGCCGAAGATCGCCTCGCAGTGCCGGTGGACGGTGCGCTCGCTTACACCAAGGGAGGCGGCGATTGCGCGGTTTGCGCTTCCTTGCGAGGCGAGCTTTGCAACCTCGGCTTCGCGGGGAGTCAGATCGGTCGCCAGTCGCTTGTCGATGGCAATTCCTTCCCAGCGTTGTCGCAGCGCATCGATCCGGGAACCACAACGATGTCGAATTTCCATTGCCTTATCCAAGTTTCCCGACGCTTCGAGCGCTATCGACTGCATCACCGGCCGCCCCATCTCTTCAAAATCCATGGCTGCATGCGCGGCAAGCTGACGGCAACGTTCGGCTGATTGACGACGGCGAGCGAGGAAACTATCGAACAAGTCCTTGTACGCCTGCGACAACCTTGTATGCGCGCCGGCTTGCCGCGCTACGAGCATGCTGATGCGCGGGAGATGGCGGGCATCTCCGACGCGTGCAGCTCTTATTCCGAGTTGCATGCTGTGATCCAGCGACCGCGATGCGTCGATCGCTCGCTCGAGAAGCGCGTCATGCTCTTCGCGACGGCTTTTGTATTCGAAAAGCGCGCAAAATGCTTCGGCGAGCGGCCCGAGCAGCGACTGCTCCTGTTGCGAAAATGCTAAATCGAGGAGCGTCGTGTCGCTGCTCAATCCCAGCAATATATCGTCGGAGAGCATGATGCCGAGTGGAATCCCGACGGCGGCGACGGACATGAAGTGCTCGTGTACCGTATATTGCGCGGTTGACGAATCGCTACGTTGTATCGCGTGAAATTCGCGCAAAGCGTCGGCTGCACGGCGAAAATCGCCGGCTTCATACGAAACCTCCGCCAGAGTCACCAAGGCGAAGGATGTAGAGCTCCCACAAGACCGGAATTTCTCTAGCGCTTCTTCGGTGAACTGGATCGCGGCGGCAATGGAGCCGTCATTCATGGCGGCCGCTGCATAGTTGTTCAGAACCTTTCCAAGCATTAACGGTTCGCCGTGCTTTCGCGCGGCGGCCACGGCGCGATCGAAGTCATCAAAGCCCTGGCCGACCTCGCGTGCCTTGATCTTTGCGATCGCCCGCGCTTGAAAAAAGCGAGCGACAACTTCATCGTCGCTCCCGTCCATTAGTGGTTCGATATCGACGAGCGCACCGAGCGCTTGTGCAGGGCTGTTCGCTATCGCAAGAGTCAACGACACCCGAATTCGCGCTTTGAGCAGTTCGCGGCGTCGAGCGTCTGCTAGACTACCCCGGCGTGGCCGCCCCGGCCCAGATGGTTCGCTTCGGGTGCCCTTAGCGGATCGCGGCATTAGATTTGCGTCGTCGCGTCATGAGGGCACCGGCATAATTGAGTACGCCGGTGCACTTCATTTGTGTTTCTACTGCGTTTCTGCGTGAAACGAGGCGGATTATTTCTTCGCTGCCACCACGCCGAGCGGTTCGTCGAAGTTGCCCGTGAAGACCGCAAGTGGTGAACCGCCCGCAGGGTAGGGGAAAGCCTCTCCGTCGTCGGTACCTGCGTCCCCGCAATAGACAATGCCCTTCACGATCCAGGTTTGCGCGCAGTCGCCGGCACCCGAGAGCGTTACCGTGCCCTTCAACGTCGCCTTCGTTCCCTTGACATTATACTGATAGATTTTGCTCGCTAGCTGATCGAAGACGGTCAGGTACGTGCCGTCCCACTGGACGGAGCCGGGAAACTGGATCGCGTTGCTCGTGTGGATTGTTGTAAATTTCGTACCCCCGTTTGGAAGCTCGACGAGCGCAAAGCCCGAGCGGTCGCCGGTGAAGCCATCGGCAAAGAGATTACCCTGGTCGTCATAACCGTCAAAGAACTCTTCATCCAACGGCGTGGGGTAAGCGGTGCCCGAGCCGCTCGCGTTCTTGAAGATGACGACGTCGCCGCCACCTGCGCCCGACGACGCATATAAGATACCGACGGCAAGGTCGCCGCTGGTATTCATGGCGCAACTGGACGGAAAAGAGTATCTGACGGAGAGCGTCTTGATCGGCGTATCGGGGACCTTGAACTCCTCGATCTGGTTATCGGCTGCGACGATCCAGAACGTCTTCTTCCCGTAGCCGTAGAGGACGTTGGTGCACCCTTGGCCGCCGACGTCGTTGATCGTACCGACTTGCTTCGTGCTCTTCGGATAGTTGAAAATGCCGGCGAACGTGCCATAGTCGTTGATAACGTACTCGAATCTCGGCTTCTTCCGATGCCGGTCGGGAAGAATGCCGGCGTATCGCGGAAGCGTGCCGAGGCGCGCCGCCGTTACCAACCTTCCGTTCACTGAAAGCGTCCTGCCGACGTACGCGCCGGTGAGCGTAGCGGTTGACGGGGCGACCGTCGAGCCGCCGCCGCAAGCCGATAGAATTGCGAGTGCAGCGACGGCACTGCCGCATCGAACTAAACCAGTGGTTTTCAAGTATGGGTTCCCCTTTCCGAGAAGAGCAGAACGGATCAGCGGCCAACGACGTTCGCCGCTGCCATCAGCTATCCCAGCGGAGTAAGCGTCGGCGCCTCGCTCGGCTTTTGCGGAGCAACTAACATCAAAAGTGTTCTTCGCTTTCGCACGAGCGTCGCGTGCTGATCCTCACCACGAGATAACAACTTTGCCGTTTCCGGGAAGCGCGGCGCCTTTTTGATTTGTTACGTGGGTTGCGCCAGGCTCGACATATGAAGAGCCTCCGCCGCCGCCGCCGCCCGGCCCGGTGCTGCCGTCGCCCGATGTCCCGCCGCAGTGAGCGCCCGAGCCGCCACCACCTCCGCCGTAGTAGCCGCCGCCACCACCACCGCCGGCGCCGCCGCCACCCGAGCGGGGATTTTCGCTTCCACCCACGCCACCGAGGCCGAAATCGCCTCGTGCGCCGTGGCTTCGGGGTGGATCGCCGCCACGACCACCCTTCCCGCCGCGGCTCTGCGTGCCCCCATGGGCGCCCCAACCTTGACAGGTGTCCGGCGCACCTTGGCCGCCGCCGCGACCCGCGGTGTTGCCGCCGCCGGCTCCTCCGCCGCCGTTCGTTTGACTGTAACTCGCCCCTCCGCCGCCACCCCCGCCGCCGGCAACGACGACTCGGTCGCTCAATGCACTGCCGCCTCGACGCACGTCTGAGGCGCCGCCGCCCCCATCGCCATAGTACTCATCGTAATAGCCGCCGCTGGTATACGCCGATAGACCACCGTCGGCGCCGCCGTTGAAACCGCCGTCGCCACTGCCGGCCTGGCTGCCGCATCCCCACCCGAGTGCACCCTTTCCGCCGACGAAAACCGAAAGCGTCTCGCTCGGGGTAACGCGAATCGTTGCGTGCACCACACCGCCTCGGCCGCCGAAACGGTTACAGGAAGATCCCTGAACGATCGGGCCGCTGGCACCGCTAGCGGCAACTGTTATTTGCGTGACACCCTTGGGCACGGCGAACGACTGCGCTTTGCCGGTGTAGTGAAACGTTCGATCGTGCGAAAGGGAATTGTGGCCGAAGCCGGTTGCGGCGCTCGGCGCGCCGGTCAGAGCCTGCGAACCACTACATCCGGCGAGCAATATTGCGGCGACTCCAACGCTTAGAGCGAAAGGGTTGCGGACAAGCGCGAAGCTCTTCATCGGTACCTATGCCTCCTCGGACCGAATGCACAAGTGGCTGATAGCGTTCGCCGCGCCCGCGCCCTAGCCTAGTGAAGCGAGCATTCCCGGATCGCGATGTTACACAATCTCAGGCCGTGCTTTAGGAACCGTGAATAAAATGGAGCCTAAACAGGCTTTTGCCGTCAGGTTGCTTGCATACACCATAGGTTACGATGCCCTTGAACGTTCTCGCTAGCTCATCTAACGCTTCATCGATCGTGATATTCTGCATAGTACTGGGCAGATGAGCCGCGCCTTCGCTTGGTCCGCTCACCAGGTGATCTGTGATGGTCGGGCCCAAGCCGAACGGTAGTCCGCGCTGCCTCGCATAGACATCCGCCGCACCAGCGACATTGTCAAGTGCCGAAAGCGCGGTGTACTGTTCGATGGGACTTAACGTCAGCGTCGGTACCTTCATCTGCAATATCGTGCTTGCGACACTTCCTATCGTGATCCTCATCATTCCGGATCGGTCTTGCGCGACCATGACGCTTGGGTCGTCGCTGAAGATCTGTTGAACCGCTCTCACTCCGGTTGCTCCCGGCAGCGGCGCCTGAAGCCACACGGAAGGAAAGTCGAGCGGCTGCATGAGGCCAGAGTTGTCTCTAACAGGGCATTCGCCCGCATAGTAGATTCGAGCGACGCCTCCAACGTATGTGAGCGCTGGCCGCAGGTAATCGATAACTGCTGCGAGCTGTCCAACCGGTGAAGGATTGTTATCCGAAGGGCGATACCAGGTGGCTTCGATAAAGTGGCCATCACTCGAGCCGTCAAAACGAACTTGCACCAAAGAATGATCGGGCAACCCGTAGGTGAGCCCATTAAACGCACTGCAGGGGGTCTTGCTCAAGGCGTGTTCAAGGTTCACATGCGAATCTTGAACGGGAAAGCTCCCAACACAAGGAAGGTCAATCGCGTCGTTCCGGCCGTCGCTCGCAACGAAATCTACTCTAGTGACGTCACCAGAATCGTCAACGGTCACGGTAACCTCGCCGCCTTCGTTTCTGCTCCAGGCAAACCGTTGGCTCGAGCGTGCAGATGGTTTGGCGCTGGAGTGTTTCGAGAGAAGCTGCGCCAGATTGCTGCCGAGCGTCACACCGGCAAGGGTTGGCGCGGTTTCGGGTTTGCCCGCGGTCAAAGCGAGAGTCGCGAAGAGAAGAGAGATCATCGTTTCGATCTGTTTTGTCCGGCTGTTATCACGATTCCGCTAGGGAAACAGCAAAATATCAACCCTCGTACCCTCTTCGGGAATGACCAGGAACTCGGCACTCCAAAGAGTCGTCATAGAAAAGCTTTAGAAGATAGTTTCCTGGAAGCAGGTGATCGGCGTAATACGCATTATCATCGATGTCCACTGGACTCTCAATGTTTTTGCTGATAAGGTCGATTCGCGCTAGAGCCCAAAATGCAGCATCGGTCCGTTCGGCTTAGTCTGCGAGGACGACTACTCGCGGCCGGCCACGTTCGGAGGCGGCCCAAGCTTCACCAATCCCTCGATAACGGAAACGTTCGAATCGGTACCTCAACTCCGCCGTCGGAGATCAACTGAATGTAGCCTGGAATCTCAGCGATGATATTCGCAAGTGACGCGGAACCAGATCCGCTTCCGGTTATGCGTAGCTTGCGGCTGCGCAAGAGCGCGGCCGGGACTGCTGCTTGTGCGCCTGCGGCAGCGCCGATTTGAACGTATGAGATGTCGGCGCGATCGGCCTCGAGGCCGCGTTTACCGAGCGCTGCAAATGCGCTTTCGGCGGGTTCACCCCAGAGAAAATCGAGCACGATATCGGGAGACGATCCTGCAAGCGCTTCAAGGATTGCTGACCCGTCGCGCTCACGATCGCCGCTCAGTTTAATCGTCGTCGCGCCGGCCTTGGCTGCATCGGAAAGGCCGTGTGCGTCACGACCGGCACCGGCGATGCGCGCTGCACCGAGAATGCGCGCATTCTGCGCCGCGAGAAGCCCCGCCATCCCGGTGACGCCAAGAATCAAGACGCTATTGAGTCGACCGATCTCGGTGCGGCGTGCCTGGAGTGGCAACCAGGATGCCATACCCGGATTCACACCGCCGGCAACCCGCGCCGGGTCGGCGCCCTCTGGAATCGGCATCCATAGGAACGACGGCACGGAGATTCGCTCGGCGAGTGTGCCGTATGGCGTTTCCGGGAAGCCGGAGTATGCAAGCGCGCCATCTGCGGCGCGGACGACGGCGTCGATTCCGGGAACGAGCGGCCATTGGCCGGTGCTTCCGTAGTGCCGGCCACTCGCTAAGCCACGCACGACTGGATGAATGCCGGCCGCGACGAGCTCGACGATTCGGCGGCCCTCGCGATCGCCCGGCTCGGCAAAATCGCCGTAACGGGCACTCTCACCGGGCGCATCGATCACGGCTGCCTTCATGCATGCTAACTCAGTACGCTTTGATGATTTCCCTCTTTCGCCGGCATCGTACGCATGCGGAACCGTGTGTCGGTTGAGCGCCTGAAATGGATGTCGTCTTCCGGCTCGAACAAGCCGTTCAAATGAGGATCGTCGTATCGTTCGTCTTATTTCTCGGCGCCGTCTCGCCGGCGGCCGCGCAGGAGCCTGCGACCCAAACGCCCCGCCCGGTGCCAGTCATCCACCATCAGGTTTCTTCCGATGCGGCGGCCCAAGCGGCGTTCGACCGCGGGTTGTTGGATTATTACGCATATAATCCGGAGGCAGCCGAGCACGAGTTTTACACCGCCGCCGACCTCGCGCCCACGCTGGCGATGGCATGGTGGGGAATCGCGCTCAGCAACGCACCGAACTTAAACGTAGCGGCGACGGATGACCGCGACGACCAGGCCCGCGATGCAATCGAGCGCGCAAAATCCCTCGAGACGAGTGCCTCACCTGAAGACCGTCTGTTCATCGATGCGGCAACCGCGAGATTCGACGATAAGACGAAGGCGCCGCCGGCGGTGCTTCTGGCTAATTATCGCGACGCGTTAAAGCGCATCGCCGCGCAGTATCCTGACGACCCGGATGCGGCCGCGCTTTATGCGGAAGCGGCGCTTTACGTCGCCGTCGGCGACGCGCGAAAGAATCGAGAGGCCTGGACGTCTGCGCAGCGAGCCGCGTTCGTTGAAACCATCGCCGCGTTGCTCCCCTATTTTCAGGCAAGCCTGGCAAAGTTCCCCAAACACGTTGGCCTGCTGCACTTCTACATTCATGCAGCACAGTTGGCGCAGCAGTCGCCGTCCGCCGTTGCAGCTGCAAGCCAGCTCGCTGCGTTCAGTTTTCCGCCCGAGGATTCGCATCTGACGCACATGCCGGGTCACACCTTCTTTGACGTCGGGATGTATCAAGAGGCGCTCGACGTTGGCCAGCGTTCGGTCGCGATGGATTACGCTGCGATTGATTGCTGTCATCCGGGGTTTTATAGCGCACCACGCTATTATCACGGGCACAACGTTGATTTTTTGCTTTATGCAATGGTTCAAACCGGGCACGCAAGCGAAGCGGTCGCCGCTATGCGCCGCGCCGATATTCCGGCGCTCCTGGCCCGCGCGCTGGTCGCTGCCGGCGAGTGGCCGGCCGTTCTTGACGTCCCCTACGAAAAAAACAGCGGCGCAACGCTGCCATTTGCGCGCGCACTCGCCTTCGCGAAGCTCGGCGACATTGAGAAGGCGCAAGCGGCACTCGGTGAGATGCCGGCTGCACCGGTCAGATTCCCTTCGCAGGTTGCGATCGAAAATGCGATGCGCCTGACCGTTGCGGCCCAGATCGCCCTCGACCAACACGATGACGCAAAAGCACTTCAACTTCTGACGACGGCATCGGCCGATGCGACCCGTGGTGACTGGCTCGCGGGCGGGGTTGAAATGCCGACGCTCTTTTACTATTCGCCGCACATGGCGTTGGCCGAACTGGCAGTCAAAATGGGCAATACGGCGGTCGCGAAGGCCGCGCTCCAAGCCGAACTTGCGGCGAGCCCACGTTCGAGCGTAGCGACGCAAGCGCTTGCGCGCTTGGGCGGCACGAAATAATCAGGAAGCCCCTAGAACGCGATAGTGCAGATGGATGACGCCAGTGTCGAAACGCCGCGTCTCCAGGAGTTCGAGATCCCGTCGTAACGCGGCCCGAAATGCCGGCTTTCCGCCGCCGACGATCACCGGGTTGAGAAACAGGTGGCATTCGTCGAGCAGATCGGCTTCGAGCGCGAGCCCTGCAATCTCGGCGCCGCCAACGGCGACGTCGTGCGCCGATTCCCGTTTGATCCTCCGAATAGCGTCGGGGTCGAAGGTCCGCTCGACGCGTGTGTAGCCCGCCGGAACGCCGCTCAGCGTACGCGAAAAGACGATCTTTTCGAACTTTTGCCAGACCCGTGCGAAGTCGACGTGTTCGGGGGGATAATCCTCCACGGGCGCGTCCCAGTAGGCCATTGTGTCATAGAGGCGGCGCCCGCAGAGATACGTTCCGAGCGGGCGCAGCAGCTCGGTGATACGCTCGTGGACGTGTTCGGGATTGACCCAATCGAAGGCGCCGGTTTCGTCTTCTACGTAACCGTCGAGCGACGTACTGGTGATGTAGATGAGCTTCGACAACGAAAGTAACCCTCACGACATCATCGTCGAGATCCGCTTTCGGTGCAAGGGGTTGGTAGCGGCTCTAGCGACACTTAGGCGGTAGACCCGGCTGCCGGGCGCGACGTCTTCGTGAGGGGAGAGGCCGATGTGCCGAATATGTGCAGGTTCCCTGATCGCCAACAAAGTCATGATTGGTGTCAAGCAGACCATGGCCAGCCGGCGCCGATTTATCGGCGGAGTCGTTGCTCTGGGAACGGCGATCGCAGCGATGTCAGCCAGAGGAAAGGCGCAAACAGCGGAGCGCGCCGAGGTGATCTTTCGCAACGGTACGATCATCCCAATAGCTGCGCCGCAAGGCCCCGTTGAAGCGATAGCGACGAGCGGCGGCAAGATTCTCGCCGTCGGCTCGGAGTCGCAGGTTTCAGCACTACGCGGCAAAGCGACAATGATTGTCGATCTGCAAGGCCGCACGATGCTCCCGGGATTGATCGACCCGCACCATCATACCGTGCTCTCGGCGCTTGTGGCCAGTCTCCTCATCAATCTCGGATATCCGCAGTATCGCACGCGCGACGACGTCATCGCTGGGTTGCGAGCAACTGCGGGGAAAACAGCATCGGGGCAATGGATACGCGCGGGCTATTTCGACAATCTGCTCCAAGGCGGTGACCTGTCGATGGAAATGCTCGATGCGGTCTCGACCGAGCACCCGATCTTCGTGTGGTACGTGAACGGACACACCGCCGCGGCCAATTCCACGGCGTTTCAGCTTGCGAAGATTCCAGAAAATGTCGGCGTTCTTCCCGGCGGCGGCCACTTCGGTCGCACTCCCAGTGGCCAGCTGAACGGTCTCATCTACGAGGAACCCGCGCTGGCGCGCTTTATCGCGCTTGCTATACCCGATATCACGCCGGATACGGTGGTGAAGACGGTAGCCTCATATACGAAGCGTGTAGCTGCCACCGGCAATACCACGTTACACGAGCCAGGGACGATCAAGCCCGAGTGGGTTCCGTTGCTCGCGAAACTATCGACCACGCTCGACGTTCGCCTGAGTGCCAGCTTCTCGTCGGATAACATTGCGGAAAGCAAAGCATTCGCCGCGTTGGGCCCAGGCAGCAAAGCGAGGGTGATCTCAAATAGTCGCCTCTCGCTCTACGGCATCAAGTTCTGGGCCGATGGCTCGAACCAGCAAGAGACGGCGGCGCAAACGATACCATACCTGCACACCGCGTCGAAGGGGCAAACGAACTACCCCGAGTCGGAGATGGCGAACATGTGTCACGCCGCGATGAGCGCCGGCTGGCCGATCCTGATTCATTGCCAGGGGGATGCGGCGATCGACGACGCGCTCGATGCAATCGAATCGGCTTACGGCGCAAACCCGCCGACCGGGCTCAACCGGATCGAACACGCAACGATGGTGCGCCAAGATCAGCTCGAGCGGATGAAACGGCTTGGCGTCGAGCCGACGTTTCTCATGCCGCTCTTGCTCCTTTACGGCTCGGCCTATCGCGATGAGATCCTGGGGCCGCAACGAACTGAATTCATGATGCCGGCCGGCGCTTGCGTGAAGCTCGGAATCCCTTTCAGTTTGCACACCGACTCTCCGGCTGGACCAATTGGCCCGCTGCCGCTTATTCAGACAGCGGTAACGCGGCGTTGTGTGATTGACGCTTCGGTCATCGGTCCGGATCAGGCCATTACGATCGGACAGGCGCTGATGGCGGCGACCATCAACGCAGCGCGCCAAATTGGAATGGATGATCGCATCGGATCGCTCGAGGCGGGAAAGGAAGCCGACCTCACGATTCTTGAAAGCGATCCTTTTAAAACCGATCCTGGGGAAATTGCCGCGATAAAGATCAGCGAAACGTGGGTTGGCGGCGAGAAGAAGTTCGGTTAGCTACACTCACCCCTCACTCCGCCATACTTGTTTACGTTGGGTTCGTTCGTTCGCGAAGTGGCAGAACTAGAAAAGTCGCTGCACACGAAAGCAACGCCCCGCACGCAATGGTCTCCGGCACGCCGACGAGCGTGCCAAGGTAGCCCGCGAGGAGTGACCCGATGGGCATCGCCCCCAATACGAAGGTCCGCATCGTCGCGTTCAGGCGCCCCTGCAACTCGATGCTAACCAACGCCTGTCGATAGCTGACCTGATTAATGTTATAGATTGGAATTGCTATTGCCACAAGCGCGCCTTGTACAAAGAGAACCACGTACGGAGCAACTAATCCCGCAAAAAGGATGCCCAGCGAGCCTAAGCCGGCAATGAGGAGCGCGCCGGCAAGCGTGGCGCGCAAGCCAAGGCGATTTCGAATGCGCACTGCCAGCAGCGCGCCGATAAACCCGAGATTCGCAAGCCCATCGACCACACCGAGAATGCCGGGTTGAAGGCGGAGCCCGCGATATGCGTAGATGAAAAAGACGGCCGTTATCATCGAACCGCCGAAGTTGGTCGTCGCGGTGGCGTATAGAATCCAGCGAAGATCGTTCGATTTGAAGACGATCCGCAAGCCTGCAAGCGCATCGAGTCCGACCTGGCGCAGGGACAACGGCGGTCCTTTATGTGGTTTTTCGAGCGCCCGGATTGATAGCAGAGAGAATGCGGACACGATGTACGAGAAGGCATCGGCCGCAAGGGCAAACGCCGCACCAAGCCATTGCACGAGCGCGCCGGCAAACGCCATGCCGACCATCGAAGAACCGGAATTAGAAAACTCGAGTTTAGCGTTAGCATCGGTTAACCGATCCGTCGTCACAATCACCGGAATATAGGATTGATATGCGATTCCGAAAAAGGCCGATGCTGCGCCCGTAACGAGGGCGACGGCATAGAGTTGCGGCATATGCAGAGAATGGAGCATTGCTGCAATAGGGACTGACGCAAGTGCTGCAAACCGTACTAAGTCGGCGGCGATCATTATGCGTCGCCGTGAGAAACGGTCGGCAGCGACCCCGATGATCATTCCCAGAATGGGAAATGGTAATGTCTCGAGCGCAGCGAGTGCGCCGACCTGCACCGTCGTTGCTTGGAGCACGAGTATGGCAAGCGTCGGCAACGCGAATACGGTGATAGCGCTGCCGAGAACGCTAACCGTCTGTCCTAACCAGAGCTTATGAAAATTAGACATGCGAGGGGCCGCGTTCAGAGGACCGGACAGTGGCCAATCCCGCACTCGATCGTTATGAGCTCCTTTTGCGAGACGCGACGGCGCCAGCGCGTTGAAGCGTCAGGAGCAAAGACGTATGCAGATTTAGGGTGCGCGCCGATTGATCCCTCAGCCACAGGCATGAGGTTTTCTCCTCGGCACGGAGCCCCTTTTGCCGCCGTTCTATTCGGTGCTCAAGGATGCGCGGGCCCTCTATTGAATGGGCTTCGTCGGCTGCGACGCTATGTGCGCGCGGTCGAATAGATCTGTCTTCATTTTAAAGGAGGAATAACCCATGAACTCTTTACGTCTTATTACTGCGTTTGCGATTGGCTCGGCGGCTCTTTCAAGCGCTATACCTGCAACCGCTCAGGCAGCGACTCCGGCTAGCATCGGCATTCTGCCGGGTACGTGGAACTGCACGACGCACGGTTCGACGGGGACGTCCGCCGGCACCGTTACGTTCACGCCGGTGCTTCCGACACTAGTGCAGTATCAGTACGCCAATACGAGCGGAAAAAATGCCGGGCATAAAGGCAGCGGCATCTGGTTTTACGATTCGAAGAAGGGCGAGTATGTCGCGATGGGTGCCGGACAGGACGGTTGGGGCGTTTCCAGAGGATCGGCGAGTGTGGATGCGACGACGATCACGCTCATAGATACCTACCCCAGCGACCCGGCGAACGGAAAGACCACATACCATTTCGCTGCCTCGACCATTTCGTTTACGAGCGATTGGAAGAAGGACGGCAAGCCGATGCACATCGCGCAGACTTGCACCAAGGCGTAAGTTTCAAAGAGGCGCAACCCATCTAGGTACACCGGCATCCGTTCGAGCTGCGGGCGCTCGTTTCGGCGAGCGCCCGCAGGTGATCGGCTGTGTGCCGCTCACCTGGGCTGTACGCGATTGTCGCGAGCCAGCCATTCGGCGACGATCCAGGCTGCGGCGACCGCCGCAAGGTTGTAAGCGTTGCCGCCCCACGCCGCCTGGTCGTGCGTGAACCGGAAGAGCTGCGGCACCCACACGACGGCACTGAAGATTGCGAGCATGAGCGCCAGCAATCGTGCCGCAAGCACGCCGAGCCATCGCGTAACGATCGCGATTCCCGCGAGGATAAAGGCGGCGCCGGTCGAGATCGTCCAAAACGTTCCCCGAGGGGTACCCAGTGCGGAACGAGCGGCACCACGGCCGACGTCCCCGTCAAATGCGCGATGCCGAAAATCACCGCACAGAGACCGAATATAATGCGCGCAAATCTGGCAGAAGCCGGCTCGAGGACTGCTGCGCCGGTGGTGAAGGATACGTAGGTGATGACGCCCGCGGCGACGAGGATCAGCTGTTGCCCGAGTCCGTCGAGAACGCCGATGATGCGCGGAAGGTCGAACCCAAAAAAATGCGGCACGAAGTAGAGCCGCGGGAGCCAAAATATCGCGAAGATGCCGTACACGGCAGCGAGTGCCGCCGCGCCCGCGCGCCGCGTTCGCGATCCTAGGAGTGCAATGCCGGCGAGGACGAGCCATGCCGCGGTAAGGTAGGTAAGGAATACTCGACCGGCGATGTGATCGCCGAAGGTTTGGATCGGCTGCCAGTCCGTTGCCAAATCGCCCCAAATAAGATTGGTGACGCCGGCTCCAATGGAGGCCAGAGCGAAGACGCGGCTCCCGGTTTTCATTGCCTCGGAGGGTTCGGCTAGATCTCCCCGAGTCCCAGCGGCTACCTGATGCCCGCCCGGGTTTGCGGCTGCGGCGCGGTATGGTGGTTATAGATTGGGCAAGCCCTTTCGAAGAGGAGCAAGCCCCGTTCACCGCCGGGCAACGTTCGTAACAAATCAAATGTCGCTACGGCGACGAATACCAGAACGAGTACGACCATCACCGGCGTAAAATCGAATCCGCGCGTCCAGCCGTTCCCGGAGTCCATACGGCGCATACTCCTAGAACGCGCCAACCGGCCGGTTTGGATGGGTGGTTGACGCCGACGCTCGTTCGTGCCACGGGCGCAACGATTGCTGCCGTTCAATTCGGCCTCTTCGGTTGCTTTCCAATCCCTTCGAAGCGGGAACGCGTGACGGGCGATGGCAAGTAGCAACGCATGTCGAACGCCGGCATCATTGGGGTCTCGGATCACGGCGGTTGGGCCGTGCTGGTGACGGTGACGCGCGATGGTACGCTCGTCGATCGGCGCCGCGCTGAACTCGTTGACGATAATCTGCCGGCGATTCCCCATCACCACGAAGGCCAGGGGCTTCCCGTAGATGAGGCTGTGGCGTTGGTCGAGCGAGTGCGCGCTTCGGCAGAGCGCCACGCAGCACGTGCGCTGGATGCAGTCGCGATGGCCGTGCCGGTTATCCTTGGCGTCGCGCTTCGAACGTGCCCGGAGCTTCCGCCTACCATTGCCGAGCGACTCAAGGATTACCGCGCGCGGAACGTCGCGGATTGGGTGATGTACCGTCAGGCGCTGGCGCTCGCTGCCGCCGATCGCCGCTGGCCCGTCTACTGGTACGACGCCAAAAAGGTAACAGGCGAAGCGAGCCGGATATTGCGCATCGAGAACTTCGACGCGCACTTTCTCGCTATGCGGAAAATCGTTGGACCGCCGTGGAATCAGGATCATCGGATTGCAATGGCAGCCGCCATAGCTGCGGGAACGGCAGCTTCATCGCACGCATCATAGGTGGAGAAGCGACGCAGCCGCGCGAAGCGAGCTCCATGTTCACCCACATTCTGGTCGCGGTCGACGGCTCCGATTGCTCGAACAAGGCCCTCGACATGGCGGTAAGGCTGGCGAAGGACCAAGGCGCGCGCTGCACCGCGTGCATCGTGGTCGACGTCGAGCGCTCCGCGTCGTCAATGACGTTCGCTACGGAAGACCTCGTCAACGAGTGGATTGCTACGCTCAACGACGAGGCTCGCCATATCGAAAACACAGCCATCTCGAAATATTCGGATTCCGGTGTTGCGATCGAGACGAAAGTTCTGCAAGGTGACCCACCGACGGCCTTACTCGATGCCGCGAAGAGCGGGAGCGCCGATCTCGTCGTTCTGGGAAGCCATGGTCGAACCGGCCTCAAGCGACTTTGGCTTGGCAGCGTTGCGGAATCGGTCGTACAGGCAGCAACGCTGCCCGTGTTGATCGTGCGATAAGAAACCTGCGCCGCTAAAAGTCGCATCGTGCTCTAGAATTCGAGCTTTTCGAAACTCCGGCTAACCGCTTTAGGTAATAACGAGCGAAGCTACAAGAGTAAATTCGGAAAGTTGAGAGACGTGATGGCTATTACGAAAGTCTTAGATCGTGCGCGCGCACCGGCGGAGGTCGACGATTCGGTCAACGGCAGCGTTAACAAGAGCACGTGCGATTACAGCCTCTACGGCACTTCGAGGCGGGGAGATTTTATTTTCCGAGTGCGTTAACTCGGGCTACGGTGCTTTCACGCAGGCGCTGGGCGGCGATCGTAGTAGCCTGATAGCCGTGGATGTCTGGGGTGTAGGCGCACGCTATTGTGCGCGACAGGACGCGCACGCTTTCATGTGGCTCTGGGGCCTCTTCTTGGCGCTCGCCGGCGGCGCATACGCACTGCGCCGGCGGCGGGCGGGATTGTGGAGGTTCGTTCTCCCATTCTTGGCGGGCTGTACCGGTCTTTTGGGGCTCGGTATCGCGTACGGCTGTTATCGGTGGGCGCCGTATTCGATGGGGCTCGGCGCGCCAAACATTTCCGCCGCCGCTCTCGACACGTTCATGTGTTTAAGCCAAGGAGCCTTTTCGATGGGCGCCACGTGGACGGTTATCGTCCTTTTATGTTGCGCTGCTCTCGGACTGGCTGCTTTGGCTCGCTCGCGCCGCAAGAACGTCGCGACACGGACGTTGTGCGCGATCGGTGCCGCACTCTTGTTGGTGCTCGCGCTTGCCGCCGGGTTGCTCGTGTTCTTTTCCTTCTCGTGGTGCACGTCGCGGCGATTGTTCTGAGTATGGCGTACGGATACCGGATTCTGCTGCTCGCGATCGACGACGTGCAGTCGGCCGTTTCGCAGGAACTCTCGTCGCGATATTGCCCGTTTAGCAAAACGGTTTTCCTAACCAGGTTTTGGACGCTCTTTGCGCTGCTTCTCGTCGCCGCGTTCGTCATAGTTGCCATTGCTCGACGCCGACGGCAGGGCGCGTCGGATCCGCTGCAAATCGTCGCCGGTGTGCTGCTCCTCTTTGCGATCGGCAGCGGGGCGCTGGTTCTGTACGGACTCTCCGGATGCAGCGGCGCGGCGGCAGCCGGCCTTATTCGGGATTGGCCATAGTTGCGGTTACAGACGGTACCGTAAGCGAATCATGGCCGATCGAGCCAACGGATATGCCTCGGGAACGTACCCGCCGGTCCCGTAATTCCAAGGTACTGCCGGTGTTTGGCCGTCGTTGGTGGGGATGCCATTGCCCAGCGTAAAGAGACACTTCTTGCAATATTGCGACCCGTAGGCGCGCTCGTAGTAAGGATTGCCTCCGGTGTATCCCGGCGGTCCGATCAGATAGGGATTGCCTTGCAGTTGCGTCGGCGTCGCGACTCCGAAGAGATTGACCACGTCGAAGAGCGCAGTGAGGTGCGGGGAGAGGTCGTATTCCAAGTGGAGAGAGGTGAGGGTCTGCGGCGTCGTACGCAGCGTGTTTGGATCGGCTCCCTCGCCCGTGGCGAGCGTCGCCATGTAAGGGTTGGTGTTGGCGTTGAACGGCACCGATGGATTCTTGAGAAAGTAGTAGTTGTAACCGGGATTCACGTAGTTATCGTTCGGAACTTGCGTTGGCACTCCGTGAACCAGTTCCCACACCATCGTGCCGTTCCCGTATGGATATCCGCCCTCATACGAAAGCATCGGACTCACCCGCAGCCTATGATGGTCGAAGTTGAACTGATACGACGCGGTGGCCGTGAAGTCTGGAATGTAGTTGGCTGGAAAGAGATGACCGGCTAGAACCGCCGGCGCGTTGAGGTCGTTGAAGGCAAACTGGTAGATACTCGACGAGTACGTGCGGTTGTAGTTTGCGTTCAGCGTGAAACCGCCGCCGCCGGCCCAAAACTCCAAGCCGTGTGAATGCAGCTGACCCGCGTTCGTCGGTACGCCGATGGCGTCAGGATTTTCGCCGGCATTTGGAGCATCGCGAAAGTTCTCCGGCAAGACGTCGATGACGTTCTTCTCGAGCTGCGCAAAATAGGTGAGACGAATCTGGATCGGGCCGCCGCGCTCGTACGAGAAGGCGAAGGTGTCGGCCGTTTCGGGTGCGAGCGGGAAGCTCGGGACCTCGCCGCCGGCCTTCCCTCCGGAGTCGTCGCTGCAATCCGCGGCCGGCTCGCATGTCCGCTGCACCTCCAGGGGCAGCGGCGGGGTGGACGTGTGGTCGAAGTTTGCCCGCAATCCATTGAGACCGGCGAAGGTGTAGGCGAGCGCGAGGTGCGGATCGACGGCACCGTTGCCGTAGATCACGTTATCGCTGGTCTGCGAATGCTGTCCGATATAACGCAACGATCCCATCATAGAAAAATGTGGCGTCATGCTCCATGTGTCGCTCGCGTAGACCAGATACTGGTTCAGCCGCGGCGCGGCGGTGATAATCTGCGGCACTGTCGGCACGATCTGGTAGATTCCGCTGGTGTTGACGTCGTATTGCGCGCCCGCGCGAATGTCGTGCTTTTGGCCGGCCTGATCTTCGAAATCATAACCAGCACCGTCCTCGCGCTGGTATTGGGTCGAATAGAGCGAGATGACTCCATCGGAGAAGGAGAGGTCGTCCCACTCGGGTCCGTTCGCCACCGCGCCGATCTGCGATTGAAAGAGTTGAAAGCGGCCGAGTGAGTGCTGCCAGTTGTGAATCCATTGCAGTTTTTCGACACTATACGTGCCGCGCGCGATCGACGGGGTGTCGACTTGGGTGTTTGGATCGGCGGGTTGGCCGGGAAAGGCTACGCCCGGCGCGTTGAACGTCGACCAGAGTAGTCCCGCATATGGCGAATCGTATTGCTGATAGGCGGCGGCGCCGGTCAGGAAGGTCGCTGAGAGATCGTCGTGTGCCGTTGCGGCGTAGTGAACGTTTCCGGCGATTGCATATTGCGATCGGGTTTGAAAGCCGAGCCCGTATGTGCCCTGCTCGGCTGGGTAAAACGTATAGCCGTCGCCGTAAGCAAAATATTCGCTGCCGACCGTGGAGGAGAGGGCGTATCGCCATTTGAGATCCGGCGTCGCTCCCTGCTCGCTGAACTTCATCTCGCCGAGCTGCGCTCCGATACCGGCGGCGACCTCGAAGCTCATTTTATCCGGATACGTTCCGACGAGTGGAACCTCGTTCACGACGCCCCCGAGCGCGTTTTGACTTTGGTCGCTGTATCCGCCCAGCGTCACGGTATCGGCACCGACGCCCGTGGTGCCGAGCTGCGCGCCGACGATGTTCCCGCCCGGTTCCGCGATGAGCCCCTGCGGTACGGGAACGGAATCGTAATCGTAGACCGTATCCTGCACCTTGCCGCCGCGAACGATGATGTTGGCAAATGAATCCTGTTGCACGCCCGGTACGTTGGAGATGGCGCCTTGAATGGTATCGCGAGAATAATTCGCTAGGCCGGATGAAGAGGCTTGAGGAGTTCCGGCCTGGGCCTGTTCGCCCTCAACCGTGAAGACGTCGGTGGTACTTCCGATTGCAAAAGCCTGACCTTTGGCATGCACCACGGCGATTTCTTTGAGCGCAGGACGCAGCACGAACTGCAGCGTTTCGTGCTCTCCGGGCATCACGACGACGGTCATGCTTGCGACCTCGTAGCCGGTTAGCTGCACGCTCATGGAATACGTATCGGGTGAGATACCCAAAATCGTGAAGCGGCCGCCGGCATCGCTCGTGGCCGAGTATCGGCCGCTCGGGGCGAGCGCAGTGACGCGAGCGCCGGCAAGCGGCTTACCATCGCCGGTGAGAACGGTCCCCAGAACTGCGCCGGTCGTCAGTTCTGCGCCATGCACCACGTTTGCAAAAACGAGCATTATGGTAACGAGCGCGCAGAACGAGCGCGTGAAGGTTCGCATGCGTTCGATCTCCTCTTGGGGGAGATCGCGATGCGCGGACTCCCCGGATCTATGCTATGAGGTAACGAGCAACGACCGCGTGCGGCGGCGCGCGCAAACCACGAGAGCCGAGGGCGAACGCAAACCGAACGTGAACGACATTCAGCGCAAACGCTGAGACTCGCGCAATTTCGGACGACCGGCGATTGTCGAAAAGCTTGCGCAAAAACTCTCCGAGGACTTCGGAAATGAATCCGCTGGCACGGCTCGCGGCGGCAATGGCCGCGCGCAGCGCGTAGTGCACGATCGCACCGGTGACCACAAAGGTAACGACGAGCGGCAGCGCGTGCGAGAGGATAACGGATCGGGGATCGAACGGCGATACGCCGCCGAACCGCGTCTCATATCCCTCCATGGCGACAACGCAGAAGATGCTGCCGACAAGCGTACCTGCAATATCGACGCAGCGCGTTCGGAAATGATTGATGCCGGAGAGGAGCGGGTCTCCTGGACGAATGCGCGCGAGCAGGACGAAGAGGGTCAGCGAAAGCGCGACGACCGAACCGAAGAGCAACGCCGGCAGAACGGCCTCGTGCTGATTGTCCCTGAGCGCGCCGCCAAGCCAGCCGCCGTTCTCAGCGAACTCGGTGGTAATATCCGAGCCGACGGCTGTAAGAATGGCGGTCGCAAGCGCCGCCCAGCCGCGAACGATGGCAAAGCGCACCCCTCGTTGTAGCACGAATTGAGGCATTCGCAAAAGCTCCACGCTAAAGGCACCCAAGCAGTAGGTCGCTCGCTTTGTGGGTCGTGTCACGATCATTTCGGCGAGGGCGCCGCCTACGGAGTAATCCTGAAGATCGTTCCCATTTGAGCCGCGCCTCCGAGCGAGGTCGTGCCGTAGAGCGCCGCACTTACCGCGACGAGCGGTGCTCGCGGATCCGAACCTTCCGACGTCGATTTGAAGGCGTGCACCACGTGCTCTTTTCCGCCGGTACTAACACCGAAAATGGTACCGAGATTTGGCGTGCCGCCGCCGGCGGTCGTTCCGTAGAGCGCGCCTTTGTACTCGATGAGGCTCGCCTCCGGATTCGCGCCGTCGCCGCCGCCCTTGAAATTGTAGAGGACGTGTTCGGCGCCGGCCGTTGTCGCGACGAAAACGGTGCCGTTGAAATTCTTACCCGCGCCGTTTGTCGTGCCGTAGAGCTTGCCGCCGACGTTGAGGAGTCCAGCCTCGGGTTCGGCGCCGTCGAAACCGTCGCCGAACGAATGAAGAACCTGCTCTTTTCCCGCTGTGCTCGTTTTGAAAATGGTGCCGACGCCGTGCTTGCCGCCGTCGGCGGTCGTGCCGTAGAGCAGCGAATTGATCGCAATAAGGCCCGCGACGGAGCCCTGACCGTCGGTTTTCCCACCTTTGAAACGGTAGACCACATGCTCTTTGCCGCTCGTCGTGACCGCAAAGACGGTGCCGCAGCCTTGCGTACAGTTCTTGTTGGTGCCGCCGCCGACGTAGGTCGTTCCGTAGAGGACGCCGCCATCAGCGACGAGCGGCGCATAGGGTTGGGCTCCGTCGTTGCCGCCCTCGAAACTGTAAATAAGCTGCTCCTCGCCGGTTTTGCTGATCTTGAAGACCGCGCCGAAGCCGTGGTCACCGCCGCTGGTAGCCGTTCCATAGAACTCTCCGGCAACGGCGATGAGCCCGCTCACCGGAAAGACTCCGTCGATTCCTCCGCTGCCAAAGCTGTAAATCACGCGCTCTTTGCCGTCGGTGCTCGTGGCGAAGACCGCGCCGGCATCACCTTGGCCGCCGGCCTGCGTGGTGCCGTAAAGCGTTCCACCAAGCGCGGTCATGCCGGCTGCGGGCGACCCCCCGTCGGGAAGCCCCTTGAAACTATAGAGCGATGCAAAGCCGCCGGCGTCGGTTCGTACCGCCGGTGCGGACGCAACGCCGGGGAGGGAGGCGGCGCCGCCCACGTGCGTGCAGGCGGAAAGTACGGTACTCGCGGCGAGGAATGCTAAAGCTCTTCTCATGAACCGCATGCTACGACTCAATCGTCAAGAGAGCGTCAAGATGGCAAAGGGACGCGTCGGGGCCAAGGCCTATCGCCGGCGCAACGCGTACTTCGCGGCATGGACGAAGCCGTTGCCGTGCGACCGATTTCGCTCGATGCGATCGAGGCGGCCCGAGCGCGCATCGCCGGCACGATCGTGCGGACCCCGCTACTCGAGCTGCAAGGCACGACCGGCCCGAAGATCTTCCTGAAGATGGAGAATCTTCAGCCGATCAACTCGTTCAAGTTACGCGGCGCCGCCAACGCGGTCGCGATGCTCGATCCGGCGAAACGCGCGCTTGGCGTTTGGACGATTAGTGCCGGGAACGCGGGTCAAGGCGTCGCCTACGCCGCGCGACAAGCGGGTGTGCCGTGCACCGTCGTTGCCATCGAAACGGCACCCGAAACGAAGGTTGTGCGAATGCGCGCGCTCGGTGCGAAGGTCGTCAAAGCGCCGTTCGACGCATGTTGGGAGGCGCTCGAGCGGCGGACGTTTCCGGGTATCGACGGCACGTTCGTCCACCCGTTCGACGACGATCATTTCATCGCTGGGAATGCGACTGCCGGTCTGGAGATCGTCGAGGATCTGCCCGAGGTCGCAACGGTCATAACGGCGCTCGGGGGAGGCGGGTTGATCACCGGCATCGCCTCGGCCGTGCGCGCGAAAAAACCGAACGTACGGGTCTTCGTCGCCGAGCCGGAAACCGCGGCGCCATACGCGCGTTCGCTGGAACTTGGAAGGCCTGCGGTATTCGAAGAGTGGCGCCCCAGCTTCGTCGATGGTGCGGGCGGTAAGAGCGTCTTTCCTCGCATGTGGGAGCGGATGCGCGGTCTCGTCGACGGTTCGATCGTGGTTACGCTCGACGAAACGCGGCGGGCGATGCGCGTTCTCGCGGAACGCTCGCGCGTCATCGCCGAAGGTGCGGGAGCGCTGCCGCTCGCAGCCGCGCTCGGCGGAAATGCCGGCGACGGCCCAATCGTGACGCTGATTTCGGGCGGCAATATCGATGTAGCAACCTTCTGCGATGCAATAAAGGAAACCAAAACATGAGCGAGCGGCAACAGGACATCAACGTTGACGCGATTCCCTCGGGCACCGGATGCGTCGAATGCACGGCAAAGCGTAGCTGGTGGTTTCACCTGCGCCGGTGCGCGGAGTGCGGTCATATCGGATGCTGCGATCAATCTTTGGGTAAACACGCAACGGCGCACTTTCACGCGACCGGCCATCCCGTCATTGCCAGCTTCGAACCCGGGGAAAACTGGTTCTATAATTACGTCACCGCCGACTTCATGGAAGGTCCACGGCTCGCGGCCCCGCGCTGGCACCCCGCGGATCAACCGACGCCCGGCCCGCGCGGCGGCGTGCCCGAGGATTGGGAGTCGGAGCTCAGCTAAGTGCTTCGTTCGAGGTAGGAGCTAGCGCGCGTCCCAGCTCGCAGCGTTCACCGGAAGCCAGAGCATGTTCAGCGCGTATCCGGAAACACGATTGCTCACTCCGATCAGACGATCTTCGTAATAGAGCGGAATCACTGGAACGTCGTCGTGGATCAGCACCTGGATCGCGTCGAAATCGCGGTTGCGCTGCGACTGATTCGGCGTGCGCGCCTGATCGTCAAAGAGCGCTTCGAAACGCTTCGAACAGTAGAACGAATGGTTCTCATCCCCTTTGATCGCCTGCACGCAGCGGAAATTCAAAGACTGCTCGGGGTCGCTCCCTCCGACCCAGGTTTCGCCGGCGATCGTCGCCTTGCCGTTGCGTAGGAGTCCCTCCGGACTGAACCAAATGCGAACGGGATTCGACTTCATCGTGAGCTGCATACCGATTGCGGCGAGTTGTGCCTGCACGAGCGTGGCGATGCGGACGTTGATCGGGTCCTCGGAGTTGACGCCAATGATGCCGTCGAGCGGGATGCCGTCTTTGAACCGCACGCCGCCGCGCATCAGCCAGCCGGCCCGATCGAGTTCGCGGGCGGCGGCGTTCGGGTCGTAGCGGTAGGCCGGAATCGAAACGCTCCTCCAGCGTACGATCGGCGGCGGCAGAAAGGATGTTGCAGGCCGGAACTCACCGCGCCAAGCCGCGGCGAGCGCCGGATAATCGAGCGCACTGGCGATCGCCCGCCGGACGCGGAGATCGCGCGTGATACCCATCTGCGTTTGCAGGTAGAGCAGGCGTGTCGCGTTCTCGGGGAATCGCCGGACGCGAAGTCCGGCGGTGCGCTCGGCCTGCGCGACGTTTTCGGGCGTCAGCGTGCCAACGTCGACGGCGCCCGATTGGAGCACCACGAAGTTCGAGTTGAGATTCGGCACGATCTGTAAGACGATTTGCGCGAGCTTGGGGCGCGGCCGATAGTAGGGGTTTGGCTCCAAAACGATGCGATCGCCGCGCAGCCAGCTCTTCACTCGGAATGGACCGCTGCCGAACGGGGCGTTCTCCCATGGCGAACCGACCACTTTCGTATCGGCAAACGCATGCTTTGGGAGGATGCAGTACTCGTAATCGGCCTGCGCAAAGAGTGTGCGAACTGCGGCATTCCACGGTTCGCGCAATCTGATCACCACGGTGCCGGCGTTCGGCGTCTCCAGAGAACGAATGCGCTGATACGGCACGAGCGACGTCACCCGATTGCGCGGGTCGAAGATCGCACGATAGGTGAAGGCGACGTCGGCCGAGGTCACCGGGACTCCGTCGGCAAAGCGAACGTCCGGGCGCAGGTGGTACGTGATCTGAGTGCCATCCGCGGAGATATCGCCGTTGCTGCGCGACGGAATCCGGGTCACGAGTATTGGAACGTCTCTATTATCTGCCGAGAGACCGACGAGCGTTTCGCAGAAGAGCGCGTCGATCGCGAGCACCTCTTGGTCGATCGCGATGAAGGGCACGAGCGACGCGGGGTCGCCGGCATATGCGATTCGCAGAACGTGTGCGGGTCCGGTGCGAACGCTTGCAGTCCGCGTACACGCGGCGAATGCGGCCACCAGCAAAAGAGCGGCGCATACCGTGCGCACGCGATCGCGTACCGGCATTCGACCCGCTTACGCCGCTACACAAAGAGCCGCCTGCAGCTCGCTGCCGAGCTGAAACCCGAGATGACTTAGAAGCAGCACCATGCCGCGCGACGAAGAGAACGTCGATGAACCAGGCCGATCTGGAAGCGATGTGGCAATTCCGCCCCAGGATTTCCGTACGCTGCCGTCTTTTTAATCACGTAAGGAGAACGCCGATGCGTCTTCGATTCCCCGTTACACTCATCGCGGCGGCGGCTCTCGCGGGATGCGGCAACGCTTCTACGGCGCTCGCACCGGCCGCTGCGGCTCCGGCGCTCGTCCGGTCTGCGAACGTCCACGTTGGTATCTGGGCGGCGGATTCGTTTTCGAGCACGATTTATGGCGTGACGAGCGACGGCGCCAGCATCGTCTCGACGATCAATACCGCAGCCAACGGATGTGACGAAGATTTTGGTCTGAAGGTTGACGCTGAAAGCCATCTTTGGGTTGCATGCGAGGACAGCAGTAAACTGCAGGGAGGAAGCGTGCAGGAGTACCGCCGCAACGGCGCGGTTCTCGCGACCTATCAAGGCGGCTGCCCGAAAAATCTGCGGCGAAGCCAGTGCGAGAGCTTTGTCGGCGACGGACTCGACGTCGGTTTCACTGCAGCGAACGTATACGTTTCGGATTGGACCTTCGAACTCGAATGGGACTGTGATCAGGGCGCGAAAGTCCCGCCGCCCTGTGGCAATACGCAGGCCGGCACCGGCTTTGAATATTGGCCGATGCACCGACAAGGAGCGAAACCGACTCTTATCGATCTCTACGGTCAAAACTTCGCCGGCTTGACGATCAACGACGTCTGGTACTTCGACCTCGATAACAGCGGCAATATCTGGGCTGGATACAACGGCTGTAGCGGTGGCACGTGCGGTGCGGGACTGCTCGAGGTGACAAATCCGACGAGCACCTCTTTTACCGTTCTCGAGCGCTTACCGCCCGGCACGTTCAACGGCGTGAACGGCGTTTACATCAGCGACGGCGGGAGCACGGTCAACGTTGCCGACGACGGAGCCGGCGTCATCGATTCGTATCGGCTGGCGCCCTCGTTCGGCGCTACGCCCTTTCGCGTCTTAGGGCCGATGGCGGCTTTGGGGACCTTCGCGCACGGCGAACCGGTTGCGGGGGGTTTTCGCAGCGGCGACGGTCGCGCCGTATGGGGAGATGGGCATGGCTGGCTCGATCTCGGCAGCGTGCGAAGCAACACGTGGACCGCGGTCGATCCGGGGTTCATGCACCATCGCATCGGCGCAGCCGTTTACGCGTCATCGGATAAGTGAGGTTTCGTCTCCGGCGCCCACGGGAGTGAAATCGCGAGTCCGGCAAACGAGAGCGCGCAGGCGCCCAAAATTACGATCGTTGCTCCGAAGCGTGCCAAACCGAGCGGGAGCAAGAACGTTCCGATGAATGCGCCGACGCGGCTGATTGCCGCGGCGAAACCGGTGGCCGAAGCCCGAATCGGCGTCGGAAAGAGCTCCGCGGGGTAGACCAACTCGAGCACGGTTGCGGCGCCCATGCCGACGGCATACGCGAGAAACGCGACGGCGACCACGCCCGCGCCGGCGAACGGCAGCACCCCGAATGCGACGACGCCCACGGCAAACCCGAGGATGCAAACCGGGCGGCGGCCCCACGCCTCGATCAACGGCATCGCGACGAGCGCGCCGAGCGCAAAGGCCGCGGTGATCGCGACGCTGCCCACCGGCGATGACTGATTGCCAAGTCGCAAGACTGCCAACACCGTCGGCGCGTAGGTGTAAATCGCGAAGAGCGGCACGACCTGCAGCAGCCACATTGCCGAAACGAAAGCGAGCCGGCCCCGAAACGGTGGGTGAAAGAGCGTCGCGAACGAAACGCGCTGAAGTTCTCCTGCGTCGCGTGCCGCCAGCCACATCGGCGATTCCGGTGCGGTCGTTCGTAAAAGTAGCCCGAGTGCGGCAAAGATTGCCGGGCTCGCCAGAATCCACTTCCAGCTCTCGGGCCCTGTTTTCAGGAGAGCGTATCCGGCGACGTAGGCGACGGCCGCACCGAGAAACCAGACAGCCTCGACGGCGCTGAGCGCGGCGCCGCGGCGCTTGGCCGGCATGAACTCCGCAACGATCGCCGTCGCGATCGGATAGTCTGCGCCGATCGCTAAACCGAGCACGAAGCGTAAGACGATTAACTCTGCGGCATTCGTTGCAAAGATTTGTGCAATTGCGACGACGACGAAGGTGCAGAGATCGGCGATCATCAAGATGCGGCGTCCATGACGATCGGTGAGGTGGCCGAAAAGCGGCGCACCGACGAGAATGCCAAAGAGCGTTGCTGCGCCGATCAATCCGGTCATGACGGCGTCGAGATGGAACGTGGGCGTGAGCGTAATCAGTGCCAAGCCGATGCTGCTAAGGATGTAGCCGTCGCAAAAGACGCCGGCGTTGGCATAGACAAAGACCGCGGCGAGATTCGGACGTAGCGTGCGGCCGCTCGGCGTGCTCACAAGGAATACCCGCGTTGCCGGGGCAACGATTCCGGCGTGAACAGCCGGCTCGTTTTAGCCGTCCTCGCGGGTCTTGGTTTGACGGCGTGCACGCATAGCAACTACATGCCGAACGTCGTGCAGCTGACTCCGCACGGAACGCAAGCGAATCCGGCGCCCGAACCGATCAGTTCGCCGTTCACCTTGATCGCGGTCGAGGATGGATACACAGGTCAATTTACCGCCGACAACCTCCACGGCACGTGCTGGGTCGTCCAGACGCCGATCACTTCGCACGGCGCCTGGACGATCGTTCCCCAGGGCAAGACCTGCGAGAAGCATGACGTTGAAGAGCTCCTGGTCAAAGATACCAACGGCAACTCCGCTTCCACCTATATTCGCGGCACCGGTACTGCCGGTCAGTAACCTTCGACCGCGATGACCGCTTCGGCGAATGCCTGCGGCGCCTCTTGCGGCACGTTATGACCGATTCCGTTGAGAATGCGGTGTGAGTATTTGCCGGTGAACTTGTTGCGGTAGGCCGCCCCATTTGCAGCAGGTCCGTCGAAATCGCTCGCGATCGTGATGGTCGGTACCGCAATCGTGGGACCGGCGAAGAGCCGCGTCTCGAGATCGTCATATTTTGGATCGCCCTTCGCCAGACCGAGTCGCCAGCGGTAGTTGTGGACGACGATCGCGACGTGATCGGGATTGTTGAATGCCGCAGAGGTGCGTTCGTAGGTCGCGTCGTCGAAGTGCCATTTCGGCGAGACGATCGTCCAGATGAGCCGATTGAAAGCATCGCGATTCTCCGAATAACCGAGCTCGCCGCGTGCGGTGGAAAAGTAGTATTGATACCACCATCCTAGCTCCGCTTTCGGCGGCAACGGCAGTCGTTGGGCGGCAACGTTGGTGATGAGATAGCCGCTGACGGCGACGATCGCCTTACAGCGTTGGGGCCAGAGCGCGGCCATGATTGCGGCCGTTCGCGATCCCCAGTCGAATCCGGCGATGGTCGCTTTTTTGATTCCGAGCGCGTCCATCAGATGGATGATATCGAGCGCGACGACGGCTTGCTGACCGTTACGAAAGGTCGAGCTGGAAAGAAAGCGCGTCGTGCCGTAGCCGCGCAGATAGGGGACGATCACGCGATACCCCGATGCCGCTAAAATCGGTGCGACGCCGGCGTAACTGTGAATGTCGTAGGGCCACCCGTGTAACAGAATTACCGCCGGGCCATTGGCCGGCCCGACTTGCGCGTAGCCGATGTTGAGCTCGCCGGCGTGGATCTGGAGCGGGGAAGCAAAGGACGCGCTCGCGCCAGTGCCGGATTGCGCCGCCGCCGAGCCGAGAACTCCGAGTTGGGTAGCAGCAATCGTGCCGAACGCCGTGCCGCAAAAGCGGCGACGATCGATTTTCTGATCCTCGGACATGTGCACCCTCCATTCATGAGAACCGTATCGGCGACCCGTTCCTCGCAGTCGGCGGCCCCCCTGTGGATGGGACGATCGCACTCGTCAGCGAAATCAAGGCACCGATACATGCCGGAATCAGGATCGAACGTTGAACTCGCTCACGATTTGAGCGTTCTCGAGCACCGCGAGGCCGCGGGCGCGCGCCGCCACGCCTGGCTCGGTTTCACCGAGGCAATCGTCTTGGCGATCGTTGCGGTCGCGACGGCGTGGAGCGGTTATCAGGCGTCGCGATGGGAGGGCACTTCGACGACCCATTACGCGCTCTACGAGCGGTATACGGTGCTTTCACAGGAGAAGTCGACACTCGCCGGCCAGGATCGCCTCTACGATATCGTCACCTTCAACGGATGGGTTTCGGCGAAGGTCGGCGGTCACGAGCCCCTCGCAACTTTCTTCGTGCGGCGTTTTCGCCCCGAGTATGCCGTTGCATTCCGAGCGTGGTTGAGCTTCGACCCGCTTCACAGCGCTAAGGCTCCGGCCGGTCCGATCTTTATGCCGCAATATAAGAATGCGAACGCCGACGCCGCGGATCGTTACGAGGCCGCCGCCGCGAGGTACTTTCAAACCGGTGGGACGACGCGGGAGCGCTCCGATGATTACGTTCGCGTCACCGTCTTTCTCGCGACCGTACTCTTCCTCACAGCGCTGAGTCAGCGCTTCGACTCGATCGGAGCGCGAGTGATCATCGTTACGATTGCCGCGATAATTCTCGCCGTCAGCATGTCTTGGCTGGTTGCGCTGCCTCGAACGTAACGCACGGCGCGAGACGCTATCGCGCAGAGATGAAAAAAGTCTGAACGCGTCGCTCCGGTGCCGGCAGCAACGCTTCAGAGATTCTTCACGTTGAGGCCATACCGTGACGAAAACTAATTTTCGACATAGGTGAGGTACTTCGATGTTCAACAGGAGAATGGAGCCCCTGCGCATCGGCGTCGCCGCGCTCGCGGCGCTCTTCGTCGTAAGTGGATGCAGGGCAGGAGGGTATACGCCGCAAGCGGGAAGCGCGCCGCTCTCGGCAGAGAACCGGCCGGCGAACGATGCCGGTACTTCGGTACTAAAGCAGCTGAAGAAGCAGATCGTGATCGGCTCGGTGGTCGATCCCGTCAACGGTGCGCAGAACCCCTACGGCCTCTCGATTGCGCCGTCAACGGCAGGTGACTTTACCAAGGGCGATTTGGTCATTTGCGGCTTCAACGGCAAGTCGAACGTACAGGGCACCGGTCAATCGATTGTCGCGCTGCACCCCGTTCCGAAGTCGAAGCCGGTCCACGTTTCGTCGATCAAATCGCTGAGGGGATGCGATGCCGTTTCCCTCGACCTCGACGACACGATTTGGGCCGCGTCGATGGTCGCCAACGATAATCCGGTCATCGATTCGACCGGTAAGCTTATCGACAACATCAAGGGCAAACCGTTCAACCAGCCCTGGGGCCAGATTCTCGCGAAACAGAAAGGCGGATCGGCATTCTACGCCACCAATGCCGGGACGGGAACCGTCGTTCGTATCAACCTTGGCTCGAAGTTCACGTACGACGTTATCGCGACGGGTTTTCCGGTTAACCACGGCAAGCCCGGAACGGCATTGGCGCCTTCGGGACTCGCTTACGACGCGAAGATCGACACGCTCTATTTCGCGGACGGCATGAACAACACGGTCGTCGCGTTCAAGAACGTCTCGAACATTCCGAACCACGGTATCAAGGCCGGCGGCGACGGCATGAAGTTCTCCGGTCCCTCTGCCGCCGACGCGCGAATCCTCTTCTCCGGAAAGCCGTTGAACGGCCCGCTCAGTACGGCGCTGCTGCCGAACGGCAATCTCGTCGTCGGCAATACGCTCGATCCGGACGGAACGAATCTCTTGATCGAGATCTCCGCCGGCGGCAAGCTCCTCGACGTGCGCAACGTCGATAAAGGGCCGGCGGGCGCGCTCTTCGGAATCATCGCGGCCGGAACGGGCGCCGATACGAAACTCTACTTCAACGACGACAACGACAACAACGTTCAGGTGCTCGAGCGCTAGGTTTCGAGCACCTGGCGGCGGGGCGCGCGCCTAGACACGCGCGCCCCGCTCATTACGGGGTGAACTCGAAGACGGCGCCTTGATTCTTCGTGCCGCCGGCGACGGTCGCACCGTAGAGGTTACCGTTTGCGCCGGAGGTCATGCCATAGTAGGAGTACGCGCCGTCGCTGCCGCTGCCGAACGCGTGGAGCACTCTCTCTTTGCCGGTCTTCGGATCGACTTTGAAGATGGTGCCGCAGTCGCACTCTCCGCCGCCGGCGGAGGTGGTGCCGTAGAGATCGCCGGCCTTCCCAAAAATGAGCGTGCTCGTCGAGGAGCTGCCGTCGCTGCCGCCTTTGAAGCTGTAGAGAACGTGTTCGTGATAGCCCTTGCCGCTACGAACGAGCTTGTAGACCGCTCCCAATCCGTTCGCGCCGCCGTAATAGGTCGTGCCGTAGAGATTGCCCGCGGCATCGGCGACGAGCCCTCCGTACGGAGACGTCGCATCGGTTCCACCTTGGAAGGTGTAGAGAATCGTCAGCTTCCATTTTTTTTGCGAATCGCGCTTGAGCTTGTACGCGGTTCCCGCGCCGTGCGCGCCCCCCGTTTCGGTTACACCGTAGAGCGCTCCCGACTTATCCATCAGCAGCGAACCGAGCGAACCGGTTCCTCCGTCTTTGTCGCCGTTGAAAGCGTGCAGAATCTTATCCGGTCCGTTCGATCCCGAGGGGGTGACTTCGTAAATCACGCCCTCGCCGTGCGAACCTCCATCCGGCGCTGTGCCGTAAAGGTTCCCCGCCGTATCGAAGACGACGCCGCCACCGGGGCCGAATCCATCATCGCCGCCGGAGAAGCTGTGCAGCACCGTCTCCCCACTCGGTGCGAGCTGGAAGGCGACGCCGCAGCCGTAACTGCCGCACGAACCGCCCGAGCCTCCCGAGACGGTCGTGCCGTCAAGATTCCCCTGTGGGTCAAAAGCGACGCCGCCGTGCGGGTTTTTGCCGGTCGCAAAGCAGTCGAAGTTGTAGAGCACCGACTCTTGCCACGACTTGCCCTTCGGCGCGAGCTTAAAAACGACGCCGCACGTGTCTTTTCCGCCCACGACCGCGGTGCCGTACAGGTTACCGGCCGTGTCGAGCACGAGGCCGGTCGCGGCGTTGCCGCCGTCGGCGCCGCCGGTAAAGCTGTAGATAAGGTGCTCGCCGCTCGACGACGGGCTCGCCGCGTGACGTCCGCTTGGAATGCCGCTGCTCGGCGTCGCCGGTGTTACGCTTGCACCGCTGCATGCCGCGAGCATCGCGGTCGCCGTGAGGAGGCCGAGCGAACCGACGGGAAAACGATAGATGCGCATGACCGACGGATTTCCCGGCGCTTCCAATTTCAGCCTTTCTTCACGACTGCCGGATAGGATTGCCGAAACGCACGAGGAGGCGAACCGCACTATGATCGAGCGACCGCGACCCTTTAGCCGCCGAGCTTTTCTCGGAAGCGTCGTCGTGTTACCCGCGTTGGCGGGCCTACTCTCGCCCCGCGCGCGAGCCGACGCTTCGAAGTCCTCCCAAGAGTCGATGCATTACCAGACGTCGCCGAAGGACGGGATGCAGTGCTCGGGATGCAACTTTTTCATCGCCGGTAAAGACGCGTCATCCGACGGAACCTGCAAGGTGGTGGACGGCACGATCTCTCCCCACGGCTATTGCATGGCGTACAACGCCAAGTCGTAATCCATCGTCATCCTGAGCTACGCATCGCGAAGCGATGCGTAGCCGAAGGGCGGCCGAGAGCTAACCCGTATCCGCCGGGCGCGGGTCGACCGGTTCGTGGAGGAAATGGTCCGAGCCAGACGGCGCTTTGATCGGCACGAACTTGCGAGGCGTCTGCGAAAAGTTAAAGGAGTCGCGTTCCGGCGACGTGGCGCGCTTGTCGCTTGCGGCGAGCGGCGCGAGGTCGAAGCGGTTCTCGATAAACTTCAGAATGCTGCCGTGCTCGTAGTGGACGTGCGAAACCCAACCCTTCTTTGCGTACGGCGAGATGATGATCATCGGTATCCGTATGCCGAATCCGTCGTAATCGACATACCCGGGTTTCTCGGCATCGAAGAACCCGCCGCTATCGTCCCAAAAGATGAAGATCGCGGTCGACTTCCAGAATGGCGACTTGCCGATCGCATTGACGACTGAAGCGACCCACGATGGTCCGGTGGGCGGACCACATTTGCCTTGACCGGTGGGAGTGCAGCAGCCGGGATGGTCGGAGTCCCGGCAATAAGGCGTGATCCAGGTAACGTTACGCAGCATCCCGCCATTAATATCCCGGAGGAACTTGGGCGGTCCGGTAAAGACGTCGTTATCCCAATCCTTGCCGTAACAGATGTGCTTGATCGTCTGGTACGAACTCCAGATCCCGGTCTCGTCGTAATCGGGACCCGCGCCTGTCCCGCACGTCTTACCGTGAGGGCCGAGCGTGCCGAGCGGGCCGGCATAGAACGACCACGTCAATCCTTTATCGTCGAGTTCGTCGCCAAGCGTCCTCGTATCGTCGAAGCAGTCCACGACCGGAGAGAGCGGATGGCGTGCCGGCTTCTTTTCAATGCGCGGGACGGTGTCGGTCTCGCCGCCGGGACATCCCCAGTTTATCTCGGGGTAGTTCGTGGCCTGATTTGCTTGTGCGGCAATAATATATTGGTGCGAAACGTAGCTGCTGTTATCGAAGTTCGACGGATACATTTGGTCGGCAAGCACGTATTGCTTCGCCATCGAAAAATACGGTGCGGTCTCGCTGTGCGGAGCGTACGTGTACGCCGGATCCTTGACGGGGCAGGGAATCGTACTTCCGTTTCGGGAGCAGGTCTCTTTATTGAAGCCGTTCATTTGGCAATCGGTGCCGGGAATGTTGCCCGTTCCGTTGCATGAGGCGTAGTAGCCTTGAGAGTTGTGCTCGAGGTCCCAGTCCGTCGCGAGCGTGAGCGGTTTGACCGTTATTTTCGCACCCTTTGAGTCGTATCCGTACGTCACCGTTTTCGCGCCGGGAAATCCGTAGAAGAGGTTGTTGAAGCTGCGGTTCTCTTGAACGACGATGACGATGTGATCGATCTTGTCGATCGGGTGGGCTTGGCGCCCGATCCTGACAAAGTCGTTCGAGCGGGCGATTGCCGGCAGCCCCGGCGAGGAGCCGAACGTGCCGCTTCCGTGGCACGCCGAAAGAAGAACGAGCGCAGTAATGGCTGCAATAAACTTCATTTGCTCAACTTTGCGGATTAGCGTGCGCTACGAACGATCGACATAACGCGTGCGGCAAGCTTTCGGAACAAGCCGTTAATTTCTTGCGGAAGCTCCGCCGCGATTCCGGCCCGCCCATCGAGCCTGAGTGCTTTGAGCTGCTGCTCGAGCTCCGCGATCATCTCAGGCCGTCCTTCCCTCACGCCACCCTCGCCGAGATGACTGAGGACGTAGCCGAGATCGAACCCTTCGGCGACCACCGGACCGTATGCGATTTCGAGAACGTCGTGCAGTGCCGCCTTGTCGAGCTTGACGTCGGTCTTCGTGTCGGTGAGGAGTTTGAGCCGCGTAGCCGCGGTTTTGAAGATCGATTGCTTGGGCGGCGAGGGCAACCGCTCGCCGCGACGGTGAAAGTAGAATCCGAGCAGCAGCGCGTCACCAACGCGATCGTGGTCGAGCGCGCCGCTCAGGCGCACCTTCGCTTCGAGGCTCTCCGCTCGCGAGCGCGTTTCGCGCAGCTCGGATTGCACCGCGCGATACTGCTCGAAGTCGAGGCGGCGCTCTTCCTGATGCCGCTGGAGTTCGGTTTCGCGCTCTTGCGCGGCGCGGCGTCGATCGGGAGCGGCACGGTAGAGCTCGTAGAGGGCGAGTGCGACGAGTCCGAGCAACACGCCGCCGATGACGAGGACGACTTCGCGAACGGTACGGCCGATCAGGCCGTACGCGCTCAGGAGCTCGACGGCGAGAATTAGAAGACCGCCGCCCGCAATTCCGGCGCAGACGGGGACATAAAATCGCCAGCCGGCTCTTACAATGCCGGCCGACCTTTCGGACATTGCCGTCACTCCTCGCGCCTCCGCTCGCTTGGCGATTCAACAATAGGACCGGTTTATACCCGCTTCCTGCCTGCGAAAGGAAAATCGGGTGAGCTCCGGAGTTGCTTTTCGGCCCGTGTCCAATCGCTTTCGCTCGCGTTGCCGTTTGCTGTCAGGGCAAACGACCCCTTGCCATCCCGATCTCCGCAACTGCCGGCCGGGCCTTCCAGCGCCTTGAGAAGTTCGGCGTTGCAGAGAAAAGAGCGGGCCGCTGAAGAATCAGCGGCCCGAGAGGCCCGCGCTAAGCGGGATCGACCTCGTCTAGGTCGTTAGTGAACGCAGGACTGGGTCGCGTTGCTGAACATCGGCTGCGACGTATAGGATTTGGGGCCGAACGGATCGTTCTTGATGTTCGTCCAGGCGCAGATGTCGCCGATTTCGCCGTACGAGTTGTTGTACCAGCCGGAGGCCGGGACCGGATCGGTAACCGATTCGCCGTACTCGTGGCCCTCGACGATGGTTACGCCTTCATCAACCGCGCTCTCGTCATGCGGCGCGCCGATGATGCTCGCGCCGCAGGAACTGCCGGCGTCGGGCTGATAGGGAAGATTCGTGTACGAGACGTAGCGGCCCGCGCTATAGGCCGTGCTGTGATAGGCACACCACTGCGTCTCAAAGCCGCTGCTGCTGCGGCCGTGCGGGGTCGCGACGATATACGAACCATTTGGATCGTAGCCGAAGTGCGCGACGCCTTTGAGCGCCTCCGCTGCAACCTGCGCGTCGGTGGGGTGCACGGGAACGGCATTGCGGTTATCGCTCCACGCCTTTGCGAACTGCGTGGGGGGATTCGTGATATAGGTGTTGCCGCTCCCCGACGTTTCATAATACTGATCGTAAATCCCGTTGTGTTCGCTGCCGCCCATATGCTTCAGATACGCTTTGAGAAGCGGGCCGACGCCGTTCGCGTCGCCGTAGGTAACGTAGCCCCAGAGGATGAGGTAGGCTTTGGGAGCGACCAGAACTGGGCCGCCGCCGTAAGTGAACGTCACCATCGGTTGTACTTGAGGCGTCGCATTCGAGCGCGTCGCCATATAGCGCGGAACGTGGTAAAGCACGCCGTCTTTGGAGATCCATCCGGAACCGGAGGGAGCCGCCGTGCGGGACTGCTGCAGCGCCGTGCCGGCCGAAGGAGCAACGCCGGAGCTCGTAGCGCAGCCCGCAAGAGCGAGTGCCGCGACAGAACCGGCGATGGCGGCGATCCGCGAGTGCCTGTACATAGAGTAGAAACCTCTCAATTGAAATTAGCGACGGGAAATCGCTAGCAGGGGAAAGCGCCACCATTCATCGTTTGCGCTTGCCTCCCTGCGTAGCCATTCGCCCGCCATATGTGCGGCGCGAGCAAGCAAAAGCGCGCGGTTCGTGAACCGCGCGCTTGCATCTGGGCTGTCGTCTTCCGCGCGAAGACCGTTGGGGTTGGTCGCTTAGGGGTAGCTCTGCACGCAGGACTGCGTTGCGTTGCTGAACATCGGTTGGCTGGTGAACGACGCTTTGGCAAACGGATCGTTCTCGATGTCCTGCCAGGCGCAGATGTCGCCGATTTCGCCGCCCTGATTGTTATACCAACCGGTCGGCGGGTTCGGATCGGTAACGGACTCGCCGTATTCGTGACCCTCGACGATGGTCACGCCTTCGTCGGTGCTGCTCTCATCGCTCGGCGGGGTGATGATGCTCGATCCACAGCTCGAGCCCGCGTCGGGCATGTACGGCAGATTCGTGTAGGAGACGAGGTGGCCGCCGGTATAGGTCGCGCTGTGATACGCGCACCACTGCGTGCCGAAACCGGTGCTGCTGTGCTGGGTCGGGGTGGCAACGACATATGAGGCGTTGGCCTTGTAACCGAAGTGTGCTACGCCTTGGAGAGACTCCGCCGCCACTTGCGCGTCGGTGGGGTGGGTCGGGACGGCATTGGTATCATCTTCCCAAGCGCCGGCAAACTGATGGCGCGGGTTCTTGATGTCGATCGTTTTGCTGCCCGACTTCTCGTAGTACTGGGTGTAGATGTCGTTGTGACCGCTTCCGCCCATCGCCTTGGCGTACTTCTTGAGCAGGGCTTTCACGCCGTCGGGATCGCCGTAGGTGTTGTAGCCCCAGAAAATGATGAACACCTTGGGCTTGACCAGCACCGGTCCGTTGCTGTAGTTGAGCAGAAGATCGGGCTTGGCCTGACGCGCTGCGTTTGCGCGCGTAACCATGTAGTGGGGAGTGTGGTAGAGCACGCCGTCTTTTTCGATCCATCCAGGACCTGACGGAACCGTTGCTTGCGCTTGTTGAGTCGCGCCGATCGGCGCGATACCGGCATTTGAAGCGCAGCCCACCATTGCGAGCGCCGCTAAGCAGCCGAGAGCCGCGGCGAACCGCGTGTGGCATGACATAGAGTTGTAACCTCTTTGTAAGAGCAGCTAAGGGGATTTTAGCTAACAGGGAAAGCTCCGACATTCCTCGGTTCCGGCGGCGCGCCCTGCGGGCCCGAGAACTTTTGCACTTGTCCTCAATTCAACCAAGCATAAACGCGCGGGCGACCGCCGCGCGCTTACTAACTCCAGTCCCAGCGAGCCGCCCTTAATAAACCCTCTGCGGCTCCTGATCGGCTGTTTCGGGCATCGGCAACGGAGCCATGATCGGCGGCTGCAGCGGACCGATGATCGGCGGCGCCAACGGGCCCGTCATCGGGGCGCTAATCCGGCCCGAAATCGGTGTCGGGACGGGCGAGGGGATCGGACCGGGCGTAGGCGTGGGACCGGGCTCGCGCCGCTCATAGCCGTTGACGAGCGTTCCGCCAAGATCGACGTCGTGAGCCGTGACGTCGACGTTGACGCCCTTGCCTTCCGCCGTCAGTGTGGTTTCGATCCGGCCGCCGCTCCCGTTCTCGGCGGTGACGCGCAGCGAGCCGTTCTCTTCGCACGTGACCGATTCGCCGTTACCGAGCCGCAGCGTCTCTCCGCGTCCGATCGAGACCGATTGGCCGTTGGTCGCGATTGATGCCTGGCCGTCGTTGCTCATCGTGACGGTCGTGGCGCCGTTGTTGAGGGAGATCGTCGCGGATTGATTCCACGCGATTCCTTGGGCGTTCGTCGGCGTAACTTGCGTCGAAATTTGAAAGCCGCCCGCAAACGAATCGGAGTTGAGCAAATCGGGCTGCGAGGTCATGTTGTTCCACTTTGCGCCGTTGAAAGAGAGATGCGGATCCCCTTCGCTCGAGCCGGTTGCGTTTTGGAAGAAACGCTCGTTGCCGGAGGGAGGACAACTGGTCGATCCGTACGGCGGCGATCCGATCGAACCGGACGGTGGGTTGCAGCCGCCCGAACCGAACGGCGAGCCGGAGCCGTAGCCCATGAGCGATTGCAGCATCTGCATCAGCTGCTCGAGGACTCCCATGAGCGATCCGAAGATCCCCTGCATGGAACCCGGACTGCCGAAGCCGCCGTATTGCTCCGAACCATTGTTGAGTGTTGGCGGAAGGAAGCGAGAGATATTATCGCCGGTGGTGGGCGCAAGCGCGCCCTGAAGCAGCGAGCCTTCCGGTCCGGCGTTTCCGCCGAGTGAGGCGACGGAATTAGGGCTGACGGAGCCCTCGAGCGGCTGAACGTACATGATGAACCTCCATCGTACTAGCTGCACTTCGTATCACGACGAGAGCGCGCGGAAACAAGGGTACCAACGCCGCCGGGAAAAATCGGTTGCGACCATGAGCGAAACGCAAATAGCACAGATCAACCGTCTTGAAGAACGCCTCACCGCCCTCAAGGAGCGTCTTTGACGACGCCGCGAAACGGCGGCGGATAGCCGAACTCGACGCGCGTTCTCACGCGCAAGAGTTCTGGAACGACGCCGACTCGGCGCAGCGGGTCATGAAAGAGCTCGCCGAGCTGCGCGACGAGGGTGCCTCTATCGATGGCGCCGCGCGGCGGCTCGCCGAGGCCCGGGAGCTGCTCGTGCTCTTCCAAGACGATCCCGCCGCCGAAGGCGAGGCCGAACAAAGCATCACCGCGGCAAATGAGTCGATCGAGTCGCTGGAAATGGCCGCCAGCTTCAGCGGCGAGTTCGATTCGCACAATGCAATCGTGAGCATATTTGCGGGCGCGGGCGGCGTCGATGCTGCCGATTGGACCGCGATGCTTGCGCGCATGTATCTGCGATGGGCCGAGTCGAAGCGCTTTGCGACGCAGATCGTCGACGAGTCGCCGGCGGAAGAAGCCGGATTAAAGTCGCTAACGTTTTTCGTGCGCGGCCGCAATGCGTACGGATTGCTCGAGAGCGAACGCGGCGTTCACCGCCTCGTTCGGCTCTCACCATTCGACGCGGCGCATCGGCGGCACACATCGTTCGCTGCGGTCGACGTGATTCCGGAGGTCGAGGCGGGTGAGGGCTCAGAGATCGAGTTCAAGCCCGACGACCTCCGAATCGAAACGTTCAAGTCGGGCGGCGCCGGCGGTCAGTACGTCAATAAGACGGAGTCGGCGGTGCGCGTCGTGCACGTTCCCACCGGAATCATCGTCGCTTCGCAGCAGGAGCGTTCGCAGGCGCAGAATCGTGAAGTCGCGTTGAGCATCTTGCGGGCGAAGCTGGTCGTACGAGCTGCCGAGGAGCGCGATCGGAAGCTCGCCGATCTGCGGGGCGAGCGGCAAGCGAACGAATGGGGATCGCAGATTCGTTCGTACGTGCTCCAGCCATATCAGATGGTGAAGGACCATCGTACCGGCGTTGAGACCGGCAACGTCGCCGACGTGCTCGACGGCGGAATCGACACCTTCATTTGGCCATACCTTCAGCAGCGCCGCGCGTTGCCGTCGAGCCCGCAATAACGCGTGCGGGACCGCCTGCTCTGGTTGGGTTGTCTCGCCGATGCCCTGCTCTTAACCTGGCTGGGCTGGATCAAATTTGCGGCCCATCGCAACCTCGTCGATTTCGGCATCTTCGCGCAGACCGTCGCGAGCGCGTTCGGGTGCTTTTGCAATCCAATTGAAGGAAGCCATTGGGGCTTTCACTTCTCACCGATACTCTATCCCGTCGCGGGAGCGGTTGCGCTCGTTCCGTCGCCGCTCACGCTCGTCGCGCTGCAAGCCGTTGCGGGCGCACTCGTTGCACCGCCGCTCTACGCTATCGTGCGAGCGCGTCACGGCATCCCGGTCGCGCGCCTGACTGCGCTCGTTGCATTGCTCTACCCGCCGCTCGCCGGCCTGATCTTCGGTGACTTTCACGAGAACGGTTTTGCGCCGGCCGCGGTCGCCTGGACACTCTATGCTTTCGACGCCGGTCTGCTCGGCTGGGCCTTTGCCGGCGCGATCGTCACGCTCTCGATAAAGGAAGATCAGGCGCTTTTCCTCGCCATCGGCGGCCTGCTCGGGGCATGGCGCTTTCGTGGCACGCCGCGCGGCCGCACCGCGGCGGCAATCGCCGCGCTCGGTGTGCTCGTGTTCGTCGCGTTCTTCGCCTACATTCGGCCGCATGCGGCTGCCGGCTCGGCGCTGGGCTGGCAGCCGTGGCGCTTCTACGCATGGAGTCCCTCCGAAGCGCACGGCCTTCTCGAGACGATCCTCGCTCGAGTCGGATTTTTGCTGCTGATCTTCGTGCCGCTGCTCTTCGTGCCGTTCCGAAGCTCGACGATCGCTCTCGCCGCAGCGCCGCTTGCCGAAGTGCTCTTCTCGCGAATGCCGACGACGTTTACGTTGGGAACGCATTACGCCGGCGCGTGGATCGGATACGTTTTGGTCGCTTTTGCGGCCGGGATTCGCGGTCTCGAGCCGAGGCGCGCGCGGGTTGTGCTCGTCGCGTGCGTTGCGCTCTCGGTGGTCGAGTTCGCGGTCGCCGATCCGTTGCATCCGGGGCTGAATCTGCACCGGGCGCAACCGCGCGACGCCGCTCTCGACCGCTTTCTCTCGACGCTGCCGCGAAACGCCGATGTCGCGACGCAAGAGGAGGCCTACACACATCTCGCGCTTGCCGATCCTTACGCGCGCCTCTTACCGGAAAGACCCGAAGAGCCGACCGATGCCTGCCTCCTGCTGGTCGATTCGGAGTTTCCCAACTCTGCTCGCCTGCAAGAGTACGGCGGGGCGCTTTCCAGGGCAGCGCGTGAAGGCCGCGACGTGCTCGTCAGAAAGAGCGACGGCATCGAGCTCTATAAGGCGAGCTGCGCGAGTGCTTCGTCGACGCGGACCGGCCAGCCGTGATCGGCGCGGAGAATACGGTGGGGCGACGCCCACGGCGCCCAGCGCGCGACCTGCAACGCGTAACCGCGCTGCGGCGGAAAGACGGCGACAACCGGTGTTCCAATCATGCCGGCGAGGTGCAGCGCGGCAGAATCGGGAGTGACGATCGCCGGTGCCGCGGCAATCGCATTCTTCCACGTGCCGGCGTCGCCGAAAGTATCGACCCTCAATCCAGTTGCCTGCGCGATCCGCTGCGCGTACGGTTCTTCGTTGTGCGGGGAGAACAGACGGGGCGTCCCGGCGGCGCCGATTCGGCGCACCATCTCCACGACTTCTTCGAAGGGAATCCCAAGACGCTCCCATTTGTCCGTGATTTGAACCGCGACGCGGTCGTCGGGAGGTGGGCTGTCATCGATGAGAAGTGGACGGAGTTCGTCGAGATCGCGGGTGGGACATTCACCATTCACGAGCGGTTCGCCGAGGCGAAAGAGTACTTCGCATTCGTGCGGCGCGCGCCGATCTAATCCGGCGCTGCGGTAAATTCCAACGGTGAGCAGACGATTTGCCCAGAGCGTTTTGAACGGCTTACCCCAAGCGTTGAGGAACCCGATACGAACGGGCGCGCCGGTTGCTGCAGCGAGGCGATATCCCGCAGAGTCCTCGGTCGCGACCAGCACGTGCGAATACCGGTTCAGCCGCAGCTCGGCGCCCAGCCGTTGGATCGCCGCGAGGTTCGATCGCCCGCTCGATCGCAGCTCGACGCCGGCAGCGAGAATGCGTCGTGCCGCAAGCGGCGTAAAGATTTCTGCATTTGCGCGCGTCATGACGAGGTCGACGGGCAACTCGTGCCGCCGAAAAGCGGCGAGCAGCGGCGTCAGCGCGAGCGCATCGCCGATCGCATCCAGGCGGATGATGAGCACCGACGGTGAAACCTTCGGCATGCCTCTCCCTTCGTTCCGTCAGCCGTGATCGCCCGCGAGGATGTCGTCACGTTCGACGAGCTCGACGGCTATCGCACGCTGCGAAGCTTCGGGTACGTTTCGGGAAGCGCATCGCGCCCGCGCAACCGTTTGCGTTCCACCTTCCGCAGCCTCGGAATGCTGATCGGTCTGGCGAGTGCCGAGTTTTTGAGTGACGCGGAGCAGCTGCGCAGCGACGCGCTCGAGGCGCTGCGATGCCATGCCGACGCGCTGGGCGCCAACGCCGTCGTCGGACTACAGTTCTACGTTTCGGAGGGAAGCGACGGATCGTGCGAGGTCGTCGCGTTTGGCCGCGCGGTTTCGGTTAGCAAGACGGAGCGCGTTTGAGTGGATGAAACGGAGCGCGCGCGGCGGATCGCACTGCTTGGAGAAGCCTCGGCGTGCGCCGCCGCTTGCCGCAAATGCGAGATCGGCTATCAGCGGCGCAACAACGTCTACGGAGAGGGCGATCCATGCGCTCGACTGATGGTAATCGGCGAAGGTCCTGGTGAAACCGAAGATCAGCTCGGCCGCCCGTTCGTCGGACGCGCCGGACAGCTGCTCGATCGGATGCTCGCGGCGATCGGGCTTGCTCGCGAGGAAGTCTATATCTGCAACACGGTAAAATGCCGCCCGACGCTCGCAGGGCCGAATGGTTTGCGCAATCGCGCGCCCGAACCGAATGAGATGGAGAACTGCCGCCCGTTCTTAGACGAGCAGATCGAGATCGTTGCTCCCGCAGTTATTCTTGCGCTCGGCGCTCCTGCCGCAAAATCGTTTCTCGGACGTGATTTTCAGATTACGCGCATGCGGGGTGCTTGGTACATTGGACCGCGCGAGACGTTGCTCATGGTGAGCTTCCACCCGGCGTATATTCTGCGCCAGACCGGCGGCGAGATCGAGGCCGTGAAGCGAATGGTATGGTCGGACCTCAAAGCGGTGCGCGCGAAGCTCGACGAACCGCCGCCCTTACCTGAAGAAGTCGGAGCCGTCGAGGTACGGCAGGCGGGTCTCTTTGAAACCACTTGAGCTGTGGCTGCGCGACGTCGTGGGACGCGCCGGCTTCCCCGATGCCGACGATTTTTCGCGCAACTACACGCTGAAACCATATCGGCTGCGTCAGCTCTACCGGGCCGCGACCAAAGAGTTGCTCGGGGGAGTGGACGACGTCACGACACTTCCCAAGGACCTTCGCGCAGCGCTGGTCGATCGGGGCATCACGTTTTCGGCCATCGAGCCGATCGCCGTGCAGCACTCGAGCGATGAGCAAACGACGAAGGCGCTCTTCCGGCTTCACGACGGCAAAGAGGTCGAAGCGGTCTTGATGGAACACTACGGCGACCGCACGACGGTCTGCATTTCGTCGCAAGCCGGGTGCGCTTTTGCGTGCGCGTTTTGTTCGACTGGCCAAGGCGGTTTCAATCGCAATCTTTCGGCCGGCGAGATCTTCGATCAAGCGCGCTACTTTGCGCGTTCTCTTATGCCGAAGGGCAAACGCCTCACCAATGTCGTCTTCATGGGAATGGGCGAGCCGTTTCACAACTACGACGCCGTGATGGAAGCCGTCGCCCTGCTCAACGATCCCGAAGGTTTCGGTTTAGGTCACCGTCACATCACCATCTCGACCGTTGGCCTCGTCGACAAGATCGACCGCTTCATTGGCGAGCAGATACAAGTGAATCTCGCGATCTCGCTGCACGCCCCGACCGATGAGCTGCGCTCCGCGTTCATGCCGGTGAACCGTCGATTTCCGCTCGCCGAACTCATGGGCGCCTGCGAGCGATACGTCACCCGGACGAACCGGAAGGTCTTCTTCGAATACGTTATGCTCGCCGGGGTCAACGACGATGACGCCTGTGCCCGAGAGCTCGGCAAGCTTGTGCGCGGACGCCTCTACCACGTCAATCTGATTCCGTACAACTCGACGCCCGACGGCCCGTTCGCCGCGACGTCCGATGCGCGTATCCGGCAGTTCGCTGCGATCCTCGACGCTGCCGGCGTTCCGGTAACGGTTCGCCAAAACATGGGACGCGATATTGCCGCTGCGTGTGGGCAGCTGCAGGCGGAGACGCAGCCAAAAGCTCACCCCGCCTTGTCATCCTGAGCGTAGCGCCGAAGGCGCGTAGTCGCAGGGCGACGGCGAGGGCGAGAAGTTGAGCGCAGACTCGCGCAACGATGCGGAATGCCGGTGTCGGTGATAGGCTGTTGCGAGTCGTTCTGGTTGTGCTACGCTCGCCGCGTTATCAAGCCTGACGACCTGATACGCTGCCGACGATAGCACATCTCTAGGCGTCTTCGCAACGGTTCGCGGCGCTCCGGCACTAAGGTGTCCCAGAATCAAACGCGAATCTTGAAAGGGTGTTCCAGATACTCCTCGTTGCGATGTTTTCTTATAGCTTTGGCGCGACTCCTGAAACGACGGCTATCGGAGCGATGTACGCAGATCCGAAGAAGCCGCCGGTCGTGCGTCGGGTCAACGTCGTGAGTGAATACGCGACGGTCCTCACAAGTGGTGGACGAATCGAAGGCCGGCTCAATAACGATCCGATCTTGCTGAAACGCTTTTCGTTCGGCTGGCAGCCACTCGACGTTCTAAATGACGTCTGTGTTTTGAAAGCGCAGCGGCTTCCGTCACGTGTCGAAGATCACCTCATGATCGGGATGCCGCGCCTCAATAAGGATCGAGCTTGCGGCGCGACGCGTCGCGACACCGGCCCTACGGTAGAGGTGGAAGCCGTGCGCCGGTTGATGCGAGGGCCATTTGTTCCTTATGTCAGCGTTTCCGGAAGCTGGGCGATGGGGGAGTGGTACGGCGGCGGCGGAGGAGAGTCGCTCTACCAGAAGCATAATGGGCGCTGGCGACTCGTAGAAAGCGGCGGTGGTGCAATGGGCGTGAGCGATATGCGCAAATACGGCGTGCCCGAGTCGGACTGGTGCGAGTTCCATATCGTTGATGCGAAATGCCCTTCGTGGTTCGACTACGCTCCCTCAGGTCGCTACGCTCACCATGACAGCGCGCTTCGCACGCTTCGCTCGGAATGGTAGGTAGAGATGGCGACGTGGCGTGACGTGCGGCGGTTGGCGCTTGCCTTACCTGGCGCGAGCGAGGAGCAGACTTCAAGCGGTAGGGCCGCCTGGATCGTCAATAGGAAGTTTTTCGCGTGGGAGCGGCCTCTGAGGCCCGCGGATCTCGCTGCACTCGGCAACACCGCCCCGAAGGGGCCAATCTTGGGTGTGCGGACGCCCGATCTAGAGATGAAGGACGTGCTGCTCGCGAGCAATCCACGCGTTTATTTCACCATTCCACATTTCGATGGCTATGCGGCCGTGTTGATCATGCTCGAAAAAATCGCAGCCAAGGAGCTCAGGGACGTCATCACCGAAGCGTGGCTTTGCCGCGCGGGAAAACGCGCCGTTGCTGCGTTCTTAGAGAAACGGGGTGTGTAGGAGCGGCGCCAATCAATTTCGCCCTTCGACTCCGCGTGCTTCGCACGCTACGCTCAGCCCTTCGACTCCGCGTGCTTCGCACGCTACGCTCAGCCCTTCGACTCCGCGTGCTTCGCACGCTACGCTCAGGATGACACCGTGGTGGCGGCGCTCCACCCAGCCTTCGACTCCGCGTGCTTCGCACGCTACGCTCAGGATGACACCGCGGTGGCGGCGCTTTAGGCCTCCAGCATGGTTTTTTGCTGACGCGATAAAACTTAGCCCAATGGAGACGACGGCCTCGGCGCAACGCGTCACAATGGAGGAGATCAGCGCGCTGGCCAAGCGCCGCGGTTTTATCTTTCAGTCGAGCGAGATCTACGGCGGCATCAATGGCTTCTGGGATTACGGTCCGCTCGGAGCCGTGCTGAAGCGCAACGTCAAAGACGCGTGGTGGCGCGACACCGTCGAGCTGCGTAACGATGTGGTCGCCTTCGATTCGTCGATCGTCATGCATCCGCAGGCCTGGAAAGCCTCCGGCCACGTCGATGCCTTTCACGACGTGATGGTCGATTGCAAAGTCTGCAAACATCGCTTTCGCCTCGATCACCTAGCGAACCGCGCGCAGTGTCCGGATTGTGGAAGCAAAGACTCATTCACGCCGCCGCGCAACTTCAATCTCATGATGCGCACGGCGGTTGGACCGATGGAGGACACGTCGGCGCAGGCCTACCTCCGGCCGGAGACCGCTCAGGGCATCTTCGTCAACTTTAAGAATATCTATCAGACCGCGCGGCGACGGCCGCCATTTGGGGTCGCGCAAATCGGCAAGTCGTTTCGTAACGAAATCACGCCCGGAAACTTCACATTCCGCCTGCGCGAGTTCGAGCAGGCCGAACTCGAGTATTTCGTGCCCGACGACGGCAAGGACATGGAGATTTTTCGCGAGTGGGTGGAGCGCCGCAAAGCCTGGTACGCACAGTACGGGATCGCTTCCGAGCGGCTGCGCTTCTACGAGCTGAGCGAATCGGAGCGCCCGCATTACGCTCGGGCCGGCATCGATGTCGAATATCTCTTCCCGTGGGGCTGGGGGGAGCTCGAATCGATCGCGCACCGCGGAACCTACGATCTGGACGCTCACATCTCGCTATCGGGAAAGGATCTGCAATATTTCGACGAGGCGGCAAAGACGCACTACACGCCGCTGCTGATCGAGAGCTCGGCAGGCATGGACCGTACGGTCTTGACCTTTATGATCGATGCCTACGAGCGCGAGCGCAGCGTCGATCCCAACGGCAAAGAAACGGAGCGCACCGTGCTACGCTTTCATCCGGCGATCGCACCGGTGCAGGTGGCGATTTTTTCGCTTGCGCGCAACAAACCGGAGTTGGTCGAGCGCGCGCGCGGAATCGAGGCAGCGCTGCGGCCGAAGTTCCGTACCCAGTACGACGAGGGGAATATTGGGCAGCTCTACCGGCGTCAGGATGAGATCGGAACGCCATTTTGCGTTACCGTCGACTACGAGACGCTCGACAATGCAAGCGTAACCGTGCGCGCGCGCGATTCGATGGTGCAAGAACGGACCGCTGCCGAAACGCTGGCGGGTTATCTGCGGAAGAAGTTGGAGCCATGACGGTGCAAACAGAGACGAAGTACGTATACTTTTTTGAAGACGGCGAATCGCTTCGAAGCTCCTCCGATCCCAATTCGATGCGAAACACGCTCGGGGGCAAAGGCGCGGGTCTCGCCGAGATGACGGCGGCCGGCCTGCCGGTGCCGTCCGGATTTACAATTACGACACAGGCCTGCCTGCGTTTCTACGAAGCGGGCAACGCATGGCCGGCAGGGCTGAAGGATCAGATCGATACGGCGATGCGCGAGCTCGAGTCGCGTACCGGCAAAGGCTTCGGCGAAGTGGAGAATCCGCTGCTCGTTTCGGTTCGAAGCGGCGCGCGCGTCTCGATGCCGGGCATGATGGATACGATCCTCAATCTCGGCCTCAACGACCAAACCGTCGCGAGCCTCGCGCGGCTGACGTCGAACGAACGATTTGCTTGGGACGCGTATCGCCGCTTCATTACGATGTACTCCAGCGTCGTGCTTGGAATCGGCAAGGACCGTTTCGAAGAGCAGATCGACGCGAAGAAGAAGTCGCTCGGCGTCAAAACCGACGCCGAGGTCGACGCGGCGTCGTGGAAGGCGGTCGTCGAACGCTTCAAGGCGATCGTGCGCGAGGAGAGCGGACGCGATTTTCCCCAAAACGTGCACGAGCAGCTCAAAGGGGCAATCGATGCCGTCTTCGATTCATGGAACTCTAAGCGCGCCATCGACTACCGCCGGTTCAACAAGATCCCGGACGACTGGGGAACCGCCGTCAATGTGATGGAAATGGTTTTCGGCAACATGGGAGACGACTCCGGAACCGGCGTTGCCTTCACGCGCAACCCCAATACCGGCGAACGCGCACTTTTCGGGGAGTATCTGACCAATGCACAGGGTGAGGACGTCGTCGCCGGCATCCGCACCCCTGAGAAGATCTCCGATCTCGCAAAACATCAGCCGGGCGTGTACGAACAATTCGAAGCGATCGCAACGAGGCTCGAGCGGCATTATCGCGACGTTCAAGATCTCGAGTTTACCGTCGAACGCGGCAAGCTTTTCATGCTCCAGACGCGTAATGCGAAGCGCACTGCCGAAGCGGCGGTCAAGATTGCGCTCGACCTCGTCGCCGAAGGGTTGATCGATAAGCGTCGCGCCGTCGGCATGGTCAACGCGCAATCGCTCGACCAGCTCTTTCACGCACGTATCGATCCCGCTCGCCCGCTCACGGTTGCGTGCAAGGGTCTTAACGCGTCTCCGGGTGCGGCCACCGGCCAGATCGTCTTCTCGGCGGAAGATGCCGTCACTTGGAAGGATGAGGGGCGCAAAACGATCCTGGTCCGCACCGAGACCAATCCGGACGACGTGCACGGCATGATCGCCGCAGAAGGCGTGCTGACCTCGAAGGGCGGCGCGACCTCCCACGCGGCGGTCGTCGCGCGAGGAATGGGTAAGCCGTGCGTTGCCGGCTGCGATACGCTGGAGATCGACTATCGCAAGAAATCCGCGAGCTTCGACGGACAGATCTTGCACGAAGGGGATTGGATTACGATCGACGGCACGACCGGAAACGTCGCGGTCGGCGAACTGCCCCTGCTTCGGCCGCCATCAAAGCTGCCCGAATGGTTAGCGGCATTTCTGTCGTGGGCCGACGAGCTGCGGCGTATGCAGACCTGGGCGAACGCCGACACGCCGGAAGACGCAGCAAAAGCGCGCGAACTGGGGGCGCAAGGAATCGGGCTCTGCCGCACGGAGCACATGTTCATGCAACCCGAACGGCTCCCGATCGTTCATGAGATGATCCTCGCTTCGACGAGTGAGGAACGCGCGCGCGCGCTCGAGCGGCTGCTGCCCTTCCAACGCGACGACTTCAGCGGGATCCTGCACGCGATGGAGGGGTTGCCGGTGACGATTCGTCTGCTCGACCCTCCGCTGCACGAGTTCTTGCCATCGCTCGAGGAACTGCTCGTCGAAACGACCGAGCTGCGCCTAACGAAGGGCAGCGAATCGCCGGAGTATCGCGATGCCGACGCGATGCTGCGCCGAGTGCAGCAGCTGCACGAGCAAAATCCGATGCTCGGTCTGCGCGTCTGCCGTCTCGGCATCGTTTTTCCCGAGATTTACGAGATGCAGGTCCGCGCGATTTTCGAAGCCGCCTGCGAGCTGAAGCGCGAAGGTGGGGATCCGCGACCAGACGTGATGATACCCGGTGTTGGTACGAAGGAAGAGATGCAGTCGACGCGCGATGCGGCGAAGCGGGTTGCAGAGAACGTGCTAGCTCAGCACGGTATTGCGCTGTCGTACCGGATCGGCACGATGATCGAGCTTCCGCGAGCCTGCGTTGTCGCCGACGAGCTCGCCGGGGTTGCCGAATTCTTCTCGTTCGGCACCAACGATCTTACGCAAACGACCTACGGTTACAGTCGCGACGACGCCGAAGCATCATTCATTCCGGTTTACCTCGAGAAGCGCATACTCAAGGATGACCCGTTTCAAGTGCTCGACCGGCGTGGCGTCGGCGCGTTGATGAAACAGGCGGTCGAGCTCGGCCGCGGCGCGCGCGAAGGTCTGAAGATCGGGATCTGCGGCGAACACGGCGGCGAACCGAGCAGCGTGGCGTTCTGCGAGAGTTTAGGCCTCGACTACGTCTCGTGCTCGCCATTTCGCGTACCAATCGCACGTCTGGCGGCGGCCCAAGCGGCAATCGGCGCGCTGCATTAGAGGCGCGCGAAGAGCTCCGTTAGGTCGATTCGGAGATCTTCATAGGTGCGGCACATCGCAACCGCGGGTGCGGCGAACTTCGTGAAGGCGGCCGCTTCGTGTACTTCGGCCGAGCGCGCGCTGGGATCGACGATCAGGACGAGCCGGCAGCCGCTCGCGCGGTAAATCGCGACCTTATCGTCGAGGAGCGCGCGGCGATCACCGGGCGAGAGAATCTCGACCGCGATATCGGGAGCGATCGTGGGCCGCTCGCGCAGTTCGCCAAATTCGAGCGGCATACGCTCGAAAGAGAAATAAGCAACGTCGGGGACGAGCGAGCTCGTTTTCTCACCCGGCGCGAGCAAATAGCAGCGCCATTCGCTGCCGACCTCGCCACGATCTCCGGCCCATCGCGTCAAGGCCGCGGAAAGGCGTGCCTGTACGATGGCGTGACGTCGCTGCGGACTTATTTTTTGCTCCCAACGACCGCGAACCAACTCGATCGCTGGTTTGACAGCGGGGATTCCGAGCTCGGGAGCGATCTGCATCGTCGCCATGCCACGCATAGTATATCACCCTTGATTGCCCTTCAACGACGGTGCTTTAGCGCCGGCGCGAAGCGCGGTCCTGAGCGAGCGCAGCGAGTCGAAGAAGCGGTCCTGAGCGAGCGCTGCAAGCCGAAGGGTCAGGATGACACCGTCATTGAGGCGCAGATGCGGCGCGCTTCTCGTACGTCGACGGCCGGGCGCCGCACAAAGAGCTTTCGCCAGTAGGCTTTGCCGCTGAGCTTCGCGATCAGGTCGGAGACTTCGCGCGCGTCGACGGCTCCGTTGGGTCCGTCCACCCAGACCGTCGTCTCCCCGCCGATACCGAACGGAAGCCGGTGAAGCAGTTGCGCCTGCGTGTCGGCCCAGACGTTTGTTTCGCCGAAGCGATCGCGCAGGGCCGCTTCGCAGGCTTCGAAGGCGCGCAAGTCACGCTCTGCATTGAACTCCGCGGCGAGTGCGAAGATTCTGACGCGATTACGTAGCGCCCGTGCCGCTTCACTGCTGCTTTCGTCGAGCGCATCAAGCACCCTGAAGTCGTCCCATCGCAGAAACTCCGCCGGCGCGTCGAGCGCGTGCGGATCCGGCCAGAGCTCGCGCAGCACCTCGTGGAGGACGTGCTCGAACATCCGCGTCGTGTGATGAAAGTAGACCGAGGCGAACATCAAGTAGCGAGCCACGACGAATGATTCGAGCGCCACGACACCGCGGCGATCGATGCCGACGACGAGCCTTCCGCCGACCTCGAGGAGCCGCAGCGACGCGACGAGTTGTTCGGCATCGTAACGGCCGGTCGAAACGCCGGTAAAGTAGGCGTCGCGCAGCAGATAATCCATCCGGTCGGCATCGAGGTTTGGGCCGCTTACAAGCTCGCGCAACGCCGGATGGCGGCTTTGCGGATCGCCGACGATCAGCGCGAGCACGTCGGCACTCTCCACCTCAAGATCGGCAATGCCGCGCGCGACCTCGGGCAGCGCGATTAGATCGCGGGTGCGTGCCTCGTGCGCGACGCCGAGCACGCTCTCGCAAGAGTGACTAAACGGTCCGTGCCCAATATCGTGAAGCAGCAGCGCGGCGCGGACGAGCCGGCGCTGATACGCCGCGTCGGCGTCGTCACCGAAAAGCCCGGTGCCGCCGCGCGCCAGCTCGTCGAATGCGCGCGTTCCCATTGCGAGCGCACCGAGGGCGTGCGTGAAACGCGAGTGCTCGGCGGATGGAAAGGCGAGATATGCTAAGCCCAGCTGACGCAGACGGCGCAGACGTTGCATCGCAGGAAGATCGAGAAGACGCGCCTCCGCTGTGGATAACTCGATGAAGTGATGAACGGGATCGAAGATGCGCTTCACTCGAGGAGCCGCTTCGCGCCTCGTCGACGCGGAAACCTCTCGTCGCGTGAAGAAGTCCCAGGCAGAGAGTGAAATACGATCAAGCCGTTCTGAGCGACATCCGCGCGCGAGTCGATATTGCGGCTTTCATCGGCGGATACGTACCGCTCAAGAAACGAGGCAACGATCTCGTCGGCCTCTGTCCGTTTCATTCGGAGAAAACCCCCTCGTTTCACGTTCACCCCGATCGCGGTTTCTTTAAGTGCTTCGGTTGCGGAGTGGGCGGAGACGTCATCACCTTCACGCAAAAGCTGGAGAACCTCACCTTCGGCGACGCTGTGCGCACGCTGGCGGTCAAAGCCGGAGTCGAGCTCGAGCCGGAGAACCCGCGCGCGGCACGCGCGCGCAGCGAACGCGAAGCGATCTATGAAGCGAATCGACTCGCGGCGGCTTACTTCGCTCGGATGCTCGGTCAGGAGAGCGGTTCGGGCGCCCGCGCCTACTTGGGTCGTCGCGGTTTCTCCGACGCCGTGGTCGAGCGATTCAATCTCGGCTATGCCGCCGATTCGTGGAGCGGTCTCGTCGGCGAGCTCGAGCGTAACGGTGTAGATCTCGCGCTTGCCGCGAAGGCTGGGCTCGTCAAACGCGGCCAGCACGGATATTACGACTTCTATCGAAATCGGCTGATGGTTCCAACGTACTCGACGACCGGAGAGGTCATCGCCTTCGGCGGCCGCGCGATCGGCGAGGGCGAGCCGAAGTACCTCAACACGTCGACAACGCCGGTCTACACCAAAGGCCAGCACCTCTTCGCGCTCAACCTCGCGCGTCGCGCGGCGCAGAACGAGCGGACCCTGATTGTAGTCGAGGGATATCTTGATTGCATCGCTCTTCACCAAGCGGGGTTTGAGCACGCGGTGGCGGCGCTGGGAACGTCGTTTACTGCAGAGCAAGCGTCGGAACTCCGCAAATACGCCGAGTACGTGTTCCTGTGCTTCGACGGCGATGCAGCCGGGAACGCGGCTGCAACCAAAGCGATCGACGTTGCGTCTAAGGAAATCGAGCACACAGGATCGTCGGTCCGGATCGTGCTGTTGCCGCCGGAAGATGACCCAGATACCTTTCTACGCCGGCGCGGCGCCGCGGCGTTTCGCGAACTGCTCGAAGCAGCCAAACCGGCCCTGCAGTTTCGAATCGATGCGGAGATCGAACGCCTGCGCGCCGGGTTCGACTCTCCGGCGCGTGCTGCGCCGAGGGCTGAGGCGCTCATCCGCAGCCTTGCTCCGCGCGAAGAGTGGGACCGATGGCGCGTCTACGTCGCCGGTCGCCTGAAGGTGAACGTCGACGACCTTCGGAATAGCCGGTTTCTCGCCGACAGCGCAAACTTCACGCCGCAGAACAGAACGGCGTTCGCGCAGAGTCGTTACACCGGTGCATCCGTAGAACCGCTCTCCTTCGAACGAGAGGTCCTGAGCATACTGCTCGAAGAGCCTGCGCTCGGCATGGAGTACGGCCGAAGCATCGATGCCTCGCGCTTTCGCAACGAGATCTACCGACGGATCTACGAGCGAATCGTGGAGGCCGCCGAGACGATCACCGCGACGGCGGACGTCTTTGGACTCTTCGCGGAGGATCAGGGCACGCTCGATCTCCTTGCCGAGATTGGGCGCCGCGACCGAAGCTCGGCGGTGCGGTACGGCGATACCGAGGATCGGCGCGCACATTTGGATCGAGTGGTCGAGCGGTTACGATTCGAGGACGAACGGCGGCGGTATCGGGAGCTTTCTAATCTTATCGACGATCGGCTCTCGAGCGGAGAAGCGGTTCCCGACGAGCTGCGCGGAGAGTTCGAGGCGCTCGTCGCGAAGTTAAAGCGGTAGGAAATAAATTGGGAAGGAGGTGGAAGACCTAAACGATGGCACGTAAAAAGGGCGCGGCGGCAGTCGCCGAGCCGGGACCGGCGATCACGCTTGAAGAGCTCAAGAAGAAATTGATCGCTCGCGGAAAGAGTCAAGGCTCGCTGACGTATGAAGAAATCAGCGCAGCATTCGACGTGCTCGAAGAGATCAGTCCCGAGCAACTCGAGGAGTTTTTCGAAGAACTCGCCGCGGCGGGCATTGAGTTGGCCGAGGAGCAGAAGGACGAGAAGCCGGAAGCGGAACGCGGGGAAGAGGTCGAGGAGACGATCCCCGATGGTCTTTCGCTCGACGACCCGGTCCGCATGTATCTCAAGGAGATCGGACGCGTTCCATTGCTCTCCATGGAGCAAGAGAAATCGCTCGCCATGCGCATTGAGGCGGGCGAACTCGAGGGGCGTCGTGACGGCTCCGCCGATACGAGGCTGATCGACGACGGTGAAGAGGCGAAGCGTCAGCTTACCGAGGCGAACCTCCGGCTCGTCGTTTCGATCGCCAAGAAGTACGTCGGCCGCGGAATGCTCTTCCTCGATTTGATTCAGGAGGGCAATCTCGGTTTGATTCGCGCGGTCGAGAAGTTCGACTATCGCAAGGGCTACAAGTTCTCCACCTACGCGACGTGGTGGATACGCCAAGCGATTACCCGCGCGCTCGCCGACCAGGCGCGAACCATTCGAATTCCCGTGCACATGGTCGAGACGATCAATCGCCTGATCAAAGTCTCGCGACAGCTTTTGCAAGAGCTCGGTCGCGAGCCGTCGGTCGAAGAGATCGCCGAAGCGATGGCGCTGACGCCCGAAAAGGTTCGCGAGGTAATGAAGATCTCGCAAGAGCCGATCTCGCTCGAGACGCCGATCGGCGAAGAGGAAGACTCGCATCTCGGCGACTTCATCGAAGACCAGGAAGCGGTTGCTCCCGCTGAGGCCGCGTCGGTGATGTTGCTCAAAGAGAAGATGCAGGACGTGCTGCAAAACCTTACTGAGCGCGAGCGAAAAGTGCTCGTTTTACGCTTCGGTCTCGAGGACGGCCACCAGCGAACGCTCGAGGAGGTGGGTCAAGAGTTCGGCGTGACACGCGAGCGCATCCGGCAGATCGAGGCAAAGGCGCTGCGCAAGCTGCGGCATCCGTCCCGCGGCAAGGCGCTAAAGGATTACTGGACGAACGAGTAAGGCTCGAGAGCCCAACGAATGTTCCTCAATTTTTTCGCCGTCATGCTCGCCGCGACGCTGCCATCGCCGTCGCCGCCGCCGAGTCCGCCCAAGACGATTATCACGGTGATTTCGTCGCCGTACTGCAAGTCGCTAGCGGAGCATTTCAACGGAGCGCTCGTTCCGATGCTCGCGAACGATCGGACGCTCGACGGCGTGAGCGTACAGCTCGACGATCTCAACACACTCTTTTCGCAACCCGATTACGTCGAGCGATTCGTCCACGTCCGCGACCATCTTGGCCATCAAGTCGTCGAGGTCACGGGCTCGCTGGCAGCCATTCAGAGCGAGATCAACCAACTGCGCGACGCCTCGCGGTTGACGACCGATGCGCAGGCCTCCCTAGAGATTCACGATGCCGCCGGCGATCTCCAGGCGGCCTACGACAAGCAGCGCCAACTCTCGATTGACTTGCAGAACATGTATCAAACGATGCTAACGTACCCGATCTGGCGGGTCCATCCGGCACTCGGCGGTTTCGATCCGCAAGAGATGGCCCAGCCCGAAGACATGCGCAACGTAAAGACGTATCTGCGTTTCGACGGCCAGCGCGACGTCATCGCTCGCAACGAAGGCAAAGCGACCGACGTCGCGTTAATCGCCGCCGAAAACAACTGTCTACCGAAGAAATAGGCGACACGCCTACAAAAAAAAGAGCGAGGCAACCACGGCCCCCGTGTAGGCCACGAACGCGAGCGCGACGCCGAAGAGCAGCCCTTCCGCTACGGTAAATCGGTGGCGAATCGCTCGAAAGGCGAGGACGTTCAACGCGATTCCGATGATGACGTAAACGAGCATGTAGCCCATGAGAACGCCGCGGTCGGCCGGCAGGTTCATCGAAAAACCTGTCGGGAACTGCCGGTGGAGAATCCAATTCATCCCGCGGTAGCTGCCGAGTCCGCCGCCGGCGAAACCGACCATCAGCGCGAGAACGGCGAACGAGACGCGAACGAACCGCATAGCGTCGTGCCGCCGTGCGATCACATGGGGTCTTTACCGGCGCCGGCACTCGGAACGACGAGCGGGTTTTTATCGGCGAACGCTCCGTTCGGGTTGGGCTTGATCCAGACGATGAGATCCCAAAGCGATGGGAAAAGGAAGATCCGCTTGACCTCGGCGACGCTCTTCACGACGCCCATTTTCACGAGCGTTGCGGGTTGCGGGTCGTCGACGTTACCGCCTGCGGCTGCGAACTTCTTGACGCTCGTCGCACCGTATTGCTCGGTTCCGTCCGAAGCGGCGAGCACGTAATGAATGTGCTCGCGGAACGAAACCCATCGCCGGTAATCGACGCCCCAAACGCTGGGAGGCGCGGGCGAGCTGCTCTGCAAGGCGGAAAAGTCGGCGCCGAGCAAATTGCCGTGGATGTCGTACCAGAGCTGGCTGGGACTCTGCGGATTGCCGCTTTGCCACTGGAGATTTACGTAACTGATCGCCCCGTCTTCGTCTTCATTTCCATACCGAAAATAGCCGCCCTTAATGGCGTCGGCCGGAGTCGGAAAGCGTGCGGTCAGATCTTTTTGAATCGACTTGACGAACGCAACTTCCGCGCCCTGCGGCATCGGCGAGAGCGTCGCTTTGGCGGCGGGCATCGGAGCCGGCGTCGCGGCGGACGCGGGCATCGCGGTCAGTGCAAACGCGGCGAGCGCGCATGCCAATCTCAGGAGCACGGGCTTCCCTCACTTTCTGATGCGAGCTTTCGAGGACGGCACCTCGAAAGCATCGCGCGCTAGGGCTGCGGTGAGGGCGAGGCGCTCGGTGCCGGTGACGGCGATTGATGGGAGCGGGAGCGCGGGTAGGCGCCGTTCGGCCCGAAGGGGGTCGCCATGGGCAACACCGGAAAGCTGGAGTTCACCGATTCGAGGCCGGCGTGCAGCGGACGCGGCGTCACAATTGCGATCGTGCCGTTCGGCTGCGCGGCGAGTGTCGCTTCAGTATTCGCTGAAATCACCGAGCCGGCGCCGAGCACGAAGTTCTTTCCCATGCGAACGATCTGCCAGATCGAATAGTACGGCACGAAGATGTCGCCGACCGTATCTTCGGTCGAGACGGTCGACTCGTGTCCAGACGTAACGTTCGGTGTGAGGCGCGCGATCGGCGTGCGCAGCGGCAGCACGCGTCCATCCGGAAGCGTGAGCGGTTCGAAAAAGATGTCGACGAAGCCGTACTGATCCGCAATGCCCGACGCCGAGGCGTCGAGAATCTTGATTTGCGCGGGAGTTCCCGCTGCGGCGACGGTTCGGCCGCCGACGACGAGATCGCTGCGCAAGTGGGCGCGCACCAGCGCGCCGGTCTTCGACGATTTCGACGATATGGCATCGTCGAGTACGAAGAGCAGCGTCGAGTCAAAAGGCAAGACGTTCGAGGGAGGTGGTGCCGTCGGCGCCTGCGTCGCTTTCGGTAGAGGCGTCGGAGAGACGGGATATGCACCCGCCGTTCCGACGCTGACCGCTGCCAATGCAGGAAGGAGAAGGCCCAGAAAAATTCCGAGCCGCGCGTGCTTAGCTAGCGCGTTGCTTCCGATCGGTGGCCGCGCGCTTGCCTTCTTCGATGAGCTGTTTGACTTTTTGCCCACCTTTTTGGCCGATACGTTCGTAGAAGTTGGGGCCATAGCGATCACGTGTGGCTTCGCCGCCCTTCTTTCCACCCTTCTTGCCGATCTGTTCGTAGAACTCGTGGCCGTGAGCTTCCTTGGTTGCTAGTCCGCCCTTTCGACCGATGATCTCGTAGAATTCTGCCCCGTACTTTTCTTTTACGGTTTCGCCGCCTTTTTGGCCGGCTTCGCGGACCGACATTCCACCGCCCCGTTTCTGTTCCGTCATCATTTTTTTCGTTTTCACCTATGTTGTTCGAGCCGCACAGGATTGGCGGCCGCTAGTTTGTGTCTCCACCTACTACAACGCAGGTCGGGGCTCGAAAGTTTGGGCTGAAGGTTGAGGCATGATGAGAAGTGGCCGTCTCGAGGAGGAGGGCAGGATACCGGCGGCTCCTAGAACAGGTGTTTGGTGTCGAGGAGGACCGTCACCGGCCCGCTATTGACCAACTCGACCTCCATCTCTGCTCCGAACTCACCATAAGCGACCGGTAGCCCGGTTGCTCTAATCGCCGCCCCGGTCATCTCGAAGAGTCGCCGGGCCTGCGGTTCCTTCGCCGCGGCGATAAACGACGGGCGCCGTCCGTGGCGGGCATCGCCGTGAAGGGTGAACTGCGAGACCAAGAGCAAAGCGCCGCCGGCGTCGAGGACCGAGCGATTCATACGGCCGTCGTCGTCGGGAAAGATGCGCAGCCCCGCAAGCTTCTCCGCCATCGCGCGCGCGTCACTATCGTCGTCATCGGTGCCGACGCTGACGAGTGCGAGCATTCCCTTACCGATCTCGCCGGTCGTGGTGTCGCCAACGCGGACGCGCGCACGCGCAACGCGCTGAACGACGGCGCGCATCAGCGCGAGAACATCGAGGAGAGCGCAAAGAGCGCGTTCTCGCGCCGCTCGAGCACTCGACGGTAAAAGTAGCCGGCCCAATGCGTTCCGAATGGAACGTAGACGCGCAGGCGGTAACCCTCGGCTGCGATCTCTCGCTGCACGGCCGGCCGGCAGCCGTAGAGCATCTGAAACTCGAAGCGGTCATTTGCGATCCCCTGATCGGCAACGAAGGCCTTGACGGCCGCGATGAGCCGGCGGTCGTGGGTCGCAATACCGGGATAGACGCCGCGCACCAAGAGCTCGCGCGCCGAATCGAGGTAGCGCTTTCGAATCTCAGGCATCTCCTTGTACGCGATCTCGGCCGGCTCGTTGTAGGCACCTTTACAGAGTCGAACGCGAGCGCCGAGCTGGATTGCGTTTTCCACATCGGAGCGCGTTCGCTTCAAGTATGCTTGAAGCACCGGGCCCACGTTCCGGTGCTCGGCATAGGCGCGTGCAAAGACCCGCAGCGTCGCTTCGAGGACGGTCGAGCCCTCCATATCGATTCGTACGAACGGGTCGCGATTGGCTTGGGCGCGAGTGAGGATCGCGAGCAGATTCTCCAGCGCGAAGTCTTCGTCAAGGAGAAGACCCATTGCCGTGAGCTTCACCGAGACGTTTGAGTCGACGCCGGCAGCCGCGATCGCATCGAGCATCTCCATGTATACGTAGCGCTGCCGCAACGCCGCGTCGCGCTCCAAAACATCCTCGCCGAGAAAATCGAGCGTTGCCGCGATGCCCCGATCGTTGAGCGCGCGGACCGCGCGAATCGCCGAATCAATATCCTCACCGGCGACGAACCGCCGCGCGAGAAAATAAAAGTTCCTCTGAAACGTCACTGCGCTCACTCTACGACGCCGCGGCGCAGAATCCACGCTGCCGCAAGCACCACGGTCGCGAGCGCGATGAACCCGTAGCAGAGCGCGAGCGCTTCGCGAACGCCGGCGGCGGAGAGCGTAACGTAGAGCGCGACCGGAAGCGAGGTCGGATGGAACGCGACGATACTGGTCGCGCCGTACTCACCGACCGCGCGTAGCCAGGCGAAGGCGACGCCCGCCCCGATGCTCCCGGCGGCCGCCGGGAGGGCGATTCGTACGAAGATTCGCCATTCGCTCGCTCCCAACGTTCGCGCGGCGTCGGCATAGATGGGATCGAGTGCGCCGAACGCCGCAGTCGCGGCGATTGCGACGAAAGAGCCGGAGACGAAAAACTCCGCGACTCCGACCCCGAGGAGTGAGTCGGGAACGGTGAGGCCGTGCGCGGCAAGCCACGCACCAAACGGGGCGTTCGTGCCGAGCACGTAGATGAGCATGAGGCCCGAGGCGACCGGCGGAAACGCCAGGGGAAGCGCGAGCAGAAAGATCGCGGCCGCGCGGATCCGGCCGGGAAGGCGGGATAGCGCGTACCCGGCGGGTACTCCGAGGAGCGTCGCGACGAGCGTTGCGCCGGCGGAGGCAACGAGCGATACGCGCAGCGCCGCCCCTCCGGAGCTCGCGAAGGTTCGTGCCGCTTCGCCGGGCGGCAGAGCGGCGACGACGGCGGCGACCGGAGCGATCAAAATCGCGATGAGAACGACCGCGGCAAAGAGGAAGAGCGGCCCCGGCCACCAGCGCGTCATGCAGGAAGCTTCACCGGGTCGTCGCGCAAAGCGTGCTCGTGAGCGCCGCCTTCGTGAAAGTACTCATCATCGCGGCCGCACTCGCGCTGGACGTCTTCGCCGTGAGCGTAGGAGTCGGCGTTCGCGGCGTCGCCGGCAGCCTCAAAGTCCGAATCGGCATTGCCTTTGCCTGCGCCGAGGTCGGTATGAATCTCCTGGGTGCCGGTCTTGGTCTGGTCGCCGGGCATCTGATCGGCGACTACGCCGGATACCTTGGATTCGCCGCGCTCTTCGGTTTGGGAATCTACATGATGCGCGAGAGCCGTACCGATCTTTCGAACGCCCAGCGGCTCGATCTCTCGACGGGCCGCGGGTTGACTATTGCTGCGCTCGCCATCAGCCTCGACTCGCTCGGCATCGGGTTCTCGATTCTCTACGTCGGCGTTCCGATGCCGGTTTCCCTGATCGTCATCGCGTGCATTTCGGTCGCATCGACGACCCTCGGCCTCACGATCGGGCGATGGCTCGGCGGATATGCGGAGCGCAACGCCGCCTTTCTCGGCGGCTTGCTGCTCGCATTAACCGGCATCCTGTTCGCAACGCTCAAGGCGCTCCACCTCGGATAGCTAAAGTGGTTCGGCGTGCGAGTCGGGTTCGAGATCCTCGAGCTTGCGCGCGCGGCCGGCGCGCGCAAAATCTTCGTCGTCGGCATTGGTAGAGAGGTCGGCAAGACGACGGTGCTTCGCGCCGTCTATGCCGCAGCCCATGCCACCGGCGTTCGAACGGCCCTCGCATCGATGAATCCCAAACATCGCCTTTGGCTTCGGCCGCAGACGCTCTTCGTTACCGCACGCGGTTTGCTGCCGCGTTCTCCCGCGGCGCAGATCGTGAAGCTCTCGCCGTTGCAGAGCCCCACGGGCGCGCTACTTTACGCGCGCAGCATCTCGAGCGGGTCGTACGAGCTCGCCGGCGCGCCGGCGGCCTCGGGTGTGCGCGAGGTCGTCACCACGCTGGCCGGATTCTCCGAGATCGTGATCGTCGACGGGGCCGTCGACCGCGTCGCGGCGCTCGCGGGATCCGACGGCGCGATCGTCGTGGCGTGCGGCGCCGGCGGCGCCGGCACGATGCAGGAAGCCGTCGACGACGCCGCTGCGCTCGTCGCACGCCTTCGGGTTCCTCAGGTCGACCCCACCGCCCCAGCGATCGACGTGACCGGCGCGCTCACCGCAGCGCACGCCGCGACCTTTCTGGCCGCGCGCGAGACACGCCAGATCGTCGTGCGCGATCCGACGCAGATCGCACTGAGTGGAAGAGGGGGCACGCGCTCGCTTTCGCAGCTCCGGATTCGCTGCCGGCGCCCCCTGCGCGTGATCGCGGCGACGGTAGCCTCCATCGGGACGGAACGGTCGTTCGAGCCCGGCCCCTTCCTCACGGCCGTCGCCGAAGCGACCGGTCTGCCCACGTTCGACGTGTACGCGGGTGTGCGGGCGGCGTGAAGGCGCTCGATCTACTCGACCCCGCGAGCGCGCACGTACTCGGCTTCGAGTGGTTGACGGCGGCCCTTGCGCCGGTCTCGTCCTATGGCGAACGTCATTTCTCCGAACTGCGTCCGTTCGTGGCCGGCGAGGAGCGCCGCGCGGAGGAACGCGCGCGTGCCATCGCGCGGCTCGCGAGCGCACTCGACGCCGAGCGCCTCGATGCGTTGCGAGGGGCTTTCGACGCGCTCCCCGACGCGGCGGCTGCGATCGCGCGCGCATCGCTCGGCGACGTTCTCGACGACCCAAACTTTTTGGAACTACGGCGCCTCGCTGCGACGATCGAGCGAATCGACGAGTTGCTCGCGGATCTGCCGGAGCAACGCCCGATTGCAAACGAATCGGTGCGCGCGATCGCTGCCGCGCTCGCGCCCGGCGGTCCGAAGGAGACGGGATTCTATCTTGCGGACGCGTTCGATCCGCAGCTCGAGCTTGCGCGCGAACGTCTCGGACGCGAACAAGCCGAACTCGATGCCGCTCGCGGCCGCGAGCAAGAGCACGCGGCACGTGAGCTCGGGCGCGACGGCATCGAGGGAGACGAGTTCATCGTGATGCGCACCGAGATGCCTGGCGCGCTTCCGGCGGGGATTCGGGTCTTGCGCGAGGCGCCGACTTATCTGCTCTGTTCGCTCGAATACGGTGACGCCTCACTCGCTGTGCTCGCGCGGCGTGACGCGGCGGCCGAGAGCGTCGCGAATGCCGAGGAACGCGTGCGTACGGCCCTCTCAGCGATCGTTCGCGACCACGCCGCATCGCTCGGTGCGGCGGAGCGCGCGCTCGGCGAGCTCGACGTCGCTCTCGCGGCGGCGCGTTTCACCCGCCGCTACGGCTGCGCGCCGGCGGAGATCGCGCAGGAGCGCTTGCTGCGATTCGAGCGCGGCCGTTTTCTGCCGTTAGAGGCGGAACTGAACGCTGCCGGGCGGCAGTTCGTGCCGCTCGATCTCGAACTGCACGACGTCGCGGTGCTGACCGGACCGAACATGGGCGGCAAAAGCGTCTCGTTGCAGACGTGCGGATTCGTCGCGCTCTGCGCCGCCTTCGGCCTTCCGGTACCGGCAGTGCACGCCCGCACGGCCCTCTTCGATCACATCGCGTGGCTGGGACTGGGACGCGAAGCGCAGATAGGCGGTCTGCTCTCGTCGTTTGCGCGCGAGGTTTTGGAGCTCAAAACGATATTGACGCGTGCCTCGCCGCGTCTCCTGATACTTGCCGACGAGTTCGCGCGAACGACGACCCCGCACGAGGGTAAGGCGCTCCTCATCGCGCTAATCGAACGGATGCGCGAGCGGCACGCCTGCGGTATGCTGGCGACGCACTTGGCGGGGATTGCAGCCGCAGCCGGCGCTCGGCACTTCGCGGTGCGCGGGCTCTCCGGAATCCCGCGCCGGCCGCCGTCGGAGGACGTCGCGGCGGCGCTGGCGGCGCTCGCCGAAGCGATGGATTATACGATCGCGGAGGTGACGGGTGACGAACGCCCGCGTGCCGACGCGATCGCGCTCACCGCGCTGCTGGGAATCGACCGCGAGTTGGTGGATGCGGCCTATCGGGCCCTCTCACAATGAACTGAAACGCTGCGTCCCGTAGCGAAGGGCTCTCGAATGGACCCGCTCGTCATTACGTGCGCGCCGGTCGGAGCCGAAGTGCGACCCGACCAGACGCCCTATCTCCCTTACACGCCCAAGCTGCTTGGCGAAACGGCGCGCGCCGTGCGCGAAGCGGGCGCATCGATGATTCACGTGCACTGCCGAAACGACGACGGCACCAACACGCACAGCGTCGAACGCTTTCGTGAAGCGTACGAGGCGATTCGCGCGGAGAGCGATTTGATCGTTCAATTCTCCACCGGGGGCGCAATCGGCATGACGCCTGAAGAGCGCGCGAGCGTGCTGCAGCTTCGTCCGGAGATGGCAACGCTCACCTGCGGCAGCGTCAATTTCGGCGACGAGATCTTCGAAAACAGCTTTCCGATCATGCGCGGAATCCTCAAGAAGATGAAGGAGCACGGCGTCCGGCCGGAGTTGGAAATCTTCGATAAGGGGCACATCGCCAACGCACGAAAGCTCGCGCGCGAGCGGGCCCTGTCGCTTCCGCAGCACGTCGATCTGGTTCTCGGCGTACCCGGCGGCCTCGAGGCGACCGTGCAGAACCTCGCCGATCTCGTCGACGCGCTCCCTGCGGGATGCACCTGGTCGGTTGCGGGAATCGGGCGTCAGCAGCTGCCGATGGCGATGACGGCGATTGCAATGGGCGGCCACGTCCGGGTGGGCCTGGAAGATAACCTCTTCTACAGCCGGGGGCGCCTCGCTCGCAACGAAGAGCTGGTCGCGCGCGTCGCGCGCATCGCGGCCGAAGCCGGCCGGCCCGTCGCGACCCCCGACCAGGCTCGGAAGCTCCTTGGCCTCGCCGAAACGAAACCGGAGGCGGCGGGCGCTTAACGTCCAATAACGGCGCGGACTTGTTCACATACGTCATGCGCCGGACGCTTCAGTCAATTCCGTTGCTGCTGGCCATCTCGGTGATCCTCTACGGCATCCTTTACAACATGCCGGGGGGACCGCTCGCGCCGTATTTACAGAATCCGCACATCACGCCGGCCGATATCGCGCGCCTCAAACACAATCTCGGGATGGACCAACCGGTGCCGATTCAGTATCTGAAGTGGCTCGGCCATGTGCTGGTGGGTGATATGGGCTACTCAACCAGCAACTCGGAGCCAGTCTTCCAGGCGCTCATCGAGCGCTTCCCGGCGACCTTGGAGCTCATGGGTGCCTCGCTGACCGTCGCCATTCTGATCGGCGTCGGCGCGGGAATCATTTCGGCCGTCTATCGCTACTCGGTGCTCGATTATGCGATCACGACGCTGGCGTTCTTCGGCCAAGCGATGCCGGTCTTTTGGTTCGCCCTGATGATGCAGCTCGCGTTCGCGGTGCACGGCATCCCGCTACCCATGGGGTATCTGATCCAGTTGCCGTCGGCCGGCATATCGAGCGGCGACACGTTCGACCTCGGCGACCGCCTGGTGCACTTGATTCTTCCCGCGGCGGTCCTCTCGATTCTTGGCATCGCCACGTTCAGTCGGTTCATGCGCTCGTCGCTGCTCGAGGTTCTCGGAACCGACTACATGCGAACGGCGGCCGCAAAGGGCCTCTCGTTCAGAGCGATCCTCTTCAAGCACGGTTTGAAGAACGCGCTCATTCCCGTCGTTACCGTGATCGCGCTCTCGCTCCCCGGCTTGATCGCCGGTGCGATCTTTACCGAGACGATCTTTGCGTGGCCGGGGATGGGACGGCTCTTCATCAACGCGTTGAATCAAAGCGACCTCGCGCTGCTGATGGGATATTTGCTGATGGTCGCATTCTTGGTCGTCTTCTCGAACCTGCTCGCCGACGTCGTCTACGCGTGGCTCGATCCACGCGTGAAGTACGACTGAGGAGTTCACGATGTCAGCGCCGTCTCTTCCGCTCCCCGGCAATACGGTCATCGACGAAGACCTGCATCTCTCGAGGGTAACCTTCTGGTCGCGGCTTCGCCGCCATAAGCTCGCAATCGCCGGCTTGATCGTGCTCTCGCTGATGGTGCTGGCGGCGGTTTTTGCAAAACAGCTGGCGCCATTCGATCCCAACGCGATCGACAACGTGCACTGGCAAGGCACGCCGCTGCCGCCCTGCTTTCAAGACGCCTCTCAGTGCGGCGGCCATCCGCTCGGGACCGACGAGGTCGGACGCGATCTGCTTTCGCGGCTCTTCTTCGGCGCGCGAATCTCGCTTGCAGTCGGTCTCTTTGCGGTGCTCATGGAGATTCTTATCGGCAGCACGCTGGGGGCGATCGCTGGGTATTACGGCGGCTGGATCGACTACGCGCTGATGCGCCTGACCGACGTCTTCCTCTCGATTCCGATTCTGCCGCTCTTGCTCGTTCTCACGGCGATCGTCGCGGCAAGCTCGACGAAGGCGGCGCTGAGCTTCGGCGTTATCGTGGTCATTATCGGCGCGCTCTCATGGATGCCGGTCGCGCGCTTAGTGCGCGCCTCGTTTCTCAGCCTGCGAGAGCGCGAGTTCGCGGAGGCCGCGCGAGCGGTCGGCAACAACGATGGCCGGATCATCTTTCGTCATTTACTTCCCAATGCGATTGCGCCGATCGTCGTGCAGGGGACGCTCGACGTCGCGAACGTCATCATCCTCGAGTCGGGGCTCTCGTTTCTCGGGCTGGGCATTCAGCCGCCGACGGCCTCCTGGGGTAACATGCTGGCAAATGCTCAAAGCAATCTTTCGATCGCGTGGTGGGCGGCCGTATTCCCAGGCTTCTGCATTCTCTTGACCGCACTCGCAATCAATTACATCGGTGACGGCCTGCGCGACGCCCTCGATCCAAATATGGTGTGAGCCCGGCTCGGGCCATGGCTGGGTTTTCGCCGCGGCTGAAGAACATGAGGACGCCCCCTGTGCGCAAGTGGCGGAATTGGTAGACGCACTAGCTTGAGGGGCTAGCGGGGGCAACCTCGTGGAGGTTCGAGTCCTCTCTTGCGCAGATTCGAAAGGCACCGGCCGCGCCTTCACCGCGCGACCGAAAGTTCCGAAACTTCCGGGGCTTAAGAGGATCTACCATGAGCGCTTGAGACCTGCGCTAGCAGGTCGCGCACCATCCGGCGTTCAGGTAAACCAGAGCCGGTACAATCGATGGCGCCCGCGTCGACGAAATGGTGACGACGATAGAGCGCGATAGCGTGCGCGTTGCTTTCGACGACGGCTAAAGAGAGTCTGGCGGTGCCTCGCTCGCGAGCCCACTCCTCCACCATCGCGATGAGCGCGTCACCAACGCCGCAACCCCGCGCAAACGGCGCGACCCACATTGAAATCAGCTCGACCGTTCCGTCAGCGTTCGCGGCTGTGGCACTGACCATGCCTGCAGGTTTGTCGTTGAATTCGGCGACGACGTTCAGTGCGACGGCCGAGAGCCGAGAACGCCAGCGGTGCTCGGCGTCACCCTCGCCCTGCCACTGCGCGAGCTTCGAGCTGAAGGCATACGGCGCTTCGCCGAGGGCTTCCAACCGCAGCTTGCGCCAGAGCGGCCAGTCATCGGCGCCAATCAATTTCACCAGCGAGCGAGCTGAGAAATCTGGATCAGGTTGCCGCAGGTGTCGTTCAATCGCATAATCGTCGCGCCGGTCACCTCGGTCGGCGGCATGGCAAATTCGGCGCCGCGAGCCTTGATACGCTCGTAGTCGCCCTTCACGTCGTCGGTGAAAAACATCACTGCGGGTTCGCCCTCCGCAAACCTCGCCTGTTGGTACGTCTTGGCGGTGGGGTTGTCGTTGAGCGCGAGTTGAAGCTCAGTTCCGTCCGGTTCCTCGGGAGAGGCAACGGTCAGCCAGCGAAACGGTCCATTGCTGAAGTCCGCCTTCTTGGTAAAGCCCAACACGTCGGTGTAGAAGCGCAGCGCCTTTTCCTGATCGTCGACGTACACGCTCGTCAGTTTGATTCTCATTGGTTCCCTTCCGTTCTGTCTAGTGTGCGGGCATGCCGCCTCAATCCGTTGACGGAATGCGTCAGGAAAATGTGACCGGTGAAACCGGAGGGCCGCCTGGAGCTACTCCCAGCGAATCTTCAAGGTCGTTCCGTTTGAGGTTACCGAAATGATCGGCCAGCTTCCTCGATTGTCGCATTGAACGGGCTTTTGGAGGAGATTCTGGGCGTAGTAACCATTGGGGCCCATCGCGTTGCTCCCGTCAAAAGAAAACGACTGAGCGGCATCGTCACCGAAGGCGACCGATAGAGTGCCCTTGGCCTCACCGTGTACGGCGATCATGAGCCGGCCGTTGTCGCAGAGGTAGCCCACATCGAGGCCGCCGTAGCCGTTCAATGTGTACTTGGTCCAGTTGTAAGCGACCTGAGCCGACGCCGTGACCGTGCACGCGAGCACGAGCGCTAGCGGCAAAAGAAGAGAAGCGCGGCGAATTTGACTCATTCCTCGTACCTCGTCAGCCGGAGTCGGGCGAAAAGCCGCCCCGGCTTTCAACGAAAGAGCCGTTCCGCCTGTGACGCTAGAGCGCGCCTATTCGGTATCGACGGGTTTGTTCGACGGCGGTTCGCGGCGGAACGTCTCCGAACCGTACTTCGAGCGGAACGGGACGAACGTTCGCGGCTGCTGGGTGAAGTCGAAGGCATCGTCGATGCTGGCGGCGCGCTGATCCGTATAGCCGTGTGCCGTGGTCCCGAGATACGGAAGGTTGAAGGCCTGCTCCATGAAGTGGAGGATGCTCCCGAACTCGTATTGCGTGTGTGAAACGTAGCCGGCGCCGGAGGTGCCGAGGCGAGCGTAGGGCGAGATGATAATGCAGGGAACGCGGATGGCTAGCCCGCGGTAATCGAGCTGCGGAGGGGGTGCGTTGTCGTACCACCCGCCCCAATCGTCCCACAACACGATGATCGCCGAGGACTTCCAATACGAGCTGGTACCGATCGCGTTGACGATCGAGGCGACCCAAGACGGTCCACGGTCGCTACGGCTCTCGGGATGATCGGAATCGTCGACGCTGGGCGAAACCCAGCTGACCGAGGCCAGCTGACCGTTCTCCGGATCGGTTAGAATCGTCGTTTGCGGCACGATGATGTTCTTATTCCAGTCGGCGCCGTAGCGCACGTATTTTATCGCTTCATAGGGTTCCCACATGCCCGCGCCGACCAGTTGGGTGGCGTAATACTTCCACGAGACTTTCTTCTTGTCGAGCACCTGGGCCATCGTCTTCCACTGATTGAAGCACGGGAAGGGTCCCTTTAAGAAATGCTCGACGCGATCCGGCGTTACGTACGAACTGGTCGCGCCCTTCGCGGAGTCGCAGTCGTACGGAGGAATGACCGGATAATCAACCTCCGCTTTGTCGGGTGTCAGATCGTCGGTCCCTGCGACCAGCGTGAGGTGACCGGTAAAGCTTCCCCCAAATTCGGTTGGATACATCGCGTCGGCGAGGACGTACTGTTTTGCCATCGCCCAGTAGGGCGCGACGAGGGAATGTTTTACATAGGAGTATGCGGCGTAGGTACTGTTGCTGCCGGTCGTCTGAACAAAGCCGTCCATCTTACCGTCGTCCCAGTCCCTGATCGCCGAGCCCCAAGCGTGCGGTATATCCGGGCCATCGAACGTAATCGAATGCAGCTTCACTTTCTTGCCGTTCGACATGCCCGACAGGGGCGCGTTCGCGCCGGGAAAGCCGGCAAAGAAATTCTCAAAGCTGCGGTTCTCTTGAATGATGACGATGACGTGCTTGATATATTTGTGGACGGGGTTCCCGTTGAGCGGCATTTGGGCGGGCAGGACGTCGGCCGGAGCACCGGGCGGCCCGTGACTCGAACCGCAACCGGCAAGTGCGGATACCGCGAACAGCGCGGCGATCGAGAGCGAGTATCTTCTCCGAGCGGTAGCCAAGAGTGGCCTCCTTCAGTCCTGAGCCGCTCGTCCTTCGACGGGGTGCCCACGGCGATCCAAGCAGCCGACCGGAATAACCCGAAGGTTGCCCCGCCCCACGCCCCTGGCCCGCTCGAACTGAGGAACTTTTGAGGCGGCCCCTGAAACAGAATCCTGCCTCTACGCGTAAAGCTAGGCAACAATGGAACTGCTATCGTGTGGCTGACCCGATTCGCAATTAGCCGGCCCGTGATCACCGCCATGGTGTTCATCGCACTGGCAATTTTCGGCACCGTCTCGTTCTTCAAAATTGGACGAAGCGCCAATCCGCCGGGGACCGACTTCCCGGTGGTCGTCATCTACTCGGCCTATCCGGGCACCTCGCCTCAGGAGATGGAGCGACTGATCGTCAAGCCGATCGAAGATCAGCTCGACGGCATCGATAATCTCGATCAACTCAGCGCCACCGCCCAGGAGGGCGTGGCATCGATCGTCGTGCAGTTCAAGCTCGGCACCAATCTCGACATTGCCGCCATCAACGTCCAGAGCGCGGTCGATACGGCCCGGGTCTATCTCCCCGTCGACCTCGACCCCCCGAGCGTTTATAAGAACGGGGCCTCGCAACCGCTGCTCGACGTCGCGGTCAGCTCGAAGACGCTGACGCAGACGCAGCTTGCCGATTTCGTCAACAACAAGCTGGAGCCGGTCCTCAAGGCGATACCGAACGTTCAGACGGTCAGCATCTACGGCGCTGCCGACCGCGAGTTCCACGTCGAGCCGCTTCCGGCGCGCCTGATCGGCGCTAACGCCACGCTCGGCGACGTATTCGCGGCCGTCGCAGCGAATAACGCGAATCTCCCGGGCGGCATTCTGCGGCAGCGTACGCAGGAGACGAGCGTTTCGGTGCACGCTGAGATCAACACGGCGCAGGATCTGCTCGGCGTCCCGCTCATGGTTCCCGGCAGCACGAGCAAAAACATGAAAATCGGCGACGTGGCCTACGCCTACGATAGCCACGTCGAGCCAACATCCATTTCGCATTACAACGGGCAGCCGCGGATTTACGTCGAGCTCGACCGCAACATCGCCGCCGACGAGATCACCTCGACCAAGATTGCACGCCAGTACATCAAGCAGATCGGAACGCAATTCCCGGATCTGAGCTTCAGCGAAATCGACGCGCCGGCCGATTACACCCAGAAATCGCTCAACGGGGTCTGGCAGTCGCTCATCGAGGGCATCGTCCTCACGATGCTCGTGATGCTGCTCTTCCTGCACGCCTGGCGGAATGCGATCGTCATCATGATCGCGATCCCGAGCTCGATCCTCTCGACATTCGTCTTGATGAAGATGTTCGGTTTCCATCTCGATACGATGTCGCTGATGGGGCTCTCGCTGATCATCGGTATTTTGGTCGACGACTCGATCGTCGTTCTGGAGAACATCACTCGGCACCGCGATCTCGGCGAAGAACCGATCGATGCCGCCATCAACGGGCGCAGCGAGATCGGGGGCGCGGCGGTCGCAATCACCATGGTCGACGTCGTCGTCTTCCTGCCGATCGCGTTTTTACCGGGCATCGTCGGAGCCTATCTGCGCGAGTTCGGCGCCGTCATCGTGATCGCAACGCTCTTTTCGCTCTTCGTTTCGTTCACGCTCACGCCGCTGCTTGCCGCTCGGTGGAGCGTGCTGAAGCGCTCGAAGGGCCAACCCGAGTGGATGACCGCGCTCGGTTCGCTCAAAGCGACGCTCGCGCTCAGTGCGGCCGCCGTGCTGGCGTACTTCATCCCGTGGCCCATCGGCGAGCTGCACCAGGTTCTGCCGATCATGATCGCTGCGGTCATGGTGCTCAACTTTTTCGTGCTGCGTTACGAACGGATCCTAACCTGGTACCGGACACGGGCGCTCCCCTTTGCGTTGCGGCACGGACTCTTCGTCGTCTTCACCTGCGTGGTGCTGGTGCTCAACGCGCTGACTTTGGCAATGGGTGCCGGCATGACGACGATATCGCTCAACGTGCTCGTTTTGATCGTCGCGGCGATTTGGCATGTGGTCGGCTTCGTATTGCGGCGTAAAATTCCCGAGAAGAACGTCGCCTACCGCTGGAGCTCGTCGCGGAACGGCCACGGACGGGGAGCGATGCTCGTTCGGCGCGGCAAAGATACGCTCAAGAATCTTCCGCGCGTCGGCATTCGGTGGTTCTATGCGACCGGCCGAAGCCGGGGCCTGACGCTTGCGACGTTCGCGCTGCCGATCGTGCTGGCGATTCTGCTCCCTTTGATCGGTCCGATCGACTTCGACTTCGTTCCCCAAGTACAGACCGGCGAAATCGCCATGACGGTAACCTATCCTCCGGGAACGCCGCTGCAGACCACCTCGAAGTACGTGACTGCCCTCGAAGAGGGAATCATGAAGGTCGACGGCATCAAATCGGTCAGCTCGACGGTCGGGCGCAAGCCGCAAGGTTGGGGATCGGCCATCGGCGACAACTACGCCAATCTCAACGCGCAGACGCTCCCAGAGCGCCGGCACGACACCTATAAGATCATCGACAAGATCCGCAAGCTCGGCTATCTCGTACCGGGCGGCGATTTCCAAGTCGCCGGCGATAACGGCGGCGGGGGCACGTCAATCTTCTATTCGCTCTCGGGTCCGGAGGACGCCATCGCTCCCGGGGCAGAGAAAGTTGCGCAGTTCCTGCGCAATACCCCCGGCAGCGTCAACGTCCAAACGAGCAACGAAGCTGCGGCCCCGCGCCTCAACGTCAACATCGACGCGCAAAAGGCCGAAGTTCTCGGGGTCAATCCGTCTGACGCTGCGAATGCGGCGCGCCTCGCCATTGATGGGGCGGTCGCGACGCGCGTCCGCGCGGAAAACGGTCTCGTCGACGTGCGCGTGCAGTTTCCGCTCTCTGATCGGAAAACGGTCGATCAGCTCCAGGACGTTCGCGTGCGGGCGCAAGATGGAACGCTCGTTCCGCTCGCCGACATCGCAAATCTCCAATGGACGAAAGCACCGCTTCAGATCAAACGCCTGAACCGCCAACGCGTCGTCGACGTCTACGGCGGGACGCTGCCGGGATATTCGCTCGGCGCCGTGACGGGGCCGCTGGAAAAGGCCTTACGCCGGCCCGGCTTCTTGCCTGAAGGCGTCGCGTTGACCGCGCAGGGTGACACGCAATACATGAACGAGACGATGGCGAACATGGGCATCGCGCTCCTGACGTCGTTCATGCTCGTGTATATGTTGATGGTTATTCTCTACAGCTCATTCCTCGAGCCGCTGATCGTGATGCTCTGCGTACCTCTCGCGATCATCGGGGCTCTCGTTGCGCTCTCCTTCATGCATCTCGTCGAGCCAACCGGCGGACAGTCACTCAACATCATCTCGATGATCGGCATCATCATGCTCTTCGGATTGGTGGCGAAGAACGGCATCTTGCTGGTGGATTATTCGAATACGCTCTGCCGGCGCGGCATGCGCGTGCACGACGCGGTGCTGCAGGCGTCCGCCACGCGGTTCCGGCCGATCTTGATGACGACGTGCGCAATGATCTTCGGTATGCTTCCGCTCTCGCTCGGTTTCGCCGAAGGCGGCGAGTGGCGTCAAGCAATGGGAACGGTCATAATCGGCGGCCTGACGAGCTCGTTGATCCTCACGCTCTTCTTGGTACCGATGGTCTATGAAACGTGGATGGGCTTCTTCGAACGGCGAGACGACCAGCGAGCGGTAACCGCGGAGATGAGGCCTGCCGAAATCGGCGTCGTTTGAGGGCGAGCAAGCGAGGGTAGAGAGCCTGCATGAAGGCTCTCAAACGAATCTTTTTCACGTGTACCCTCGCGCTCGCCGCTTCCGCAATCGCGGCAGCGCAATCGGTTACGGTCGTCGTGAATGGCCAGCCGATGAATTTCGCGCAGCCGCCGATCGAACGTGCGGGACGTGTTTTTGTGCCGCTTCGCGGCGTCTTCGAGCGTCTCGGAGCGAGCGTCGTCTATTCAAATGGCCAGATCAACGCAACCGGACACGGTCGCGAGATCTCGCTGAGCATCGGCTCGACGCAGGCAACCGTCGGTGGAAATCCACAGACGATGGATGTCGCGCCGTTTATCGTCAACGCGACCACGTACGTTCCGTTGCGATTTATATCGCAGGCGCTCGGCGCCTCGGTCAACTGGAACGACTCAACGAGCACCGTTACGATTGCCTCTGTGGGAGGTGCCGGTGGGGCACCGCCTCCCCCGCCACCCGGCTCCGGTGCGCGTCCGATCAGTCTGGTTGGCGTTTCGCCAACCGGAACGACGTACAACCCCACGCCGACGCTGCGCTTTCAGTTCAACCGGAGCGTGCGGCTCGCCGATTTCCGCATTACGGTCGATGGACGGAGCCTGACGAGCAATCTTCGCCAAGATGGCGGCGCCTTTGCCGTCGCTCTTCCGTGGCGGTTGAGCGCCGGGCCGCATCGCGTTCGCGTCGTCGGGACGACGGCGTCGGGTGCCTCCTTCGACCTCGCGTGGAGTTTCGTCCGCGAATAACACGATCGGCCTTTCCGTGAACCGTCGCGCGCTTGTGACGGGCGCCGCCGCCGGGCTCGCGGCCGGCATCGCTCCGGCACTAGCGCGTGACGGTTTTTCACGCGTCGTCATTACCTATCGATCGACGCCGCCGCATGAAACGACGCAAGCGATCGCAGCCGCGGGCGCAGCGGCGGCGGCCGTTCGACTCGACTTCCTCGAAGAGGCTGCGACGATCGAAAAATCCCTCACGCAAGCGTCGGCGACCTACGGTCCGTTCGATACGCTCGTCCACGCGGTCGGACCGTTGGTAGCAAAGCGTTTTGCCAATACGACGCTCGACGAGTACCGGGAGGTCATTGACGGGAACCTCCGGAGCGCCGTTCTCAGCGCTCGCGTACTCCTGCCGGCGATGCGTGAAGCGGGCTTCGGCCGAATCGTCTTCTTCGGCATGGCGGGCTCGAGCGAGACGCGTCCTTTTCGCGGCTTCTCGCTCTACCAAGCCGCCAAGAGCGGACTCGTCGCCTTCGCTCGCTGCCTGGCCATCGAGGAAGCGCGCCATGGAGTCACCGTCAATGTCGTGGCACCCGGCGACATCCGCGAGAAGCAGCTGGATCGAGCGCATGCACTGGAGCGCACGGCGCAGAATCCCCGCGGCCGTCCCGGCAGCTATGAAGACGTCGCCGACGCGGTGCGATTCTTGGTCGCGGCCGAGCGCGACTTCATCACCGGCACCATTATCGAAGTAACCGGAGGCCTGCAAACCGCGGCCGAGTGAGCCGCCACAGGACTGTCGTCCGCTTGGCGCGTAAGCTCGCGGGACACGATGGGGGACGATAGATTAGAAGATCATCCGTTTGCGTTGCCCGGCGCACGCCCGCAATACGGGCCCGATAAGCTCGTTTCGGTCGAGCACATCGACCTCCACCTGACTCCCGACCTCGCGCGCGAATCGCTCGACGGCGTTGCCACGATCACGGTGCGTGCGTTCGACGAGCCGGTTTCGCGGCTGACGCTCGATGCGGTCGATCTCGAAGTATCGCGCGTCGAAGGCGCGGCGCGTTTCGACCGGCATGACGGCAAGCTCGAGGTGGAGTTCGATCCGGCGATCGAGGCCGGCGGCGAAGCGACCTTTTCAATTCATTATCGGGTCGCCAAGCCGCGCCATGGCCTCTTTTTCATCAAGCCGGACGACGCTCATCCCGAAAAGGTCGTCCATGCGTGGACGCAGTGCCAGGATGAATATGCGCGATACTGGTTTCCTTGTCTGGATTATCCGCACGAGAAGCAGCGGAGTACCACAACGATCGTCGTGCCGAAAGGAACCTTCGCACTCGGCAACGGCGATCTCGTCGAACGGAAAGACGATGGGGATACGACGACCTTTCGCTATCGCCAGGACGTGCCGCACAGCACCTATCTCATGACGATGGTTGCCGGTCCCTTCGTCGAGGTCGCGCAAGGCACGGCTGGGCGGAATGCGGTTCCGGTCTTTTACTACGTTCTGCCGGGGCGTGAGAGTGAAGGTGAGCGCTCCTTCGGCAAGACCCCGCAAATGATCGAGTGCTTCGAAGAACGCATCGGCACACCGTATCCTTACGCGAGGTATTCGCAGATTGCCGTCGCGGACTTCATCTTCGGCGGTATGGAGAACACGGCGGCAACGACCCAGACCGATCGAACGCTTCACGACGAGACCGCGCATCTCGACTTCTCGAGCGATCCGCTGGTCGCGCACGAACTCGCGCATCAGTGGTTCGGCGATCTGCTCACCTGTCGCGATTGGTCGCACGCTTGGCTGAACGAGGGTTTCGCGACATTCATGGAGGCGATCTGGCGCGAAGCGGATCTCGGGCGCGATGAGTATCTTTACGATATCTTCGAATGCGTGAGTCTCTACTTACGAGAGGACGCGGAGCGGTATAGCCGCCCAATCGTCTGCAATACCTACTTCGCGCCGAGCGAGATCTTCGACCGGCATCTCTATCAAAAAGGCGCGGCGGTGCTGCACATGCTCCGTGGCGAACTCGGCGACGCTCGTTTCTGGCGCTCCATAGCGCGCTACGTGCACGACAACGCCCAGCGATCCGTCGAGACCATCGATCTTATCCGGGCGATCGAACAGGCGACCGGCCGGAACTTGCGGGAGTTCTTCAATCAGTGGGTTTTTCGGGAAGGTCATCCGCAACTCGAGGTGAGCATCGCGTGGGACGCGGTGCGAAAGGCCGCGACGGTGACGGTCGACCAGAAGCAGCGTGTCGATGCCGAGCATCCCGCCTATGCATTCGACATCGAGATTGTCGTCGCGCCGGCCGGCGATGGCCTCTCCCAAGGACGGCGCGTTCGTGCGCGCGTCGAGCGCGCTCACGAAACGATCGTGATTCCGCTCGATTTCGAACCGAAGCTCGTCTGCTTCGACCCCGGTGCGATCGTACTTGCCGATGTTACGTATGCGCTTGGAACCGATCTCGCCGCCGCCGCGCTGCGCGCCGATCCGAACGTTGTCGGACGCATCCGCGCGGCGCGCGAGCTGGCTCGCGACGGCAGCCGGACGGCTCGCGAGAGTCTCGCACATGCGTTCGAGCACGAGGCCTTCTGGGGGGTGCTCGTCGAGACGGCGCAAGCCATCGGGGCGAGTCGCGCGCCATGGGCCCGCGAGTTGCTGCTTCGGGCGCTCTCGCACGAGCATCCGAAGGTCGTTCGTGCCGCGGCCGATGCACTCGGGAACTTCCGCGACGCCGACGTTGCGGGAGCACTGATCGCACTCTCCGCTCGGCATCCCTCGTATTTCGTGCGAGCTGCTGCGTTCACGGCACTCGGAAAGACGCGCGATCCACGTGCATTTGAGGTACTTGGCGCCGCGGCGCAAGAGCGCACGTGGAACGGCATCGTCGAAGCGGGCGCACTGCGCGGTCTTGCCGAGCTGGCCGACGCGCGCGCGATGACGATCCTGATCGACGCCTGCCGCGCAGAAGGAAACGAAGGCGCGAGGCGCGCCGCGATCGCGGCGATTGCGCGTTTAGCGGCGCTCGTCGAGAGCGAACGGCCGGGAGCCCTCGACGCGATCGCGCAGCACGTCGACGACGAGACGTTCATGGTCGCCCTCGAAGCAATAACGGCGGCCGAGTCGCTCGGCGACGATCGGCTGCTCCCCCAACTCGATCGAATCGGGCAACAATCCGTCGACGGGCGTTTCCGCCGTCACGCGCTCGAAGCTGCGATTCGCATTCGAAAAGCCGCAAAGGTTCCAGCGCAGGTGACCGCACTGCGCAACGATATCGATGAGCTACGCGAACAGCACCGTAGGCTTCAGGAGAAGATCGAGACGCTCGCGCGCACGTAAGAGGCGTGCGTTTGCGGTCGTCGCGCTCCTTGCCGTGACTGTTGCGGTCGCGGTTCTTGTCGCGCACGGACATGCGGCTTCGGGGACGCACCTTCAGCTACATTCCGTTTCGGGGCCGCTCGCGCAGCCCATCGTGGCCTGCGGTCGCTCAACTCAAATTTTGGGAAAGCGAGCTTTGGAGAACACCTCCTGTGTTGCCCAAAATTTGAGAAGCCCCTCAACGGAACGTAGCTTCGGACCAAATGCGCAAGCGCCCGTGTCACTCGCGTGGAGCAATGACGATCGCAATCGGTTGGGGAGTGAGCTGCATGGGGCGTTTGCGCCGGTGCTGCAAGGGGCGAGTGCGTGGAGTTTGGCCGTCGTCGGCGCCGACGGGCGTACGATCTTCGACGATGGTGCGCAGCGCGCCGTCACTCCGGCGTCGACGCAAAAGCTCATCGTGGCAGCGACGGCGCTCGATGCACTCGGTCCGCAGTATCGCTATCATACGATTCTCGCCGGCCAGGATGGTATCGGAGATAATGGAGAGCTCGATGGCAATCTCTGGCTGATCGGTTCGGGCGACCCGTCCCTTCAGTCGGCCGATCTCCGGAACGGGGTCGCGATGCTTGCCCGGTCGGGGTTGCGGCGGATTGGAGGCGGACTCGTCGTCGACGATCGAACGCTGACCGGCCCCGAGCTCAATCCGCACTGGGCCGCCGAGGACGACGGCCAAGACTACGCGGCGCCCACGAGCGCGCTCTCACTCGACGGCGATACGATCGAGTCGCAACAGGATGTCAACGGCGTCGAAGAGCGCCTCTTCACTCCAATGCAGAACGTCCCGCGCTACGTCGCGGGACGCTTGAATGGGATGCTCGCTGCTGAGGGAATCCCTCCGTCCGTGTCGCCCGCAATCGGAGCCGCGCCGCTAGAGAGCGTCGTCCTTTGGGATCACCGCTCAGCACCGCTGCAAACGCTGGAAAGTCATATGCTCTACGTCTCCGATAACCATTATGCCGAGCAGCTTCTACGTACCGTCGGCGAAGAGACGGCACAAATGCCGAATGATTCGGGCGGAATCGGCGCCGAGCGCGAGTTTCTCCAACGCCGCGGCATTCCGGTTCCAGGCATGCACATCTACGACGGGAGCGGCCTCTCGCCCGAGAATCGCATCGCCGGCATCACGCTCGCGCGACTGCTCGCCGCGCAAGAATCGTCCCTCTATCATCTCTTGCCTTTGGGGGGACGCCAGGGAACGCTCGACGATTACGACTTTACGACGGCACTCGGCCGCGTTCGCGCAAAGAGCGGTCACATCTCCGGCGTCTCGGCGCTCGCCGGTTACGTGACGACACCGAGGCACGGACGCGTCGCCTTCGCATTCCTCATCAACGGATCGCCCGGCGATCCCGACGCAGCGATCGTGCGAGCCGTGGATCGGCTGGCAACGTTTTGAGCGATACTCCGGTCTTCGACGAAGGAATGCTCGCGCGACTCGTCGCGCGTGCGTTGCGGCACGGCGGCGAATTCGCGGACGTCTTCTGCGAGCGGCGCCGGACGCTCGCGTATCGTTTACAAGACGGACGCATTCACGATGCTTCGTACGGCGTTACCCTCGGAATCGGTATCCGCGTCGTTGTCGGAGAGTCGGCCGGATATGCCTGCTCCGATGATCTGAGCGATGCCGCGCTCATCGAAGCGGCGGATGCGGCCTCGTTGATCGCGCGCACGTCGCCAAGCGACGGCCTGCGCAGCGTGGATCTTTCTTTTGAACGGGTCGCCTCGTTTTACGATGGCGCGTTTACGGACGGCGTCGATGCCGCGCGTTACGTTGCAATGCTCGAAGTAGCCGATACCGCCGCGCGGCGGTACGATCCCCGGATCGTCGCCGTGAACGCGCATCTCAATGACGAGTTTCAGGAGGTGTGGATCGCGACGAGTGAAGGCCGGCTCGTGCACGATCGCCGTCCGCTGATCACGTTCGGGGTCCAAGCCGTCGCGAGCGACAAGAAGGAACGCGGCTCGGGCTACGTCGGCGACGGCGGCAGAACGTCGATTGCATATTTCGATCGCGAAACGCCCGAAGCGCTCGCCGCTGAGGCGGCTCGAATCGCGACGGTGAACGTCGAGGCGGTCCCCGCACCCGCCGGAGAGATGGAGATGATCGTCGGGGCCGGCGGCGGTGGGGTTTTGCTCCACGAAGCCGTTGGCCACGGGCTTGAAAGCGACTTCAACCGGCGCGGCACCTCGCTCTATAGCGGAAGGGTTGGGGAACGCGTCGCAAGCGAGCTCGTGACGATTTACGACGACGGCAACCTCGATGAAGAGCGCGGCAGCCTCAACGTCGACGATGAGGGCGTGCCGGGCCAACATAAGGTTCTGGTAGAGAACGGCGTGCTGCTCGGCTATATGCAAGACCGGCTCAACGCCCGTTTAATGGGCGTCGAATCGACCGGAAGCGGACGGAGGCAATCGTTTCGTTTCGTCCCACAGCCTCGGATGTGCAACACGTACATGCCCGCCGGGGACTCGAACTTCGAGGAGATCCTCGCATCGACGCAGCGCGGTCTCTATGCCAAGTCGTTCGCCGGCGGACAGGTCGAAATTGCGAAGGGCGACTTCGTCTTCATGGTGGGTGAAGGGTACCTGGTCGAAAATGGCAAGATCACGGCACCCGTTCGCAACGCGACGATCATCGGCAACGGTCCCGACGCGATGATGAAGGTTGTCGCGGTCGGAAACGATGCCCGGCTCGCGCGCCGTCACTACACGTGCGGCAAAGGCGGCCAATACGTTCCGGTCGGGGTCGGCATGCCGACGGTGAAAATCGCGTCGATAACGGTAGGCGGAACGCAGCATGAATGAATCCTCGGCGATCGAGGTCGCCTCCGAGGCACTCGCGCTCGCCCGCACGGCCGGCGCGGAGAGTGCCGAGGCGTCGGTCTCGATCGCGCGTCGCTTCCACGCCGAAGCGCGCGAAGAGGTCGTTTCGCGGCTCGAAGGATCGACCGGCAAGAGTCTCTTCCTGCGCGTCTTCCGCGACGGACGGAAAGCCACGCTCTCGACTTCAGACCTTTCGAGCGAGGGATTGCGCGAGGCCGTTGCGCACGCGGTTGCGCACGCCGACCTCGTCGCGTCCGACGAATATGCGGGCTTGCCCGATCTGGGGGCGGCCGGCGACGGCCGCCTCGATCTGCTCGATGCGAAAATTGCAGAGCGCGACGGCGCTGAGAAAGTCGAAGAAGCCCTTGCGCTGGAGCGCTTGATCCGAGCGGCCGATCCGCGCGTCACGAACTCGAGCGGTTCTCACTACACCGACGCCGTCGGCGTCACCGCGCTCGCCAACTCCCTGGGATTCGCCGCCGGGTACGGCTGGACGCGCGCGGGACGTTCGACCGGTCCGGTCGCGCTCGATGGCGGCGTCAAGCGTATCGCGCAGTACGGAACCGCGGCGCGGCATCTCGGCGATCTCGAAGCACCCGGTACGGTGGCCGAGACGGCGGTGCGCCGCGCCGTCGATCTTTTCGGTGCCCGCAAGCCGCCGACGATGCGGGTCCCCGTGATCTTCGAGCGCGACGTCGCCGCCTCGCTGCTCGAAGATTTCTTCGCCGCCGTCTCCGCAGCGAACGTCGCCACGGGCAACTCATGGCTGAGCGGTCAGATCGGAAGCCGAATCGGCAGCGATCTCGTCACGATCGTGGACGACGGACGCGTGCCGATGGGACTCGGCTCGTCGCCTTTCGACGGAGAGGGCGTGCCGACGCAGCGCACGCCGGTCTTCGAAAACGGCGTGCTTCGGTCGTTTCTCTACGACACATATTACGCGCGCAAGCTCGGTGCGGCGAGTACCGGCAACTCGACCGGTGGCGGGATCGGGCCGACGAACTTCTACCTGGAGGCGGGAACGGTCTCGCTGCAGGAGCTGATCGGGAGTACGCCGCTCGGCGTGCTGGTGATGGATACGATCGGTTTCGCGACCGAGCACGCATCGGGGACGTACAGCCGGGGAGCACGCGGCTTTTTTATCGAGGGCGGCGAACTCGCCTATCCTATTGATGAGTTTACCATCGCCGGGCAGTACACCGAGATCCTTGCGGGCATCGACGCGATTGCGAACGATTTGCGTTTCGACGGTCCGGTCGTCTCCCCGTCGTTCCGCGTCGCCGAAATGACCGTCAGCGGTAACTAACGGAGAATCAGAGCGTGAGCATGACGAGTCAACCGGCGATCAGCCTGACGATGGTTCTGCGTATCGACATGCCGAACGAGCCCGGCGCTTTCGGTTCGCTCGCGAATGCGATCGGTGACGCCGGCGGCGCGATCGGCGCCGTCGACATGCATACGGTCGGACGAACGCGCATCGTGCGTGACGTGACGATCGGCGCCCCGTCGGAGACGGTCGCAAACGACGTGCGCCGAGCGGTCGAGGGAATCGACGGCGCGCGGATCATCTTCTCGGCGGATTCGACCTTTCTCGCGCATATCGGCGGGAAGATTCGAATAGATTCCAAGATCACGATCAAGAGCCGGCAAGATCTCTCGACCGTGTATACGCCGGGCGTGGCGCGCGTCTCCATGGCGATTGCGGCCGATCCGAGCAAGGCCTTCCAGCTCACGGTCAAGCGCAATACCGTCGCGGTCGTTACCGACGGCACGGCGGTCCTCGGCTTGGGTGATATCGGACCGCTCGGCGCGCTGCCGGTGATGGAGGGCAAGGCGATGCTTTTCAAGCAGTTCGCCGACATCGACGCCTTTCCGATCTGTCTCGATACCAAAGATGTGGACGAGATCGTGGAAACGGTCGTTCGCATCGCGCCCGTCTTCGGGGGCATCAACTTAGAAGATATCAGCGCACCGCGCTGCTTCGAGGTCGAGGACCGGCTGATCGAGGCCCTCGACATTCCGGTGATGCACGATGACCAGCACGGCACCGCGGTCGTGATCATGGCCGCGCTCGTTAACGCCGCACGCGTCGTCGGCAAGCGGCTTGAAGATCTGCAGGTCGTCGTCTCCGGCAGCGGTGCGGCGGGAACCGCGACGATCAAGATGCTGCTCGGCGCGGGCGTGCGCGACGTGATTCCAGTCGATCGAGCCGGTGCGCTCAATCGGACCGATCGCTACGAGAACCCGCATTGGCGCTGGCTGGCCGAGCATTGCAATCGTGAGAACCGGCGGGGCACGCTGCGCGACGTGCTGAAAGGCGTCGACGTCTTTATCGGCGTTTCGGCTCCGGGCATCTTGCAGCCCGAAGACATCGCGCGCATGGGTCCCAATCCGATCGTCTTTGCAATGGCGAACCCCAACCCCGAAATCATGCCGGACGTCGCGGGTCCCGTTGCAGCCGTTATTGCGACCGGCCGCTCCGATTTTCCAAATCAAGTCAACAACTTGCTCGCCTTCCCGGGTATTTTCCGCGGCGCACTCGACGTGCGAGCACGTCGCATTACCGAAGGAATGAAGCTCGCCGCGGCCTTCGCGATTGCAGAGATCGTCACGGCCGACGAGCTCAGTCCCGAGTACGTCATTCCCAGCGTCTTCGACACGCGCGTCGTCGCTGCGGTCGCTAAAGCGGTCGCAAGCGCGGCGACGGAGGAAGGCATCGCCCGCCGAACGCCCGCAACCAACGAAGGCGACGGTTTCAGCGCAAACGTCTGACCTAAGGCTCGACGCGCGCGACTCGCGCCCGCTCTACGTGCAGCTTGCCGACCGGCTAGTCGACGCGATCGAGAGCGGCAACCCGAAGACCGGCGAGCGTCTTCCCGCGATGCGCACGCTCGCGCGCGAGCTCGGGTGCGCGCTCGTTACCGTTTCTCAGGCCTACGAGCTGCTTCGCGCTCGCGGCCGCGCAATCGCTCGTCCGGGAAAGGGCACGTACGTCGCCGCACCGCCGGAACGCACCGAACCGTTCGCGCGTCGCTGGGAGCCGGACGTCGGACGGCTGGCGCGCGGTGCGCGTCTCGAAGGTGTGATCGAACGTCTGACGAGTGCGACCGAACCCGGTGCAATTTCGCTGGCAAGCGGCCATCCCGCTCCGGAGACCTTCCCGCTGCACGATTTTGCGCGCGCCTTCCATCGCACGCTGCTCGACGACTCCGCCGAGCTCATGCAGTATCGCTCGTCCACCGGCGACCGCGATCTTTGCGCCAGGCTGGCCGCATTGCTGCGCGGGCGCGGCTGTTCTGCCAATGGAGAAGACGTCATCGTTTGTTCGGGCGCGCAACAGGCGGCCGACATCGTCGCGACGGTTCTGCTCGACGAACGCAGTGTCGTCGCGAGCGAGAGCCCGACCTACTGGGGGAGCCTCGGCGTCTTCGACGCCCGCGGGGTAACCTACGTCGAAGTCCGCGGCGACGACGACGGCGTTCGCGTCGACGACGTCGAGCGCGTTTTTTCAGAGTACCGTCCGCGACTCTTTTACGTGAATCCGATCGCGCAGAATCCAACCGGCGCGGTGCTGCCGTCGCGGCGCGCGAAGGCGATCGTCGCGCTCGCGCGGCGCTACGACGTGGTGGTGCTCGAAGATCAAACGGGGTGGCAACTCACGTACGACGCTTCCGCTCCGCCGCCGCTGGCGGCGCACGATACCGACGGCCGCGTGATCGTGATGGAGAGCCTTTCGAAATCAATCTTTCCGGCGCTGCGCATCGGGTATCTCTACGCGAAGGGCGGCATCGCCGAAGCGCTCGAAGCGGCGAAGGTTCGCGCCGACGTCTTCACCTCGACGCTCACGCAGCGAGCGCTCTGGCGATTCATGGAGAGTCCCGCGTGGGCGCGTCACTTTCGCACTGCGCGCACCCTCTACCGGCAACGCCGCGACGCTTTCGTCGAAGCTCTGTCCGACGTCGTCCGTTGGACGACGGTGCGATCGCCGGGCGCAGGCGTGAACGTTTGGCTGCCGCTGCCGCCGCGCATTTCGACCCAAGCCGCGTTCGACGCTTGCGCGCGCGAAGGCGTGCTGGTGATGCCGGCCGAGCCGTTCTATCCCACACGCAGCGGGCCGCCCGCGCTACGCTTATCGTTCGGCGACCTCGAGGATGCGCGGGCTCGCGAAGGCGTAACTCGGCTCGGCCGGGCGCTGAACCGGCTCGTGCGCGAGTAGGGGATTCGCAGCAGCCTCGTGGAAGCAACCGGACCCGCGAATGCGCGGCAGTCCGACACGAGGAGCAATGCAGGTGAGATTTTCTTATTGCACTCTCCGGGTCTTTGGCGTTTTGACGGCGTTCATACTCGCCGGTTGCGGGGCTAATTCCGGCACAACGCTACCGGCGAATGGCGGTCCGTCGCACGACGCGCCTTCGAAGAGCGCACATTTTCGCGACCTCCATTTTTTCTGCAATCAGTACCCGTCATGCACCGACGGCGGAGACCCGAGCGGATCGCTTATTTTTGATGCGGCAGGTGCAATCTACGGACCCTTGGGCATCGGCGGCGGAGGCGCTCACTGCGGTCAAAAGTATGGTTGCGGCGCCGTTTTTAAGCTCGCGCCATCAGGATCGGGTTATACCTATGGCCCGCAGTACTCATTTTGCGCGGTGGCGGCTTGTCACGATGGTTCGGCTCCATCGGGAAATCTCGTCTTCGACGCGCGCGGCTCGCTCTACGGCACGACGACGGCCGGCGGCGCGAACAACGAGGGCGTCGTTTTTAAGTTGACGCCGGCGGGTTCGAGTTATCGCGAACGCGTTCTTTACCATTTTTGCCAAGCTTCCAACTGCACCGACGGCGGGGCTCCGCAGGCCGGAGTAATCTTCGACGCCGGCGGTGACCTTTACGGGACGACCCCGAGAGGCGGAGCGAACGGCTCCGGCACGGTCTTCAAGTTGACGCCGTCGGGTTCAGGCTACACGGAGCGCGTGCTCTATAGCTTTTGCCGAAGAGCGGGCTGCGAGGACGGAGCAGCCCCGGCAGCGGGGCTCGTCATGGATAAAAGCGGCGTGCTGTACGGCACGACGCCGTCGGGTGGCAACGGCAACCACGGCGTCGTGTTCAACTTGACACCTTCCGGACCGCGCTACACGCAGCACGTTTTGTATCGATTCTGCAAAAGCTCAGGAGGCTGCGCCGACGGTGCGTTCCCGCAGGCGGCCTTGATCCTAGACCAACAGGGCGCGCTCTACGGGACGACCTATGGCGGCGGAACGAATTGCTACTCTTTCGGTGATCGCAGGGATACGGGGAGGGGCGGTTGCGGGGTAGTCTTCCGGCTTACGTTATCCGGAACGCGCTACACGGAGCGTGTGCTTCACCGATTTTGCCACGAACTGATCGCCTGCACCGACGGCGCGTTTCCCGCCGGCGGCGTGGTCCTCGGTGCGGGGGGCGCCTTGTACGGCGCGACGATCAGCGGCGGCCGCGGACCCGGCGATGAAGGGCGAAGCGGCGGTATCATTTTCGAATTGACGCCGTCCGGGTCGCGCTACGCTTTCAAAATTTTGCATAACTTCCGTACGTTTGATGATCTCTTTCCTTCAACGACGCCGGTCCTGGGCAGTAACGGCGCACTCTATGGTACCAGCACGGGCGGTATCAACATTCGAGGCCCTGCGACGGGCGCCGTATGGGAGAAGCCGCTCTAGGCGCAGAGCCGAAAACGGCGTTTCTCCCATGTGGCGGCTTCCAGGCGGGTTCGGCTGGGAGGTCGTTGTAGCTGTGGCCTAGTCGCACTTTGGGAACGTTTCCAAAATGTAAAACGTTCCAAGCCGCGGCGCCGAAGTTGTGATGGCAGGACTTTATCCGTAGGGGTGCTACAGCCGAATTTGCGATGTCGCTCGAAGCACTCAATACGGCCGCTACTCTCGGAACGTTTTTCGTCATAGCGGCGACCGCAGTCGCGGCGCTGATCCAGCTGCGCCACGCCCGGAGCAGCAATCAGATCGCGGCGTTGAACGAGTTGCGAAAGAGCACGCAAACCGAACAGTTCGTCAAGGCGTTGCACGTTCTCTACACCGAACTCCCAACCGCGATCGCACATCCGGAGTTTCGATACCAGTTCGCCCATCGAACGGAGCGGACCGCAGAGTACAATCACACGATTTCGAGTATCGAAGAGGTCGGCGATTCGTACGAGAATATCGGTCTGCTGGCCAAAGCCGGACTCGTGGATCGCAAGCTCCTGCTCGATATTTACCCGACCCTCGTGGTCGACGCGTGGGGTGCGCTTCTCGACGTTACGGCTCTCTTACGCGAGCACTATGGGTCGTCGATTTGGGAGAACTTCGAATACCTCGTCGTGCTCTCTGAAGACTGGCTTGCGTCGCATCGAAACGGAACCTATCCTCATGGTATGCGGCGAATCGACGTGCCGAACCGATGGAAGAAGGAAGACGAGAAATACCTGCTGCACCGGCGTGCCTGAGGTCACGCCGCTCCCTTCCGTCGTTTCATTAGCTCGCGCTCCTCGGTGCGGATGCGCCACGAGAGCAGCGACGCGTTGAGGATCGAGAAAACGATCGCGATTTCGACTGCCCCGAAGGCGAGGGGCAGCACCGCGATTTCGGCGCAAACGACCGCGTAGTTCGGATGGCTGAAGATGCGATATGGACCTCGGCGCACCAGCGGCGCATCGGGTACGGTGATGATGCGCGTCGTCCAGTACGGACCGAGAGTCGCGATCGTCCAGACGCGCAGCAACTGAAGCCCGGCATAGACTCCAAGGAGCCACCAATTCGGGATCGTCGCCGGCGCGATGGCGAACGCCATGCTCGCGAGCCACGCTGCGTGCAGCAGCACGATGAACGGATATTGAACGGCACCGATTTCGATGCCGCCGCGCGCCAGCAGCCGCTTCGTGTTGCGCCTCGCGTACAAGAGTTCCGCTAGGCGTTGCAAAGCGACGAGCGCGAGCACGATCCAGAGAATCATCGCCCCGCGCTACGCTTCGAGCAGCGTAAACCCGGCAGTGAACCCGGGTCCGAGCGCGCTCACGAGCGCGCGCTTCCACGATTTCGAATCCGCGATTGCCTGCTCGAGCACGAACATGACGGTTGCGGCCGACATGTTTCCGTAATCGCGCAAGACCGCTCGCGCCATCTCGAGCGCTCCCGTTTCCAGCTCGAAAGCGCTCTCCAGCGCGTCGAGCACCTTTGCCCCTCCGGGATGACAAATGAACGCATCGACATCGGAGAGCGTCAGATCGCGTTTCGCGAGAAAGTCGACCACGACGTCGTGCAGCTTCGTGGTGACGAGTTCCGGAATGTCGCGGGAGAAGATCGCTTTAAACCCTTCGCGGGTAACTTCCCATCCCATCACGTCGAGTGAATCGGGCCAGGTGTATTCGCCGCTGCCGACGATCTTCGGTCCATCGGATTCCGTGGAGATCAGGGCGGCGGCCGCACCATCGCCAAAGAGCGCCGTCGCGACGATGTTGCTCTTGGAGAAATCGTCACGGCGGAAGCAGAGCGCGCAGAGTTCGACGACGAGGAAAAGGACGAGCGCACCGGGCTGCATGCGCGCGATTGCCGCGGCGCGAGCCAACCCAATCGCTCCGCCCGCACAGCCCAGTCCGAAGATCGGCAACCGCTGCACCGTACGACGCAAGCCCATGCGGTCCATCAAGAGGGCGTCGAGACTCGGCGTGGCGATGCCGGTCGTTGAAACGACGACGATCGCATCGATCTGTTCCGGACGGCGTTCTGCCCGTTCGAGCACGCGGCGCGTCGCTTTCTCGAGTAAGTCGATCGCGGAATCGAGATAGACTTGGTTGCGTTCCGGCCATTCGTGGAGTCGCTCGTACCACTCGATCGGCACGCACGAATAACGCCGCTCGATGCCCGTATTGCCGAACATTGGGAGCAGCCGCACGATTTCGCGCGAGCGGGGGCCCAATGCGAGCTCGATCCGGCGAATGACGTCGGATTGGTCGAGCTCGAACGGCGGCACGGCCGACGCAACCGCGAGGATGCGCGCATCGGCGGTTGCAGCGACGTTTCCCTCACTCGGCAGGGGCTCCGCAGCCCGCATGATAATGGCTTACCTCCCGTGTCGTCGTCTAGGCCTATTGCACCGGCATTATTAGCCGTCTTTTTATTGGGTGCGGGCAGCCGGCCCGCTCCCCTAATCCTCTATTCGGCGCCGGCCGGCACTCGGCCGACCGGAGCGGATAAAATTCATCCCACGACCGCCATTCTTCCCAACGGGCGAATCGCCGCGCCGGCGGGTGCGAGCACCTTTGTTGGCATCAATCCCTTGGGCGTTGCGATCACGCCCGACGGGCGGTACGCGATCGTCTCCAACGATGCCGCGCCCCCCAATTCGTCGCTCTCGGTGGTCGACGCGAAAACGATGCGCGTTGCAAGCGAATATAAGGATCCCAATGCCGCGTTCTTCATGGGCGTTGCAGCCGTCCGCGATCCGAGCACTCCCGGGCAGACGTTGGTGCTTGCCTCTGATGGCGCGGGCGGCGTGATCCGCGTCTTCACGCTCGATGGCGCAGGAACGCTCGCTCCGTCGGGTACGCCGATAACGATCGCCTCCGGGGATCGCCGCGCCTTCCCCGCTCAGATTGCCGTTGCACCGAACGGCCGCACGGCATACGTTGCCGACAATCTCGGTAACGCTGTCGTCACGGTCGATATTGCATCCCGCACCGTCCAAAGGTCGCTCCCCGTTGGCGATTTCCCGCTCTACGTCGCCGCCGGCAACAACGACATTCTAGTCTCTGGAACGGGGCTTTCGAACTACGCTCCGGTCATTCCGCCATCGAGCGAGCCGCAGTTCGTGCAGCCGCTCTTCGACGCGTCGAAATCATCGACGCTGACCGTTGCCGGCGCCGCCGGCGAGGCGGCCGGCGATCCCGCGACGGTCCGCATGGACCCTCCACCCGACGGCAGAGAGATCGTCGGCGGAGCCGCGCCAGGCGCGACGATCCTGACGCGTAACGGTGCGCTGGCGTACGTCGCACTCGCGAACGTCGACCGCGTCGTCGTCGTTTCGCTGGCCGGCGCGCCGCACGTCGTCCGCGGACTCGACCTCCGTTTGTACCCCGGCGCGCCGTACGGAGCGGCGCCGAGTGCCGAAGCGCTGAGCTCGAACGGCAAACGCCTCTACGTCGCACTCGCCGGTCTCAACTCGATCGCGGTTCTCGACGCGCAGCGACCCACACGCTACCGCTACGGATTGATTCCGACGGCCTGGTATCCGGTCGCGCTCGCGCTCTCGGGGGACGGCCGATATCTCTACGTTTTAAACAGCAAGAGCGTCAACGGCTGGGGTATTCTCCAGCGCGTCGACCTCAAACGCACCTACCTCGTTCGCGCGACGCTCGACGCACTGCGATACAACCGCACTCCCTCGATCGCGAAATTCAACCCCGTCATACCGCCGCTGCGCTCGAACAAACGCAGCGAGTCGATCGATCACGTGGTGTATGTTGGGGTTGGCACGCAAGGCTACGACGCGCTCTTCGGGGACCTCAAGGACGATACCGGCAACCCGCATGGGAACGGCGATGCGAGCCTCAACGTCTATCCCGAGAGCGTGACGCCGAACCTCCACGCCTTGGCGCGTGCATACGCGGTTGCAGATAACTTTTATGCATCGGATTCGAATGCGGATATTGCAAAAACGTTCGTGACGGAAGGTGAGCCGACGCTCTATCAACAGATGGTCGCGTCGTCGGGAGCAGCACGCGAACCAATGGCCGATCACGGCGACGACCCCGAAGATTATGGCCGCGCCGGCTATCTTTTCAACGCGCTCGCTCGGGCGGGCATCACCTTTCGCGATTATGGCGGTCTTCTGCGGCTTTCCGGGTACGATGGCGCCGGCTACCGACTCAACGTTCCGGCGTTAAGCACGTTGAGCGGCAACGTCGACTTGGATTACGCTGGGTGGAATCCAAAAATCACGGACGAGGCGCGAGCCGCCGAGTTCGTTCGCGATATGCAGCGATACGTTCAGAACGACAGCGTGCCGGGATTTACCTACGTTTCGCTGCCGGCGGAAGGCGGCGCCGCGGGGGCTTCGGATGTCGACCGTGCGCTCGGCTCGATTGTCGACTTTATTTCGCACACGCCCCACTGGAGCTCGACGGCGATCTTCATCGTCCCGGAGGGCGACCTGAGCGCGAGCGATCACGTTCACGCGCTTCGAACCTACGCGTTGGTCGTTTCGCCGCTTTCCAGGCGCGGCTACGTGGGCGAAGCGCACCTCGGCATGGCTAGCGTTCTCAAGACCGAAGAAGAGATTTTCGGTCTTCCGCCGCTGGCGCTCAGCGATTTGCTTGCGACGGATCTCGCCGAGTACTTTACCGAGGCTCCTTCACCGGAACCATATCGGGCTCGAGGTATCCGATGACCGTACATCATGGGCACGGCGTCCGCTACGGGCCGCGGCTCGTGGCCACGCCCACCGGCCGCCTGCAGGCGGCCATCCTCGTGCGCCCTTCGCCCGCAATCGAGAGCGCGGTGCCGTTGATCGGCGAACCGGGAGCGATCTACGATCGAGCCTGCGAGCAGCAGGACGTGCTGCGCAAGACACTCGAGTCGTTCGGTGTCGAAACGACCGTCGTAGCATCGCATACCGCAGATCCGTATGAGGCAGCGGCCGGCGATGCGAGCGTGGTCTTTGAAGACGGCGCGGCGCTGATGCGCCTCAGTTCACTCTCCCGGCGTGCCGAAGCCGACCGCATGGAGGCCGAGTTCGCGCGAATCGACGTTCCGATTGCCGGTCACATCGCGGCTCCCGCATTGCTGGATGGAACCGACGTCTTGCTCGCCGGCCGAACCGCATTCATCGCAGCCGGCACGCGCGGCAATCGGCTTGGCCGGGAGGGTTTCGCACAACTTGCGGCCGCCCACGGCTATCGCGCGGTTGAGGTGAAGGTCGCCGAAGACGTGAGCTCGCTGCGGTCCGTTGCGGGTGCCGTCGCGAGCGATACGATCGTCGTTGCTGCGGGGAAGATCGACCTCGAGGCTTTTGCCGGATTTCGCATCATCCCGCTCGAGCGCGGGGAAGGATTAGCAGCGGGCGTGCTGCCGCTCGACGAACGCCACGTGATCGCGGAGATTCGTTTTCGCACCGCGCTTCGGACGATGCGCCGTGCCGGAATCACCGTCGAGGCCCTCGATCTGTACGAGTTCACGAAGCTCGGTATGACGCCGTCAATGCTGACCCTCGCGCTGCGCCGCGAGTAACGCGGCGGAATGCGCATCGCCGTCCTCTCGGACGTTCACGGCAATCTTTTGGGACTCGACGCGTGTCTGGCCGACCTCGAATCGCAGGGCGGCGCCGATGCGATCGTGATTGCGGGCGACATTTGTTTGGATGGCCCAAAACCGAAGAAAGTGCTGCAGCGAATCGAGGAGATCGGTGCGGCGTGCATCCGCGGAAATACCGATCGGTACTTATCGGAAGATGCACCCGGTAAGAAGTTCGAGTCGGGGGAATCGGCTCAGATCGAGTGGACCCGCCGAGAGGTTGGCGAACGCTGGCTCTCGTGGCTGAGGGATCTGCCGTTTGCGTTGCGCATCGGTGAAGATCGAAACCAGCTGCTCATCGTTCACGCCAATACGCAGACCGATGACGAACACATTTGGCCCGACGCCGACGACGAAGCGCTGCAGCGTCTGATTGGAGAGGATGGCGCGATGGCCATTGCATACGGGCACCTGCACATTCCCTATGCCCGGATGTGGCGCGGAAAACTGCTCGTCAACGTTTCGTCGGCCGGGCTTCCCAAAGACGGCGACCCTCGCGCCGGCTACGCGATCTTTACCGAGCGCGACGGCGGCTGGCAGGTGAAACATCGGCGCGTCGCGTTTGATGTGAAGAAGGTCGCAACCCAATTGGCCGATTGCGGGATTCCGGAGAGTGCAGAACTGATCGCAACCCTCCGCCGGCACCGGTACAAACAATTAAAGAATTCCATTCCGTAAACGCTAAGCCCCCCGCAGTCGAAGTCGACCGCCTGATCAAGCGGTATGCGGGCTTCACCGCGGTCGACGGCATTTCGTTGTGGGTCGAGGCCGGCGAGTTCTTCGGCTTCCTCGGCCCGAACGGTGCCGGCAAAACGACGACGATCAACGCGATCGCCGGCCTTGCGAGCAAGAGTGGGGGAAGCATTCGGATCTTCGGCCACGACAACGAGCGTGACTGGCGGGTGGCCCGGCGGCTGGTCGGACTCTCACCGCAGGAGTACAACTTCGACCGGTATCTCTCGCTGCGCGACGTGCTGATCTTTGCCGCCGGCTACTACGGATTGCGCGGGAAGGCGGTGGCGGAGCGCGCCGACATGCTGCTCGAGCGCTTCGGCTTGACGGCGCACGCGCATCTGGAGTACACGAAGGTCTCCGGAGGGCAGAAGCGCCGCCTCTCGCTCGCCCGCGCCTTGATCCATCAGCCGAGCCTGTTGATTCTCGACGAGCCGACTGCAGGCGTCGACGTCGAGCTGCGCCTCGAACTTTGGGAGTGGCTGCGCTCGCTCAACGACGATGGCTTGACGATCTTTCTAACGACGCATTATCTGGAGGAGGCCGAGCAGCTCTGCAAGCGTATCGCAATCATTCGCAACGGCCGAATCGTCGCGGAGAAGCCGACCGAAGAGCTGATCGCCGACGGATCATCGCTCCAGGACGTCTTCTTGGAATTGACGCGAAACTCGTGAGCCGCTAATGTTCGGCAATCCGAACGCTCTCTGGACGCTGGTCAAACGCGAAATGATCCGCAGCCTCAAAATCATCAATCAGGTGATCTGGCCACCAATCATCACGACGCTGCTCTACGTCTTCGTCTTCGGACTTGCGCTCGGCAGCCGCATTCCCACCGTTCAGGGCGTCAGTTATGCCCAGTTTCTCATCCCCGGGCTCATCATGCTGCAGGTCATCGACTCGTCATACGGGGAGTGCTCGAGTTCGCTCTTTCAAGGGCGCTTCATGAACTCGATCCAGGAACTGCTCATCGCTCCGATGTCGGCGGTCGAGATCGTCTCCGGATACGTCTTGGGCAGCCTCGCTCGCTCGCTGCTCATCGCCGGGCTCATCACGGCGCTCGGCGTGCTGCTCGTCCACATCGCTCCGCAGCAATGGCTACTCTATTTCTGCGTCATCACGATGGTTTCGATCCTCTTCTCGGCGCTCGGTTTGATTTTCGGGCTGCTCGCCGACAAATTCGACCATATCGCGATTCTGACGACGTTCGTGATCACACCACTCACCTTTGTGGGAGGCGTTTTTACGTCGGCGACGATGCTTCCGCCGGTCCTGCGCAATTTCGAACTTTTTAATCCAATTTTCTATACGATCGACGCGTTTCGCCACAGTTATACCGGTGAGAGCTACCTCCCGCTTCCATTCTCGATTGCGATGATTGCCGTGCTTGCGGCGATTGCGCTCGCTATCGTCTTGCGTATGACGGCGATCGGTTATAAACTTCGTACGTGATGATTCTTTTCGCCATCGTGCTCGCGCTCGCGCAGGCTGCAACCCACCTCGCCATCGAGCCGTGGACCGGCTCAGACTTTCAAGTGACGACCGGCGCCGCTGCAAAGTACCGCCTTGAAGTGAGCGGTAAGCCGAACGATACGATTCATCTACGCGCTCGCGGCGTCGCCGCCGGGTGGCTCGCCGCGTTCTGCACGCCAAAGCTCTGCTCGCCGCAGCACGTCGATGTTGCGCTGCCGCATTCCGGAGCGGCGGTCTTTCAGTTCGAGCTGATTCGCGAAGCGGTCGGCGCACCGAAGCGCAGCGGTGCGACGATTACGGGGAGCGGCGGGGCGTCGGTCAGCGTTCCCGAGGCGTATCGAGAGTAGCGATCTCGTCCGCCCGAAACTGTGCGATTCGCTCGATCAGTTCGACGGGTACGGGCTGCTCGAGCGAAAAACGTAAGGTGCTCTTCTCGACGATATACGGGCCGAGCTCGTCTTTGAAAGCCTCGCGGACTCGCGTATTGGCCGGATAGATCGAGTAATGGCGCGGAGCGCACCCCTTCGGGCGCGGCCGCGATGTACTCATCGACGCTACGAAAGCTCAAAAGAAGGGGTTGTGCTCCTTTTCGAGGGCGATCGTGGTTGGGGGCCCATGGCCCGGCATCACGGCGGTCTCGTCGGGCAGCTTGAAGAGTTTGCTGCGCACGCTGTTCAGGATGTCGCCGTAGGTGCTCGCGTCGCCGTAAGCGCCGCCGACACTCGCCGCGAAGAGCGTATCACCCGAGAAGAGCGCGCCTTGGAAGATGTAGCACGACGAACCGTCGGTGTGGCCGGGCGTGTGCAGCATGCGAATCGACGCCTCACCGAAGGGCAGAGTCTCACCGTCGCGTAGCCGCGTCGCCTTAGAGGCCAGCGAACCGATCGCGGAGAGGTCGAGCTCGTGCATCACGATGGTCGCATCGGGAAAGGCTTTCGCGACGGGGGCGGTCGCGTCGCAGTGATCGAGATGCTTGTGGGTGATGAGAATGTACTGCAGATGATAATCACCCTCTCGCACGATGCGCAGGAGGTTCTCCGGAATGCCTGCCGGATCGACGAGCGCCGCACGACGCCCCTCTTGCAGAAAGAAGACGTAGCCGTTGCTGGGCTGCGGTTCCTGAGCGTGACGGCGTACGTCCGGGCGTTCGAGGGCCGGCGGATACCAGCGTGCCGCGGCGCTGTCGGCGAGTTTTCCGCCGTCGAGGCGGAGTATGGCGGCGACCGAGCGCGCTTGCGCGTCGTCGGCCGCACCGTCGTCTTTGAGCCATTGGTCGATGGCCGTTCCCGTAATGCCGGTGGCGCTCGCGAGCTGCGCGGTGCCGACGCCCGTTCCGCGCATCGCCTTGCGCAGAATGTCGCCGAATGTATCCTCGAGCGGTAATCGTGCATCGGCCATTCCGAGCACTTCGACGACCGGCGTATGACCGCTGCAACCGGGATGGCGCGGGCGGAGTCGAAGAGAGCCGAAGTGGAACGCCTCATCATCATCGGTTCGGGTCCCGCCGGCCTCACCGCGGCAGTCTATGCCGCGCGCGCCAATCTGCGCCCGCTGGTGCTTGCCGGCGGCCTCTATGGCGGTCAGCTCATGCTAACGACGGACGTCGAGAATTACCCGGGCTTTCCCGAGGGTATCCTGGGGCCGGAGCTCATGATCAAGTTTCGCGAGCAGGCCGAGCGTTTCGGAGCGCGCATCGAGAACGTCGACGTGACCTCGGTTGACTTCGTAAAACGCCCGCTCGTCGTGCGAACCGACGACGCCGAACACGCAGCGGCGACGGTGATCGTCGCGACCGGCGCGAGTGCCCGCTGGTTGGATATTCCAGGCGAAGAACGCCTGCGTGGGCGCGGCGTCTCGAGTTGCGCGACCTGCGACGGCGCCTTCTTTCGCGAGAAGCACATCGTGGTCGTCGGCGGCGGCGACTCGGCGCTCGAGGAGGCGCTTTTCTTGACGAGGTTCGGTCGGAAGGTGACGATCGTGCATCGCCGCGATCGTCTTCGTGCGAGTAAGATCATGGCCGATCGCGCGCATTCCCATCCGAAGATCGACTTTATCTGGAACAGCGTCGTCGAAGAGGTTCGCGGAGAGACCCACGTTACCGGATTGCGCTTACGGAATCTCGTCGAGGATCGTTCTTTCGATATCGAAGCGGATGCGCTCTTCGTCGCGATCGGCCACACGCCCAATACCGGCGTCTTCGCAGGCCAGCTCGATCTCGACGGGCGCGGATATATCGCCTCGCCTGACGGCAGCGTGACGAACGTCGAGGGCGTCTTCGTTGCGGGCGACGTCAACGACTCGCGCTATCGCCAAGCAATTACCGCAGCAGGAGCGGGGTGCCGTGCGGCTATGGACGCCGAGAAGTATCTCGAGGCGCTAGAGTTTAGAGTAGATTCGCTAGCGCATCGGTGAGGCGCTCGAACTCGAAACGATAGCCGAGCTCCTGCGTACGCTGGGGCAACACGCGCTGACCACGCAGAACGATCTCCGCGCCTTCGCCGAGCAAGGCGCGCAGGGCAAAGGTGGGAACCGGAAGCTTCGCCGGCCGATGGAGTGCCTCACCAAGTTGGTTCGTAAAATCCGCATTTCTCACCGGATTGGGGGCGCTCGCATTGACGGCACCCTCGATTGCGTCGATTGCCATGAGGTAGATGCGGACGAGATCGCCGATGTGGATCCACGAGAACCACTGCCGCCCGTTTCCGACGACGCCGCCCATCCCGGCGCGAAAGGGCGGAAGGATCTTCGCAAGCGCACCGCCGTCGGTGCCGAGTGCGATACCGGTGCGAACGATTGCGACGCGCATACCGAGCTCGGCGCCACGCAGCGCTTCGCGTTCCCAACCCTCGCAAACGTTTGCCACAAAGTCGCTGCCCGGCGGACTCGACTCGACAAACGTCTCGCTCTCACTCGTTCCGTAGTAACCGATCGCCGAGGCGCTGACGTAGGCGGTGCAGCGATGGTCGAGCCCGGAGAGCGCTTGGAGAAAACGGCGCGGCGAATCGATGCGGCTCTCCGCGATGCGCCGTTTGACGCTCGGCGTCCAGCGCTGCGCGAGCGATTCGCCTGCGAGATTTACGATCGCATCGCAGCCGGTCGCTCGGTTCGCCGCGGCGCCCGGGTCGCGGAGCGATGCGGTCGTCACGACGTCGCCGCGTTCGCGTAGGGCCGGCGCGAGATGATTTCCGACGAAGCCCGAGGCTCCAAGCAAGAGAACTCGCATAAGACCGCTAGATCCTACCCACAAAACATCCGGGATTGAGGGTGCGGTTCGGATCGAAGCGCACTTTGAGCGCGCGCATGCGTTCGATAGCCGGCGGATCGGCGCCCCAGACCTGCAGCGCTGCACGGCGAGGATGCTCGCCGGCAATGACCATCGCCCGCGGCTGCGCGCGATGGAGCTCCTCGTCGAAGCCGTCGATTTTCGCGCCGAACGAGTGCGGGTCGAGATCGCTGACACGCAACACGACGTCGGCATTCATGAGGTCAAGAATCACCTCCGCTCGCAGCTCGACGCTGCGTGCCGACTCCTGTGCGCGCAGCGCGGATTGAAGCGATTCTTGCGGGGGCGGATAGAAGCGATAGGTCACCGAGCGCTCGCCCAGGTTCGCGATATAACTGTCCACGACGCGTTCGAAGGCCTCGCGCGCACCGGCCTCGACGATGCGCGCCTCGGGAACGCCGGCGCGGCCGAGCGCCGAGCGAAGCTCGAGCGTCGCACGCTCGACGAGCGCGTCGCTTCCCTCCAGCAGCGCGAGAATGCGCCCTTCCGGGCCTTCGTCGCCATCGATCGTATGATCGAATCCGTCAATCCAGAAGGCGGCCCCCGGCGCGATCCGCAGCGACGCGAGCTGCGTGCAGGCGCGCTCGCGAGTGCGTTCCGGAAGCGGCGCTAAAAGGAGACGTGCGTGCGGCGGCATCGGAATCGTTTTGAGGTTCGCCTGCGCGAGAACGCCGAGCGTGCCGAACGATCCGACATAGAGGCGGGTCATGTCGTAGCCGGCGACGTTCTTAACGACCATTCCTCCGGCGCGCGCGATCGTTCCGTCGGCGAGCACGATCGTCGAGCCGAGCAGATAGTCGCGCAGGCGTCCGTAACGGTGACGGCGTGGTCCGAGCCAGCCGGCTGCGAGCGCGCCGCCGAGAGTGCCGTACTGAGCGTTTGGCGCGTCGAACGGGACGAATTGTCCCTGCGCGGCGAGCAGCACCGCAACGTCTCGAACCGGCGTGCCGGCTCGCACCGCGACGACCAAATCGGCGCGTTCGTTTGCCGCGACGCCGGTGAGCTGCACCGTCGAGAGCGTGACGTCCGCGCGCTCCGGGGGATAGCCCATGCCGGCCAGGGTGCCTCCGCCCGCGATCGAGACTTTCTCGCCCTTGCGATCGCAGCGAGCGAGGATTTTCGCGAGCGCTTGGGCGTTGCCCGGGCTCACGCGTTCCCCCTCCGCTTTCACGGCGGTGTGACTTCCGGGCAGCGAAGCCCACTGGGAAAAATCTTCTCGGGATTGAGCATGCGCGCCGGGTCGAAGACGTCGCGCACCCGTGCCATCGTTGCGAGGTCGTCGGTTGAGTAGACGCGCGTCATCGCGTCGCGCTTCTCCCAGCCGATGCCGTGTTCTCCGCTGATCGTTCCACCGAGATCGATCGCCGACTGGAGAATGGCGTTCCCCGTCTCGACGACTGCCGCTACCTGTTTTCGGTCGCGCTTGTCGTACATGAGCAGCGGGTGCAGATTTCCGTCGCCGGCGTGAAAAACGTTGCCGACCGTAATTCGGTTCGCGCGTGAGGCGGATTCGACGGCGCGCAGCGCCTCGGGGAGCCGGCTGCGCGGAACGCAGACGTCCTGCGTGTAGTAGTTGGGCGCGATTCGGCCCGTCGCTCCGGCTGCACTCTTGCGCCCGGCCCAGAGAATCTCGCGCTCGGCTTGCGTGCGTGCGCTCCGCCACGAGCGCGCACCGTGCTGCATGACGATCGAGTGAACCGCTGCGTCGTTCGACGCGACGTCTTCTTCGAAACCGGCATTCTCTACGAGCAGCACTGCCGCGGCGTCGGTGGGATACCCGGCGTGGAAGGCCGCTTCGACGGCCTGCGTAATGACCGCGTCCATCATCTCGAGCGCCGTGGGTACGATTCCCGCGCCGACGATTGCGGAGACTGCCTCGGACGCGGCGTCGAGATCGTCAAAAGCTACAACTGAAACCCGAACCGATTCAGGAAGCGCCAAGAGCCGAACCCAGGCCGACGTCACGATGCCGAGGGTTCCCTCGCTGCCGACCAAGGCGCCGGTCAGATCGTAGCCAACGTCGTCGATGCTCGTCGAAAGAACGTCGCCGGCGGCGTCGACGAGTTCGAGTGCGAGCACGTGATTCACGGTCGTCCCATACGAGAGACAGTGCGCGCCGCCCGCATTCGTCGCGATGTTTCCTCCGATCGTCGAAATCCGCTGCGACGATGGGTCCGGGGCGTAGAAGAGGCCGCCGGCGGCGGCGCTTCGGGAGAGATCGAGATTGATGATGCCGGACTGAACGTGGGCGCGGCGATTGCGTTCGTCGAGCTCGAGCAGGCGGTTCATTCGCGCGAACGAGATGACGACGCCGCCCTCGATCGGCACGGCGCCGCCGCAGAGGCCGGTTCCCGCGCCGCGGGCGACGATCGGTTCGCCGCAATCGCGGGCGATCTTCACGATCGCGCTCACGTCGCGCGTCGAGTTCGGAAGCACCACGGCCGCCGGCGTTCCGCCTTCGGTGTAGGCATCGAACGCATAGACCGCCAGATCTTCGGGAGTAACCTTGACCGCGTCGCTCCCAATCGCTTCGATGAGTCTCTCGCGCAGCATCGTACCGTTACTCGTAGAGCAAGTAGCGGCGGCGTAGCGAATCGAACTGCCCCACCGAGACGGACCACCCCGCGAGAATCGCCTCGCTGCTCGCACCTGCAAGCAACGCGGTACGAATCGTATCGGTGCCCCAGTCGCGATCGAGTCCGCTGACATTCGCCACGTCGATCGCGTGCGGAAAGAGGTCGCGGACCGCGACGAGGATCTCGACCGCGGTGCGAACCGCGTAAAAGCGGCGCGGATCGAAGAGCATCAACTCGACTCCGGTCAGCTCGTGGTGTTCCCAGAAGCCGGTCAACGGCGACCATGCCGCCGGGCGAAACCAGACTCCCGGAAGATTGCGCGCATTCAGGCGTGCCGCGAGCTTCGTACCATCGATGCCGGGACCGCCGGCGAGAAAGAAGGGCAGCGTAAAACCGCTGCCGTTATTAACGCCCGCACTATCGAGCAGCCCCGTGCCGACGTAGACGAAGGTCGTTTGCCAGGTGGGAATGTTCGGCGAGGTCGGCACCCATTGGAGACCGGTGTCGGGCCAGATCGTCGCGCGACGCCAGCCGTTCATGCGCACCACCTTCAACTTCGCGCCGATGCCGAAGTGCTCGTTAAAGAGCATCGCAAGTTCTCCGATCGTCATTCCGTGGCGCATTGGGATCGGATAGAGGCCGATAAACGATTCGTGAGCCGGTTCCAGCACCGGTCCTTCGACGATCGCACCGCCGATCGGATTGGGCCGGTCGAGGACCCAGAATTCCTTCCCGAACTGGCGCGCGCTTTGCATGGCGTAGGCCATTGTGGAAATATACGTGTAGGCGCGCGACCCGACGTCTTGAATGTCGAAGAGCAAGACGTCGACGCCATCGAGCATTGCGGCACTGGGATGACGCGATGCGCCGTAAAGGCTATAGACCGGCAGGTGCGTCTGCGGATCGATTGCCGATGCCACCGACGCTCCTGCGCCGCGATCGCCGCGGAAACCGTGCTCGGGCGCGTAGATCGCCTTGATCCGGATCGAGCCGTGCCGCCGGATTGCATCGACGATCGATTCGAGCTGCGACGTGACGCCGCTGGGATTGGTAATGACGCCGACGCTGCGTCCGTTCAAATCGTGCCAGGCCTCGCGCAGGAAGGCTTCGTCGCCGAGTTCGATGCGCGCGGGCGGTACCGGCTCGGCGCGCAGGCGCGCGGTAGCGGCGAGGGCGAGGCCGGCGCTGCCGGCTAAGAAACGCCCGCGAAACGTGGGTCGACCTCCCGGCGGAGAATTCCGGCGTCGTGCGCGCGAGAGAAGAGCGCGTGCACGGCGTTGCGGCCGTTTTCCCCGAGATCGTCGGTATATTCGTTGACGTAGAGCTCGATGTGCGCGCGCATGACCTCGTCGCTCATCTCGACCGCGTGCTCGCGAACGTACGGCATCACCGAAGCCTCGTTCGCGCGCGCAAACGCGATACTGCGCCGGATCGCGACGTTGACGGCGGCTGCAGCCGCGTCGTCGACGTCGTCGCGCGCTAGCACCGCACCGAGCGGCGTTGGGAGCAGCGTCATATTCTCCCACCACTCGCCGAGATCGGCGATCGCGATGAGCCCGGCATCGCGATAAGTAAAGCGCGACTCGTGAATGATGAGCCCAGCCTCGACCTCACCGTTCGCCACCGCCGGTACGATGCGGTCGAAACGCATCGGTACGGTCTTCGGCCGCGCGCCGAGCGCGAGTTGTAACAGCAGGTATGCCGTCGTGTGCTCCCCCGGAATCGCGATGCGCTTGCTCGCAAACTCGGAAAAGAGCGGCGGAGCTTCGGCCGGGAGCGCCACGAGGAGCGGGCCGCATCCTCGACCGAGCGCTCCGCCGGACGGCAGAATGCGATACCGGTCCATGAGGAACGGAATTGCGCCGTAACTCACCTTCGTGAGCGCGAACTCACCGCGCACCGCGGAGGTATTGAGTTCTTCGATATCGGCGAGATGGACGCGAACCTCGGGCGCCCCGTCGAGCAGTCCGTTCGTCAGCGCCGCGAAGACGAAGGTATCGTTCGGGCAAGGTGAATAGGCGAGCGTGTAGCTCATCGCCGCACCTCCAAGAGTGTCTCGACGATGCGCTGCAGCCCCGCAACGCCGGCGGCGAAATCCCAACCACTCGCGGCGCGATCGCCGCAACGGTTCGAAATTCCCCGAACTTCTACGGCAGGCACGCCCGCACGCTCGGCCGCGCGAAGAACCGCAAAGCCTTCCATCGACTCGACCTGAGCCCCGCGTCCGTGTGCCAAACGGTGAGCGGTTCTCTCGCTGCTCGTCACCTGCGCGACCGTGATGCCGCGCAGCGCCGCGAAGCCCCGTGCGCGCAGCGCTGCGACCAGTGCGCCATCCGAGCGGGCCGTTTCAACGAGTTCGACTCCATCGGGAAGTGCGAGCGGCGCGCCGCTCTCCTGCGTGAGTTCCATCGTATCGTCGGCGACGACGACGCCGTCGCCGACCTCCGCCGCGCCGTTGAGGACGCCGGCGATTCCCGCATTGACGACCAGATCGTAGCGTCGCCGTGCGAGCGCTGCGGCGAGCGCGCACGAGGCCTCGACCGGGCCGACGCCGGTCACGAGAAGCTCAACGCCCTCGCGTTCCCGCAAGAAGCGAAGCTCTGCTTCGACTGCGGCTGCGATCAAGATCACGGCACGCCGATGAACTTGTGCGTCTGCAAGGAGAGCCGGAAGCGCGTGGGATGCGCCTTGACGTAATCGAGAGCGACCGCAACGTTCGACGGCTTGTTCCCTTCGGGCTGCAGCAGGATCGTCGGCTTCCCTTCAAAGAGCCCGAGGTGTTCTTCGGGAACGCGAGCGTCGACGATCAGTTTCGCTTCGTTCGCGCGCGCGGCCATCCGCGCGTCGACGCGCTCCTTCGGTGAAACGCAGAGCCAGACGTCGCCGGGTAGATCGGAGAAGATCGTGCCGTTGGTTTCGACGTGCACGCGCCGGCCGTCACGGCGCAACGCCTCGATGAGTTCCGGCGTGTCGGCTTGCGCGAGCGGTTCACCGCCCGTGAGCACAACCATCGGACAATCGCCGCCCTCCGCACGAACCATCGCAATGACTTCGCCGATGCCGGCGAAGAACTTCGTCGAATAATCGGTATCGCAAAAATCGCAGGCAAGATTGCAGCCGGCTAGGCGAACGAAGACGGCGGGCGTGCCCGTCCACGTGCCCTCGCCCTGAATGCTGTAGAACACCTCGTTTAGCTGGAGCATGCGGCCGGGCCATTTCGACGCATGGGTTTCACGCGATGTCGCTGCGGCGCAGGACCGCGCAGGCGGTGCGGGTCTCCCAAAGGACGACTTCGTCGAGGCGGACGAGCGCACTCTCGAGCCGCTTCCAAATCCAGATCACGATGTTCTCCACGGTCGGGTTCTCGATGAATTCGTTGAGATGCTGGTGATCGAGAACGTCGACGACGCGCTCGTGCACCGCACGCTCGATGCGGTCGAAGTCTTCGATCATGCCGCGAGCGGGGCCGCGCGTTTTGATTGGCCCGGTGACCGCTACCTCGAGGCGGTACGAATGCCCGTGCATCCGCGCACACTTGCCGGGGTGATACGGCAGCACGTGCGCGGCCTCGAAACGGAACTTCTTGCGGATCTGGACTTACAATTCTCCCTGCGGACCCATCGCTTCGAGGTGACGCTTCAGGTCGGCGAGGAAGCCGCTTGCGACGTAGCCGTCGACGACGCGATGGTCGAGCGAGAGGCAGGTATTCATCATCTGCCGGATTGCGATCGTGTCGTCGTTGCGAACGACGAGCTTCTTCACGATGGCTTCCATCGTTACGATACCGGCTTGGCCGCCGTTGATGATCGGCGCCGAAGCCCAAGAGCCGTTGGCGCCGTTGTTGTTGACGGTAAAGGTTCCCCCCGCGAGATCGTCGACGCCGAGCTTCGCCTTGCGCGCCTTTTCAATCAGCTCGCCGGCTGCGACCGCCAGGCCTTTGATCGAAAGCTTGTCGGCGTGCCGGACGACCGGCACGACGAGATTCGCCGGTAAGCCGATGGCGATGCCGATGTTCACCTCGTCGTTCACGTAGATCCCGGCCTGGCTCGAGCCGGTCGCGGGAACGAACTTCGCGTTCATCAGCGGGAATGCGGCGAGCGACTGAACGACGGCCCGAATGAAGAAGGGGAGCAGGGTCAAGCGGTAACCGGTCTCACGCTCGAAGCGATCTTTTTCACGTACGCGCCAATGCCAGACGTCGGTTACGTCGACCTCGACCATCGACCAGGCGTGGGGCGCCGTTTGTTTGCTCTCGACCATTCGCTCGGCGATGATGCGGCGCGCCTGCGAGAGCTGCACCATCGTGCCGCGGATCGGCTGCGCGTAGGTCGAGGTGCGCGCCGTGCCCGGGGCAACCGACGGGGCAGCGGCAGGAGGCGAGGCCGGTGGGGCGGGCGGCGGCGATGCCGCGTGTGCGGTGACGACCGCGCGCGCCGCAAGGAGAATATCTTCGGCGGTAACGCGGCCGTTCGCACCGGTGCCCTTGATCGCGCGAATGTCGATCCGGTGCTCGCGCGCGAGACGCCGCACGGCCGGCGATGCGCCGCGCATCGAGTTGTCGGTGTCGACTGCCTCGACCGCACTCTGTGACGCGCCGTTGCCGGAGTGCGCCGAGGCGGTCTCTGCGCGCGGTTGAGGCTGCGCGGCGGAAGGCGGGAGCGTCGCCGCTCCGACTTCGTCGATCACGGCAATCGGCGTACCGGTCGCAACCGTTTCGCCTTCTTTGACGAGAAGCTCGCGGATGGTGCCAGTGACCGGCGAAGGAACGCCGGCGTTGACTTTATCGGTCGAGACTTCGACGAAATCTTCGTATTTATCGACTGAATCGCCGACACTCTTGAGCCACTGCGCGACGGTCCCTTCGGTCACCGTCTCGCCGAGCTGCGGCATGGTAATCGTGGTCGCCATTAGTATTTCACCATCTCTCGCATCGCGTCGGCCATCTCGGCCGGCGACGACATGAACTCTTCCTCGAGCGGCATTGCGTACCCCATCGCGGGTACGTCCGGGCCGCAGAGGCGCCGAATCGGCGCGTCGAGATGAAAGAGCGCCTCCTCAGCGACCATCGCGCTGATCTCGGCGCCGATTCCCCCAAACTTGTTGTCTTCGTGAATGATCAGCAATTTGTGCGTTTTTTCGACGCTCGCGAGGATCGCCGTTTTGTCCATCGGACGGATCGAGCGCAAGTCGATGACTTCGACCGAGAGGCCTTCCCCTTCCAATTGTTGTGCGGCTTCGAGGGCCCAATGGACGTAGAGCCCGTACGAAACGACCGTGAGCTGCGTGCCTTCTTTCAGTACGTTGGCTTTGCCGAGCGGGATCGTGTAGTGGCCGTTCGGCACTTCGCCTTTGATCAGCCGATACGTTTTCTTGTGTTCGAGGAAGAGCACGGGGTCGGGGTCGTCAATCGCGGTATTGAGCAGACCTTTGACGTCGGCGGGAAAAGCGGGTGCGACGATCTTCAGCCCAGGCACGTGATAGAAGAGTGCCTCGATGGAGACCGAGTGAGAGAGCGCGCCGCGCACGCCCCCCCCGTAGGGCGTTCGAATGACCATCGGACACGTGTATTCGCCGTTCGATCGATAGCGCGTTTTTGCCGCCTCACCGACGATCTGGTTGAACGATGGATAGATGAAATCGGCAAACTGGATCTCCGCGATTGGCCGTAGGCCTTCCATTGCCATGCCGATTGCGATTCCAACGATCGAAGCCTCCGCGATCGGCGTATCGATAATCCGGCGCTCGCCGAACTCTTTGACGAAATCTTTGGTAATGAGAAAGACGTTGCCGCGAGCGCCGACGTCTTCGCCGATGATGACGGTGCGCTCGTCCGTTTTCAACGCTTCGTAGAGCGTCGCGCGGACGGCTTCGACGTTGTTCATCACGGTCGAGTCGGTGCTTACGACTGCCACGGCTGCCAGGCTCCTTCGTAGACGTGCTTGTAAAGATCGGCCGGCTCGGGGTACGGCTGCGCTTCGGCGGTATCGGTCGCTTCGTTCGTCTCGCGCAGAACCGATTGACGCATCTCGTTCACACCCGCGGCATCGACGATGCCGTGCTCGAGCAGCACCGCTTCAAAGGCCGGCACCGGATCCTGCTTTCGACGCTCCGTCACGGTGTCGCGCGTACGGTAGGTCATGTCGTTATCGTCGGTTGAGTGTGCGAGGTAGCGGTAACAGGTGCCCTCGACGAGCGTCGGGCCGCCGCCGCTGCGCGCGCGGTCCATCGCCTCCTTGACGGCCTCGTACGTCTCGATCGGATCGAAGCCGTTGAAACGCCGCCCCGGCATTCCGTATCCTGCCGCGCGTTTCCAGATCTGCGGCTCGGCCATCTGTTTGTCGAGTGGCGTCGAGATTGCCCATTCGTTATTCTCGACGAGCATCACGAACGGCAGCTTGTGAACGGCGACGAAATTCATGGACTCGTGCCACTCGCCTTCGCTCGTCGTGCCGTCGCCGCAGGTCGCAAGGACCGCGCGCCCCGTTTCGCCCCGATACTTGATCGCGTACGCGGCGCCCACGGCGTGCGGCAGGTGCGCCGCGAGAATCGACGAGAACGACATGAGGCCCGCCGACTTCGACGAGTAGTGATTCGGGAACTGACGCCCACCGTTGTGGTCGGTCGCTCGCGCAAAAATCGAGAGCATAATTTCGTAGGGCGAGAGCCCGATCCCCAAGCAGAGGCCGAGATCGCGATAGTACGGCGCGAGAATATCGCTGCCGCGATTGAAGGCCATCGCCGCTCCCGCCTGGAGCGCTTCGTGTCCTTCGCTCCCGAGCGCAAAGGGGACTTTGCCCTGGCGGTTGAGTTGAAAGCCGCGGTTGTCGAGCTGGCGCTGCAAGAGCATGTTGCGAAAGATCGCGAGCAGCTGCTCGTCGCGCAAACCATGGCGTTGGAGCGTTCCGGTGCTGATGTCGGTGCTAGCCATCATTCATCTCATCCCGTTATTCAAATCCACGGGTCCCAGCGCTCCGCATAGACCCGTTCGTAGAGGTCGTGCGCCGCCGGATAGGCCATCGCTTCGGCCCGGTCCGTGGCGTCGTTGGCTTCTTCGAGCACGGAGCGCTTCAACGCTTCTGCGGCCTCCGCGGTCAGCACCGAATGCTCGACCAACAGGCGCTCGAAACATGGCACGGGATCGGCCTTGCGCCGGGCTTCGACCTCGTCGCGGGAGCGATAGGTTCGATCGTCGTCGTCGGTGGTGTGGGAGAGGAAGCGGTAGCACTTCGCCTCGACCAAGGTCGGGCCGCCGCCGGAACGCGCGCGGCGCATCGCCGCCGCGACTGCCTCATAACACGCGATCGGGTCCATCCCGTCGACGACCGTCCCGGGCAGGCCATATCCAGCCGCGCGCTTGTAGACGTCGGGCTGGCCCATCTGCTTGGAAAGGGGCGTCGAGATCGCCCACTCGTTATTTTCGCAGAGGAAGACGACCGGTAATCGATGGACCGCCGCAAAGTTGATCGACTCGTGCCACTCGCCCTCACTCGTGGCGCCGTCGCCGAAGGTCGTCAGCACCGCCCGGTCGAGCTCGCTGCGCGACTGGAGCGCGTAGGCAGCGCCGACGGCGTGCGGGAGTTGGGCCGCAATCACCGAGCTGATCGTGTGAAGTCCGAGCCGCCGGCTCGCATAGTGGTGCGGAAACTGCCGCCCCGCCGAGTGATCGTCGGCTCGCGCAAAGAGCGAGAGTAGCACTTCGAACGGCGTGAGCCCAATTCCGAGTGCGAGCCCGAGGTCGCGGTAGTACGGCACCAGGATATCTTTGCCGCGGCTGAAGGCCATCGCCGCGCCGGCCTGCACCCCTTCGTGACCTTCGCTCGCAGATGCAAATGGAATCTTCCCTTGCCGGTTGAGCTGAAATCCTCGGTTTTCGAGCGTGCGCTGCATGACCATGGTTCGCAGCATCGCGACGAGCTGCTCGTCGGTGAGGTCGTGGCGCAGGAAGGGCGGCAGTTCGGTCTTGCGGGCGGTCACGAAGCGTAGTCGCCCGCCGCCAAGGCCGAATCCTGCGGCGAAGGGAGGAAGGAAGCGTGCCCAAAAAAACGGACCATGCTGCTCAGGGCGGCCGCGCTTCTCGTGGCGCTGGCGTGTTCGTGCATCCCGGCACGAGCCGCCGACGTGCCGCCTGCGGCGTGGAAATACGACAACCCATTCTGCGGTGTCATTGCAAGCGTCGCTCCACTTGGCAATTCCGGCCGATACGGCCTGGCGCTCTTTGCACAACAAGGGACGACGCTCTCGGCGCACGTGACGCTCGTCAGCGATACCGATGCGTACGACGCGGCGGTGCCGGATACGAATTTATCCGGGCCCATTACCGATCGGCAGATGGAGCCGGTCGTCGTGACGTTGCCCGTGAAGGATGCAGTTCGGTATTATTTCGTCGATTCGTATGCTGCCGATCGCGGCACGAGCGTTTCGTGCCCCTCGTACGTCTTTCCGGTCGACCATCCGATCGCCGACGCCCCCTCCGATGTCGCGAGCGTCGAAGCAAAGCATCTGCAATCGCTTGGAAAACCGGCGTGCGGCGCGATGTACCGTCCTCCCGGCGGCGGCAGTAACGACCTCGGCGTGATCGGCCACTTCGGGAACCGGCCGTTGTCGACCGAGTATCGCGTTTTCATCGATTCGAACGGTCGTGACGTTGGGCAGAAATTGGTCGCTTCGAGTGGCGTCGACGCTCTCGACGCGGCGGCTCGGGGCAACTTGCAAGACCATCAGTACGTGCCGGCGCGATTTCTCTGTACGCCGGTCGTCGGCGAGATGGATATCCGCATGGATTACGATCCGTGATCGCCGTGGGCATCGCTCTTTCGGCGTTCGTCTCGCTCGCCGCACCGGCGAGTGGCGCGCAGCAGTACGCGCCCGCCACCGTTTCGATCGCGCAACTCTTCGAACGCAACGACCGTGCGCTGGGAACCTACGCCCCCGGTGCGTATCATATGCTCACGCGATCGGTGCCGCTCCGGGGCGACGTTTCGACGTCGGAAACGTATTGGCAAGGCGACGACGATTACCGCACGACCGTTCGAGTCGGCGGATTTGCGTGGTCGGACGGGGAGTATCGCGGTCGCGAGTGGCACGCCGATTCGAACGGGGTCGTCTTGCCTTCTACCAATTTCGAAGAAGAGAACGATCCCTTCGCCGCGGCTTTTCAGCACGCCGATCGACCGACGAGCGGTGTGACCCTCCTCGGAGTAACGCCGGGCGCGTCACCCGCGTTCGTGGTCGTGGTTACGCCGAATCGCGGCTTACGCGAGCGACGTTACTACGACGCGCAAACGTATCTGTTGACGCGCGTCGAAACGACCGACTACGACGGTCACCAGCGGATTTTGGAGTTTCGCGACTACCGGGCCGCGTTCGGCCGAACGCTACCGCATCGCATTGACGAGGAGAGCGACGGCCTGGTGACGCTGCGTACCACGGTCGAGCTCGTGGAGCGCGTCGATGCGGCTCATCTCGATCTCTCGATACCGGCTTCCAAGCCGCTCTTCGATCTGAGTGGACGCGATTCGGTCGTGATTCCGGCTCGCTTTACCGACGAGGGGATCGTCGTTCCCGTTTCGATCGGCGGGCGTGGTCTCGATTTTTTGCTCGATTCCGGAGACTCTGACCTGCTCATCGACCCTGGCATTGCGCGCGAGCTCGGGATGACGCCAATGGGCGCGGTGCGCATGAGCTTCGCGGGTGATTTCATCCTGGCCAACGCTCGTGCAGCGGATCTCTCAATCGGCGAGCTGCGCGCCAAGAACGTCGCCCTCTCCACCGCCAATTTCTCAGAATGGTTGTGGTGGCACCCGGATCACCGCGTCGTGGGATTGCTGGGTGGCGACTTGATCGCCGCGGGCGCCCTGGAAGTGGACTTTGAAAAAAAAGTGGTGACGCTTTTCCGGGTACTCCCGCCGGATCTCGTTGCGCAGGGCTGGTCCGCGTTGCCACTTCGTCTCGATTACGGCACTCCGCTGATCAGCGCAACCTTCAGCGGCCGCCCCGGCCATTTCATCGCCGACCTCGGGGCGGTCTATTCAACGCTCTACCCGCACTATTTCGACGCATTTCGGATCAACGTTCCGCACGGGACGCCCGATCAAGGCGAACTGATCACCATCGGCGGCAGACCCTTCGGGATCAGGCACTTCACGATGAACCGGCTGGTGCTCGGAGATTGGATCTTCGGCGACGTGCAGGTGGTCGTGCCAACGGTCGACTATGCACAAGAGCGAGATTACGATGGATTGATCGGGCGCGATACGCTCAGCACCTTCAACCTGATCTTCGACTACAAGGACGGCGAGCTATGGTTCAAGCCGATTGACTTTGGCAAAACATGAGATCGAGGCTCCCGTTGCGGAGCTGGTTCGCTATCGCCGTCACTTTCACGCGCATCCCGAGCTCTCACTCGAAGAGCACGAGACGGCTGCGTTTATCGAAGCCGAGCTGCGCGCCATCGGTTTCGACGAAATCCGAACCCGCGTCGGCAAGACCGGCGTTTTGGCGACACTGCGGGGAGCACGGCCGGGTCCCGTCACGCTGCTGCGCGCCGATATGGACGCGCTTCCGCTCGAAGAACTCAATGACGCGCCCTATCGCTCGATGCGAGCGGGCGTCATGCATGCCTGCGGACACGACGGACACATGGCGATCCTGCTCGCAGCCGCCCGCGAGCTCCGTCGCCGAAGCGCCGAGGTGCCGGGAACGCTCGTCTTCTGTTTTCAACCGGGCGAAGAGGGACATTCGGGCAATAAGTTGATGATCGACGATGGAGCCCTCGAGAATCCGCACATAGACCGCACCTTCGCGCTGCATCTCTACAGCGGGCTGGACGCCGGAAAGATCGGGGTGCGCGATGGTCCGTTTTTTTCGTCGTCGGACCGCTTCGACATCGAGCTGATCGGCCAGGGCGGACACGGCGCGATGCCGGAGAAGGCCGTCGATCCGATCGTCGCCGCGGCCGAGTTCGTTTCTTTGCTGCAGACGATTGCGAGCCGCGAGGTGGCACCGGCACAGCCCGTCGTGGTTACCGTCGGATCGTTTCACGCCGGCACGACGTTCAACGTGATTCCAGATCGCGCGACGCTGCAAGGAACGGTGCGAGCCTTCGACGATGCGGTTCGCAAGGCTCTTCCCGAGCGTATCGAGCGTCTGCTCGACGGCCTCTGCAGCGCCATGCGTCTTCACCCGCGATTCGACTACCACTGGGTCTACCCGCCGACGATCAACGATTCGGCTACGAACGACGTCGTTCGCGCGGTCGCTCGCGGCGTTGCGGGTGCCGCGAATCTCGTCGACCCGCATCCGCTCGTGATGTGGTCGGAGGATATGTCGTTCATGCAGCAACGCCGGCCGGGCGCCTACTTCGTGGTGGGAGCGCGCGGCCCGAACGCACAGGAGCCGCACCATAGCGCGCGGTTCGACGTCGACGAGCGGTCGCTCGAGGTCGGTTATAAGATGATGGTGGGGCTGGGCTTGCATGAATAGTGCGGCCAACGGCGGCGCTCGCCGCTACGTCATCGTCGGCAACGGTTTTGCCGGGACGACCGCGGCCGAACAGCTCCGCAAGCACGATCCTGCCTGCGAGATCGCGCTTTTCGGTGACGAGCCCTACACGCTCTACAATCGTATCTCGCTGCCGCCGATGCTGCGAAAGCAGATCCCCGAGGCGAAGGTGATGATTCGCAATCTCGAGTGGCACGAAGAGCATCGCATCGCGCTACACTTGAACACTCGCGTCGAGCGCATCATCGCCGAGGAGCGAGTCGTCGAAGCCGGCGGTGTGTCGTATCCGTACGACGCGCTGCTCATCGCGACCGGGGGGCGACCGAACCCGACCGGAAAGCCGGGCTCCGAAGGAGCGTCGAACCTCTTTGCGTTTCAATATCTCGACGATACGCGCGCCATCTCCGAGCAGATCGACCGCAGCAAGGCGGCGGTTGCAATCGGAGGATCTTTCATCGCCTACGAACTCGCCGAGGCCTTCGCTTCGCGCGGACTCGAGACGCATTGGGTGATGCGCGGCCCCCGCGGGCTGCACCGGATCATCGATGAGGAGGCGGGTGCGCTGCTGCACGAAGCGGCGGCAGCCGACGGCGTGTATATGCACTACGGTGAGGAGATCGAAGAGTTCGTCCGCTCGAACGGCACCATCACGAAGGTCCGCACGAACGCCGGCGAGATCGCGGCGGAGTGCTATGCATACGGCTTCGGCTTGGCAATGAATACCGATCTCTGCGAAGGGTCGGGCATCGCAACGAGCAAGAACGGGATTCTCTGCGACGACCATCTCGAAACGAACGTCAAGGATGTCTACGCCGCCGGCGACGTCGCGGATTTCTACGACCCTATTCTCGAAATTCGTTACCGGATGGGAACCTGGAACAACGCCGGGGCGCACGGCAAGGTCGTCGCGCTGAACATGATGGGCGGCAGCGAGAAGTACCACGACGTGCCCGAGTACTCGTCGCTGCTCTTCAAAGGTCAGACCATCACGCAGTTCGGGCTCGGGACCGATCTGCGGCCCGATCTCGAGGTTGCGCGCAAGGTCGACCGTGAGAAGAAGTGGTATCGCGCGCTCTTTTTTTGGGAAGAGCGCCTGGTCGGCGGCCTCATGCTCGGCAAAGGCAACCGTGCCGGGAAACGCAAGTACGTCGAGGCGATCAAATCGAAGCAGCGCTTCCCAAAACCCGAATGGGCGGCGATGCTCGATTGGACCGCCTGACGCGCGGAGTTTTAAATTTCTAGGCGGAGCGCAATCTGAAGGCGAGCGACGTGAACGCGATCCCTTGGAAGAAGAAACTCAAACCGACCGCATAACCGATGAACCAGAACGCGGAGAACGGCCACTGCGTCCAGAGTAAGATGCCCAGAACGATGCTAATCACGCCGCTGAGCGCGATCCAGCCGTATTGCGGCATCTGAAGCCACAGGGCCGAGAAGAAGCGAAAAATTCCGCCGAAGACCAAGAGGGCGGCGACAAAGAGCGTGATCGTCAGCGCACCGAGCGCCGGGTGTTCCAGCAACATCAATCCGACGATGATATCGAGGACGCCGACGAGCAGGGTCAGGATGATGTGCCCTGCCCCACGGGTCATGAAGGCGCCGATGATCTGCGTGATGCCGGCGACGAAGAGAATGGCCCCCAACACGATGACCGAGCCGACCGTCGCCAGTCCTTCGGCCCAAATGCAGTAGAGGCCGACCAGCATGAGGACGACGCCGAGGGCAAGGTACCAGCCCCAATGCTTGCGCGCGTCGCCGACTGATTCCGCAACAACCGATTTCATAGTTCTCCTCTCTCGCTCGAGCGAGCTCCCTGGCGAGGCATCCTAGGCCTCGCTTGGAGTCTTCCCTGCCCGACCGCTTAGCGCCCTTGCGATGCAGTCGCTGAACTCCTCGATATCCTGCGGTGTCGTGGCCCAGTGCGTCATCCAGCGCACCTCCGGCAGCCGCTCGTCGAAGTTGTAGAAGAAGAATTCTTGCCGGATCCGTTCGATGGCGTCGCGGTCTAACGTGGCGAAGAGCGCGTTGCAGCGAACCGGACGGGTCACGCGAACGCCGGGAATTTCCGCCACACGTTCGTGCAGACGGGTCGCCATCGCATTGGCATGGGAAGCGTAGCGCAACCAGCGGTCGCCGGCGAGCACCGCATCGAGTTGCGCTGCAAGATAGCGCATCTTCGAAGCGAGCTGCATGGCCTGTTTCTGCACGAACGGCGCCGCGCCGGCGTGAAGACGGGGATTGAAGAAGCAGACCGCCTCGCCGAGCATCAATCCGTTCTTCGTGCCGCCGAAGCTGAGGATGTCGACCCCGAGATCGGCGGTGATTCCACGTAGCGACGCGCCGAGCGCCGCGGCGGCGTTGGCGATTCGCGCGCCGTCGACGTGAACCAGCAGATCGCGCGCGTGCGCGAAGTCGCAGAGCGCGCGCAGTTCCTCGATCTCGTAGAGGCCGCCGAATTCGGTCGCTTGCGAGACCGAGATGGCGCGCGGCTGCGGGAAGTGCACGTCGTGTCCACCGTGAAGGTAGGGCTCGAGGTCGGCGGGGCGCAGCTTTCCGTCGATCGTGGCGACTGGAATGACTTTCGAACCGCTAAACCGTTCGAATGCGCCGCACTCGTCGGTTTGAAGATGCGCGCTCGACGGCGCGAGCACGGCTTCCCAGGGATGCAGGACCGAACTGAGCGCGGAGACGTTCGCGCCGGTGCCGTTGAAGGTGAAAAAGACCTCCGTCTGCTCGCCGAAATGCTCCTTGAAGCGCGCGATCGCCCGAGCCGTCCACTCGTCCTCACCATAGCCGACCGCATCGCCGGCGTTGGCGTCGGCGATCGCCTGGAAAATTTCGGGAGCAATCGGCGCGTTGTTGTCGCTGGCAAAGCTGCGACGCGCTGAGGGCGGCATGCGCATACCTTGCGGCGCCGGCCGACGCGCTCCTTGAGGAGTCCGATTCCGTGCCGTGTAACTAGCCGCAGATGCCGGAACGCGATCGCCTCGAAGTCGACGTCCTCTTTGTCGGCGCCGGTCCCGCGAGCCTCGCCGGCGCGATTCGCCTCGGTCAGCTCGCGCAGGCGGCCGGTCGAGCGCTCGAAGTGCTCGTGATCGAGAAGGGCGGCGAGGTCGGCCATCACGGAATCTCCGGAGCGGTAATGGATCCGCGCGCGCTCGACGAGCTGCTCCCGAACTGGCGCGAGAGCGCGCCGGTCGAGTCGCCCGTCACGAGCGACCAGCTCTGGTTTCTCACCTCGCGCGGCAAGATCAAAGCGCCATTCACTCCGGCGCCGCTGCGGAACCACGGCAAATACGTGACGTCGCTTCAGAGACTCTGCAAGTGGCTCGCCGACGTCGCCGAGGAACACGCCGCGCAAGTCTTCCCTGCATTTCCGGGACAAGAACTGCTCTGGCACGAGAATCGCGTTATCGGCGTGCGCACCGGCGACAAGGGTCGCGACCACAACGGGCAGCCGAGGTCGAACTACGAGCCGGGTGCCGATATCATCGCAAAGGTCGTCGTCCTGGGCGAAGGGCCGCGCGGGACCCTGACAAAACAGGCCGCGTCGCGGCTCAATCTCTACGAGGGACGCGAACCGCAAGTGTATGCCGCCGGCGTGAAAGAGCTTTGGCAGCTCCCCGACGATCGTTTCAAGGCGGGTTCCGTCATTCATACACTCGGCTTTCCGTTGCCGCCGCAGACGTTTGGAGGCGGATTTATCTATGGGATGGCCTGCAACGTGCTCGACATCGGCATGGTCACCGGCCTGGACTATAAGAATCCAACGACCGATCCGCACAACGAACTTCAGCGCATGAAGACGCACCCCGCCATCGCCAAGATGCTCGACGGCGGGAAGCTGATTCGTTACGGTGCCAAGGCGATTCCCGAAGGTGGACTCTTTGCAATGCCGCGAGCCTACGCCGACGGTCTGATGTTGATCGGCGACTCGGCCGGGTTCTTGAACGGCATGAGGCTCAAGGGCATCCATCTCGGGATGAAGTCCGGAATGCTCGCCGCGGAGAGCATCTGGGAGGCTTTCCAGAGCGAGCGTTACGACAGCGCGTCGCTCTCGTCGTTCGAACGCCGATTCAAGGAGTCGTGGGCCTACGCCGAGTTGCGCACGGCGCGCAACTTCCACCAAGGGTTTCATAACGGGCTGCTCTCGGGACTCGTTAATGCAGGCCTCTCAACCATCACGGGCGGCGCCGGCTTCGGTTTCATCGAGAAGCTTTCGGGCGAACCCGGCTACGAGCGCATGGAGAAGATGGGATTCGACCCACCGGCGACGCCGCGTGCGGCGATCGACAACGTGCTCACGTTCGATAAGCTCACCGATGTGTACAGCAGCGGCACGATGCACGAAGAGAACCAGCCCTGTCATCTGATCGTCTCGGATACCAACATCTGCCGCGATCGCTGCACGCGCGAGTACGGGAATCCGTGCCGCCATTTTTGCCCAGCGGCCGTTTACGAGCCGATGTTCGAACCTTCCGGCAGCGAGTTCAGCGGCCGCCTGCAGATTAACTTCACCAACTGCGTGCATTGCAAGACGTGCGACATCGCCGATCCGTATCAGATCATCACCTGGGTTCCTCCGCAGGGTGGTGAAGGCCCCGTCTACCTCGGCATGTAGTGAAGTACTCCAGTGGCGACGTCATCGTCGTCGGCGCGGGCCTCATTGGGCTCTCGATCGCGTTCGAACTCGTCGAACGCGGGGCGAGCGTGCGCGTGTTCGAACGCGGCGAGCCAGCGCGCGCGGCCTCGTGGGCGGGCGCCGGAATGTTGGCGCCGTATACGGAGCGCATCGCGAACGAATCGCTCCTCGCGCTCTGCGCTTCGTCGTTGGCGCAGTATCCGGAGTTCGTCGAGCGTATCGCGTCAGCGAGCGGAATCGATGCACGCTTGCGGTTGGAAGGCGTTCTCTACGGCTCCTTCGAGGAAGCGGGTTTCGAGGCGCTGCGACGCGAGGCTCGCGCGCTGCACGATCGCGGGGTCGAGTGCGAGTTGCTCGGGCGCAGCGACGCGCTTTCGGCCGAGCCGTGGCTCGGCGCCTCATTGCGCGGCGCGCTGCTCAAACGCGGCGAAGGCTACGTCGACAATCGCCGCCTCGGACGGGCGCTGACGGCGGCATGCGTCGCGCGTGGCGCGACAATCGAGCAAACTTCGGGGATCGCGGTAGAATGCGATGCCCGGCGTGTCCTTGGCGTACGAACCGATCGCGGATTCGTCGCCGCGGGCGTCGTGGTCAACGCGTGCGGCGCGTGGGCCGCGCAACTCGGGGGCGTGCCGCGTTCCTGCGTGCCCTCCGTCGAGCCGATCAAAGGAGAGATGATCGCACTCGCCGTCCCAGGCGGCTTTGTGCGGCGCGCGACATGGGTGCCCGGGGTTTACCTGGTGCCGCGCGAGGACGGCCGGCTGCTCGTTGGAGCGACCGTCGAAGCGGTGGGATTCGACGAACGAGTCACCGCGCGGGGCGTTCACGATTTGCTCCACGCCGCGCTCGCCGCCGCGCCGGCGCTGGCCGGGTTCACGGTGACCGAAAGCTGGGCTGGGTTGCGTCCCGGAACGCCCGATGGCTTGCCCTTCCTCGGGGCGACGGCGATCGAAGGCTTCCTGCTCGCGACGGGACACTATCGGAACGGTATTTTACTCGCTCCGGCAACCGCGCGGTCGATCGCCGATATGGTTGAGAGCGGTACGTCCGCAGGTCTCGAGTCCTTTTCGATTGGTCGCTTCGGCACGGAAGCGAAGCACCTGGAACGAATCACCCAGGCGTGAAGGCGACCATTAACGGACGCGTGCGCGACCTTCCCGACCAGCTCACCGTTGGCGCGCTGCTTGCGCTCCTTGGCTCCGCGCGCAGCGGCATCGCGGTCGCGCAAAACGATTCCGTCGTCCGCCGAAGCGAATACGATCGCCGTACCGTCTGCGAGGGCGACCGCATCGAGATCATCGAAGCGGTCGCGGGAGGGTGAGTGCGATGTCGAATGATTGCTTGAGAATTGGAACGTACGAGCTCGCGTCGCGACTGATCGTCGGAACCGGCAAGTATCCCTCGATGGAGATCATGAAGCAAGCCCACGCGGCGAGCGGAGCTTCGATGGTGACGGTCGCAATTCGGCGCATCAATCTCGACAACGCGGATGGAAAGACGCTCCTCGATTACATCGACCGCGAGCGTTACACGATTCTTCCGAACACTGCCGGATGCTACAACGCGAAGGACGCGGTGCTGACGGCGCACCTCGCGCGCGAGCTGCTCGAGACCGATCTCATCAAACTCGAGGTGATCGGCGACAAGGAGACGCTGCATCCGGAGACCCGCGAGACGCTCGTCGCGGCCGAACGGCTCATCGCCGATGGCTTCACCGTCCTACCGTACATCGGCGACGATCCGATCGCGTGCCGTCAGCTGGAAGAACTCGGCTGCGCCGCCGTGATGCCGCTCGCCGCACCGATCGGCAGCGGCCTTGGCGTCTGCAACCCCTACTCGATTCGTATCATCAAGGAGCGCGCGAGCGTTCCGGTCATCGTCGATGCCGGCGTCGGCACGGCATCGGATGCGGCGATCGCGATGGAGCTGGGCGTCGATGCCCTGCTCATGAACACCGGCATTGCGCGCGCGCGCGATCCGGTGCGCATGGCCGCGGCGATGAAGCACGCGGTCATCGCGGGAAGAGAGGCCTTTCGTGCCGGCAGGATGGAGAAGCGGCTCTACGCTGCCGCTTCGAGTCCGATGCAGGATTTGATTTCGACGTAACGCTCTCGTCCTTTGTGGCTCGCCCTACGCTACGCTCAGGATGACAGCCGCTAGGTTAGGAGTCGATCGTCCAGCTCCAGGCGTTCCAAAAGGTCGAACCCGCCGGCGACGGTGCGATGCCGTGAACGTACGACCGGTATGCATTGGGAATCTGCACCTGCCATAACGTGAAGACCGCGAGCTGGCTCGCGATCGCGCGCTGGACGACGGCGTAGTCGGCGCGCCGCCGGTCGCGCACGACGGTGTTCATCGCATCGCGCATCGCCGCATCGGCACGCGCATCGCACCACATCGAGTAGTTCAGCCCCGCGGGCGGGCGCTGTGCGCAGGCGAAGTTCCAGGAGTCGTCCGGGTCGTTGCCGAGCACCCACCAGGCATCGTAGGCCAGCTGAAAACGGCCGGCGGCGAGTACGCCGCCTAACGCCGGTGTTGCGTAGAACATCCCGCTCGGATATTGCTTGACGGTCACGCGCACGCCGATCCGTCGAAGATTCTCCTGCAGAATCGCGGCGACCAGTTGCGAGCCGTTGATAATTTGTGGCGCAATCGCGAGGGTGAGGTCGAGCGAGCGGCCGTGCAGCAACTTGCGTGCCGCAACCGGGTCGTAGGGCGTCGCCGCCGTTGCAGCATCGTACGCCCAACCGTTGCTCGGCTGATCGGCGTCGACGGCGATACCGCTGCCGTGCGTCGCGGCCGCGATGAGCGTCTTGCGATCGATCGCCATTGCGATCGCCCGGCGTACGCCGAGATCGCTCAAGGCGGGATCGCGCAGATTGAAGCGCAGTACGTGCAGATCGTTGACCGGGGTGAGTGCGACGTGCACGCCGCTCAGCGCGCGAAGCTGGGGCAAGAGTTGCGGATCGACGTCGAAGTACGCGTCGGCTTCGCCCGTGCGCAGCGCCTGGAGCCGCGTGTTCGGGTCGGCGATGATGCGGTAGACGAGCCGCTCGATGCGTGGCTTACCTCGCCAGTAGAAGGGGTTCGCCTCCAGTATCACCGCATCCCCGCGCTGCCAGCTGACCACGCGAAAGGGACCCGAGCCCAACGGGCGCTCGTTGTATGCGGCGTGGTTGAGGTCGGCGACGCCGGCGAGCACGTGCTCCGGCATGATCGCGCCGTCGCCTTGCGGGCCGAAAAAGTACTGCACGAACGGTGCAAACCGCCGGCGCAGACGAACGACCACGGTATACGGATCGGGAGCGGCAATCCGCTGCACTTCTTCGTAACCGACGCGGGTTGCCACGTTGTTGCGGCGATCGACAATCGCCCGATACGAGAAGAGGATGTCGCGCGCGGTGAGCGGACGGCCGTCTTGCCAGCGAACGTTACGCCGTAGGTGGTACGTTACGGTGCGTTCGTCCGGCGAAATGCCTCCGTTCTCGAGGCTCGGCACCTGTGCGGCGATCTCGCCGAGGGCGTTGCCACGGTCGTCGTTCTCGATCAGATACGACATGTAGAGATGGCTGAAATTCAGCTCGTCTGCTTCGTTGGAGAGCATCGGATTCAACGAGTCGGGTTCGCCCGCCAGACCGCTAAAGACGAGCGTCGAGCCGGAGGTGTGACGGGCGCCGGAATGCGTGCAGGCTGCCAGCGCGCTCGCCAGCAGCGCGACGCGGAGTGCGAGTTTCATCGGCGTCGCGCTACTGCGAACCAATGGGCGGCGCCTGCAAGGGGTCGCCGTGCATGTGCCCATTTCCCCGCGACATCGTCAACCCGATGCTCTTCGAGCGATTCCAGCTCAAACAGCGGCTCGAGCAACGCGCAAAGTCGTTTCCGATCGTAGTACGCATGCGGCACGCCGCGCTCGTCGCCGCCGTTCGGCGCGAAGGTCGATTCGTCAATTTGCTCGCCTCGACCGTAACGCGCGTCGCCCGTCGATCCGAACGTTGCGAAGAGCCACCCGCCCGGTTCGATGTGCTCGGAGATCGACCGGAGACGCGAAGCGATGCTCCGTGCCGGTCCGTGGAGTAACCCGTGCGTCGAGAGCACCGCGCCGAATCGTTCGCGCTCGTCCTCGAGCGGCAGATCGGACGCCGCGGCGTCGTCGGAGAGCGCTATAACCGTGAAGCCGGCGCGCCGAAGCACCTCGGCGTTGCGGCCGATGCCGGTCGCGAAATCGAGGATGCGAATATTGCGCTGCGACTGCAGGCGTTCGATAAGGCGCTCGGCCAATGGATGCGCAGAAGACACTTTAGCGCTCCATTCGAGAAAGGCCGAAGAATGCTTGGCGAAGGCGATCGACTACCGGAGGTAACGCTGCTCGACGATCGAGGAGAGTCCGTGAGCACTACCGATTTGCTCGGCGGACCGCTGGTTCTCTACTTTTACCCGAAGGACGACACGCCGGGCTGCACGAGTGAGGCCTCGCAGTTTCGTGACATTTACCCGAGTTTCGAGGCGAAGAACGCCCGGGTCGTCGGCGTCAGCCGCGACTCGGTTTCATCGCACCAGCGCTTCAAACAGAAGTATTCGATTCCGTTCACGCTGCTCGCCGACACGGATTCGAAGTTGTACAAGGCGCTCGACGTGAGTGCCCGCTCGACGTTTCTCATCGACGGCGAAGGGCGAATCGTGAAAGTTTGGCCGAAGGTCAACGTCAACGAGCATGCGGAAGACGTGCTCGCCGCGCTGCCTTGAAGCTGCACGTCGTCGGTTCGAGTCCGGCAATGCCCCGCCCCGGCGGGGCTTGCAGTTCCTATCTGATTCGCACGGACGATGCGTCGGTGGTCTTCGATCTCGGTACCGGTGCCTTTGCGAAGCTGCTGCTCGCGGTCGATCCCACACGGATCGATGCGATCGTCGTTACGCACATGCACGCCGATCATTTCTTCGATCTGGTTCCGCTGCACTATACGATGAAGTACGGCGACGTTCGCTTCGAACGCCGGCTACCGGTCTGGCTACCGCCGGGCGGACGGTCGTCGCTTGAAGCGTTGCGCCGGGCCGTATCGCCGGATGCGCGGGAGGATTTCTTCTCGGGCTTCTTTGCCGTCGCTGAATACGATCCGGCGCAGGAGCTTCGCATCAACGACCTCACCCTGCGCTTCGCGCGGACGCGTCACTTCGTCGACGCCTACGCGATTCGCGCCGAATCCGCCGGCGCAAGTCTGGCGTATTCGGCCGATACCGCGCCCTGCGAGCCGGTGGTGGCGCTCGCCTCGCAGGCTTCGCTCTTCCTTTGCGAGGCGGCCGTCGGGCTCGCCACCGAGCAGGGCGAACGCGGTCACTCTTCGGCCGAAGAAGCCGGTGAGATGGCCGCGCGCGCGCGCGCCGGTCGTTTATTGTTGACTCATTACTCTGCCGCGCACGCGCCGTCGAGTCTCGCCGAAGCGGCCGCGAAGCATTTCGCCGGCCCCGTTGCGGCCGTCGATGACGGGATGGATTTTACCGTTTGAGCTCCCTAGTTCTCGGTCTTGGGATCGTCGGAGGGAAGCGAGAACTGAATCAGCGCGCGCACGGGAGCGAGCCCGCGGCTGATAACCGCATACGGCGTCACGGTGAGACCGAGTTCGCGTAGACGCGACGCGGCCTTCAGTAAGTCGCGCCCGTTGGTGACGACGTCCTCGAGCAGCAGCACGTGCTGTCCGGATTCATACGGGCCCTCAACGAAGTCGTTTGCGAAGGCGCCGTAGGCCTTGGACGTCTTTCGCACCGCGAGCATCGGAAGACTCGACATTTGGGCAACCGCCGTAGCCACCACGACGCCCCCCAACTCCGTGCCGGCGACGATGTGAGGGTTGAACTCGGCGATCACGGGCGTGAAGAGCCGCGCGATGCGGCGCAGCACGTGGGGATCCGAGAAGAGTCTGAACTTATCGATGTAATAGTCGCTGCGAGCTCCGCCCGCCAACACGTAGTCGCCCCGCGTGAGCGCGCGCTCGGCGATGATCTTGCGCAGCCACGTGAGCTCCGAAAGCGCTAAATGCTCCATTGCCACGCGTTCCACGACTCGACGACCGGATTCGGATCGAATCCCCGAAAGTCGACGCTGATCGGCTCCATCTGCCGTCGCCACCAGAAGAAGATCTCGGGGTTCTCGCGCGCGAGAATCTTCTGGGTTTGGAAATACGCGGCCATGCGCTCGCCGCGCGTGTAGTTGACGAGCGCGGCATTCTCGGCGTCTTGCATGTCGCGATTACAGAAGCGCGAGTAGTTGTACCCGCCGGGCGGAAAGTTTTGGCACATGTACTGAGAGCTATCGTCGGGGTCGATGCCCGCGTACCATCCGTTCAGTGCGAGATCGAACTTTCCGAGCTGGAGAATCCCGCCCATACCGGCCGGCGCGAACATCACGTCGCCGGGATAGTATTTGATCTCGACGCCGATGCCGGCTTCGTGAAGCATCTCCTGGAGCTCCAAGGCTGCTTGGCGGCGCGTCGCATTCGAGTTATTCGTTACCAGCACCAGATCGAGGGCTTCGCCGTTCTTGCGCATGATGCCGTCCGGCCCCGGGCGCCATCCCGCCCCGCGCAACAGCTGGCGCGCCATGGCGGTGTCGTGCGGATAGCCGTGTACCGTTGGATTGAAGGCCCACATCCAGTCCGGAATGTCTTCGGTCGCTTCGGTCATTTGGCCGTAGGTCAGGGTGTCGACCAGACGCCGCTTATCGATCGCATACGCGACGGCGAGCCGCACGCGCGAATCTTGAAGGATGGGGTGTGCGTTGTTGAATTGCACGCGTTCGTACCCGTTGACGTTGACGAAGACCAGATCGAGATCCGGGACCGATTTCAGGGCGGGATAGGTTTCCGGCGAGGCCTGGAACATAAAGTCGATCGCATGCGTCTTGAGCAAGTTGATGGTGGTGTTCTCGTCGGGAATCATCTTGATCTCGATTCGCGTGAGATGCGGCTTTCCCATAAAAAAGCGGTCGTTGCGTACGAGCGTAATGTGGTCGTTGCGGGCCCATTCCTTGAATAGAAAAGGGCCGTCCGAGACGGTCGGAGCCTCGTCGAACGGGACTTGATTGAAATCGGGGTACTTTGACAACACGTGTTCGGGCGCGACCGGCATCGGCTGGTCGCTCATCGCAAAGAAGGTGTTGACGAAGGGCGAGAATTTCTGTTTGAGGTGAACGACGACCGTGTGGTCGTTGGGCGTGTCGATGCTCCTGACGTAGTCGTAACCGTGGCGCGACACGATGTTATTTCGCGAGTTCATAATCGCCATCCACGACCACTTCACGTCGGCCGCCGTCACCGGCACGCCATCGCTCCACTTAGCGTTCCTGCGAAGATGATAGGTTACCGTCAGGCCGTCGCGGCTGACGCCGCCGTTCTCCGGGGTTGGAACGTCGGTCGAAAGGATCGGCACCGGATTGCCCTGCCGATCGGCCGAGAGCAGCGGCTCGAACATCAGATTCGCGATGAAACCGTCGGTGGTGTTCGAGTTCAGCAGCGGATTGAGGCTCTTGACGTCGCTTTGAACCGCGACGCGCAAGACGCCGGCTTGCGTCCACGAGTGGCGCTGTGCTCCGCTCTCGCTTGCAATTTTCGAACATCCAGCCAGCGCCGCGACCGATAGGAGCGTGGTACAGAAGGAGCGGAACATGGATGTGGAGCGGCGAGCGACCCGAGTACGACGTGATGCCGGCGAACTAGACCGCGGCTTTGGGAGCGTTGCGCCCCGTCGGCATCGGATCGTAGCGTTCGTGGCGCCAGCTGTAGGTGCCCAGTCCCTGCGTCGCGGTGCGCAACTCGGTGATATAGCGCGAAAGCTCGACCGCGGGAACGTAGGCCTCCACCACGTCGTGACCCGCCTTCTCGGCAGGGTTCATCCCGAGGATCTGACCGCGCTTACCGGTGAGCTGCTGAATGACCGTCGAGGTGTACGAGGTCGGCACCGTGACCGTAACGTAGGCGATCGGCTCGAGCACAACCGGATTGCACTTCGGAAGCGCTTCACGCACCCCCATCCCGGCCGCGGTTTTGAACGACTGTTCGCTCGAGTCGACGTCGTGATACTGACCGTCGAAAAGCGTCACGTGCACGTCATTAACGGGATAGCCGCTCGAGCCGTGGAGCAGCGCTTCGCGCACGCCCTTTTCCACTGCCGGGATGAACTGGCGTGGAACGACGCCGCCGACGATTTTCTCTTCGAACGAGACGCCCGCACCACGCTCGCGCGGTTCGAATCGCAGCCAGACGTCGGCGAACTGGCCGTGGCCGCCGGTCTGATGCTTGTAACGAGAATGGATTTCGGTGCCGCCGGTAATCGTCTCCTGATATGGAATCGTCGGCGCCCCCGTTTCGACTTCGACCTTATATTTGCGCGCGAGGCGTTCGACGGCAATTGCTACGTGCTGCTCGCCACGTCCGAGCAAGAGCAGCTCGTGGGTGATCTCAGCGCGGTCGAGTCGAAGCGCGGGATCTTCGTCGACGATGCGAGCGAGCATCTGCGAGATCTTGGCCTCGTCGATCCGCTCCTTCGGTTTGATTGCGACGGCAAATACCGGTTCCGCGACCGGCACGCGCGAGAGCAGCACTTTGTGTCCGTTCGACGTTAGCGTGTCGCCGGTCGAGACCGAGTCGAGTCGCGCCATCGCGACGATCGTCCCAGGACCCGCCTCGGGAATCGCTTCTTGTTTCTTGCCTTGAAGACGATAGAGGCCGCCAAGCCGCACTTTCTCGTCGCGCTTGGTGACGTTCGCAAGGGTCGCGTCGGCTTTGACGGTCCCCGAGAGCACGCGCGCAATTGACAGCTTGCCGCTCTGCGGATGGATCGCAGTTTTGATGATGCGCGCGATGACCGGACCGTTCGGATTCGGGTCGATTGGACGGCCCTCGGCATCGCTCTGGGGTGCTTGCGCGGGCGAGGGGAACCATTTCTCGATCGCGCGCACCAGCGCGGCGACACCCGCACCGGACGCACCGGCAGCAACCAAAACGGGAACCACTTGGTCGTGAGCGCACTCGCCGCAAAGGTCGCGCTCGATCTCTTCCAGCGGGGGTTCCACTCCCTCGAGCAGTTCCTCCATCAGATGATCGTCGAAATCGGCCATCGCTTCGAGCAGCTCCAGATGTAAACGCTGCGCGAGCTCGGTTGCCTCGGCGGGAATCGCCTCCTGCGTCTCGCTTCCGGAATCTGAGCCGAACCGATGTGCCGTCATTTGCGCGAGGTCGACGTAACCACTGAACTGTTCGGCGCTTCCGAGCGGTATCTGCTCGGCGACGACGTGGCGTCCGTACGCGTTCTGCAGGGCCGCGAGCGTGGCGGTGAAGTCTGCCCCGGGCCGGTCCATCTTATTGATGACGAAGATGTGCGGCATGTGCGTCGACTCGAGATGATCGACGATTCCCGCAGTCTGGACGATGCGCCCCGGATCGGCCTCGACGACGATCACCGCAGCGTCCACTCCAGCCAGTGCTTGCTTCGTCTCTTCGAAGAAGTCGACGAAGCCGGGCGTATCGACGATTGCGATGTCGATTCCCTCATCGGCAGTGTGCGCGAAACCAACGGTTGTCGATTCCAAGTGCGCGGTATCTTCAGGCTCGTGGTCGGTAACGGTCGTCCCGTCGGCGATCGAGCCGCGCCGTGAGATCGCTCCGGTGTGCGCCAGGATCGCCTCGACGAGCGTCGTCTTGCCGGCGTGGTGCGGTCCGACGAAAGCAATATTTCGGAGACGCTCAATATCCGCCAAAGCTTGTACCCCTGTTCGGAAAATGGTTGCTAGCGGCGTTTCGCCGCGGGTCTCTTCTTTTTGACGCTCTTCGTCGCAGACCCGGCTTTAGGCCGTTGCGCGGTGGGGGCTTTTCCCGAAACCGGCCTCTTGGCTGCCGCCTTCTTGGGCGCTGGGCGCTTCGCCGGCGCCTTCTTGGCGCTCAATTTCTTTACCGCCGGCTTCTTTGCCGGCAGTTTCTTTGTCGGCAGCTTCTTTGCGGGCGGCTTCTTGGCCGGCGATTTTTTCGCGGGTGCCTTTTTGGCCGGTGGTTTTTTAGGTGCGGGTTCCGGCCGCGCCGAGTCTTTCTTTATAGCGGCTGATCGCTTCGGCGCGGGCTTCTCGGCCTTTTGGGGTTTCTTCGGTAGGGGCGGCGGCGGCTTGGCGACGCGCGCCGCCTTCGCCTTAGAAGCCGACGATGAAGAATCCGCGCTGCGGCGCGACGTGCTCGAGCTTGGCGGCGGTGAGGCGGCGGCCCGCTTCGAGGTGCGGGATGAATCGCTCGCGCGTTTCTTCGGCCCCGTCTCTCGCGATGCTCTTCCGCTTGCGCGCGCTGCCTCGACCTCCTCAGGAAGTCCCAGTTCGGCGCGACTGTAACCCGTGATGCTGCTTCCCGGCGCGCTCGGCTGGCGGCGCGCCTGTGCCTCCGCTTCGAGATGTTCGCGCGTAGCACGCAGCGCGACGCGCGCGAGGCGGCCGCCGACGGGGAAGACGACCTCGTTGATTTTCGCGTCATCGAGGAGTTTCAGCACAACGTTGAAGGCATTGCCCTGATCCTTGGGGCTATGCGCGTCGGAACCGATGGCGATGCCCACGCCGCGTGCTCTCGCCTTACGGACGAGGCGCGCGCTCGCTTCGAGAAACTTTTTCTTTCGATCCTCGGGATAGTCGCGATAGAGCAAGCGCGTGTTCAACTCGATCGCTAGACCGCGACGATGCGCGACCTCGAGCATCCGGTCCTCGTACTCCTCGAGCTTCTTCTGAACGGGCCAGCGTCCAAATATGGCCGGTGCGTAAAAATTCCCGACGATATGCGTTGGAAGCTTCTCCAGGTCGTCGAGCAGCCGGACGATATAGAGCTCCCAGAGCTTATCGGCGCCGACGACGTCGAAGAGCTCGCCGAACTCCTCGTTGTCGAAGGGCCAGAGCCAGTCGGCGCCCTTTTCCGGATGCTGGATCGGGACAAAGTGCACCGAGCGAATGATGCCGTCGGGGCGCATTGCCTCGACGATGTTTTGCGCGTCGGGGCGCGCCCGCGGATCGTTATCGATCTCGGCGCCGATCGAGAAGCGCATGCCGCGGCGCAGTCCCTCCGAGACGATCGCCGCGTGCCCGATATCAACCCCGGCGGTCTCGGCGGCGCCGAGCAAGTCGCCCGCTTCGGCGAGCTTCAAGGCTCGGCGCACGGTGTTGACCGCTCCCGGGTCCTCGAAGGTGAGGTAGTTCGCATGATCGGCGACCATGAGAAAGCGCGGCGACTCGCGCCGGCACGCGTGATAGAACCAAAGGAAGAGCATGCGCGCCGAATACGCGATCGGACGCTCCTCGCCGTACGGCCGATGCTCGCCCTTCGCGTGACCGTGCACGTCGGGGATGGCCGCGATTCTAGGATCCGAACTCGCCACCTTCGGAAAGGTTGGCGTCTAGCCCCGGTAGCCCTCCATCTGGAGAAGCCGAGCTTTCATCTCGACTCCGTAATAATAATCGTGCAGTTCGCCCGATGAATCGACGACGCGATGGCACGGAAAGAGCAGCGGCATCGGATTGCGGGCCATCACGCGGCCAACCGCGCGCGCCGCTTTGGGGCGGCCGATCTGCGTCGCAACCCACGCGTACGAGCGTACTTCGCCGGGCGGAATGCGTGCCGCTGCGCGGAGTGCGGCTTGCTCGAACGCCGTCAAATCGCTGATGTCGACCAGCGCGTCATCGAGGGTCCAGGTGTTGAAGAAGTGATCGAGCGCGCGCACGAGCCACCCCGGAGCGTCACCTTCGACGACGCGCCGATGAAGCCGTCGTTCGGCTCGTGCGACCACCTCTTCTGCCGGGCCGCCCGTGTCGAGGCTAACGTACGCGATGCGATCGCATTTAAAGCCGACGTAGAGGCGCCCGATCGGTGTGGTTACCACCGAGAGCACGACCGGCGGGTAGACCTTACCCTTGAGCGCGGCGATGTGCTGGACGACCTTCTTGGCGAGATCGCACGACGGTTCGGGGCGCGGCAAGCACGAAAGGCAGTATGCAACGCCTTCATATTGCTCGTACATCGCTTGGCAAGAGGGGCAGGCTCGCAAGTGGCTGTGAACGGTCTCCTTTAGCGAGGCTTGGCACTCGCCGCGAAGCTCGTCCCACAGCGCCTCGACGTCACGACAACGCATGTAGGGGGACTCCTTCGGGGGTAAAGCGTCCGATTTGAGGACCGAGAATGCGCCGCAGGATGCGCACGGCCCGATGGACGTGGGACTTAACGGTACCGATCGGTTGATTAAGAATCTCGGCGATCTCCGGATGGCTGCGGCCTTCAATGAACCGCAGCGTCGCCGCGGCGCGAAGATGCATCGGAAGTTGGAGCAGTGCGCGTTCGACGAGCGCGATCTCGGTATTCTGCTCGACGATTGCTTCGGGTTGGGGCGGACCCTCGTGCGACTCGCGGAGCAGCGCATCGGGGTCGGCGAGAGCGTCGAGCGCGACGTTCGAGGGCCGCTTGCTGCGCAAACGGTTACGCGTCACGTTCAACGTGATGGTGTAGAGCCAGGGCTGGAGCCGGAGATCGGCGCGCTGTTCGGGCGACATCTTCCCAAGCGCGCGGTAGGCGCGCACGAAAGCGTCCTGGACGATCTCTTCCGCATCCTCGCGATTTCCGGTCATGCGGAGGGCAAAACCGTAGAGGCGGCGCTGATAATCGTCGACGATCCGTTCGAAATTAGCCACGCTGGGCGTGGAGTTTGCCGGCGGCCGCGTCACCGCCGTTCGCCCGGACGTCGTCGCTGTTGGCACGTGTACTCCCGTAAGGAGTGGTGCGAGCGCGCTCATACAGTGCCCCGGACCACCACTGCTAGGGTCCAGGTTTCACGCTCGCCCCAAAAAACCCTGAAACCCGATCCCACATCTGCACCAAGCGCACTCCCGCCTTTCGCTCAAGACGACGGGGGTGGGAGGGGTTTGGGTGGCGCTTTCTAAAGCATCGCCATGCCGCTTTCGTTGCGGGCTTCTCGCCCGGGATCACCATAAAGACCGCTTCGCTCCGAAGGAGAGAAGCGGTTTTTTATTTTATGCGACGCTGACGAAAACTGAAAGGCGCGGTGTATGCACCAAGCGATCGATCCTACGGAAATCTCACTCGACGCGTATACGATGTGCAGCTTCTTGCCCGACATCAAATCTGCACGAGCCGTGCCGCTCGCGCTCATCGGTTACCGGCAGAGTGAGGACCCGTGGTTCGTATGGCTCGTTCCCAAGGACGGCGTCGATCCCACCGGCCTGACGGCCGATCCGTACTACGCGAAAGTGCTACGCGATCCGCGCGCGTACTTCAAGAAAAAGCTGACGAAATACGTCGAGGAGACCGGCTGCGTCAAACGCGGCATCGAGATGCTCATCGATTGCCATCAGAATCACCTCGCCTTTACGCCGCTCACGGAGTTGCGGGAGCAACCGTTCCGCCACCCGTTGCAAGTGGAACTGGTGGGCGCGTTTTAGCGCTCGCCCTGATCGTGCGGCGATAGACGATCCGTATGGGGATTGCGACCGAGGGCCGGCTCTGCGCGAGCCGTGCTTGCAGCGTTAGCGCGACATTCAGACCGAGCAGCGTAGCGTCGTCGACCGCATAGTAGGCCGTGCCGTCCATGCGCATCGTCCCTGAGACGAGCATCTCGGAATAGCCGGGGAGCGGTCCCGTCATCGCGCCATCGGCTTCAAAGCGTACGGCGACGGTCTGACGGCCGTCGATCGCTCCCCCGGTTGCGGGGCGCAAGAAGCCCCGGAGCACCGCCTCCGCACCGAGCGGCGACGTGGCCGAGAAAGGAACGGGGCCGTGCAACCTTTGCAAGTCGCGCAGCGTCGCTCGGTCGAGCCTCACGGCAAACGGCTGATTGAGTATCGTCAAGAAGTCCGGATCGTTATCGACGCGATCCTCGAACGTTCCGTCCGGATGTAACACCTGAACGAAGAGGGCTTCTTCGCGGCCCTTCCCGTCCGGGCCGTCGCGGGTATAGCTCGCGCGCGCTTCGAAGCGCCAGGCCTTGCCCTCCGGACGAACGGCGAGCCGCTCGGTACCGGCGTACGACACCTTCGAAAACGTATCCGCGGATTGAATTCGGTAGACGTCTTCGCCGGACGTGTCATACTGCACGTCGGCGAAAGCCGATCCGGTCACCGACCATATTACGGCGACCAGGGCAACGGCGAGTTTGATTGTGAACTCCGTTTCTTGCGAGAAGCTTTTGCCTCTACAGTATCACCCGATGCAAGAGCAGACGGAGCTCCGCGTGCCTACCGTCGATGAACGGCCCGACGGACCCGGCGCGACGCAAGATAGAAGCGAATGTCGGCGGTGCCTTCACATACGATGACCGCCTCGGCATCCGAGAAGACCCGCCCGTTGACGTCGACGATGAAGTCGCCGCCGGCAAGACCCGTGAGCGTGCGGTGGACGCTTCGCGAAAGCTTATCGTGCGGCGCCCGCGAGCCGAGCGCTTCGCGAACGGCGAACCTGAGAAGATCCCGGACGCGCAGCGGAGTTGCGAGCGCGAAGGCGCCAGAGCCGCCGGCTGAGACGGCACGGAGGTCGAGCGGTACCTTCACGCGGATCATCTACCGAACATTTTCTGCCGCATCGAGGAGCTGCCTGCCGGCGGGGATAAATGGATGGCCCAATGTCCTTCGGGAACGTGCCACCCGAAATGTTGGCCGACGCAGTCGAGAAGCTTCTCGCGAAGATGGACGAGACCGATCTCGCCGCCTTCTACGAGCGCGAGCTGTCGGCGATGCCGTCGGAAACCGTCGACGCCTTCGTCGGCGCGCTCTTCGCGGCATTTCGCGAACGTGGCGAGTCTTCGGAAGATGCTGCCGAGGGTGCGGGCACCACGCTCGAAGGAATCGCCGCGCGCCAGGCGGATGCGCTGGCTGCGTTGCTCTCGTATTCGCGCACGAGCCCCGATCTGATTAAGGAAGCGACCACGATTTTCGTCGAGCAGCGCCCCGATTTCGTTGCGACGCTGCCGCCGTCGCTTCGGGAGCGTCTTGCCGAACGCTTCATGCGGAGTATTTCATAACGGTGCGCTCCTGAGCGATCATCGGCGCCGCCGTCGCACGGAGGATGAATCGCGCGGGGGGCTTCCCTTGGTTCCGCTCGTCATCGTCGTGATTCTTGCGGGCCTGCTGCTCGGCGGCGCGCTCGCGCACTTTTTTGGTGGGGGAAATGCCCCGCCATCGGCGCCGACGCCGATAGCCGCGCTGCCGACGCCGATTGCGACGCCAACGCCGGGACTCATCACACGACCCGTGAAAACGCCGTTCTCGCGCATCTCGCCGGCGGCGACGCCATCGCCCTCGAAGGCACCCTCCGCGGCGCCGTCCGCAACGGCATCACCGTTGGCATCGGCATCGCCGCTAGCATCGGCCTCGCCATCGGCCGCGCCGCCGAAGATCACGCCGCCGACCGTTCGGCCGTCGCCGCAGGCCCCGCGCGCGACTCCGACGCCCTCGGCAACGGTGCCGGCGCATACGGCCGTCGCGGCGAAAGCCACCCTCACTCCGGCGCCGGCGGTTCGCGCTTCTACGCCCGCGAGCAAGCCCGTGACGGGCGGTACCGGGCGCGCGACCGCGCTCGTGCGTTCGTATCTCGAGGCGCTCGCACGCGGCGATCGGTCAACCGCAGGCTCATATCTTGCACGAGGATCCCCCAACGAGTCGTTTATGAGCTCCGGTGCGCAGATTGAATCGATTCGATCGGCGAGCGTCGGGCCGCAGCAATATCAGGTGACGGCGGACGTGCAAACCACGAATGGCGAGTACTACGTAACCTTTACGGTCGAAGCGGGACCGTCGGGGTTACAGATAACCGACCACTACAGCATCAAGCCTCAATAAGGCCTTTTATACTTCCGCGCCGATTCCGGTTGTAGCGCGGACCTGCAGCTGATCGAACATCGCCTCCGATTCACGGTCGCGCGCAAGCAGCGTGCCGAGGATCGCGCCGGCTAGGCCGATCGGAATTGAGACGATGCCCGGATTCTCGAGCGGAAAGATCGCGTGCGATCCCATGAGCACCGGACCGATTGCGATGAGGGCAAGCGACGAAATGAGTCCCGCGAGCATTCCGGCAATTGCGCCGGTGCGAGTGAAACGGCGCCAGCCGAGCGCGAGAAGAATAACGGGTACGTTTGCACTCGCGGCCACGGCGAAAGCCAAGCCTACCAAGAATGCAACGTTGAAGCCGCGCAGCGCAATCGAGAGCACGATCGCGAGCGCGCCGACGACGAGCGCGGTGGAGCGCGCGACGAAGAGATGCTCGTTTTCGTCGCCGTGACCGTTGCGCACGAGACTGAACCAGATGTCGTGCGCAAAGGCCGACGAAGCCGTGATGGTCAGGCCCGCGACGACGGCAAGGATTGTTGCAAACGCGACCGCCGCGACGAATGCGGCAAGGAGCGAGCCCCCGATCTGTTGCGCGAGGAGCGGGGCGGCGAGGTTGCTATCGGGCTTTGGGACGATGTAGCCGTCGCGCGTCAGCTGCGCATCGAGATCTTGCTGTTGTTGAGGATGACGCGAGATATACTGGATCGCCTGACCGGCATACATGCGCCGCCCGATGTGTTCTTTTCCGACGATGGTGGCAGCGCCGAGGCCCATGAACGAGGTCGTGAGATAGAAGATCCCGACGAGCACCATAGCCCAGGCGACCGACGTTCGCGCCGCCCGCGCGGAGGGCACGGTAAAGAATCGCATCAAGATATGCGGAAGGCCCGCCGTCCCGAGCACGAGTGCGAGGCCGAGTGAGATCAGGTTCCACGCCCCGAGCGTACCGTGGAAGAGCAATCCCGGCTGCAGTAAATTCGATGCGGTGCCGCCCGACCTTACCGACGATGCGGCGTTGAAGAAGTTTGCGAGCGAGAATTGAAAGTGCCCGATTGCAAGCAGCGAGAGTCCGATTGCGGTAAGAAGCAAGAGCCCGGCCTTGATGATTTGGACCCACGTCGTGCCTAGCATGCCGCCGAAGAGCACGTAGACGATCATCAGTACCCCAACCGTAGCGATCGCGACGATGTCACCAAATCGCGGAAGCAGCAGATTTACGATCGCGCTCACGCCGACCATCTGCGCGATTAAGTAGAAGAGCGTGATCGCCAGGGTGGAGAGCGCGGCGATGGCGCGCACGCCGCGGCCACGCAGCCGAAACGACATCAGGTCGGCGACCGTGAACTTCCCCGTGTTGCGCAACGGCTCCGCGACGAGGAAGAGAACGGCCAAATACGCCACTAGCCATCCGACCGAGTACATGAACCCGTCAAATCCGTAAAACGCGACCAGCCCGGTGATGCCGAGAAAGGAGGCCGCCGAAACGTAGTCGCCGGCGATTGCCCAGCCGTTCTGCAATCCGCCGATCCGCCGATGTGCGGCATAGAAGCCCAGACTCGTATGACTCTTTCCCGACGCCCAGTACGTGACCACCAGCGTGATGCCGACGAAGACTCCGAACATAACGAGCGAAGGCTGCGCGTTCATCGCTCGGCGTCTATGAGCTCGTGAGTCTCTTGCCGGCGCATCCGTGCGGCGGCGACGTCGAAATGGCGTGCGCGGCGCAGATAGAGCGCGAGCAAAATCCACGCCATCGCAAACTGCGAGAGCGCAAAGCAATAGGCGAGCGTTAGCGGACCGAGCGCCGGACGGCTCATCACCTTCGGCCAGAAGCCCACCGAGATCGGCAGCGCGAGGTAGTACGCGATGAAGAAGAGCGTCGCCGGTACGACGAATCGGCGTCGCGCTCGCAGCAAGGCGCGAAACTCGGGCTCCGACGCGAGCACTTCCCACCGCGCCGGTCCGACGTGAGGTTTCACTCCTCGTCCGGCCAGCCGGCGATCTCGCCGATCGCGGCGCTCTTGAGCACGCGTAGGCCAAGCATCGCGCACTTCATGCGCGTCGGACTAATCCCAATGCCGACGTCTTCGAGCACGGCGTCCTTGGAGAGTTTGGCGACGTCAGAGAGTTTCATGCCCTTAATTCGTTCGGTAAGCATCGACGCGGAGGCCTGGCTGATGGCGCAGCCTTTCCCCGAGAATCGAACGTCGCTGACGACGCCGTCGTCGAGTTTGAGCTCCATGCGGATCTGATCGCCGCAGAGCGGATTGAGGTCTTCCGCTTCGGCGTCGGCACGCTCCAGGCGCCCGAAGTTGCGCGGGTGACGATAGTGGTCGAGGATGTAGTCGCGGTAGAAGTCGTCCACGGAGTGCTTTTAGACTCCGAAGAGTCGAGCGGCTTTTGCGAGGCCGTCGCAGAGCACGTCGATGTCGGCCTCGGTATTGTAGATGTAGAAGGACGCTCGTGCGGTCGCAGCCCAGCCCATCTTCTCCATGAGCGGCATCGTGCAGTGATGACCGGCGCGCACGCAGACCCCTTCCGTGTCTAGAATGGAGGCGAGATCGTGCGCGTGGACATCGGCCAGATTGAACGAAATCACACCCGAGATCAACTCAGGATCTCTAGGGCCATAAATCATAAGGCCGCGCCGCTCGAATTCCGCGAGCCGAAGCAGGGCATACGCGGTGAGCGAACGCTCGTGCTCGCGAACCCATTCCATTCCGATGCGTTCGAGATATTCGACGGCAACGCCGAACGCGATGGCGTCGGCGATGTTGCTCGTTCCCGCCTCGAACTTGCGCGGCGGTTCGCTGAAGGTCGAGCGATCGTATTCGACCTTTCGGATCATATCGCCGCCGGAGAAGAAGGGCGGCATCGCTTCGAGCAGGGCATGCTTGCCGTAGAGCGCGCCGATACCGGTTGGCCCCAACATCTTATGCCCGCTAAAGGCGTAGAAATCGACGTCGAGTTGCTTGAGATCGACCGGCAAGTGCGGGGCACCCTGGGCGCCGTCGACGAGGACGACCGCGCCGGCCGCGTGCGCCCTCGGTACGACCCGCTCCAGCGGGAGAATCGTGCCGAGCGTGTTGCTGACCTGCGCGCACGCGACCAGCTTGCATCCGTCGAGCAGATCGTCGAGATCGTCGAGAACGTAGCGGCCGCGGTCATCGACCGGAATGAAGCGAAGCTCCGCGCCGGTGCGCTGCGCCAGAAGCTGCCAAGGAACGAGATCCGAATGGTGCTCGAGCTCCGTGAGCAGAATTGCATCGCCCGCGCCGATGTTGGCGTCCCCCCAGGTATACGCGACGAGATTGATTGCCTCGGTCGTGTTGCGAACCCAGACGATCTCCGAAACGTCGGCGCCGACGAAGCGCGCAACCTTCACCCGCGCTCGCTCGTATTCGTCGGTTGCGCGTGCGGCGATTTCGTAGACCCCGCGGTGAATGTTCGCGTTGTACTGCTCGTAGTAGTCGACCAGTGCTTGGATCACCGCTCGCGGCTTCTGCGACGTCGCCGCCGAGTCGAGATAGACGAGGCGCTTTCCGCGCGACGTGGGCCGCGCGAGGATCGGAAAGTCGGCAATGATTCGTGCCGTTTTCGGATCGGTTGCGAGCATATTACGCGAGCTTCGCCTCCAGTGCGGCTCGGATTTCGTCGCGCAGCGTCGTCGTCGGGAAGTGCTCGATCGCCGGTTCGAAGAAGCCGAGGGCGATCATTCGTTCCGCGGCGGCGCCGCTGATACCGCGACTCTCCATGTAGAAAATCTGATCGACGTCGATCGCTCCGACCGTAGCACCATGATAGGCTTTCACGTCGTTCGCTGCGATCTCGAGCGCGGGAACCGAATCGACGTGCGCGGTAGGCGAGAGCAAGAGCGCGTCGTCTCGCAGACGCGCGTCGCTGCCCTGAGCGTGCGCTGCGATCCGGATGTTGCCGAGAAATCGCGCCTGACCGCGCTCGCGGGCAGCCGACTTGACGAGCGTCTGAGAGGTCGACTCTCCGGCGCGGTGATCGACGGTGTTGATCAGGTCTACGTGCTGCGAGCCGCGCGGAAAGAAGAGTGCCGTTACGTGCGCATCAATGCCCGGCTCTTCGATCGCGACGCGAAGATCGCCGGCGGCGAGTGCGCCGCCGATCTCGGCGACGTTCCAGGCCATGCGCGAATCCCGACCGGGCGTACTGGAACGGGTGGCAAGGATTTGCGCCTGCGAGTCGGCGTTCTGCAGGACCGCGTACGTGACGTCGGCATGCTCGAGACTTACGATCTCGGACGCTCCGCAGACAAATGCGCCCGCGTCGGCGGTGATGCGTTCGATCACCGTCACGCGCGACCCGCGTTCGGCAAGCACGACGCTCCAGGGAAAGATCGCGGCTCCGGCGCCGGCGTGATAGCGAATCACGACCGGCTCGTCGCAGGCGTGGTCGGCCGGCACGTACGTAAAAATTCCGCTCCCGGCAAAGGCCCGTGCAAGCGCACCGAATTTTGTCTCCGCAGCTTCGCTCGTTCCGAACGCGCGTGCAAGCAGCTCCGGATATTTGCGCGCCGCGGTCGCCAAGTCGCAGACGACAATTGCCGAATCGCGATGCTCGGCGCTTACCTGGGCCGCGCCGGGATCGATCGCGCCCGCCGGGGGCAGCAGCGATTCGAAGTCGATTCGCCAAAATCGCCCCGGCTTTTCGTGCCCGCTATGAAGTGTGAAGAAGCGATCGAGTGCGCGCCGCCGGGCGTCCGCATCGATGAGGGTATCGTCAAAAGCGGTGAGCTGCTCGTAGAGTGCGTGCGTCTGCGCTGGGGTCGTGAGCGCGCTAGACAACGCTGCCGATCTTTTCCCGGATTTTGTCGTAGCCCTCGCGCTCGATGCGATGCGCGAGATCGTGGCCGCCGGTCTCGACGATTCGGCCGTCGATCATCACGTGAACGACGTCGGGCGTGATGTATTGAAGAATGCGCGGATAGTGCGTGATGATGAGAAATCCGGTGTTGCGCCCCTCTTCACTCGCGCGCAGAGCGGCGACGGAAGAGCCGACGTCCTTGAGCGCGTCGATGTCGAGTCCCGAATCGGTCTCGTCCATGATCGCGTATTTTGGCGCAAGCACCGCGAGCTGCAGCATCTCGAGGCGCTTCTTCTCGCCGCCGGAGAAGCCGTCGTTGAGATAGCGGCCCATGAATGACGGATCGATGCCGAGCTGCTCCATTTTCTCCAGCAGCAGCGCGCGAAACTTTGCGGGGGGCAGGTCACCGGGACGTTCGGCCTGGCGCGCGGCGTGCAGAAAGTTGGCGACTTTGACGCCCGGAATCGCGGCGGGGTATTGGAAGGAGAGAAAGAGTCCCGCGCGAGCACGCTTGTCGGGACTCAGGGCGAGCAGGTCCTCGCCGTCGAGCTCGACCTTGCCGGTTACTTCGTAGAGCGGGTGACCGGTCAGGGAGAACGCGAGCGTCGATTTACCGCTCCCGTTTGGCCCCATGAGCGCGTGCACGCGCCCTGGTTCGACCGTCAAATCGATTCCTTTTAAGATCTCGTTCCCGGCGACGCGACAGCGCAGATTGGAGATGCGAAGGCCTTGCTCTGGCATGCGATTTATGGTAGCCGAGCCTCTCTTAGAAAGTCAAGGAGAAACTTTACTATCTCGCGGCCTTCGTGCTAGGATAGCCGCAATAGATGCACGCCGACCGCTTTTTTCAGACCACTCGCGGCAAAATCGTCAGCGAGCTGCGTCGCCGGGGCTCAGCCTCGGCGACCGATCTGGCGCGTTCGTTCGGGCTATCGGCGAACGCCGTCCGCCAGCAGCTGGTCGTTCTGGAGCGCGATGGCCTGGTTGCCGAAAAACCGGTGCGGCGCGGACCGACCAAGCCAACCTATGAGTTTTCGCTGACCCCGGACGCCGACAAGCTCTTTCCGCAAGCTTACGACAAGATGCTGACCGCCGTTTTGCGCGAGCTGCGCGAGCAGTTCGGCAGCGACGGCGTGGAGCGTGTCTTCGATGGTCTTTCGCGCCGCGCGATCGAGCGAGCACGGCTCTCGGTGACCGCGACCGAACCCGAGGAAAAGGTCGCGCAGCTGACCGAGATGCTGCGCAAGAGCGGCGTCGTCGCGGAGTATAGCCTGATCGACGGCGGCTACGCCTTGCACGAGCACAGTTGCCCCTACTCAGACACGGCGAAAGAACACCCGGAGGTCTGCCAAGTGATCCATCAGGTGATCGACAAGACGCTCGGCGGCGAGCATTCGCAAACCGAATCGCTCGCGCTTGGCGGAAAAGAGTGTCGCTTCGAACTACATCCCACGCAAACCGCGAGTTAGGTACAAGATGGATTTTCCGAAGTTTCAACGTTTGGTCGAAGAGCGGACTGGGTTTCGCACGATGGAGAACCCTACCGCAAGCGGCGAGTACTTTAGCGATTCATGCGGCGACATGTACAACTTCTTTTTGAAGGTTGGACCGGCTGCGGTAATCGAGGACATCTCGTACTTCACCACGGGCTGCGGTTTTGGGACTGCGACATGCAGCCTCGTCGTCGCCCTCGCCCAAGGCAAGACGGTTGACGAAGCCGCTGCGATTACGACAGCGGAGGTCGAGCGCGAGCTCGACGGTTATCCCGAGAAGAAGAAAGATTATCCCGAACGCGCGCTCGAAGCACTGCACGTTGCGATCGACGACTATCGCAGCAAAGTCGCATCCGGATCGCTCCCAGACTACGCGTCGGTTCCGCGCGCGGCGGCCGCACAATCTCCGGCGCCGGCCGAAGGTGCCGCTGCTCCGCCAACAAATGGCGCGAGCGATTCCAAGCTGATCATCAATCTCCGCTGACGCCGCAGCGCGGTCACGAGACGGGGGCGCGCGCGACGATCTCGTAGCGTGAGGTATTGCGGGCAGGATCGTGGAGGGATTCGAAGAGCGCAAGCTCGCGAATCTCGAGTCGTATCGGTGCAAACTCGACGAGCGGCAGCGGCTGTCGCGATTCCTTGACGCGCGCGAGCGTCACGTGCGCGGCCGCATCCTTGTCGAATTCGAAATCTAGCGCCTCATACGCTCGCCGTATCTTGGCGGCGAGCTCTCGAAACGCGCTGCCCTGCTCGCGTGCTCCGGCATAAACAACGCGAGGTCTGCGCTCGTGCGGGAATGCACCCAGCGTATCGAACGTTACTCCGAGCCGTCCGGTGCGGGCTGCCGTACTCGCTAGGCTCGCGATTATGTCGTTCAGCGAGAACGGTTCGACGAACCCTAAGAACGCCAGCGTGAGGTGCAGCTTCTCGGGCGTCTCGTAACGCGCCTCGAAGCCGGTCCGCCGCAACTCCTCGGAGATCGACGCGCAGGCAGCGCGGACGCTTTCGTCGAGCTCGACTCCGGCGAAGAGCCTTCGCTTGTGCGGAGTGCCCTCAACCATTGACGAGATATGGATTCGATCGCCGCTCGACGCCGATCGTCGTGAACGGTCCGTGCCCGGGTATGACGGGTGTCGCATCGTCGTACGGCATCAGGCTGCGGTGAATCGAATCGACGATATCCTCCGCCGACGTTCCGCCGAGGTCCCAGCGGCCGATCGATCCGGCAAATAGCGTATCGCCGGTCAGTAATCGCGTCGTACCGTCACCGGAGATCTCGAAGCAGACGCTGCCTGGCGTGTGCCCGGGCGTATGCAACACGCGGCATCGCACGCTGCCGGCTTCGAGCACATCGCCGCCATGCAGCTCACCATCGAGTGCGACGACTGGGGGCGCTTGCGAGAGCCCGAGCCAGATCGATTGCATCGGCAGGGTGCGATAGAGCGGCAGGTCCGCCGGATGAAGAAATCCCGGGGCACCCGTGAGCTCGCGCAATCTCCCGAGGTCGCCGATGTGATCGATATGCGCGTGCGTGTGAACCAGGAGCGTCGCGTGCAAGCCGTTCTCGCGCAGCCGGGTGACGACTTCGTCGACGCCATCGCCTCCGTCGACGACGATCGTGTCGCCGGTCCGTTCGTCGGCGATAATGGTGCAGTTACAGGCGATCGGTCCGACCGGAAACGTCTGCGCGATCAAGCCTACGGCCTACTCCACATGGATCCCGAAATCGTGGAATCCCCCGTTGAAGTATCCCAGTGGGGAACCTTCACGCGCGCTGCAGGAGAGCACGCGGCCGATCAAGATCGAGTGGGAGCCGATATGATACTCCTCGGCGAGCTCGCAGTCAAAATGCGCCATCGTTCCGCTCAAAACGGGCGCGCCGGTGGCGTCGACGGCATAATCGATCTCGGCAAACTGCCGGTCGCGCACCTTCCCCGAAAAATGTTCGGCCAGCGGACGCTGATCGCCGGCAAGGACGTTGACGCAGAATATGCGCGAGCTCGAGATGAATAGGTAACTGCGCGCCTCCCGATTGATGCAGATCAGCAGCGACGGCGGATCGATTGCAACGCTGGCAAAGGCGTTGACCGTGATGCCGCGAGGCTCACCCTCTTTGAGGGTGGTGACGACGGTCACGCCGGTCGGCACGCGGCGCATTGCCTGACGAAAGGCGGTGGCGCTCGTCATTGGCGTCGCGCACCGATTCCGATGCCGAGCGGAAGAAGGGTAGCGTCGAGCGCGGGATGATCGAGAAAAGCGCGCGCGAACTCCGGAACCGCCAGGCAGTCGTCGAAGATCGCGACTCCCGAAAGCTTGAGCATCGGAACGACGAGCTCGAGATAGCGGGCGTACTCCGGCTTGTTTGCCGCGATGAAAACGATGTCGAGGTTTCGCTGGGGAAAGTTTTCGAGCAGCTCGAGCGGGGGTGTGTTAAAGACTTCGATGAAATCGTCTTCAGCCGCGCGTTGAAAATAGGAACGTGCGACATCGGTGCGGCGTACGTCGGGATCGATGGTCCAAATTCGTCCGGCGCGCGGCTGCGCGAGTGCCATCCACAACGTCGAGTAACCGTATCCAGTGCCGACTTCGAGAATCCGGTTTGCCTGCATTGCGGTGACGATCGTCGCGAGAAAGCGACCGGTTATGCGCGACGCGTACCGCGCGAAACCGCGATCGCTGCAACCTTCGAGTTCTACGAGCAGTGGGTTTGGCGGGGGATGCGAGGCGTCGAGCTCGCGCAGAAGCTCCTCGGAGATCACGCGACTCGCTTTGGGCGTGGTGGGACTACCGACCTGCGCGCTCGGCGGCTTTGATGACGTTGCGCAGCAATGCGACGTTCGTAACGGGTCCGACCCCACCCGGCACCGGCGTGATTGCGCCTGCAACAGCCGCGGCACTTTCAAAATCGACGTCGCCTCTCAGCGTGCCGTCAACGAGCGTCGTTCCGACGTCGATGACCGTTGCGCCCGGCATGAGATCGTCGCCGCGTATCAGTCCGGGAACGCCGGCGGCGACGACGACGATCTCCGCCATCTTCACGTAGGGTTGCAGACCGCCGGATTCTTTGTGAAGAATCGTGACGGTGGCATCTTGCGCAAGCATGAGCATCGCGACCGGCGCTCCGACGACGATCGAACGGCCGACCATGACGGCGCGGCGCCCGCGCAGCGGCCAGTGCGGACTGCGCTCGAGCAACAGCATGACTGCGGCGGGCGTTGCCGGGACGTATTCGGTGCCGCTGCCGAAGGCGAGATGTCCCTGGTTCGTCGGATGCGCTCCGTCGACGTCCTTATGTGCCGGAATGGCGTCGGCGATCTCGCGAATCGAGAGATGCGGCGGCAAGGGCTGCTGAAGCATCACGCCGTGCACGCTGCGGTCGGCGTGAAGCGTTTCGAGACGCGCGCGAATCTCCGACGCAGTCGCGCGTTCGGCGAGCCGATCGACCGAAACCGCAATACCGACGCGCTCGCCGGTTCGCTCGAGATTCCGAACGTAGGCGAGACTCGACTCGTTCTCGCCGACGAAGACCACGACGAGCTTGGGATGAATGCCGGTTCCGCGCAACGCATTCGTGCGAGCGATGAGTTCGGTTCGTAAGTCGGCGGCAAGCATTCTTCCGTCGAGAATCGAGGCAGGCACGCCGTCGGCGTTTCGTTCGCCGAAGGATAGGAACCTAGGTCGCGCGTGCCGCACACGCCTGACGGATGTCCCGCTATATCGTCTGGGCCGTCGCGGCGGTCGTGATAGTCGTAGCGTTCTTCGTGCTCGAGCCGTTCTTCGTCTCGCCGGCGAGCCGGCCCGGCGGACCGGAGGGGCTCGTAGGTCAGGCGGCGCCGGTCTTTGCGTTGCGCGACGATCGCGGCGGCGCCGTCTCACTCGATCGCTATCGCGGACGGATCGTACTGATGAATCTATGGGCGTCGTGGTGCCCCCCGTGCCGGGCAGAGATGCCCGATCTGCAACGGCTTGCCATCACGTATGCGGGCACTCGGCTTGCGATCGTCGGCGTCAATGAGGGTGAATCGCCGCAGCGGGCGCGTGAGTTCGCCGACTCGCTCGGCATTCGCTTTCCGGTTTGGATCGACGGCTCGCAGCGGTACGGGCGAACCTATGGTGCGCTCGGGTTGCCGACGACGGTCGTTCTCGACGGGCGCGGAGTCGTCGTGCGCGGTTTCGACGGCGCGCTAACGTTCGCGCAGATGCAGTCCGCCGTTGCGCCGCTGGTAGGTTCGCATTGAGCGCCGCCGCCGCTGCGGCGCTCGCAATTGTCGCCGCGGCAGTCGCCGAGATCCTCGTTCCGGGTCAAGCACTCTACCATGCAGGATGGTTCAACGTGCTCTTGCTGGCGCTCGTCGCGGTCTGTTTCATCAGCGCCCGCGGCGCGTACCGGCGCGCGCAGCCGGCGAGTACGCGAGCTGCGGTGCTTGCGATTGCGGCGGCAGCCGCAATCGCGGGAGTCGCGGCGACCACCAGCGGACTCTTTGCGCCCGACAACCAGACGCTGATCGGCGCACCAGGTCAGCGGCTGCGCGTTGAATCGCTCGGCGTACTCGTCTTTCCGCTCGCTTCGGCCGAGAGCGCGGAGCAATCCGTGACGCTCGAACGGCCGTTGCACGCCGCGGTCACGATCGGTGCGCGTCGGCGTGAGGCCGGAAACTTCATCCTGCGAACCGTTTCGCGCAGCGTCGTTTTCGTCGAAGCGCGCGACCTGCGTGGGAATCGTCTCACCGTGACGCAGCCGTCCGGTACGGCGTTTCTCTCCCCGGTTCTTCTGATGGAGCATCGCCAGACGATCGCCGGACTCGACGTGCCGTACGATTCGTTCAACGTGCCGGCGATGCGGCGTGTGGTCAAAGCGATTCTCTTCACTCCCGCGCAAGCCGCCATGATGCTGCACGGTACGCAGCCCGGCGAGAGCGCCGTGCTCTTTGCCGTGGACGATGAAAAGGAACGGCCGCTTCCACACGCAATCGCGTTGAGTGCCGGAGGACGTGCCGCCGGCGCGGGCGGTCTCTCGTTACGCGGATCGGTCGAGACCTACCCCGCGGTCGAAGTAGTCGCGGCTCCGAATCTCCTTGCGACGATCGCCGCTGCGCTGCTGGCGATCGGCGGAATCGTCGCTTCTATTCAGCGGCCGGCGACGATCGCGCGAACGTTCCTTAGAACGATACTTCCTTGGGAAACCTCGATCCCTTTGGGCCGAAGCACGTAGATCGAGACGAGCCGGGACGCCCGCGTTCCCGCAGGAAAGCGCAAGGAGAGGCTTCGCCAGCCGGGGGTGCCAAGCGGCGTAGCGTCGAGCAGAACGTCTTCGTCGATCTCGTTCCGCACGGCAACGCGGACGCGTCCGGCGCTTCCGTCATCCTGCACGTCAAACGCGAGACCGATCGTATCCTCAGGCATCGGCACGTTGGCGACGGCATACGCCGCGCGCTCACCATTTCCAAACGAGAACGTCAGCCGGACGCAGCTCGCGCAGCCCGCGTTATTCGTAACGCTGCCGGCTCCGCCGCGACGCGCGGTCACGAACCGTGCGTTCCGGGCGAAGGGCAACGCGACGTCGTGCGATCCGACCGTTACGCGAGCATTCGCAAGCGTCGTTCCGATTCGCACCGCGACGTTCGCGCTCTGCGATCCGGCCCGAAAGACGCCGGCACGATCGATCGAGCCGTTTGTCGCACTCCATGGCAGCGACGGCGGAAGTGCAAGCGCATAGCCGTGCGCATCGTAGGCGTGCGCCACCAAGGCGATCGTCGAGTTAAGATCGACGTTGGGCCGATCGGGTGTGATTGCGCTGCGCGCCGGCATCGCATCGATCTCGAGCGGTACGTCGCCCTTGAGGCCATCGCCGCGTAGTGCCAAACGGCCCGTTCCGGGATGGAGGGCGACGAAGATGCCGTCGCGGTAGAAGCCGAGACTCGAAGGAAGTACGCTTGCCTGTACCGTCGCGGCGCCGTCCGCGACGTGATCCGCGGCGTCGACCGCCGCGACGCGGAGCGGAACCTGCGCACCGACGATTGCGCGTACGATTCCGGGCCGCGCAACCAGACGAACCGGCGGCCCGACGGGTGCGCTGCTGTAGACAAAGAGGCCATCCGAAACGGGGCGTTCCTTACCGTCAGAGGGCGAGTTGACGACGTCGGCGACGCTGTCGCCGAGGCGGCGCACGACGATCGTAGAGGAGCCCCCGCCGTCGAGGAGCAGCGCCTCGGTCGCGCCGAGCGACCGCATCAGCGCCGCGAACTGCGGCCGCGTAACGCCGACGCTCACGTCGGGTTGGCGACCATCGACCTCAACGAGCAGAATGCGGCCGTCAGACGTAATCGCCGCGCCCGAACACGGCGTGCGGCGCGAGTTCTCTTCGCGATACGGCGCGTCGGGATCGTCGTACCACGCGCCGTCGTGGAGAACGAGCGCACCGCCACCCACGGCGGCCTCGATTGACGCGAGTCCGAACGGTTCCAAGTCGCCGCTCGCCGAGACGATCGCACCGATGTCGGGGACGCCGAGTGCGGAGTATTCGTCGGGACCGATCGCGATGTAATAGCCGGGGCGCTGCGAGGTGAGATTGTCGGCAATACCCGTGACGCGATATCGCGCCAGCGGCGGGATGCCGTCGAGTGCTTGAAGTTCGACGAGCGTTACGTTCTCGCGTGGCGGCACGCGGCCGTAGGCCGGCGTCAAGAGCGAGATTCCATTGCCGGACGGCGCGAGTTCGTCGATTCCGGCCAGCGGCATCGTCCGGTCGTTGATAACGACCTCGCCCGAGAACGAGAACTCCGCGATGTGCGCGGAGCCGTCGCGCGTGAGTGCAAAGACGTAACGCTTGTATGGAAGCTGCAGCAGCGTTCCGCCGCGAACGAGCATGTTGACCGGACGGTACGTATTGCCGATGTCGAAGAAGTCGCCGTTGATTCCGGCAACCGCACGCGTGCGCCGAGCCATCGAACCAACCGTCTCGCCGTGCGAGACGAGCGAATCGTCGGCAACGACCGAGCCGACCTTCACGTCGCCGCGGTGGGCGTCAATCGCAATGACATGGATGCCGAGCGGCCCGGTCGCAGTCTGAAGCCGATAATCTCCGTACTCGATGCCCGGCGCGATGCTTTCGATCGAGGGCGCCTCTTCGACGATGTGCGGGAAGGGCGCATCGGGTGCGATGCGCGCGGGCAGAAGTCCGGCTCGTGCGATGGCGGTGCCCGCCAGAAGCCAAACAGACAGGGCGTAGAGGAGCGGCTTCATTCGTGCGGAGGCCAGACTGCTACTGCGAGCGGATAACTCCCGGTTCGAAACGGCGCACCGGGGACGCGGTGGAGCGTCTGCGTATCGAAGACGTCGACGGCGTTCGATCGCGCGCACGGCACGTAGAGCCGGTGATTGACGCGATCCAACGAGGGTTTCCACGGTGTCTCACAGGTGGGCAGCGGCGCGCGTTTCGCGCGCAGCGTGCGCGCGTCGAGCACGTGGACGACTCCGAGACTCTCATCGGTTACGAAGAGCGTCTCCGCCTGCGGGTCGAGCACCGTGCCAAGCGGAAAGGTGAGGTCGCCGCTGCGCGCGACGACGTGCGGCTTCGCGCCGCCGACGGCAATTGCAACGGCCGATCCGGCGGCACCGAAGAGCGAGCCCGCGCTCTGATTCGAGATGCCGTAGAGCCGCATGCCGCCGGGTGCGAGCGCGAGCGAGAAGATTCTGTCGACGGCTGAAAAGCGCCGCAGGATGCGCATCGACCGAGCGTCGACTGCGGCGACGGTACCGTCGTTGGCGTTGGCGACGTAAACGATCTGGTGGCGGTCGTCGATCGCGAGACCCTCCGCGGTGTCACCGGTCGCGACGTGTGAGACATCGCCGTCCGCGCCGATGCGCGTGAGCGCCCCGCCTCCCCCAATGTCGCGGTCGGTTACGAAGATCGCGCCGGTGCTCGGATCGATTGCCACGTCGTCGCCGAGCAGCACGCCCCCAACGCGCGAGACGCTCCACGGCGAGATCGTTGCGACGGTGAGCTTCTCGCCCTGCGTGTCCGGCGCGGCGATACGGCCCCGCGCATCGGCGGCGACGTCGCTGGGCGTACCGCCGGTTGCGAGCACTCCGACCACGGCAAACGTTCGCGCGTCGTGAACGATCAGACCATCGTCGTACGACGCAACGACGAGGAGAGCGCGATCGGCCGGAGGCGGAGTGCCGATTCGCAGCGTCGTCGCCGCAATGCCGACGGCGTTTCCCGCGACGAGTAACGCTTGCGCGTCGCGCGGATTGCGCGGCACTTCGTAGAAGTCGTCGGGCAGAATCGTGCCGGGCCCGAGCAGCGCGGCGTGATACGGCACGTTAAATCCGTTGACTCGGAGCGGAATGAGACTTCCGGGTAGATAGGGCCACGTCGTCGCGGCGATCCGCCCCGTTGCGCGCACTCCCTGCGGCGTTCGCGCCATTGCGGCCACGAGAAGCGTCGCGAGAAGGATCGCGACCCAACGAAGCCGCCTCATCTGCGCAACAGACCGACGAAGAAGAAAGCGAGCCCGATGACGGAGAGCCCGGCGGCGAGCGGCAAGAAGAGCCGCGCATGCGCAAGCGCGGCGATTGAAATCAACACGATCGAAAACTCGAAGAGCGTCGTCGCAAAGAGCAGGGTTTCGTACGAACGCAGAATCGATTCCGAGCGCTCATCCTCGAGCGAGGCCTGCGCTTCGAGGTCTTTCGCCTTTGCGAGAACGTCTTTCGAAGACGCCTCCTCCTTGGCGGCGATGGAACCCAGGCGCGTGCGATTCTTCGCATCGCGCACCAGATCGCTCGAAAGCAGCGCCCGGTAGATGTTCGAGCGTATCTGCTTGGCCTCATAAAGGTTAAAGGTATCGGTGGCGCGCGATTGCACGAGAATCGCCTGATTCTTTGCCGAGAGCGCTCCAATCGAGCGGTGATGCGAGAAGAGCGTTCCGAGTGCTGCAAAGACGGCCACGATCGCTGCGGCAAGCGCGACGATCCGACGGTTGCCCTGCGCGCCTTCAGTCGCGCGCATCGACGATCGCTGCGACGCGTTCCAAAGCTTCCGCGACGTCGCTTCCCGGCGCGACGATCGTCTCGGCCGCCTTGCGGGGATCGAAGAGAAAGCTTGCCAGCCGGTACGTTCCGAACGTTCCGGCAACGACCGTGCCGTCGGGGTCCACGGCAAACGCGCGCTTCTTCGGCAGATCGAAGACGACCAAGTAGAGACGCAACTCGATCGCGCGGGCGCGTGCGACGCGCTCCGTCCAAGCTCCCTCCAGAGTCGTTCTCCAGCAAATCAGAGAGTAGCCGGAACGCCGGAGGCCGACCAAGCCGGCTGGGTCGAGAACGCGATCGTCGCCGGCCGACGCCATCGGAAGCGCGCGTGCCGCGGCGGCATTTCGAGATTCGTCGTGCGGCGAAAGCGCGAAATCATCGTCGAGCAGCTCGAGGCGTTCGCCGATATCGCCGGGAAGCGGCTCGCACGAGATCGCGAGGCGCGCGGTTCGATCGAATTGCGGCGCCGGGCGCGGAACCGCCTCGAGCGCGAATCGATGCGGGCGAGCGGCGCCGCAGGCGATCGATGCGAGCAGCGTTTCGGGCTCCCCCTCTCCGGCGATCGCGACGATTTCGCCGCTCGCATCGATCACTTGGCTCTTTCCGCAGTATGCCACCATGCCGAGCTCGCTCCCGCATTTATTGGCCGCGACGAAGGGAACGCCGTTTTCGAACGCGCGAACGCGGGCGAGGAGGTCGGCCTGAACGTTTTCGAGGGCTCCCGGGTTCCGTCCACTCGTCACCCAAGCCGTGGGCATGACGAGCAGGTGCGCACCGCGATCGACGAGCGTTCGCGCGATCGTCGGAAGGCGTCCGTCGGCACAGATCAGGACGCCGAGCGTGCCCGCCGCGGTGTGAATCGGTTCGACGCGCGAGCCCGGCACGAACCAGCGCCGGTCGAAGTGCCAGAGGAAGAGCTTGTCGGCCCGCCCAGCGAGCGAACCGTCCGCATCGATAACGAATGCACCGTTGCGAATGCCGGCGTCGTCGCGAGCCGCCGCGCCGACGACGATCACGGTCCGCGACGCGATCGCGATGTCGCGCAATCGATCGAGCGCGCCGGCGATCTCGGTCTCGTCGAAGTGGGGCGCACCGAGAACGTATGCCGGAAACGTCGCCTCGGGCAAGACAAGCAAGTCCGCCTGCGACGCGGCGCGCCGCACGTCCTCGATGATATGCTCGCGTACACTTGCAAAATCGCTGCGGTCGTGCGCGCGAAGCTGCATCGCTGCAATGCGGAGAGGCCGGTTCACTACCGCGGGGTGATTCGCGCCCTGAAAAGGTATGCCCTTACCAGCCGACCAAGAGTGCGCCGGGGGAATTTGCCGAACGTGAAATCGATACCAACGTTGTCGCTTGCGGTCCTTATCGCAGGCGCTATTTTTTTAGGCGGCCCGGTGCCGATCGACCCGGCCCTCGCCGCCGCACCGTCGCCGTCGCCAAGCCCGCCGCCGAAGAATAAGGACGTCTGCGGTGCGACCAAGAGTAAGTGGGCGCACTTGCAGTGCGAGCAGTTCAACAGCTCCGCCCCGGGCGACGAGTATTTCGGTCGCATGAAGATCAGTTATTTGGGCATCGACAACACCTATAAAGACGGCGCGATCAGCGCCGGCGCGTATACGACCGATCCCAGGGTCATCTCGAAGGTCGATTTCGCGACCGAAGCACTGCAACGTTGGGCCGCTAAGTATCCCAACGATCCGCAGCTCCCGCGCTCGTACTTTCTCGGGATTCAGGTGCTGCGAAAAGTCTATACGCAGTCGGAACAGCAAACGACCTGGACGTTCATTCAACTGCTCGTCACCAAATACGGAAACACCTATTTCGGTAAGGTGATGAAGGCGTCGCTTGCTAAGGATGGCTACACCGAACATTGGTTTGCGCTTGCGCAGCTCTGCCCGACGCCGTTGCCGCCTGGGGTGATGCCCGAAACGACGCCGGCCGCAACGGAGAGTCCGTCACCGGCGCCCGGACATCCCGCCATCGACGTCATTACACCGCCGTGCGTCCAACCGTCGCCGGTTCCAGCCGAGTTGGGGCCGCAACCGGAACCCGGAACGAGCGGATCGCCCGGACTCCCTTCGCCCTCACCGACGCCGCGTTAACGAAGCGCCCTCCGAGCAAAAGTGAAAGCCCCCGCGATAATCGCGGGGGCTTTCGATTCGGTGCGGGTCCGAAGCTTAGAGCTTCAGACCGATGCCCGCGTACGGGCCGCTTTCCGAGAATCCGATCGGGGCCGCATTTAGGTTATAACCCCGGTCGCCCAAGAACCCGCCCTCGATGAAGAGTGGGAATCCAGGGAACGTGTAGCTCACCCCGATGTCGTACTTCAGGATGTTATATCCAACGCTGTACGTGCACGGGGTCGTCGGCGGACTGCAAGCGCCTGCCACGCTTCCGTAGTTACCGTCGATGTTGAAGTAGTACACGGCGCTCGCATACCATGAGAAGACGTGGTCGAGGTCGGGAAGTTTCTCCAGACCTACTCCCGCGCCGTCCAGGTTTGGATAGCCGTAGTTATTCCGACGCGACATGTAGCCGCCTACGACGTAGACGCGCGGCGAGAGGACTCGAATGCCCAGACGCGCGTCGAAGTCGTAATCGCGGCCGATGAAGCTCGGAACGGACGAAGTCCCGAGTCCGCCGATCGTCGTGACGTAGCACTCCGGATCGCCGGAACCGCCGCAGTTGTGCTGCCAGTTGTACTGGCGATAATCCACCTCGACCATGAACGGCAGGTTCATGACCGGGACTTCAATAGCACCATGCAGACGGTATGAGAAGCCGCCATTGTTGTTATTACCGGTGTTGCCGGGACTGAACTCGTTGTAGACTTTTGGCGAGATGATGTAATCACCGGCCACATAGAAGTCGTAGTACGGTGCAGCCGTGGGCGTCGGTGTCGGCGCTGGCGGCGGTGGTGGCGGGGGCGGCGGCGGTGGCGGCGGTGGCGGCGGCGTCGCCGGGATGTAACGGACCACGACCAAACGGCGGTCCGGCACCCATTGAACGTACGCCCCCATGCCTTCCGAAATTACTCGGACCGGTACGAGAACGGTGCCTTGATAGATCTCGGGCGGTACGTCCAGCGGACGCGATTCGCCGTTGATCATGACTTCCGGCTTTCCGACGGTCACCTTGACCTCGGCCCCCGGTTTGCTGACTGTTGCGGTCTTGCTTGCCGCATCCCACGATACCGTTGGATATGGCGGGCCCATTTGCTCGAACATCGAGCGAAGCGGAATGAGAATCGTTCCACCTCGCACGAGCGCTGCGAGCACGCGACCCTGCTTCAGGATATCGGGCTTGGTGTAGACGTGATGGTCATTGTAGAGAATCGGATACTGACCCGACGGCGGGGACCCGAAGTTCGCCGGCGGAGCAGCCGTCGCACCCTGGTCCTGAGCAATCGCGTTGGTTCCAATGTTGCCATGCGAAGCTCCGGGCTGGGCTGCGACCGCGGTGAGTCCAAGACCGGCTGCCATCAGAACGGCCAGGACTCCTGTGCTCAGTCGCTTCAATCTGTCCTCCTAGCTGATTAATTGAGCTTAGGCCTAACCGCCCGGACCCTGCGGGCCCGGTCGGTGAGTACCTTTGGCGTCCCTTTCGGGGACGGGCGATTGCCTCCCCTGCAGTGGGAGCCGAGTCAGGCGAGCTTTTCGCGCAGCTTCGCTTGGAACTTGGCCTTCTCGATAATGTATCGCTCGTGGGTGCCTTCTGCCACGGCTTCCTGTTCGTCGAAGACCTGGACCGCGAAACTTACCCGCGGCCCATCGAGCATCACGACTTCCACTTCGGTGCGGACGATGAAGCCGACCGGCACCGGCTTCTTGTGCTCGAGATCGATATGCGTGCCCAAGGTGATCTGACCCGCCCGCAGGATCGGCTCGACGCAGTGGATCGCCGCGCTCTCGACGAGTTGAACCAGCATCGAGGTCGAGAGGACGTCGACGCCTTTGTTGCCCGCTTTCTCGGCGGTCATCCATTCCTCGACGCGGCTCTGGAGACTATACGAGCGGCCAATGTCGAGTTTCGCGCTCATACCCCCGGGAGATACGCCCTGCACCCGATGACCTCATGCCGAGGTTCTGGTCCGTGTAGGCTCCTGTGGCGGCTCTTTTGAATCAAAGGCCCTTGGACGCCGTATATCAGACCATGAAGGACCGATTTTAGAAAGAGATGCTCAGGATGACACCCCGTTCCGTTTCTGTTAAAGCAACGTCGCTGGCGTTTGCCGCCATCGCCGCAGCCGCGCTCGCCGGCTGCGGGAAGAAGGCGCCTCCGGCGACCCCGCCCTTGACCGTCGACGCCGCGGCGGCGACGCGCCAAAATCTTGCGACCTATCTGACCCTCGACGGCCAGATTGCCCCGCTCGAACAATCGACGCTGGCCTTCCAGCAGAGCGGCACGATCCTCAAGATCAACGTCAACATCGGCGATATGGTCCACAAGGGAGAACTGCTCGCGACGATCGACCCGCGAACGCTCCAAGCGCAGCTCGATCAAGCCAGGGCGCAGGCCTCGCAATTCTCCGCAGCCGCTCAGGGCTCCGTCGTCGGTTACCCCGTGCAGGTGCAAACGAACGAAGCCGCGGTGCAGACGGCAAAGGCGTCGCTCGAAAACGCAAAACTCGTGTACGATCAGAACAAGACGCTCTACAAGCAGGGATACGTCTCCGAGACGACGCTGCAGCAATCGCAGGCAAACTACGTTCAAGCGCAGCAGACGTATAACAACTCGGTCGTGGGTCTGCGCAACAACGTCGTCAGCGCACAGAACGTCAAGTCGCAGCAGGCCCAAGCCGCCGCCGCCGGGGCGCAGGCCGATTTGCTCGCGACGCAGGTTTCGCAAACGTATCTGTATTCGCCGTACGACGCAGTGGTAGCGAATCGCTTAGTCGATCCCGGCGCGTACGCGTCGCCGTCGCAACCCGTCTTGCAAGTCGCGCGCGTCGACAAAGTTTGGATCAACGTGAACGTTCCCGACGAAGATCTGCCATACGTCCATCCGGGAATCGTCGTGAGCTACCAGTCGACATCGCTGCCGGGCAAAACATTTACCGGCCCGGTGCAGACCGTAAACTTGGTGCCGACCGCCGGCACGCTTTCGTATCTCGCTCGGCTCCAGGTGCATAACCCCGGTTACGTTCTGCGCGGCGGCATGCTGGTTACGACGACGGTGACGAAGGCGCACGCCGCCAATGCGATCGTAGTTCCGCGCAGCGCGGTCGCGCAGACGCCCGACGGCAACGTCGTCTACATCGTTGCCGACAACAAAGCGCAAGCAGTCCCGGTGCGCGTCGGCGTTCAGACCGATACGCTCTCGCAGGTGATCAGTCCGAAGATTCAGCCAGGAACCATGGTCGTAACGACCCGTCCCGACGCGCTCAAGGACGGAAGCGTCGTTGCGGTCAGCAACGGCAACGCGCCGCCCTCCGCTAGCGGCACGGTGCACTGAGGATGAATCGAGGACGTCTTCGCGCGCGAGCGCTCGTCACCGCGCTCGTGCTGGGAACTCTTGTGACCGGCGTTGCCCTTGCCCAAACCGTACCGAGTCCGCCGCCGGGTTCGGGAGAGATCCAAGGGGTGCCGGGGATCATCATGCCCTCTCCGCTTCCCCAGCCGACGATTAGCGGAACGCCGATTCCCTATCCCGCCTATGGCACCCCGGCGCCCGACGTCGAGCAGCTCAAACCGAAGAAGGGCGTTCCGCAGTCAATCTCAGTTGCCGACTCGATCCGAATCGCCGTCGCGCTTTCGCCGACCTTCGCGCTGCAGAACGCGCAGTGGGCGGCGATTCATGCACGGTACACGTCCTCGGTCCAAGCGTATTTTCCCGGGGTCAGCGCTCAGGCCCAAGCCGGAAACGAATATTCGAACGGCACGACGAGCAGCACCGGGGGCGTCGGAAGGACGAGCAGCCCGGGCCCGAGCCCCAACGCTGCGTTCGGCTTGGCGACGCCGTCGGCGTACTCGCAGACGACCGTGACCAATGAGTCTGCGACGATCAGCGTCACGCAGCTGATTTTCGACGGCGGCCGTACCATTGCAAATATCCGCTCGGCAAAGGAAGCCGATATCGCGGGTCGCGCAACACTCTTGCGTCAACTGCAGACGCTCGCTTTCAACGTGGCAAATTCGTACTATTCGGTGCTCGAAGATAATGCAACCGTGACGGCCGACGCGCAACTCGTCCGCGAGTTCGAGGTCAACGAAGCTTCCACGGCGGCTCAGATTCGTAACGGTGCCGCAGCGCGTTCGGATATTGCGGCCGCCCAATTCCAGACCGCGCAGGCGCGCGGTAATCTCGTGACCGCTCAGGGGACCGCAATCGGCGCCCAAGCTTCGTTCGCGACGACACTTGGCCTCGATGCCGACGCGATGGTCGTTCCTCAGCAAATTACCGGCCAGCCGAACGAACCGAATCCAACGTATGAGGCATCGCTCAAGCGGGCGTTCATCATGCGTCCCGACTACATCGCCGCCGCTTATAACGTTCAGTCGGCCCAAGAGAACTTGCGCTATGCCAAGCTCGCCCGATTTCCGATTCTTACCGCAGGCGCAAGCGACGGCGTCAGCCGCGAATTCATCCCTTGCTTTTCGACCACGGAAGAACAAAAGAACGGCAATATCGTTCCGATTTCCATCTGCCCAACCGGAGCGACGGCTCCGGTCGGAATCCCGGCGAGTTGGACCAACTCCAAGACGATCGGGCTGAATCTGTCGATTCCGATTTACGATCAGGGCGTCACGAACTACAACGTGGCGGTGGCGGCCTCGCAGCTCGATCAAGAGATCGCGACGCTCAATTCGACGAAGCTAACGGTCGAGTCCGACGTTCGCTCGGCGCTGGCGACGCTCATCTCGGCGCGCTCGTCGCTGGTGCAGGCGCGATCCGAGCTGACCGCGGCCCAAGTCTCGCTGAGCGCGACGCAGGCGCAGTATAAAGTCGGTGCGACCACGATCCTTAACGTCGTAACCGCCGAGGCGAACCTAACGACCGCGCAGTCGGCATATATTACGGCACTCTACGGCGTGCGCACCGCCGAGCAGAACTATCTTTACGCGACGGGTGTCAGCGACGTTCAGATCTAGGAGCCTGTAAGGCTACGATGCGGTCCGCCGCAGGTCAGCCCGCGACGATCTCCGATCCGGTGAACGCCGCGATTCTCGCGATCTCCGAAGACCGGCTCTCGGGCTTTCAGACCGATCCCTTTGGCGAAATCGCCTCGCGCAGCGGCATCCCGGTCGAAACGGTGATCGGGCGAGTCGATGCGATGCTGCGAGCCGGCACGATACGCCGGGTGCGCCAGACCCTGCTCGCGACGAGCTTGGCGCGGGGAGCCCTCTGCGCGTGGGAGATTTCGCCGAACGCCCTCGACGCTGCGTTCGAGTATATGTTCGCCGAAGATCCGTTCTCCGGGCACGTCGTCATTCGCACCACCGATGCCGCCTCACCGGGGAGCACCTATCGGCTCTGGACGACGCTGAAGGTGCCGCAGGAGTACTCACTACGCAAGCACGCCGAATGGCTCCGCCGGCGCGTCGGCGCCGAGCGCGTTCGGTTGATGCCGGCGAAGATGCTCTTCACCCTCGGCGTGGGGCACGTTCGGCGACGCGGCCTCGAGCCGGGGGCGCGCGCGCCGGAGCGGGCCAGCCCGCTCCAGACCTCGATCGTCAAGCTCTCCGAGTCGGACTGGCGGGTACTCGTCTCGCTCAAGCGCGAGTTCGCCCCGGCCGAGATCGTGCGCGATCTCTGGAGTGCGCGCGCCGCGGAGGCCGGCGTCACGCTCGAGAGGTTCGCCGAGATCGCGCGCTCGCTCGACGCGCGAGGAGTCATCGGTCGCTTCTCGACCTTCCTCGAACACGTCAAAGCTACCGCCGGCGACGAACGCGCGACGCGCTACAACGCTCTCTTTCACTGGGCGGTGCCCCCGGGGCGCGAGATCGAGGCGGGTTGTGAAGTCGGCCAGCACTACGTCATTACTCATGCCTACTGGCGCGAGGGCGGCCCCGAGTTTCGCAACGTCAACGTGATGGCGGTGGCGCACGGAATGGAGAAGTCCGCGGTGCTGGCGCATAAGGCGGCGATCGACGCGCACCTGCGCGAAGCGGGAATCGACTTCGCGTACACTAACGTCTTCTGGGGCGGCCGCAGCGAGATCAAGCCATCAGAGATCGCACCTGCAGCCTATCGCGAGTTTTGCGCGGCGCATGGAATCGATCCCGAAGAAATGCGCGCGCAAGAAGATGAGGAGGGCGGGTCAACGTGAGTATCAAGGGATGGCGCATTCCCGCATTGCTGGGCGCGGCCGTCCTTGCGGCGGGATGCACCAAAGTCGCCGGTGGAGGCGGCCCGAGCACCGGGCGCCATTCGTGGACGGAGCCGGGCGTCTTCCGATTCTCGGAGTTCTCCGATCCCAAGAATCTCAATCCCGCCTTGAACGCGGGTACGCCGACGCTCGACCTTTCGATGTTCATTTACTCGTGGACCGTTCGTTACGACGATAAGGCCCGGCCTTTTCCCGATGCGGTTCGAGAAATTCCTACGATCGCCAACGGTGACGTGAGCAAAGACGGCCTGACCTTAAAGTACAAGCTGCGGCCGAACATCAAATGGCAAGACGGCGTCGCGCTGACCTGCAACGATCTCAAGTTCACGTGGCACGTGGTGATGAATACCCATAACAACGTCGTCACGACCGATGGCTTTAAAGATATCGGCAGCATCGATTGCAGCGATCCGCTGGTCGCGGTCGTTCACATGAAGAGGCTCTACGCCCCGTTTTTGCAGCAGCTCTGGAGCGTGAACGGCAACGCACCGATTCTTCCCGAGCACCTGCTGGCGAAGTACAACGATGACAAGGGCTCGTTCAACACCGCTCCCTATAACGCGCTGCCGGTCGGCAGCGGTCCCTTCAAGGTAGTGGCGTGGAACCGCGGCCAGGACGTACGCTTGGTGGCGAATCCCTACTTCTACCTTGGGCCGCCGAAGCTCAAGGAAGTCGTCTACAAAATCCTTCCCGACGAAAACACGGTAGCGACCCAGCTGCTCACGCACGAGCTCGACATGCTGGCGCAAGGGACGGGCATGAAGTGGCCCGAGTACGCTGCGATGGCCGCCGATCCGAAGAACGGCCTAAAGGCGGTGCGCGTGGATGCCTTTGCGTGGACCCACGTCGACTTTAACCTGCGACACCCAATCGTGAGCGACGTTCAAGTGCGACGAGCGCTGGCCTATGCCACCGATCGCAACGAGTTGATTCAGAAAATCGAGCACGGGTCGTCGATTCCCGCGTTTACCGATCAGCAGCCGAAATTTTCCTGGGCGTATACCGACGACATCGCTCATTATCCGTACGATCCCGCCAAGGCCGCCGCGCTGCTCGAAGCCGACGGGTGGAAGATGGGACCCGACGGCATCCGCGTGAAAGACGGGCAGCGGCTGGAGTTCACGATCAGCACGCAGACCGAATCGAATCTCGGAAAGGCAAATGAAACCGTGCTCCAGCGGCAATGGCACGAAGTCGGCGCGCAGGCCGACGTCAAAAACTATCCCACCAGCGAGTTTTTCGATAATTCCGCGAACGGCACGCTGCAGGGTGGTCATTACGACGTCGCGCTCTTCGGCTGGGTCGGCGCCGCCGATCCCGACGACAGCGCAATCTACTCAGGCCTCAACTTCGCGCCGCACGGACAGAATGCCATGTTCTGGGACAACCACGCTGCCACCGCCGCAATGACCGACGCTCTCACCACGATCGACCGAGCGCGCCGGAAATGCGATTACGTAATCGTTCAGCAGCAGCTGGCGCTCGACGTGCCGACCATCATCCTGTACTTTCGGCGATTTCCGTACGTCTACAATACCGATTTGAAGGGTTTCGATCCGTCACCGGTGATCTCGGGTTTTTGGGATCCCTGGAATTACTCGATCTAAGGAGCTTCCACATGATGAAGATACGGTTTGCGGGCTGCGTCGCGCTGGTTGCGGCGCTCGTCGTGCTCGGCGGGTGTACCAAGAGGGGCGCAGGCGCCGTCGGGACCGGCGGCCGGGGGAATCCCTGGACCCAGCCGCACATTCTACGATTTGCCGATGCCGGCGACGTGAATACGCTCAATCCCCACCTCGGCCAATTTGCCGACGTCGGCTATCTTTCGTCGTTGACGATGGCCTATCTCATCAAGTGGGACAAAAATAACAACCCCTATCCCGAGCTTGCCACGCAAGTCCCGACACAACAGAATGGCGGCGTCAGCAAAGACGGCCTCACCATCACTTTCCACATCCGCAAGGGCGTGCGCTGGTCGGACGGTGCCGCGTTTAATGCCGACGACGTCGTCTTCTCGACCAATGTGGTGAACAATCCCGCGAATAACGAAGTGGGACGCCTCGGCTGGGACCAAATTACGAAGCTCGACGAGCCCGACAAGTACACCGTGGTTTATCATTTGCGCAAGCCGTACTCGCCTTTTGTCGAGACGTTCTTTTCGACGGCCGGGGCGAATCCGTGCATTCTTCCCAAGCATCTGCTCGCGCAGTATCCGAATATCAACCACGTCGCGTACAACTCGCTGCCGGTTGGAATCGGACCGTTTAAGTATCTGCGCTGGGAGCGCGCCCAGGACGTCGTACTCGTTCCAAACCCGCTCTATTGGCGCGGACAGCCGAAGCTCAAGGAGATCATCTTCAAGATCGTTCCCGATCGTAATACGGTGCTGGCGCAGCTGCAGTCGCACGAGCTCGACATGTGGCATTTGGTCCCGGGTACGTACCTTTCCCGAGCGAAGGCCATCCCGGGAATCTCGATCATCCGGCAGGCGAGCTATTTATACAATCATCTCGATTTCAATCTCCAGCGGCCCGCCGTGAGCGATCCGGTCGTGCGGCAGGCAATTCGGCTCGCGCTCGACCGCCGTACGCTTATCGATAAGATCGGCCGCGGCGTCGGCATTCTTCAGGAAGTCACGACCCCGAAGAACGCGCCGTACGCCGTCACCTCGATCCCGCCCGTAGCGTTCAACATCGCGCAAGCGAATGCGATCCTCGATCAAGACGGCTGGAAACGCGGCCCCGACGGCATCCGCGCCAAAAACGGCGTCCGACTCTCGCTCGAGTATGCCACCACGGCGGGCTCGCCGGACGTCGACGAGCAGATCGAACTGGAGCGTTCGTGGTGGAAGGAGGCCGGAATCGATATCACGGTTCGCCACTACCCGACGGCGATGATGTTCGCCCCGTTGCAGCAAGGCGGCATCGTCTACGGCAACAAGTGGGATATGATCGGTTTCGCATGGCTCAATGAGGCGATCGGCGACTATTCCGGATATCTCTCTTGCCACGCGTTCCCGCCGAAGGGCCAGAACGACACGCGCTGGTGTAACCCCCGAGCGCAGGCCGCCATGGACGCGCTCTTTTCACACTACGAGCAGCCGCAGCGCAATGCCGACGTGCTCGTGGTCGAGCAAGAGCTCGTGAAGGACGTTCCGATGATCGTTACGTCGTTGCGCGAGGATATCTACGCATACAATAGCGATCTCAAGAACTTCCATCCCAACGCGATTACGCCGTTCGACAACGTGATGGACGTCGACATATAGCCCAGGCGAGGAGCGCACAACCGGCAAGCGGCAGCGAGCGCAGGAGCGCCCAGGCCGGCACCGCCGCGAGCAATCCGACGGCGCGTTGTTCGTCGGACCAGACCCCGGCGGCAGTCACCGTAGGCGAGGCGTGAAAGGCACCGAGCGCGTCAGGCCAGACCGGCGCGGGATGCGCGATCGCCATCGCGCTCGCCGCTGCAAAGAGCGCGGCGAAGGCGGCTCCTACCGCGAGTGTGCCGCGTGTGCCGGCTCTTTCGCCGAGTGCGATGAAAGCGCCGCAGGCGCCGAGCGCAAGCAGCGCGCTCTGGGCGAGACCGCTCGGGCGTTGGGCGAGGCCGAGCCAGTCGACGCTGACGAGTAACGTCCCCGCGAGCGCCAGCAGGCGACCCGCGCCGCCGGTTCGCAAACCGCACCATGCCGCCGCGGCATACGCGACGATCAGATCGTGCTCGTGAACGAAGCCGGTAACGAATGGCGAGAGCGCCGAAAGCGCGGCAAAGCGCGCGAAGCGATCGCGTACGCGCATGGCGATCGGAACTGCTGCGGCGACCGCGAGTAACGCGGCGAGCACGCCGACGGCATTCGCGATCGCCGGCGGGATTCCAAGACCGAAGGCAATCGACGCGGGCGTCAACTGAATGGCGGCAAAGCGCTCTGCTGCCGCGTGCGCTCGCAGTGTCGCCGCGTAGTGGATCGGCCATGCGAGACCCGAAGCGAGCGCACCGAACGCATACGTCAGCACGACCCCAAGCGCGAGTGCGAGGGTCGTGCGGTTGAAACCGAGCTGCGCGACGAGTCCGAGCGAGGCGTTTGGTTGCGCGAAGGCAACGCACGATGCAATCGCGCCAAGCGCAGGCAGTGATGCGGCGACGAGCGCAACGAGGGCCGCCGCCGCGAACGCCGGCAATGCGACCTGCCCGAGGGCGACGTCGCTGGTTAACGGTCCCCAAGAGATCGCCAGCGCCAGCGCCGCAATGAAACCGATGACGTTGCGTCTCCCGCTGCCGGTGACGGACGTGGCAACGAGCAGAAGCACGGCGAGTGCAAGAACGGCGGACCACGCAATCGCCGCAACGCCGTATGGCACCCGCGCCGCCAGCGACCAGAGCGGCAGGGTTGGCGGTGGTCCGACGAACGGTAAGAGCTCGTCTCTCGATGGATCGACTCCGGGTACGGTCCGCTCCGCGCTCCAGACGGCGCGTGCGTAGGGATCGGCGCGTGCATTCCACGTCGCGCCCGCCGACCAATAGGCCTCGAAGTCGCGCAGATAGGGACCCGGCGTTGCGTGGGGCCGTACGGCGAAGATCGCGACGAGAATGCTCGCCGATGCAATGGCGAGCGAGATCTTGCGTGTCACCAAGCCGGCGTTCCGGCAGCGTGCCCTGCGGCGATGATATGCGACTGCGCCATGACGAAGAAGAGACCCAAGAGGGTGGCAAGATACCAGCAGCTCACGCGCACGCGCGCGCCGAAGGTCATTCGAAGCGCGCGCGGATCGACGTGGCCTCGCCACGCCGCGAGCATCGCCGGCACTCCGAGCAGACCGATGATGACGACGAAAAGAATCGGGATGTGTAAGAAAATCGCGAGTGCCGCGAAGAGCGCGAATCCGACGATCCACAACGGCGGCCAGAGCGCGCCGATGATTCTCCCGCCGTCGAACGGCGGCATCGGAATCATGTTGAAGAGATTCAAGAACGCCGAGAGATCGGCGCACGCGTACCAAAAGCGATCCTGCGTGAGGCTGCCCACGATGTAGCAGAGCGCCGCGAGCCCGAAACCGACGAGCGGACCGGCGAGTGCGATGTAGGCATCCTGCTCGAGATCTTCCGGCGGTGCTCCTGCGGTGAAAGCGCCGAGCAGCGGTACGAAGGCCGGGAGGCGGACCGGAAGCCCGTAGGCTCGGAACGCGAAGTAGTGTCCCAGCTCGTGCGCCAACAGGAGCAGCATCACGACAATTGCGAGCCGCCAACCGAAGATCACGACGTAGATCCACAGCGAGAGCAAGAAGGTCCAGCTGATCGCGAAGATCTTGGCGCCGAAGAGCAGCAGGAACTTGAACTTCAGAAGGAATGCCATCGCGGCGGCGAGCAGCGCGCCGATGCCCGCTTGGCGGCGTTGCACGGGCTTCGGGCTCTCCGGCTGCGGTTCCGAGGGCGGAAGGTATTGCACCCGGCCCTCTTCAACCGCATCGCGTGCCGGTCATCGCGATTGTCGGCGGAGGCTTTGCCGGAATTGCCGTCGCGCGGCGGCTCGAGGCGCTGCTGCGCCCCGACGAGGCGGAGATTCTCTTGCTGAGCCGCGAGAACTACACGCTCTTTACGCCGATGCTGCCCGAGGTCACGTCGGGCGAGCTCGAAGTGCGTCACGTCGTAACGCCGGTTCGCACGCAGTTGCGGCGCAGCCGTTTCATCCTCGCCGACGTCGACGAGGTCGACATCGAGAAGCGGGTCCTTCGCTACCATCACGTCCTCACGCGCAGGAACGTCGCGCAAGCGTTCGACCAAATCGTCTTTGCCCTCGGATCGTCGACCTCGGACTTCGGTCTGCCCGGCGTTGCCGAGCACACCTGGGCGCTCAAGTCACTCGAAGATGCGGAACTGCTGCGGAATCATTTGGTCTGGCTGCTCGAGCTGGCGGACACCATCGACGACGAAGCGCGCCGCAAACGCCTACTGACGATCGCCGTCGTCGGAGGCGGCTTCACCGGCGTCGAAACCGCGGGCGAAATCATTGAACTCTTTCGGAGCGTCCTTCGATTCTATCGACGCTTGCAGGCCGAGCGGGTTCGCGTGATTCTGATCGAGGCCGGCCCCGTGCTCCTTGCTGGGCTGCCTGCCAAGATGGGCGAGTACTCGCGCCGCGTCTTGGAACGCCGCGGCGTTGAAGTGCTGACGGGCGACGGCGTCGCCTCGGCGGCTGCGGAGGCTCTGACGTTGCAGAGCGGGCGCCGCATCGAGACCGAGACGATCGTTTGGAGCGCGGGCGTGAAGCCGTCGCCGACGATCGCGAAGGTCGCCCTCCCGAAGACAAAGCGGGGCGCGATCGAGACCGGGCCGGACATGCGCGTTCGCGGCTTCGAAGGCGTTTGGGCGGTCGGCGACTGCGCGGCGATTCCCGACGAAGCGGGAAGCAGCTATCCAATGACCGCACAGCACGCTATTCGCGAGGGACCGCATCTCGCCGAGAACATCGTCGCGGTCATGCGCGGCCGCCCAACGACACCGTTTCGGTACCACACGCTCGGGATGATGGCGGCGCTGGGCGGTCGCAAAGGCGTCGCGCAACTCCCCGGCAATCACGTCATCACCGGCTTCATCGCGTGGTTCTTCTGGCGCACCTATTACCTGCTGCGCCTCCCGGGGCTCGATCGCAAGCTGCGCGTCGCCTTTGACTGGACGCTGGAGCTCATCTTTCCACGCGATACCTCCGAGCTGCGTTTCGGGGAGCGCGAAGATGGCGTCTGACCATCGGTCTCTTCCGAAACGGCTGCTTGCCTCGGCTTTCCTGCCGCCGGCGATTGCAGCGCTCCTTTCCGCATGCGCACCGGCGAGTGTGCCAGTTGCAGCACCGCAATCGCAGAGTGCGAACCCCGCAGTTCGGCAAGGCGACAAAGGCAGCAGATGGGTGACGCGTCGCGAGGTCGGCAAGGGCACCGCGTATCCGGCGAACGTTCTTGCCGGCGACGGGGTCGTCTATATCGTGGCAGGGTGGGGGAAGGCGCATCCGTACGAAGGTTTCGCAACGATTCCAATGAGCGGAAAGGTCATGCATGCGCCGCGCCAGCCGAAGTGCTCCTATTCGGGCTCACCGGGTGCGTACGATATGTATGCACTCGATATCGCGCTGAATAGCGAAGAGCGTTCGGTCTTCATGAATCCGAACGTAACGTTTTCGTTGCGGAAGGAGTTTGGTTGGACGTTCGTTTCGCCCGCTAGCGGAAAGTCGGAGTGCCACATAGCCGACGTGAGCGCCGGCAACCTCAGCGTCCTCACGATCGGGCCCCAGGATACGATCTGGGGCGCCGGTGCCGCAAGCCCCTACCTCTGGCGATTCTCCGCGGATGGGAGCGCTGCGAATTTCGCGCTGCCGAAGGGTGTTACGGCGTTCGATTCGCTCGTCGAGGGACCCGATCACGTGATCTGGGCGCAACCCGAGAATACTCAACTGGTGATGCGCATCAGCCCGGGCAGCGGTAGGGTGCTGAATAGATTCAAGGTTCCCTGCCCTCGGCCGGCCCATGCGCTCGCGGTGGTCTCCGGTTTTGTATGGGGCTATGCCGACGCCTGCGTCTTTGCGATACTGCCGAGCGGCGTGGCGAATGCCTATAGCGTGACCGGCCTCGTTGCCGAAGATTCGCCGCACGCGATTGCTGCGGGTCCCGACGGCAACCCCTGGTTTATCCAACGGGCGCCGGGATCGGCGGCTGCAATCGCTACCCTCGACCGCGACTCCAAGAAAGCGACGTTCGTAGCGCTGCCCTCGGGTGCGAGCGATGCCTTGGCGCTCGGGACGGGTCCCGATCGCAACCTGTGGGTAACGGACGCGAACGACGATCTCTATACCTACGTTCCGAATCCGCTGAGCGTGGATCCACCCTCCGTCACGATTCCGCAGGTGCGTGACGTCGCTCGTCTCACCGTGACCGAGCACGGTACGTCGAGGTGGAGAGCCTCGTCGGCGAATACTTCCGTCGCGAGGATCAGGAAAACGTCGACGCCGGACGTCTTTGCGGTGACCGCTACCGGCTCGGGGAAGACGAAACTGACCATCGAGGATACGGTAGGCAACTCGGTCGTCGTTCCGGTGACGGTGTTCTAGGAGAAATCGTCCCCGCGGCGGCGAACCTTTTGAGAATGCTGCACGAGCCGATCGAACGCCTGATCCGGGACCCGAAAGAGTTCACGAGCGACGTGCGTTTCCCCGATGCGTCGCAGATTCGGATTTACGACGAAACGCTGCGCGACGGCGAGCAAATGCCGGGTGTCTGCTACACGCCCGAGCAGAAACTCGAGATTGCTGCCGCGCTGGCGGGCGTCGGCGTGCATATCATGAGCGTTGGTTTTCCGGCGGCCTCCGAGGGTGACCGGCGGACGTTGCAACTCGTCATGGGGGCCAAACGTCGCGGCGAACTCGGCGACGTCGAGATCGTGGTCATGTGCCGCAGCAACCGGCGCGACATCGACGTGACCGTAAAAACGTTGCGCGACGCCGGAATCGAACCGCGCGAAGTCACGTTTTTCATCTTCACGAGCGGGAGCGACCTCCATCTCAAATACAAGATCGGAAAGACGCTGCTGCGCTACCAAGGTCGCGACGAAGGTGAATGGCTCGACCTGCCGCTCGCGTTCTATCGCGAGGCGAACATCCGGATGCAGTGCGACGCCATCACCCACGCACGCGAGTGCGGGGTCGAACGCATCGAGTTCGGCGCGGAGGACGGCAGCCGCGGCGACGTCGAGTATTTCATCGAGTATTTCAAGGCCGGCCTCGATGCCGGCGGGACGCGTCCGGCATGGCCCGATACGGTCGGCACGCTGACGCCGGAGGCGACGCGCTGGTACTGCTCGCGGATCGTGCGGGCGCTGCCCGCGGGGCTGCCGATCGTGGCACACCTGCATAACGATTACGGCCTCGGCACGATTAACGCGATTACCGCGATTTCGTGCGGTTTTTCGGTGATCTCCGTGACGGCGAACGGGTACGGCGAGCGCGCGGGTAACGTCAAGCTGCACGAACTCGCCGTGGCATTGTGCGTTCTCTACGGTATCGAGCTGCCGGGTTTCCGTTACGACAAGCTGCGGGAACTCGCGCGTTTTATGGAGCGCATGAGCGGCATTCCGCTGCAGCAGCACGAGCCGATCGTGGGATCGAAAGTCTTCGCGCACGAGTCCGGCATTCACACGCAAGCAATGCTCGTGGATCATCGCATGTACGAGGCGGTTCCGGCCGATTTGGTCGGCGCTCGTACGAGCTGGGTGTTCGGAAAACATACCGGTGCTTCGCTCGTCGAGGATACGTTGCGCCGCCGGCGCGAGCGCCTCGCGCACGCTGGGATCGAACCGACTCCGGAGCTGGCCCATCGCGTTACGGACGAGGTGAAGCGTCTGCGCGAAGAGCGAGCCGCCTCGAGCCGGAGCGAAGAAACGATCGAGCTCTACGAGGCCGCGATGCGACGCCTCTCGCTCAGTGAAGAGGACGTCGTCGAAATCGCCATTGCTTTGGGAACTCCCGCCAAAGCTTCATAGCGAGTTAACCCTCGGCCGTTTCGCGCAGATGCTCGACGCATCTCTGCGCTTACTCCTGGTGCCGTACCGGCTCGACGAGGTATTCGGCGATGATTTCGGCGGTATCCGAGGCGCTTTCGTCGCGTTTATGCCGCCGGCTGACCGTCGGTCCGTCGCCTTTGGTTCCACTGAGCAGCAGCTTGCCGGTGGAATCATATTCGAGCCATGCCACGCAATTGGCGAGGTTCCAACGCGGCAGCCGCTCGTCGGTCATCTCGACCTTTGCTTCGGGTACGCGCTTGTGAACTTGCTCGACGATTCTTTCGACGTATCGTACGGGCGACACTCACGACTGTTACCCACTTTTTGACCTATCATGCAGCAGCTCGATCCGGTTTCCGAAGGGATCGTCGACGTAGCAGTGCGCTCGGCCGTCTGCCAGTTCCGCTGCAGAAATGACCGCAACGCCGCGTCCGCGCAGGCGTGCGAGCAGCCGTTCGTAGTCGCTGCAGACGAAGGCGGGATGCGCTTTTCGCGCTGCGCGAAACTCCGGATCGATACTGCGAAAGGGTTGGGATTCCCGCAGAGCGGCCACTACGCCATCGCGCCGAGGCGCCAGCTTGCGACGAAAGCCTTGAATACGATCGGAAACGAATCGTGCACGAAACGGACACGACGCGATCCGGTGCGTTCGAAGCCGGGGATCGTCGCGACGAGATGCGCCTGCGCCGAGGTGACGAGTTGCACGTCGAGCGCGATCGGCGGATCGAAGCGATACGGCTTTGCCTGACCGGCGTCGCGGATCGCCGCCGCGGCACCCTCGCGGATCGCGCGCCGCGCTTCGCCCGGAAGCATCGATGCGGCGGCGAAGTTTCCGATCGAGTCCTTCACCGCCACCCCACGCACCCACGGCATCTGTGCTTGGACGCTCTCAACGGTCGAGCGGTCACCACTTACGAATAAGAGCGGTACGCCGTAGAATCCCAGCAGCCCCGCGTTGATCGTCGCCTCGCTGCACGGTATCCCGTTGAGGCGGACTTCGTAAATAACCGACGGCGTGTAGGTGTGGCAGAGCACCGCGTCGGCTTCGCCGGCCCCGCCATGGTAGCCGATGAAGAACGCACCGCCGAACTCGCCGTCGGCATCTTGCACCATCGAAAACGGCTTGCGGTTTCCGAAGATCACCCGCACGTCCGGCGGAAGCTCGTCGAGCAGCAGGTTACGCATCGGGCCATGCGAGTCGTTGACGAGCACGCACGTTACGCCTGCAGCGCGCGCGCCCTCGATCGCGCTGGTTACCTCGTGCGTGTAGTAGCGGCGGAACGTCGCATACTCCGGGTGCGGAGTGCGGGCGTCGACCTGTTCCCAGGCGCAGACGCCGGCGACGCCTTCCATGTCGCTGGAAATATAGAGGTTCATGCGACCGGGTTCGCCGCGGCGGCGATGCGCGTCGCAGCGATAAACGCACGTAAGAGCTCGGGATACTCGGCGGCGGCAAAGCGCACGGCGCGGCCGCCGATTCGCTCGAATCCGGGCATCAGTTCGATGAACTCCGCCTGTTCGACGGCGAGCGTTTCGATCGTTAGCTCGAACGGCGAACTGAAGACGAAGGGTTTGGCAAGGCGCACGCGCCCGATCGCTTCGCGAGCGCCGGCGGCAATGGCCTCGCATGCCGCGCTGGGCGTCAGCGAGTTCACCGCCGAAAAACCGATGGCATCCTTGACCGCGACGCCGATCGCCCACGGCATCGCGCGGATGCTCTCCTCGACGATCGTGCGATCGCCCGTGATCAGCACGACCGGAACGCCGAAACTTCCCGCCAGTGCGGCGTTGAGGAGCGCCTCGCTGCACGGCGTCCCGTTGACCGTAACCGAGTAGATCGAGTCGCTGTAGGTATGCGCGAGCGTTGCGCAGTCGCCGGCCTTTGCATGGTAACCGGTGAAGAAGACCGCATCGGGGGTGCCGTCGAGGCCTTGCATCATGCTCCAGGGCTTGGGAGCTCCGGAGATAACGCGAAGGGCGGCGTCGTTCGGAAGCTCGTCGAGGAGGAGATTGCGCATCGACCAGTGCGAATCGTTGATGGTAAATGCGGTCGCGCCTCCGGCACGCGCGCCGGCGATCGCCGCGCAGACTTCGCGCGTCATATAGCGGCGGTAGACGGGGTACTCGTCGGCATCGCTTGGATCGCACTGCTTCCACGAGCAGACGCCCGCAGTGCCTTCCATATCGCACGAGATGTAGACGTTCACTGGCCTAAGGCTTCCTGCGCTTGCGCGAGCCCCGTCTGCGCGGCGACGTTGTGCGGATTTGCCCGAAGCGCCCGGCGGTAGAACGGAATTGCCTGTTCGAAGCGGTTTGCCGCGAGGTACATGTCGCCGAGTTGCGTCAGGGCGACGTCGTCGTTAGGATGTGCGGCAATTCGCGACCGCAGCGTCTGTAGCTGCGCGACGACCGGCGCCGGCGGCCCGCCTTCGACGCTGTTCTGCGAGCCTTGGTCCAACCCGGCGCTCGTGGCCGGCCTCGCGGCTTTACCGAAGACCGAACCGGTTACGCCGAAACCGACCGCGACGAGGTAGGCCATCGTAGCTAGAAAAATCGCCGCGACGACGGAGAGGATCGGCACGTAGATCCTGGGCGGTAGTCCGTTCGACTCGTTTTCGGCCACATGATTCGGTTGGACGCCTCGCGAACCAAATCTTGCGTGGCACCGAGTGCTTTACCGAGTGAAGCCGACCTGCAGTTGCTCTTTGCGCGTTTGAATTACGACTACTTCAACGGCGAGACGCCCGATTGCCGGATTCGGTATAACGAGCGTTTTTCAAATACCGCAGGGCGTACGACCTACGGGCGCCATCCGGTCATCATCGAGCTCTCTCCCAAGCACTTCCGGCAGCATCCCGAAGCGCTGACCGAGACGCTCCTGCACGAGATGATCCACGCGTGGTGTTTCGCCAAATTTCAAGAGATGGGTCATGGCCCTCGCTTCAAGCGCAAGCTGCGCGAGTGCGGCTTACACTCGATCTATCACGAACTCGGCAACGTCGCTCCGCTCCAGGAATCGAGCAAGCGGTACATTCTGCGTTGTGAACGATGCCGGTTCGAGGCGCTGCGCCGCGCCCTGCCGCGGGGTCCGGCGAGCTGTCCACGCTGCAACAAACGTCGCTTTGACGAGCGCTTTCCGCTGGCGATCTACGAGATCGTCGAGTTACGTGCCGTCGGAACGTCGCTCGATGGAGCACGCGCCGCCCGGAGAGGCCGAGCGCGATGACGAACGCAGCACTATGACGATTACGGCGAAACCGGCCGCCGCGATGCGCGCCGAAAGCGACTCCATGGGGAAGATCGATGTCCCTTCCGAGAAATACTACGGGGCCCAAACGGCGCGCTCGCTCGTGCACTTCGATATCGGCGACGGTGAGTGGCCGCGCGACGTCATGCCGCGCCAGGTCGTTCAAGCGATGGCCATCCTCAAAAAGTCTGCGGCGATGGTCAATCACGACCTCGGAAAGCTCGACGAGGAGAAGATGCGGCTGATCGTCGAGGCCGCGGACGAAATCGTCGATGGCAAGCTCGACGCACACTTTCCGCTGCGCGTCTGGCAGACGGGTTCGGGTACGCAGACGAATATGAACGTCAACGAAGTCATCTCGAATCGAGCGATCGAGATCGCGGGTGGTGAGATGGGCTCGAAGAGACCGGTTCACCCCAACGATCACGTCAACATGTCGCAGTCGTCGAACGACACCTTTCCGACGGCGATGCACGTTGCCGGAGCGCGGGCGATGGCGGGAATGCTCCCTGCGGTCAAGGCGCTGCGCGAAGCGCTCGCCGCAAAGGCGAAGGGCTGGGCGCACGTCGTCAAAGTAGGACGCACGCATCTGCAAGACGCGACCCCGATCACCCTCGAGCAAGAGTTCTCCGGCTACGTCACGCAACTCGACCGCGCGATGAGGGCCTGCAGAGAGGCGCTCGATCCGCTGTACGATCTCGCCATCGGCGGCACCGCGGTCGGCACCGGGCTCAATGCGCATCCGGAGTTTGGCGAGCGCACCGCCGCCAAAATCGCCGAGTTGACCGGCTTGCCGTTCCGCTCGCACCCGAACAAATTTACCGCGCTCGCCTCGCACGATGACTTCGTCTTTGCCTCGGGCGCGTTCAAGATGCTTGCCGCGGCACTGATGAAGATCGCCAACGATATCCGCTGGCTCGCGTCCGGACCGCGCGCGGGAATCGGCGAGCTTATTCTGCCCGAAAACGAGCCGGGCAGCTCGATCATGCCCGGAAAGGTAAACCCAACGCAGTCGGAGGCGATGACGATGGTCTGCGTGCAGGTTTTCGGCAACGATCTCGCGGTGAGCTTCGGCGCCTCGCAGGGCAACTTCGAGCTCAACGTTTTCAACCCGGTGATCATCTATAATTTCCTGCATTCTGCGAACCTGCTGCGCGATGCGTGCACGATGTTCCGCGAACACGCCGTCGAAGGCTTGCAAGCCAACGAAGAGCAGATCCGCAAGTATCTCGACGAGTCGCTGATGGTCGTTACCGCCCTCTCGCCGCAGATCGGCTACGATAAAGCCGCCGAAATTGCAAAGAAGGCGCACCACGAGAAGACGACCCTCAAGAAGGCCGCGCTGGCGTTAGGGCACGTTAGCGAGGAAGAGTACGATCGCGTCGTCGTCCCGCAGAAGATGACCTCGCCCGGCTAACTCGAGCTCGCGCTTCGCGGGGCTACTGAGAAGCCTCCAACTTTTCCGCAAAAGACAGGAGGTCGAAAACTTCATTTCAGGTTGCGGAAAAGTGGCGGAGCAGGAGCGCGCAGGAGGCGCGCGACGAGCGTCTTCGAGGTGGCCCTGAGAAGCGTGAGCTCAGAGTTGGCGCCAGACGAGGGTGATGGCGGCGACGACGAGTGCGATCGCGACGATGATGAGGAGCTGTGGCGTGCGCAGGCGCAGCGAGAGGCGCGCGCCGATCGGGCCGCCGAGCAAACCGCCGGCGACGAGCGGAATAACGTCCTTGCCGACCACGTCGTGCTGCAGGACGTGAACGATCAATCCGGGCGGCGACGTGAGCAGTATCGCGAATTGCGACGTCGCACTGATCGCGTGCAGCGGCAGTTCGGAGAAGTACAGGAAGGCCGGAATAATGACGATTCCGCCGCCTAATCCGAAGAGACTCAGGAAAATTCCGACGATGAAGCCGAGACCCAAGGCGCCGCGATAGGACATCCCCTTGATCTCGTAAATTCGGCGAACCTCCGGGCGTCCGGCCAGCCTTCTCTCCGCGTTCCACGCCAGGTCGATGGCGATGCCGATCAAGACGATGGCGAGGAGTATATCAAAAAGACGTCCCGAGATATGGAGCGAGAGGATCGCGCCGAGGATCGTGCTGGGCAGGCCTCCGAGCGCGATCAGCAGGCCGATCTTCAGATGGATGCGCTTGTGAAGGAAGTAGGTAAAGGCGCCGCCCGCGCTATTCGCCACGATCAGAACGAGCGACGTTCCGGCGACCGCGGCCGGTGAGAATCCCAGAAAGATGCGCAGGATTGGGACGAGGATGAAACCGCCGCCAAGTCCGACCATCGAACCGAAGATGCTCGCGACGAAGGCCGCGCCAAAGAGCTCGAACGCAAAGCGCACGGAGCGCTCGGAGGTTAGCTCGCTCGGCCGATGTAGCGCCGGTCGCGCGTATCGATGCGAATGATATCGCCGCTTTCGACGAAGAGCGGCACTTGCACCGTGGCGCCCGTCTCGAGCTTCGCCGGCTTCGTCGTATTCGTTGCGGTATCGCCGCGAAAGCCCGGGTCGGTCTCGACGATTTTCAACTCGACGTGAGCCGGCAGGTCGACGCCGATTGCCGCGCCGTCGTGAAACTGCACGTCGATCACCATGCCGTCTTTGAGAAAGTCGGCCGGGTCGCCGATGAGGTCGCGCTGCAACGTTACGTTCTCGAAGCTCTCCTGGTCCATGAAATGGTACCCGTCGCCGTCGTTGTAGAGCATCTGCATCTGCCGGTTGTCGACCACGGCGCGCTCGAGCTTCTCACCCGCCCGAAAGGTTCGCTCCAGCGTCGTGCCCGTCTTGACGTTCTTGAGACGCGTGCGAACGAAGGCCGAGCCCTTTCCGGGCTTCACGTGGAGAAACTCGATGACGGTCCAGAGCTGGCCGTCGACGATGACGGTCACGCCGTTACGAAGATCGTTTGAGGAAATCATGCGATGCCCAGAGTACGGTTCGCGGCGCGTGAAGCCCTGGCGCGACCGAGCGCTCCGGCTACGTGCGGGTGGAGAGTCGAATCCGATTCTCGGCGCCGGCGCGCAGACGCGCGATGTTCTCGCGATGCGTGAAGAGGATGAGTAGCGCCGCGAAGATACCGTAGGCCGTCTCCGGGACCGAGCGCGTAAAGAACCAAATCGCGAAGGGCGCGAGGATGCTTCCGAGCATCGAGCCGACCGAGGAGTACCGCGTCAGCGCCGCACCGCCGATCCAACCCGCGACTGCGACGAGACCGGCGGGCCAGCTGAGCGCAAAGAGCGCCCCGAATGAGGTTGCGACGCCTTTACCGCCGCGCCAACGAAGCCACGGCGAGAAGCAATGACCGAGCACGGCGCCGGCCGCGATGATTGCGGCGAGCATCTGCTCGCCGGGCGGAAACGTTTCCAAATCGAGATGACCGCGAAAGAAGAAGAGCGCCCAGAGCGTCGGAACGAAGCCTTTGAGCGCGTCGAGCAGGAGCACCGCGACGGCGCCGCCTGTGCCGAGCGTTCGCAGAGCGTTCATCGCGCCGATATTTCCGGAACCCTGGCTGCGAATATCGGTCCGGTAGAAGAAGCGGCCGATGACGTAGCCGAACGGGATCGATCCGATCAAAAATGCGGCGAGGAACGATAGAATCGGAATCGCGATCAGAATCGCGAGTAGAGCATCGGCTGTAGACTGGGGCAGCCCGACGTCACTCATCGCTGCGCTCGTCTTCTCGACGGCGCCCGCGGAATTCTAGGGTCAAGGGGACGCCTTCGAAATCGAAGTGCTGTCGAATCGTGTTCTCCAAGAACCGGCGGTAATGTGCCGGCACGAGATCGGGATCGTTGGTGTGAAAGACGAAGACCGGCGGATGCGTCCCGGGCTGCGAGACGTAGTAAATTCGCAAGAGTCTCCCGGCGATTGCCGGCGGCGGATGTGTAAGAACGGCCCGGCGAACGATCTCGTTGAGCGCAGGGGTCGGAACGCGCCGCTCGAGATTCGCAGCGACGCGTGCGACGATCGGCATGAGGCTTCCCAACCGGCGCTTTGTCTTTGCCGAGAGAAACGTGATCGGCGCGAAAGCGGCAAAAGGAATCGTCTCTCGCACGACGCCGGCTAGCTCGTTCTGACTGAAGTCGCCCTCCTGCTCGCGCACCAGGTCCCACTTGTTTCCGACGACGATCAGGCCTTTGCGTTCTTCGATCGCAATCCCCGCGAGACGGCGATCTTGCGCCATGATGCCGGTCATCGAATCGAAGACGAGCAGCGCGATATCGCACCGCGCGATCGCGGCGAGCGAGCGGAGCGCCGCATAGTATTCGATTGCGCCGTGTGCCTCCGGTTTTTTGCGAAAGCCGGCGGTGTCGACCAAACGATAGGGACGTTCGTGCCAATCGAAGAGTGCGTCGAGGGCGTCGCGCGTCGTGCCGGGGCTCGCCGAGACGAGCGCGCGTTCGGTGCCGAGCATCGAGTTGACGAGCGAACTCTTGCCCACGTTCGGTCGCCCGATCACCGCAAGTGCGAGCTCCGCCCCGTCGGTCGAGGCCGCCGTTTCAGCCGGCAGCAGCGCGACGATACGGTCGAGCAGATCGCCGGTCCCCTCTCCGTGAATCGCCGAGACGGCGACCGGTTCGCCGAAGCCGAGACGTCCGAACTCGGCGTGCACGCCTGCCTCAGCGTCGGGGGACTCGGCCTTGTTTGCAACCAGCACGATCGGCCGCTGCTTGCGGCGCAGGATCGCCGCGACGTCGTCGTCGAGCGGATGGAGCCCGGTCTGCGCGTCGACGACCATCACGATCACGTCGGACTCGTCGGCGGCTGCCTCGGCTTGGCGGCGCGTGGCGTCGGCAAGTTCCACGCCGTGCGCGACGTCGGCGCCGGGGTCGATACCCGCGGTGTCGACGACGCTGAAGATCACGCCGCGCCACTCGCAGAGCGCGTAGAGGCGATCGCGGGTGACGCCGGGCGTATCCTCGACGATCGCGAGGCGCCGGCCGATCAGGCGGTTGAAGAGCGCGCTCTTGCCGACGTTCGGCCGTCCCACGATTGCGACCGTCGCCGGGTGGAGCATGCCCCTCATTTCTCGAACTGCGCTCTCCGAGCATGCCCAGCGTCTATATTGAGACTTTCGGCTGTCAGATGAACGACGCCGACTCCCGGTACATTGCCGAGCGTGCGACCTCGGCCGGGTACGAGGTCGCGTCGGCACCCGAAGAGGCCAGCGTTCTGGTTCTCAATACCTGCACCGTCCGCGACAATGCCGAGCGGCGCGCCTATGGCCGCATGAATCACTTCAAGGCGCTCAAGACGAGCGACCCGTCGGTCCGCCTGGTCGTCACGGGGTGTCTGGCCGAGCAGGATCGCGATCGCATGCAGCAGCGAGCGCCGCACGTCGACGCCGTTTTCGGAACTCGCGAGCTGGCGGCGCTCGGCGATCAACTCGCTGCATGGGCGCTCGACGAGGTCGCGCAGGACGCGCCTCGTACCGACGACGCAAAGGATAACATCCTCCGCTTCGCGCTCGGTGGAACGCCCGACGGCGTGATCGATGCGTTCTCGCATCTGCGCGCTTTCGTTACCGTCCAACGCGGCTGTTCCTACTATTGCACGTTCTGTATCGTGCCGTACGTGCGCGGACGATTCGATCACCGGCCGCGCCACGTAATTCTTGCCGAGGCGCGCGAACACATCGCGCGGGGAGCGCGCGAGATCATGCTGGTAGGACAGACCGTGAATGCCTGGCGCGACCCAGCCGGCGGTGCCGACTTCGGCGATCTCTGCCGCAGTGCCGCGCAGCTGCCGGGATTGGAGCGGCTTACTTTTATTTCGCCGCATCCCAAGGATTTCACCACGAAGATCCTCGACGATCTCGCCTCGTTACCGCAGCTCAATCCGCGCATCCATCTTCCGTTGCAATCGGCGAGCGACGCCGTCTTGCGGCGAATGAATCGCAAATACACGATCGCGCAGTTTGACCGGGTCGTCGAAGCGATTCGCGCGCGCATCCCGGGCGCGGCGATTACGACCGATCTCATCGTCGGCTTTCCCGGCGAGAGCGAGGACGACTTCGAAGCGACGCTCGCCTACGTTGAATCGGGTCTCTTTGCCAACGCCTTTACCTTCATCTATTCGATCAGGCGGGGAACGCCGGCGGCGCGCTGGGAGCAAGTGCCGCCAGAAGTTGCGGCCGTGCGTTTCGCGCGCCTTCTCGACGCGCAGAACCGGGTGACTCGGCGATATCACGACGCAATGGTTGGTCGCGTCGTGCGAGCGTTGCTCGCCGGCGATTCAAAGAAAGACCCAACCCGGCTCGCTGCCAAGACCCTCGACAACGTTACGGTTGTGGCGCCGAAGCCGGCGGAGTATCCGGACGCCGAGCGCCCCTGGCTCGACATTGCGATCGAAAGCGCGCACGTCTGGGGTTGTATGGGAAGGGTCGTCGCGCGAGCGGCGCGCTTCTCGCAGAGCGGAACTCCCCTCGCCCGACCGGTCATCGATCTCATCTGAAGGATTCGAGCGTGGCTAAATTTTCGCCGATGCTCGAGCAGTACTTCGGAATGAAGACGAAGCATCCTGAGGCGATCTTGCTCTCACGCGTCGGCGACTTTTACGAAGCCTACGGAGAAGATGCCGAAACGGTTGCTCGGGCGCTGCAGATCGCGCTGACCAGCAAGGAAGCCGGTGGCGGAAAGCGCGTCGCAATGGCGGGCGTGCCTCATCACGCGCTCTCGGGATACCTCGCAAAGCTCGTGCGTCAGCGTTTTGTCGTCGCGCTCGCCGAGCAGCTCGAGGTGCCCCAGCCGAACCGGCTCGTTCGCCGCGGCATCGTGCGGCTCGTGACCCCGGGGACACTGATCGAGGAGCAGCTGCTCGATGGGAAGCAGAATAATTTTCTCGCGGCAATCGCCACGGCCGGCGAAACGTTCGCGCTGGCCTATGCCGACGTCTCGACGAGCTATGCCGCTGCGACGGCGATTGCGGGCGAGGATGCGTATGACGAGCTGCTTGCCGAACTCGCGCGCATCGGCCCCGCGGAGATCGTCGCCGACGTGCCGTCGGAGGTGCGCGCGACGATCGCGACCGCGATTGAGGCGATGGGTGCGCGCCTCGCGACGCCGAGCCTGGCGGTCGTCGAAACGCGCGAGCGTTCCGCGTTTGACGGGTATTCGCTCGATGAGTCGCTGGCGATTCATCGAGCACTCGAAGCGCTCGGCGCTTTCGTGGAGCGTACGGGCGTCAGCAACGGGGAAGGTCGCCCGATTCGCCCGCAGCTGTATCGGCAGCGTCACTTTCTGATGCTCGATCCGGCGACCCGCAAGCACCTGGAACTCACGCGGGCGCAAGGGCAGAATCCGCGCGCGACCCTCCTGGCAACGCTCGACGCCTGCGCGACCTCGATGGGATCGCGACTGCTCGCGCGCTGGATCCTCGCGCCGCTGGTCGATCCGGCGGCGATCGCAGAGCGTCACGACGCGGTTGCGTCGCTCTTGGGCGAGCATTCTCGACGTGGAGAGATCCGTGAAATTCTTCGCGGAGCCTTCGATCTCGAGCGAATCGCGCAGAAAGTGCGCTTTCGGCGCGCTATGCCGCGCGATCTGGCGTCGCTGCGGCGAACGCTCGAGATCCTTTCGCCGCTTCGGGAAGCGGCAGGCGCTGCGCTCGCGCCGTTATTCGGACGGGTTGCCGATTTCACCGAGATGCTGAACGACCTGCAGCGAACCCTCGTCGACGAACCGCCGGCGCAGCTCGGCGAAGGCGGCGCGATTCGCCCCGAAGCGAGCTCGGAGCTAGCGGAATGCATCGCGCTCCGCGGCGACACGCGCTCGAGGATTTCGGAACTCGAAGAGCGTGAGCGGGAACGCACCGGAATCAAGACGCTCAAAGTGAAGTACGCGAGTCCCTTCGGCTATGCGATCGAGGTCGGCAAGAGCTACGCGGACGCAGTTCCACCTGAATACGTACGGAAGCAGACGCTGACGAACGGCGAGCGATATAGTACGCCCGAACTCAAAGAGCTCGAACTGGCGATTTCCACCGCGCAGTCGCGTCAGGAACGCTTGGAGGTGGTGCTCTTTGAGGCGCTGCTCGAGCGGGTCGCTGGGCGCTCGGACGAACTGCTCGAAGCGGCTGGAGCAATCGCGGAGGTCGACGTGCTCGCCGCGCTCGCGCACGTCGCTGCCGAACGCGGTTACGTGCGGCCCGAATTTGTAGCCGAGAGCGTCGTGACGATCGAAGAGGGCCGTCATCCGGTCATGGAAGCGGTCTTGCACGCGAAGTTCGTACCGAACGATCTCGATCTGCGTGCCGCCGAGCGCCGTTTCGTGCTCCTGACGGGGCCAAACATGGGCGGCAAGTCGACCTACCTGCGGCAGACCGGGTTGCTTGCGATCATGGCGCAGATCGGTTCGTTCGTGCCGGCAAAGAAGATGGAGCTCGGGATCGTCGATCGCATCTTTACGCGCATCGGGGCCGGCGACGATTTGGCGTCGGGACAATCGACCTTTTACATGGAGATGGCGGAAGCGGCGAACATTCTGCGGCGCAGCACGCAGCGCTCGCTGCTCCTCATCGACGAAGTGGGCCGCGGTACCGGAACGCTCGACGGGCTCGCAATCGCGCAGGCGATTTGCGAGTTTCTCCTCTCGCTCGAAGAGCAGACGCCGCTGGTTCTCTTCGCGACGCACTTCCACGAGCTCTGCGCATTGAGCGAGCACTGGCGAACGGTCGTCAACTATCACATCACTGCGGTGGAGGATCGAGCACGCGGCGGCGCTCCGGTTTTTTCGCATCGCGTTCAGCCCGGCAGCTCCTCGCGGTCGTTCGGGATCGAAGTCGCGCGAATGGCCGGATTGCCCGATGCCGTCGTCGAGCGAGCTCAGGAAATTGCAGACGCGCTCTCGGGAGAAGCCGACGTGGAATCGCGCGTTCCACTGCGTAAGGCGATGCGTAAGCGCGTTGCAGCGGACCGTCAATTGCCGCTCATTTCCTGAAAGAAACCTGAGCGCGCACGGAGAGGGCTCGTCGTCGCGCCGGGGAAGAGCGTCAGCCTTGACGTTTTTGCGCTTCCGGCTCGGCTTCTGTCTCGCGGTCGCCGTCATCGCGGCGGCGATTGCCGACCCAATCGTCGAGTTCGCCGCGAACGCAGGTTGGCTCGGCTCGGGAACCTTTACCGATCGCAGCAACCTCGACGTCATTCCGGCGTTTATCCTGGGCGTCGCATTACTGGCGCTCCACCTGATACGGCGATCGCGGACGATACTCGCCGGACGAATCCCGCGCGGCGGCATCCTCCTCGCATTGCCCGCGATTTTCGTGCTGCAAATGGCGACGCTCTACGTGATGGAAACTCTCGAGCAGTTCGTGGTTTGGGGCCATGCGTTCGCTTCGGCCGTTTGGCTCGGCGGCCCGCTCGCGTTGAGTCTGGCGATCCACGCTGCGGTCGGTTGCGCCGTCGCCGTCGTCATCGCGCGGTCGCGGCGCCGGCTCGCGGCGACGACCTTGCGCGTCATTCGGCTCGTTCGCGCAATCGTTCTTCGAACGGTCGCGTTCGAAAAGCCGCTCGCGACGCGGCAACACGCGTTCGTTTGCTTCAAGGAGCTCTTGTCCGTTCTCTGCGCATTCGGCGAACGGGCGCCCCCTATTCCGGCCGGCTGAACGCGCAACTCAACCGGCGCTGCGAATCGCGGCAAATGCCGCGCGAAGCAGCCACTGTGAAGGGGGTTCCATGTTTTCGAATCGGTGGATTCGTATCGCCTTGGCCGCAACGGCCTTCTCTATCATCGCGATCGCCGGCTTTTTCGCGATTCGCGAATCGCTACGTCAAAGAATCGTTACCGAGACCGCTCGACGGTCCTTCGGTGATACCAAGCTCAATCTCCTGATTCTCGGCTACCAAGCCGACGAAATGACGACCGACACGATCGTTCTCGCGCGGCTCGACGTGGGGCGCCGCAGCGCGACCTTGGTATCGATCCCTCGCGACACGTGGCTGAACGTTCCCGGCGAGGGATTCGCCAAGATCAACTCGGCCTACGCGTTTGGCGGAGCGCACGCGACCGCGCGGGTCGCAAGCAAACTCTTCGGGGGCGCCCCCATCGATGCGATCGTGGCGCTCCAGCCCGAAGGCGCCGCCGCGATCGTGGATGCGATGGGCGGCCTCGACGTCAACGTCGACGAGAGTATGGATTACGACGACAACGGGGGCGATCTCCATATCCATCTCAAGAAGGGCGAGCAGCATCTCACCGGCGATCAAGTCGCGCAGTACGTTCGGTTCCGCGAGGATCCCGCGTCGGATTTCGGACGCGTTCGCCGTCAGCAACAGGTTCTCAAGCTGTTGATCGATCAAGTCAGCGAGCCGCAAAACTGGGCAAAGCTGCCGAACATCCTGCGGATCGCGCAGACTCAGATGCACACGACGATGACTCCGCATCAACTGTTGGCGTTCTTGACGATCTATCGAAACGTTCCGGAGGATAACATTCGATCGTTTACGCTCCCGAGCCGGGCTGGATGGGTTGGAGATGCCTCGGTGGTCTTTGCCGATCCTCGGTGGGCGAGGCTGATCGGTGCGGTGCTCTTCGGCAAGCGCGATCCTCCGCAAGACGAAGTGCTGGTCGCGAATGCGACCGGGAACGTCCGGCTGGACGGGACGATCGTCGGCGCCCTGCGCGGCGCGGGCTGGAACGTTCCAACGTTCGTCGATGCGAAGGTGAAGCGACGGAGCCTCGTCATCGGAACGACGCCCGCAGCGGCGGCGCTTGCGAAGACGTTTGCGACGGTGATTCGGCCCGGCACCAAGACCGCGCTCGTCATCGGCGCCGATCTGGCGCCCGATACCGAATAGACTAACTGCCCAACGTCGGAAAGATGAGCTGAACCGTCGAGACGAGCGTGAGCGCACCGACGATCGCCACGGTCGCCCACGCGATGACGTTGAAGGCGGCGCCGTTCGTCCATTTGCCCATCAGCCGCTTGTTATTGATCAGGAGGATCATGAGAACGAGAATGATCGGCAAGAGCGCGCCGTTGAGCACCTGGGAGTAGAAGATGATTCGCAGCAGCGGAGCGCCGGGGAGAATAACGGCGCCGACGCCGATGATGATGAGCGCGAGATACAAACTGTAAAAGACCGGGGCGTCGGAGAAGCGATGGTCGACGCCGCGCTCGAAGCCGAAGGCTTCGCAGACGTAATAGGCGGTCGAGAGGGGAACGATCGAAGCGGTAAAAACCGCGGCGTTGAGAAGACCCACGGCGAAAAGCAGTGCGGCGAACTTGCCTGCAATCGGCGCGAGCGCGACGGCAACGTCGCCGACGTCGTTGACGACGATCGGATGAAGCGCGTGCAAATTATGCACGAAGATCGTCGCCGCGCACGAGACGATGATGAAGAACGCGACGACGTCGGTCCAGACGCCTCCGGTCACGACGTCCAGGCGCGAGTACTTGTAGTCATCCTCCCGGATGCCCTTGTCGACAACTGCGGCTTGGATGTAGAACTGCATCCACGGCGAGATCGTCGTGCCGATGACCGCGACGATCATGATGACGTAGGCTTTTGACGCCTGCAAATGCGGCACGACAGTTTGGTGAAGCACGTCCGCCCAATCGGGACGCACGGCGAATGCGCTGACGATGTACGCCACGTATACAACGCAGAACGCAAGTGAGATGCGCTCGATCACTTTGGCGCTGCCTCGCGTTACCGTGGTGAAGACGAAGATCGCGGCTCCAGCGACCAGCGCGATCTTGAATGCCTCCACGTGCGAGACGTGCAGATAGCTGCTGAAGATAGGAGCGGTTGCCGCGACGCCGGCGAACTCGGTCGCGGTATTTCCGATTCCGCCTAAAACGAAGAGCAAGAGACACCAGAACGTGACCTTGACGCCGAAGTTTTCACGAATGAGATCGGCCAAACCCTTCCCGGTGATCGCACCCATTCGCGCGCACATCTCTTGGACCACGATCAACGCAATCGTCACGGGAATGAGTATCCAGAGCAGCGAGTAGCCGAACTGCGCGCCGGCCTGCGAGTAGGTGAGAATTCCGCCGACGTCGTTGTCGGCGTTCGCGGTAATGATGCCCGGTCCCACGATCGAGAGAAACATGAGGACCGACCGCCCAATATTCGGGCGATTCGCGCGCGCGGCTGCGGGCGTCATTCGATGGATACCCGGCTACGGCTTAGCTGACGAGCGCGCGCCAGAAGCTGAACGCGGGCCGAGGCTCTCCCTGATTCGCACGCAGCGTGTCGTCGTGGAGCGCTCCATCGGCACGGCCGACCTGATTTCGAGCGAAATCGAGCAAGAACGCCAGAAGTTTTTTCATGACACCTCTCCTATTCTTTACGTCGTCGCCGCGCCGACCGATACAGGCGCAGCATGAATACGCGGCTCGTCGCGAGCCGCGAGCACGATCTACTACCTGGTCCATCGTCCATGGCTTGGCATCACCCCCTTTCCAAAAAAAGAAAAAACCGCCGGTACTCCCTCGCAGCCGACAGTTTGAGAAACTCCGCGCGGCTCACCGCGCCATCTCCCTCAGTGTCGAGCTTTAGCACTGCACAACCTAGCCCCAACTCGGGCGGCCGCATTAGATTCCGCCTTGATTCGGCGGAGTCTGGTTACCCGTTGGGGTCTCTCGACCTTTCCGGGCAGCGGCATCTCTTCATGCAGACGCCTCACCTAACGAGGAATCCTTAACCAGGATACTCGCGACCGAGGCTTTGTCAACCCCGAGCCGCGAACTCACGGCACGTGGCGAGCATTCACGAACTCGACGCGGAGACGATTGGGCAAATCGCGGCCGGCGAAATTATCGAACGTCCGGCATCGGTCGTTAAAGAGCTCGTTGAGAATGCGGTCGATGCCGGCGCGACTCGCATTATCGTTACTATCGAACGCGGCGGCCTCGATCTGATCGAAGTCGTCGACGACGGAACGGGAATCGAGCCGGAGGACTTACCGCTGGCGGTGCGTCGACACGCGACCAGTAAGCTGCGCAGCGCAGACGAGCTGGAGTCGATTGGTTCGCTCGGCTTTCGCGGTGAGGGCTTAGCTTCGATTGCAGCCGTGGCGCGCGTAGAAATCCTTTCGCGTCGACCGGGGGCACCGGCGGGCTCCCGCGTGCGAGCGCATGGCGAGCGCGTGGGTGCCGTCGAGCCGGCCGCCGCACCGGCCGGCACGTGCGTGCGTGCGGCGGCGCTCTTCGAGAACGTCCCGGTGCGCCGCGAGTATCTGCGGTCGGCCGGCTCGGAGTTCAATCGCATCTCGTCGTGGCTCTCGAGTTTCGCGCTCGCGTATCCCGACCGTTCCTTCACATTGCGCCATGACGGCAAAGACGTTTGGGTGATGCCGGCGAGCAACGACGAACGCGAACGGCTCGCGATGGTCTTCGGGCGAACGGCGGGTCGAGCGATGCTCGCGCTCGAGAGAGGTCCATCGCGAACGATCGAGGGTGCCCTGCGCGGCTTCATCAGCGCACCGGGAGACGATCGTCCGGACCGGCGGTTGCAGCTGCTCTTCGTCAACGGGCGGCTCTTGCGCAGCACGCTTCTCGCCGGCGCGTGGACGAGCGGTTACGCGACCTATGCAATGACCGGACGCCATCCGTACGGTGTGCTCTTCCTCGATGTGCCCGCGGCTCACGTGGATCCCAACGTGCACCCGACAAAAAGCGACGTTCGATTGCGTTATTCGAATCAAGTCTTCGACGGCGTGCGGCGAACGATCTCGGCAACCCTCGGCGCGCACGCCCGAGAGCGATTTCAAGCACAGACCGGCGCCGCCGAGGAGCTCGGGCTTTCGTTCGCGCCGCCCGAGCGCAACGGTGCCGCTCTGCGCGTGCTCGCGCAACTCGATCGCACCTTCATCCTCGCCTCGGACGGCGAGGCGCTCCTGCTCGTGGATCAGCACGCCGCCCACGAGCGCATCGCCTACGAAAGCATCGTTGCAGCGGCGCGCCGCAACGCCGCGAGCGAGCCGCTGCTCGTGCCGCACCTTTTCGAGCTGGACGCCGCGCGCAGCGCGGTACTCGATCGAACGATCGATCTGTTGCGCGAGGGGGGTCTCGAGATCGAACCGTTCGGCGAGCGAACCTACCGCATCGTCGCGACGCCGTTCGGCTATGGTGCGCGCTCCTTCGACATCAACGGATTTATCGACGACCTGAGCGACGAGCCCAAACAGCGCGACGTGCGCGAGCGGGTCTGGGCGTCGCTTGCCTGTCACTCGGTCACGACCGCGGGTGAGCCCCTCGAAGCGCCGGAGATGACGACCCTCGTCGAACGCTTGCAAACGTGCGAGAACCCGATGCACTGTCCGCACGGGCGTCCGACGATGGTACGACTCGCATCGAGCGAGATCGCACGCATGTTCAAACGTGTCTAGCAACGGAGTTCTGATCATTGCCGGTGCGACGGCGAGCGGTAAAACTACTCTCGCAATCGAGCTGGCGCGAGCCTTCGACGCTGAGATCGTCGGGGCCGATTCGCGGCAGATTTATCGAGACATGCCGATCGGTACGGCGGCGCCGTCGCCCGAAGAGCGCCGCGCCGTGCCGCATCACCTCGTGGAATTTCTCGATCCGCGCGAGCGTTACTCGGCCGCGCGGTATGCCGGCGATGCAATGGCGGCGATTGCCGATATCCATCGCCGTGGCAAACACGCGATCGTCGCCGGCGGGACCGGATTCTACATTCGGGCGCTGACCGGCGGTGTCGAGCTCGCACCTGCATATGACGAGAGATTGCGTGCGCGTCTGGCGCGCGAGGCGCGGATCCACGGGCCGGCGTTTCTCCACGGCTGGCTCGAGCGGCGCGATCCGGCTCGCGCGCGGGCGCTTGGCGCCAACGACACCTACCGCATCGTACGCGCGCTGGAAATCGCGCTCGCCTCTCCGGCCGCGAGATTGCGCGAGGCGCCGGCGCGTACCCTCGCGAGCGAAGGAGTGCGGCGACTGCTGGTTTTTCTCGATCTGCCGTGGAGCCTCGTCGACGATCGCATTGCGGCGCGCACCGCGCGGATGCTCTCCCAGGGCCTGGTCGACGAAGCCGAGCGCTTAGGGAGCGCCGCCGTCGCCGCCGACGCCATCGGCTACCCGCAAGCCTCTGCATACCTGCGCGGTTGGAGCACGCAAGCCGAGTTGCGTGCGGTGCTGGAACGTGCGACCCGGCGTTACGCGCGCCGGCAGCGCGCGTGGTTTCGGAGCGAAGCGGAGACGGTCTGGGTTGAGCCGAGCTCCGTGAGAACGCTGGTGCGGGAAAAACTGGGATGGTCTGAGAAGCGCGATTGATGCACGTTACCAAGATGCACGGCGCGCGTAACGACTTCATCATCGTCGACGGGCGCACGCTGCCGCTTGGCGACGTTGCGTCGTTTGCGCGATGGGCCTGCGATCGGCGTGGTGGGATCGGTGCCGACGGCGTGATTCTGCTCGAATCATCGCTCAAAGCCGATCTGCGAATGCGAACGTTCAATGCCGACGGCAGCGAAGCCGAAATGTGCGGTAACGGAATTCGTTGCGCGGCGCGCTGGCTCGACGAGAAGGGCGAAGGCCACAGCGTCGCCTTCGAAACCGAAGGCGGAGTCGTGCGTACCGAAGTCGTCGCGCGGGAACCTGAATATTTGGTTCGCGTCGCAATGGGTCGCCCACGCGTCGGTACGATCTCGCTATCGATTCTCCCCGATGCGGCCTTCGTCGACGTCGGCAATCCACACGTCGTCATCGTTCGCGATGAGGTCGATCGCATCGATCTCGAATCCGTCGCGGAGGCATTGCAGCGCGAGCCGCGCCTGCGAGAGGGCGCCAACGTTCACGTCGCGGCCGTGCGAGGCCGCAACTCGCTGGAGGTTCGCCACTGGGAACGCGGCGTAGGCATGACGATGGCGTGCGGTACCGGCGCGGTCGCCTGCGTTGCCGTCGCGATCGAACGCCGGCTCTCGGCCTCGCCCGTCGAGGTCTTCGTCCCAGGCGGACGGCTGATCGTCGAGTGGGATCGGGAGGGCGACGCGTTCCTTATCGGTCCGGCGGCGCGCATCTTCGATACGGAGGTGAAGCTTGGCGCGGGCGCGCTTTCGTGAAACGGGCGAGATTGCTCTAGCCTCCTGCGACGCGCGCGGAGCCATCTCGTTCGATTCCGAACTCGTGCCGCTCGCCGACGGCGGCCTCGTTCGCGAAGTACGTTCCGAGGAGCTCATTCCGGCTCCGGCCGGAACGCTCGAGATGATCTTGCCGGAGCGGGTGCCGCTGACCACGATCGGGCCGATCGCCGGACGCAGCACGATGGCGGTCGCGTTGCCCGCGGGCTACACGCGCTTGCTGTTGCCGGCATACGCGGCCGGGCGCGACGCGCCGGCGCTGCCGCTCTTCGGCTATACCTTCGCATGTGCGGTCGACGATCGCTTATGCGTTGCGGCGATGCGCACCGACGAGAGCGAGAACTGGGAACCTCGCGGGTTCGTCGCCGGTCAGCTCGAGACGATCATCGAGCACCGCCTCGCGCGCGATCCCGCGAATCGCGTACTTCGGCAGGTTGCGCTCTGTTCGTGCGATTATGCGTGCTTCACCGCGCAGAACGTCTTTCTCGAGCGGGGTGAGGCCGCGTTACCCGTCTCACCGACATGCAACGCGCGCTGCATTGGCTGCATCTCGGAGCAAGAACCCGATACGGGGATTCCGTCGCCGCAGGCGCGCATCGCCGACGAAGCTGCGGCTGCGGAGCTGGCACGCGTTGCGATCTATCATCTCGAACGCGTCGAGGACGGCATCGTTTCGTTTGGACAAGGGTGTGAAGGCGAGCCGCTCTTGCGCGCGACGACGATCGCGCGCGCGATCGAAACGATCCGCGCGGCTCGTTCGAACGGTACGATCAACCTCAACACCAACGGCAGTCAGCGGCGTGCGCTCGCACGCTGTATCGATGCCGGCCTCCAGGCCGTGCGCGTCAGCCTGAACTCGTTTCGCCGCCGGGTCTACGCGGCGTACTACCGCCCGATCGGCTACGAGCTTGCCGACGTTTTTGAGTCGATTCGTTTAGCGCTGGCGCGAGGTTTACGCGTCAGCCTCAACCTGCTGACGCACCCCGGCGTCACCGACGACGACGAAGAGATTGCGGCCATGGAGGCATTCCTGCGCGAATCGCCGGTCTCGATGATGCAGACGCGCACGCTCAATATCGATCCGGCCGTCTACTTCGACGCCGTCGGTCGTCCGAGTGCGCCACTCGGGATGCGCCGCGCGATCGAGCGCATCGGCGAGCTCGTACCTGTCGGAAACTTCACCCACACGCATTAGAGCAGCCGCGCCGTGAAGCTCTGGCAAATTCTCCTCGTCGTTGCGTTGGGCATCGGCTACGGCCTGATCGCGCCGGGGCGTCTGGAGTATGCGCTCGGCCATGCGACGCTCTACGTCTTTCTGCCCGCGCTCCTCTTCGAGGCGGCCTGGAACCTGCATTACCGCGCGATCCTACGCCGGTGGATCGCGATCGCAACGCTCGCGGGCCCGGGCGTCCTCCTGACGGCGTCGATCGTTGCCGGAGCGCTGGCAATCGTGCGCGTTCCTCTCGGGCCGGCGATGCTCGCGGGAGCGGTGCTCAGCGCCACCGACCCGATCGCCGTCGTGGGGGTCTTTCGCGGACTGAGGGTGCCGAGATCGCTGGCAACGATCGTCGAGTGCGAATCGCTCTTCAACGACGCCGTGGCCGTCGCGCTCTATCGCGGTCTCTTGATCGTTCTCACGGTAGGCGCGGCAAATACCGGTACCCTTGTATTCGCGGCGCTCGATACCGTCGCGGGCGCCGTCGGCGGAACGGCGCTCGGCGTCGCGCTGGCGTTCGTCGTCGCACGCATCCTTCGGGATCGCCGCGACGCGCGGCTGCAAATCGCCGCAACGCTCTGCTGCGCGTACGGAGCCTACTTCGCGGCGGAATATCTCCGACTCTCCGGCATTTTTGCGACGATCGGCTGCGGAATCGCGTTGCGATACTACGAGCGCGCGTGGATCACGTTGCGAATCGCCGTGGACGTTGACCGTTTCTGGCAGCTCGCTGCGCTCGGCGCAAACGTGCTGATCTTCTTCATGGTCGGGGCGGCCTTTCAAATAGGGCGCGTGGCCGCAGAACCGGTCTTTGCGGTCGCTTGTATCGTCGCCATTGCGATCGCTCGCTTCGCGGTGGCCGGCTTACTCGCGCCCTGCGGTTATCCGCGCGCATGGATTGCCGTCGTGCGGGCAGCCGGTCTGCGAGGCGCGCTCTCACTCGCGCTGGCGCTGGCGATTCCGGCCGCCATTCCATATCGTGAGGCGATCATCGACGCTACGTTCGCTGTTGTCTTGGCCACCCTGGCGGCCGGCACTCTGACGATTCCGCGAACCGTCAAGCGCGTTGCGCTGCGTCAGACGCCGAGCGGATAGGCCTCTTCGCCATGCAATGCTACGTCGAGGCCGCGCTCCTCCGCAACCTCGTCGACTTTGACCCGCGTAACGAGATTGATCAGCATGAGCATCGCGTAGGTGAAGATGAAGGCCCAAGCGCTGCAGACGACCGCGGCGACGACCTGCTTACCAAGGAAGGCCGGGTTCCCGCGCAGCAGACCGTCGGCGCCGCTGGGATTCCAGAGCGTTGACGCAAAGACGCCGAGCAGGCATATACCGAGGAAACCGCCGACCCCGTGCACGCCCCAGACGTCCAGTGCGTCGTCCCAACCAAGATTATTCTTCAGCGTGACCGCGAAGTAGCAGACGACGCCGGCAGCGATGCCGACGATGACCGCGGTCATGGGCGACACGTATCCCGCACACGGCGTAATCGTCGCGAGGCCGGCGACGGCGCCGGTGAGCAGACCAATGAATTTCGGCTGGCGCCCGCGGGCCCATTCGACGAGCAGCCACGCGATCGCGGCGAACGAAGCGGCAATGTCGGTATTGAGAAAGGCGGAGGCCGTGACGGCGTCGACGCGCAGCTCGGAGCCGGCATTGAAGCCATACCATCCGAACCAGAGCAATCCGGTTCCGAGCGCGATCAACGGAACGTTATGCGGCTTGTTATCCACGACGTGGCGCCGTCCAACGTAGAGTACCGACGCCAACGCCGCAAAACCGGCGGAGGCGTGAACGACGATGCCGCCGGCGAAATCGAGGCAACCCCACTTGGCGAGAATACCATCCGGGCTCCAGAGCATGTGGACGAACGGAAAATAGACGAAGACGAGCCAGCCGGTGAGGAACCAGAAGTATGCCTTGAACGTCACGCGGTTGGCGAATGCGCCGGTGATGAGGGCGGGAGTGATGATTGCGAACATCATCTGATAGGCGATGTGGACGGCCAGCGGAATGCCCGCGTCGTTACCGGTGAACATCGTGTGCAGCGTCACGCCGTTGAGGAATGCATACGTCGCCGGGTTGCCGATGATCCCGTGCCAGTCGGGCCCGAAGCTCTCCGAATATCCGAACGCGAACCACAAGACGGTGGTCCACCCGAGCGACATGAAGCTCTGCATCATGATCGTCAGCACGTTTTTGCGCTGCACCAGGCCACCGTAGAAGAAGGCAAGACCCGGCGTCATAAGCATGACGAGGCTCGCGCAGAGAAGCATGAAGCCGGTGTTGCCGACGTTGACCGGTATTGCCGCTGTATTCATACCCGCGCCGTTGGCCAGCCCGCCTGCTTTTCCCGCTTGGCGGATTTAGCTTGTACGAGCGTCAGTTCATAAGGGATAGGCCGGCCCCGATATAGTGCTGGGTTTGGCCATTGATGAGTGTCGGCGAGAAGCCGTACTCGACGTCAAACTGGAAGTGATTGCCGAAGTCGCGCTGGTAGACGAAGTCGATCAGGCTCTTTGCGGGCAGGTTCGGGCCTGCGGCCGAGTAGTAGGCGTACTCTGCGGAAATCTGCGACGGACCGCCCGGGAGCGCCGCTGAGAGCTCGAGACTCGGAATGAAGGCGAAGTATGATTGTGCAAGGCCGCCGGAATTGAGACCGCTCAATGCGTTGAAGCTCAACGTCCCGGCCAGACTGAACTCGGAGTTGATGGCGTACGCGCCGTCGAGATCGCCGGTGAACTCTGCGTTGCCGGCGCTGAACGCCTTCGTGCCGGTTGGCACCGTGACGGCGCCGTAGATACCCCAAAATGCGTTCGAACTGTAGCCAAGCTCGTATTTCGACGCGAGACTGATATCGGTCGATCCGATGCTCCTCGGCTCACCCACGGAGGACGTTTCCGCACTGGGAAAGCCGAACTCGAAGTCGAGATGCGGATCGAACGTGCCGATGCGGATGACCGACTGGGGATAGAGTGCGCTGCTTCCGCCGCCGGTGCCGGCCGTCGTCGTGTTCGTATAGCCGTTCTCGAGATCGACGTGCCCCGTCCGTACCGTGCAGACGCCGGTCGTTACCGTCGGCCGGTTCACGATCGATAAGAGCGACCCGCACGGGTCGCTCGGAGTGGCGGAGGGCGAGGGTGACGGATTCGGCGCGGTTTGCCCGACGGCGAGGGCAGCCGTCGCGGTGACCGCCCACGCCAGGGCGGCTCCTCCAAGTAGTGCAGTACGCAACATAACCCCGCCATTATATGACGAACCGTCTAGGGTCAACGAGCCGCCACTCGGATGATCCGTCCGGATATCCTTTCGGATCATCCAAACGGCGGATAGTGCGCTTCGCCTCGCTCGGCTATGCTGGGGTCATGGTGCTCGAAATCGGGGTTATTCTCTTGACGATCGTCTGTTTCGTGGCGCTGGACCTTTACGTCACCGGCTGCGAGAAGGTTTAGTCCGATGGCTTTCGACGACGCGCTCGGACTCATGCTGACGATCGCGGGATTGATTTATCTCATCTTTGCAATGTTGCGGCCAGAGAAGTTTTAGATGACGTCGATCGGGTGGCTCCAGGCGATGCTCTTCTTCCTTATTATCCTTGCATTGACGAAGCCCATCGGCGCGTACATGGCTGCGGTCTTCGAAGGCGAGCGCACCTTGCTGACCCCCGTTCTCGAACCGATCGAGCACCTGATCTACCGCCTTTGCGGCATTCGGAAAGGCGAGGAGATGACGTGGTATGCCTACGCCCTATCGGTGCTCGCCTTCTCGCTGATCGGTTTGGCCTATCTCTACCTGCTGCTGCGAACGCAGAAATGGCTGCCGCTCAACCCGGCACACGCCGACAACATGTCGCCGGATCTCGCTTGGAACACGGCGGTAAGCTTTACCACGAACACCAATTGGCAGTTCTATTCGGGCGAAACGGCAATGAGCTATCTCTCGCAGATGGCGGGGCTGGCCTGGCATAACTTCGTCTCGGCGGCGACGGGGATCGCGATCGCCGTCGCGGTCGTTCGGGGCGTCGTTCGGACGCGGCTGACGACGCTGGGCAACTTTTGGGTCGATCTCGTGCGCAGCGCGCTCTACGTGCTGCTCCCGGCGTCGATCGTTATCGGACTCTTTCTCGTCTGGCAGGGCGTGCCCCAGAATTTTCACGCCTACGCGAGCGTCAAGTCGGTTGAAGGCTTCGCCCAATCAATTACCGGCGGTCCGATGGCGTCGCAAGAAGTCATCAAGGAGCTCGGGACCAATGGCGGCGGTTTCGTCAATGCCAACTCCTCCTCGCCCAACGAGAATCCCAATCCACTGACCAACCTCGCGGAGATGCTGCTGATCTTTTCGCTCGGCGCCGGACTGACCTATATGTACGGTAAGATGGTGAAAGACACGCGACAGGGGTGGGCAATTTTCATCGCGATGGCGATCCTCTTTTTCGCGGGCTTCACCGTGGCCTATTGGGCGGAAGCGGCGGGGAATCCGATCGTTCATCACCTCGGCGTAAGCGGCGGCAACATGGAGGGCAAGGAATGCCGCTTCGGTCTCTCCGCATCGGCGCTCTTTGCGACGGTGACGACCGATACTTCGTGCGGCGCGGTCAATTCGATGCACGACTCGTTCATGCCGCTCGGCGGCCTCATTCCGCTCGTCGACATGCAACTCGGCGAGATCGTCTTCGGCGGCGTCGGCAGCGGCCTGTACGGGATGATCGTCTTCGTGGTTCTGACCGTATTTATCGCGGGTCTCATGGTCGGCCGGACGCCGGAGTATCTCGGCAAAAAGATCGAGCGCCGCGAGGTGCAGTTTGCGATCTTAGCAGCGTTGGTAACCCCCGTGCTTTGTCTCGTTCCCACTGCGATTGCCGCCGTGCTGCCCGCAGGACTTGCCACGCTCAACAACGCTGGACCGCACGGATTTTCGGAGATCCTCTATGCGTTCACCTCGACCAATGCAAACAACGGATCGGCATTTGCCGGTCTCGGGCCGAACCTGTTCTACAATCTGTTGACCGGCGTCAACATGATGTTCGGCCGGTTTGCCGTTGCCGTACCCGCGCTCGCGCTCGCCGGCGCGCTTGCCGGTAAGAAAGCAATACCGGAGAGCAGCGGCACGTTCTCGACGCGCTCGGCAATATTCGTCGCGTTGCTCATCGGCGTCATCATCATCGTCGGCGCGCTGACGTTCTTGCCGGCCGATTCGCTGGGTCCGATCGTCGAGCACTTGCTCGTTCTCCAAGGAAAGACGTTCTGATGCTCAGTCAACGACGGCTCGAGCGCCGCCCGCAGGCGCGTTCGCTCTTCGACCGCGCAATTCTCGCTCGCGCATTGCGGGACTCGTTCGTCAAGCTCGACCCGCGGTGGCAAGCCCGCAATCCCGTGATGTTCGTGGTCGAGGTGGGGGCTGCAGCAACGACGATCTTCTTCATACGCGATCTCGTCGGGCGCACCGGCTCGCCTGGCTTCGATTTCGCCATCGCGGCGTGGCTGTGGTTCACGGTGCTCTTTGCGAATCTTGCCGAGGCGGTCGCCGAGGGGCGCGGGAAGGCGCAAGCCGAGGCGCTGCGCCGCACAAAGTCCGATTCATTTGCACGTTTGCTGCGCGACGACGGCAGCGAGGAGCGCATCGCGAGCACGAGCCTGCGGAAAGGCGATCGATTTGTCGTCGAGGCCAATGAGATCGTGCCGGCCGATGGCGACGTGCTCGAAGGCGCCGCAACGATCGACGAGTCGGCGATTACCGGCGAGTCGGCACCGGTGGTGCGAGAGTCGGGCGGCGATCGCAGCGCCGTGACCGGCGGTACGCGAGTTCTTTCCGATCGGATCGTCGCGCGTGTGACGGCGAACCCGGGCGAGAGTTTCCTCGACCGCATGATTCGATTGGTCGAGGGCGCGCAGCGGCAAAAGACCCCGAACGAAATCGCGCTTTCGATCTTGCTCTCCGGCTTGACCATCATTTTTCTGATCGCGGTCGCGACGCTGGCGCCCTACTCGGTGTACGCTGCCGCGCACCAGAGCGTCACCGTGCTGATTGCATTGCTCGTCTGTTTAATTCCGACGACGATCGGCGGCCTGCTCTCCGCCATCGGCATCGCCGGCATGGATCGGGTGATGCAACGCAACGTCCTCGCGATGAGCGGACGTGCCGTCGAGGCGGCGGGCGACGTCGATACGCTGCTGCTCGATAAGACCGGAACGATTACGCTGGGCAACCGTCAAGCGGTCGAGATCGTCACGTCGGCCGGCATCGATGCGGCCGATGCGGCTCGCATCGCCTACCTATCGTCGCTCGCCGACGAAACGCCCGAAGGGCGCTCGATCGTCGCGCTCGCGCAGCGAGCTGGAACGCGCGATGGCCAAGGACCGCCGGGATCGGTTTTCGTTCCGTTCAGCGCTTACACGAGAATGAGCGGCCTCGACCTTCCGGACGGTACCAAAATCCGCAAAGGTGCGCCGGATTCGGTGCTCGCCTGGGTTCGGGAGGGCGGCGGCACGCCGTCGGCAGAGCTCGCGCCGGTCATCGAACGTATCGCGCGCAGCGGCGGCACACCGCTGCTGCTCGCGCGCAACACGCTCGTCGTCGGCGTCATCTATCTGAAAGACATCCTCAAGCCGAACATGGCCGAGCGTTTCGATCGGCTACGCGCGATGGGAATCCGCACGGTGATGATCACCGGCGATAATCCGCTCACGGCAGCGACGATCGCCAGAGAGGCGGGCGTTGACGATTTCCTCGCCGAGGCAACGCCGGAAGCGAAGATGGATCTGATCAAGCGCGAGCAGGGATCGGGCCGGCTCGTTGCCATGACCGGCGACGGCACGAACGACGCACCCGCGCTCGCGCAGTCGGACGTGGGCGTGGCGATGAACTCCGGAACGCAGGCCGCCAAAGAGGCCGCGAACATGGTCGACCTCGACTCCGATCCGACCAAGCTCATCGAGATCGTAGAAATCGGCAAGCAGCTGCTGATGACGCGCGGTGCGCTGACGACGTTCTCGATTGCTAACGACGTGGCGAAGTATTTTGCGATTCTCCCCGCGATGTTCGCGGTGGCCTATCCGGCGATGGCCGTGCTCAACGTCATGCGCCTGTCGACGCCGCAGAGTGCGATCCTTTCGGCAGTGATTTTCAACGCGCTCATCATCGTCGCGCTCATTCCGCTCGCATTGCGCGGCGTTCGCTACGAGCCGAAGGGTGCCGACCGCGTGCTGTTCGAGAACGTGATGCTCTACGGGGTTGGTGGAATCATCATTCCGTTCATCGGCATCAAGGTCATCGACGTGATTCTGTCGGCGTTGCACTTGACCTAGAGAGAAAGAATGATCAGACACTTCGGAACATCGCTCCGCGTCACGATCGCCTCAGTCGTGCTGCTCGGCCTCATCTATCCACTGGCAATGACGGCACTTGCGCAAGCACTCTTCCCGAAGCAGGCAAACGGATCGCTCGTGAGCGTCGGCGGCAAGGTTGTCGGTTCGTCGATCATCGGCCAGCTCTGGACGAAACCGCAGTATTTTCACGGTAGGCCGTCGGCAGCCGGAAAAGGCTACGATCCGACCGCGACCGGAGGAACGAATCTCGGGCCGAGCTCGAAGAAGCTGATCGATTCGACAAAAGCGACCCTCGCCGCGTTAGAGAAAGAAAACCCCGACGCGAGCGGGGCGCCCCCGATCGATCTCGTTACGTCGAGCGCAAGCGGCATCGATCCGGATATTACCCCCGATGCGGCCTACTGGGAGGCCCCGCGAGTTGCGAAAGCGCGCAGGCTGAGCATCGACGCGGTCGATGCCATCATTGCGGAGCACGTACAAGGCCGAACGTTCGGCATTCTCGGTGAACCGCGGGTCAACGTTCTCGAGGTCAACCTTGCCTTAGACGCGATGAAGTAATAGGTCGAGCGAACCCGCACGGAACCGATGCCGAGCGGACCTTGGGAAAGACGCGCCTCTCACTCCGGCGGCGGCTCCCACAGCTCCACGGGATTTCCCTCCGGATCGCTGATGCGGGCGAACCTGCCCGTTTCGGGCGTATCCCACTCGGGATCCGTGGTGACCGCGATATCGGCGTCGCGCAGCGCCGAGAGGAGCTGATCCAAATTCGCAACGCGGAAGTTGACCATCCACTGCCGGGCAGCGGGAAAGTGCTCTGTATCGTGAGGGAACGCCATGAAAACCGTGGGGCCGGATTCTTGCAGCCATTGACCCGCGTCATCGGTGACGACGCCCAAGTGCTTTCGATACCACTCTTGTAGGGCCTCAGGATCGTTTGCGCGGAAGAAGAGGCCGCCGATACCAACCACAGGCATTAAGGTCTCTCCTTTGTATCGGGAAGTAGCCGTATCCTCGCTCCGGGCGGTTCGCCATCCAGGGATAGTTCCCGGCGGAGTTGAGGGTGCGTCGGCTCGCGAATCACCCAGACGTGGAGAAATGGGAGGCCAAACCCTATCTTCGGGAGGTGAGCTTGGACCGCGACCAGATGGAGCGGTTCGATGTGTACCCTTTTAATATTCCCGCTATTGCCGCGCTCGACTCACTTTCGTTTCATCCGGACGTCACATTTCTCATCGGCGAAAACGGTAGCGGAAAGTCCACGATTCTCGAGGGAATTGCGCTAGCAATGGGATTTGGTCCCGAAGGCGGCACGCGAAATATGCAATTTAAGACGGCGGATACGGTTTCGCCGCTTCACGAGCACCTGCGTATTCGCAAAAGTTTTCGAATGCCGCGCGACTACTATTTTTTACGGGCCGAGAGCTTTTACAACGTGTCAACCTATGCAGACGAGGTTAATTACCTGGGAGGATATGAGGATAAATCGCTGCACGACCGTTCCCACGGTGAATCGTTCCTGACGATACTGAATCATAAGTTACGCGGCCAAGGCTTCTATCTTTTCGACGAGCCCGAAGCGGCGCTATCGCCGAGCCGTCAAATGACTGCGCTCGCGTCGATCCACAGCTTGGTCGAGGATGGTTCGCAGTTCGTCATTGCGACCCATTCGCCAATTTTGATGGCCTATCCGCGCAGCAAGATCGTGCTGCTAGACGGCAACGGCTTGAGCGAGGTCGCGTACGAGGCCACGGAACATTACACCGTGACGCATCGATTTCTGAACGATTACCGAAAAATGGTGCAAGAGCTCATTGCGTCGGATTGATCCGTCCTTCGCTCAGTCCGAATCCGGCGCTCGCCCATCCTGAGGCTGGTGCAGGAAATAATTCGCGTCGTACGGGGCCGAGAAGGGGACGAACTTGCGTGGTGCCTGATTGAAGTCGAACACGTAACGCTGAGGCGATTTTGCACGCGCGTCGCTGGCGGCTAGGCGTCCCAGCCCGAACTGATCCTCCACGAACCGCAGGATGCTCCCGTGCTCGTAGTGGACGTGCGAGACGAGCCCTTGCCGTGCGTAGGGAGAGATGATCAGCATCGGGAGGCGGAAGCCCAGCCCGTCGTTATCGAGATATTTCGGTGGTTCGGGATCGTACCAGCCGCCGTAGTCGTCCCAAAAAATGAAAATGACGCTCGAATCCCAGTACTGCGACTGACCAATCGTGTTCACGAGCGAAGCTACCCACGACGGTCCCGTCGTTGAGTTATTGCCGCCGTGGTCGGAGTTGAGAAACGTCGGCGTGACCCAGCTCACCGCACGAAGCTGCCCTTCGTTCACGTCGGTGATGAATTGCTCGGGCGGCGAGATGACGTCGCTCTTCCAGTCGGAGCCCTTGTAGATATGCTGGATCGCCTGATAGGCGCTCCAAATGCCGTGCTGCCCGGATCCGGAATCGGGTCCGACACTTTGCTTGCCGCCGAGCGAGACAGCGTAAAAGGCCCAGGAAATCTTCTTGGCGTCGAGTTCGTCACCGAGGGTCTGCGGGTTCCAGCACGGCCGTTCGGTTCCACCGTTCAGAGTACGGTTCGGTCCAAGGATTTTGATCTGATCGGCCCCGCCGCCGGGACAACCCCATTGCGCGTACGGCGAACCGACGGACTTCTTCGGATTCACTGCGGCAATGATGTATTGGTACGATATAAAGCTTTCGGAATCGAAGTTCGACGCGTACATCTGATCGGCCAAGACGTACTGTTTGGCCATATCGAAGTAGGGCTGCACTTGGGATTGCGGCACGTACGCGTAGGGCGGAAGCTTGATCGGGCACGGGCCGCCCGTCGTACCGGGGCCGCACTTCCAGTACTCTTTATCGAAGCCGTTCATCCGGCAATCCGTGCCGGGAATCTTACCGGTTCCGTTGCAGGCGGCGAGAAATCCGTTCGGATTGTGCTCGAGATCCCACTTCGTCGCTATGCTGACGGATTGCAGAGCGATTTTCTTACCCTTCGTAGTATAGCCATACGACTGTGTCATCGCGCCGGGATAGCCGTAAAAGAGATTATTGAAGCTGCGGTTCTCTTGAACGATGATGATGACGTGCTTGATTTTGCCCTTCGAAACGAGCGGCGCAATCGCGTCGAGCGCGTCAGCCGAATCTCCGACGGCCGGAACGGGCGACGAAACGAAACCATTTCCACCTCGGCATGCAGAGAACGCGCAGAGGGCTACGGTTGCGCCCAACAGCGTTCGGCTCCGGGATGAATTGGAAATCATGAGCGGCTACAAACGTTCGGTATCGCCGCGCGGCAATCCCAGCGGAGCAGCCAAGCACGGCGTTACGACGTCGAACGCCTGCGCGAAGGATCTATTCTTCGGGTGGGGGCGTGCCCTCTGCATCGATCACCGGCATCAAGAGCAGCAGTTCGCGTGCACCGGCATCGAGGAGCCGGCGCGCAAACGACGGACGCGCATACCACCGTCGAGCGCGGCGCGCGCCGGCGAGGGCGATTGTCGTCTCGGGACGCAAACGCGCGATCTCGAGAAGCCGCTTGGGAACGTCGTCGGCGACTTCGTCGATCCATTCGGCATTGGTCTTGCGCGCCTCGGCGCGCATCGCTTCGACGATCTGCGTATCGGGAGACGCGCCGGCTTTTGCAACGTGCGCGATTGCAAACTCGACGGCGAGTCGTGCGGCGACGCGGCTTGCGCGCTTGATCGTCGCCAAATCGGTTCGGCGAGATCGTACGACGAGCAGTAGCCGCTCGAATGGGGAAGCGACGCGCTCGCGGTGGCGAGCGCGCAGCGCTTCGCGCAAGGCGAGTTCGCGCAGCGCGAAGAGATTTTCGGTGCGGAAGAAGTTCGCGAGCGCCGCCTCGATTCGCTCGGCCGGATAGATCTTGCCGTCGCGCAGACGCTGGCGCAGCATCTCCGGCGTGACGTCGATGAGAATCACCTCGTCGGCGAGCGTGAGGATCCCATCGGGCAGCGTCTCACGCACGACGGTTCCGGTCAGGCGAAAGACCGTATCGCCCAAACCTTCGAGATGCTGAATGTTCAGCGTTGTGATGACGTCGATGCCGCCGCGGAGCACCGCAAGGACGTCGTGGAAACGCTTCGGCGCTATCGAGCCCGGCGCGTTCGTGTGCGCGAGTTCGTCGATTAGCGCAACCTGGGGACGGCGCGCAATGAGCGCCTCGCGATCGAATTCACGATAGGTGATGCCATTCGCCGCGATCTCTCTCGATGGAGTTATCTCCAACCCGTCGAGCAGCGCGGCCGTCTCCTTGCGGCCGTGGGTTTCGACGAAGCCCGCAACGACGTCGACGCCCTCGGCGACGAGCTGGTGGGCGCGATCGAGCATCGCGTACGTCTTTCCGGCTCCGGCGGCTGCACCCAGATAGACCGTCAGCTTTCCGTAACCGACGCGCAGCCTGTCGCCGGCGGTCTGCGAGTACGGTGAGCGAACCGGATTTCGCCCGAGGTATGTCTGCGTCGCTGCGACGATGAAGAGGTCGTACGGGAGCGGCTCGTTCGCAAGTTTGGCTGCGGCACGGCCGTTCGGAAGTGCTACGAGTGAGGCCCGCAGCGCGTCGCCGGGCGTATTCGCCGAGTCGACACTCGGTTGCAGCATCTCCACCCCTAATTCACGGGCCGTGCGTTCGAGCCCATTGCGGTCGACGCCGCGGACGGGGACGACTTCGAGGCCGAGATCGAGCGCCTGTGCGACCGCGGCAATTCGCTTCAGGTAGTGAGCCGGATCGAGGTTCGGGTAGACGAATGCGGCCGCCATCGACGTACGGCCGTCGCGCACGACGGGAAGCGTGAGATTGTCGACCGTTCGGAGCAAAAGTTCGCGCAGCATGTGCAGCGTCTGCTCCTTGAAAACGCCGTTGAGAGCGCGCTCGATATCCTGGTCGTTGACGATCTTGCCTGCGCGGACGCGACTCTGCAGAATGCGCGGCGAAACGTCAAGCGCAACGACTTCGTCGGCGGCCTGCAGGAAGGAGAGCGGAACGATTTCGCGGACCGGATAGCCGATGAGCGCCTCGGCCGTCGGCGCGACCGTCTCGAGGTGCTGGATGTTGAAAGCGCCGATCACGCCGATGCCGTGCTCTTTGAGCGCGAGTGCGTCTTGCCAGCGTTTCGCGTGCGGGGCGTCGCCGAGATTGTCGTGAGCAAGCTCGTCGAGCACGACGACATCGGGTTGCTCGCGCAGCGTTGCGTCGTAATCGAAATCCTCGAATTCGCGTTCGCCGATCTGCACGGGCCGAGGCGGGATGCGTGGCAAACCGGCTGCGAGGCGTTCGAGATCGGGGCGTCCCTTCGTCTCAACCCAGCCGATCGCCACGCGCTTGCCGTCGGCTGCGAGGCGCCGAGCGTCTTCTAACAGACGTCGCGTTTTTCCAGAACCTGGCGCGCTCGCAACGTAGACGACGAGACGCGCGCGCCGGCCGAGTTCGCGCAAGAGTTCTTCGGCCCGTGCGGTGCGATCCATCGGCCCGAGCCTTCTCCGCCTTTGCCAAGGCGCCCCCGCCGGTGGGGCCGAACGCCGTTCACGTGGCCTGGCTCTGTTACGGCCTGCTCGTCGCCGCTTGGCTCGTCGATCTCTTCACGCCGCAGCCTTTTATCGCAGCGATCCTCTTTAACGGCCCTATTGCGCTGAGCAGCCTTGCACTGCAGCGGCGGCTAACGGCGAATCTCGTCATCGCGGCGGAGATCGCCAACGTCGCCGCGGCATACCTCAACGGCGTCGAGGCAGGGTATCGCTGGGACGGCATCGCGATCGGCGACCGCGTGCTTTTAGCCGCTTCATTCGTGTTGGTCGGTTTCTTGAGCATCAAGACGCAAGAGTATGCGCGTGAGGCGGGGGCCTCTGCCGGCCGCATGCGACAGATCGACGTCGAAAAGGCCCTGCGCGAGGCGACGCAGCGGGTGCGAGGGACGCTCAACGTCGAGCTCGTGCTTCGCGCGATTGCTCGTGAATCGGTCGAGCTGCTCGGCGCATCGAAAACGACGCTGATCGAACGGGAAGGGCCGTTCGGCCTGCCGCTCGTGCTCGCATATTCGGTTGGAGCGGGCGACGTTACAGTGGAACGCCACGCACTCTCGAGCGAGATGGCCTCACTCGCCGCGCGAGCGACGGAAGGAGATGACGTCTTTGCGGTTACGGCCAACGATCCGCTCGGGCGGCTCACGCTCGAGGAACTCGGTTCGACCGAAGCGCTGGTGACGCCGATCGCGACGGGCGGCAGGGTCGACTACGTACTGGTCGCTTCGGTCGCCGAAGGAGCACCATTCGTACGCGATGCCGTGACGACGCTGCGTACCTTCGCCGAACAGGCCGCGATCGCGCTCGAACAAGCGCATCTCTTCACGCAACTCGGGGAGCGGAACGAAGAGATCGCGCGGCAGAAAGACGAGCTCGCCGAGCGCAACGATGTGATACGCGACATCGTCTACGCGCTAGCGCACGATCTTCGCACGCCGCTTGCGGCCGCGCACGTCACGATGAATCAAGCGCTCTCGGGCGCATACGGCGAGCTCCCGGATGCATATCGCAGCATCCTACATTCTTCGCTTGGAGCGAATGACGACCAGCGGCGCATCGTCGAGACGTTGCTCTTGGTCGCGCGATACGAAGCCGGCGAAGATTCGACGATGCGCGAGCGAATCGACGGTAAGGAACTCGTCGAGCACGTCGTCGCCGAGCTTCGCCCCGTCGCCGAGATCAAAGGAGTCGCCTTGCACGAAGAGCTTCCGCGATACGCGCTTCCCGTCGAGGGCGATGCGCACGAGCTGCGGCGCGCGGTTGCCAACCTGCTCGCAAACGCGCTCGATGCCACCCCTGGGGGCGGCCAGGTCACGGTTCGGAGTATTGCCGCGAACGACTCGGTCGCGATCGCCGTCGAAGACGACGGATACGGCGTGCCCGACGTGCGCCGGGCAGGGCTCTTTCAGCGCTTCGGGGGAGTGCGCCCGGGATCGGGGACGGGGCTCGGACTCTATATCGTCCGGCGGATCGCCGAAAAACATGGTGGAACGATAACGTACACACCGCGCACGCCGCGGGGAAGCATCTTCACGCTGACGCTCCCGATGGCGACCTAACGTGGAAAGCGCCAAACGGACGCGTGTCGTGCTCGTCGAGGATCACGCGCTAACGCGGGCCGGTCTTCGGACCGCGCTCCAACCCGCCTTTGACGTTGTGGCCGAAGCCGCCGACGGTCTCAATGGGTGGGAGGCGATCGCCCGCGAGCGTCCCGACGTCGCCGTCATCGATATCGGCATCCCGGCGCTCGACGGTATCGAGTTGACGAAGCGCGTGCGGGCCGAGTTGCCGTCGACGCGCGTCGTGATCGTGACGATGATCGACCTCGAAGAAGAAGTGCTTGCGGCGCTCGCGGCGGGCGCCGATGCCTACTGCCTCAAGAGCTCCGAGCCCGAGCGCATCGTCGATGCGGTCGGAATTGCCGGCGAGGGAGGCGCCTACTTCGATCCGCGCATCGCGCACGTCGTCCTCGCGCGTTTCGCGAGCGATCGACCCAGCACGCCGGCGTACTCGCCGCTCAGCGCGCGCGAGACTCAAATACTCGGCTCGATCTCCAACGGCCGCTCGAATGCCGAGATCGCCGAAGCGCTGCACATCGGTCTAGGAACGGTCAAGGGACATATCCGCGATATCCTGGAGAAACTCTCGGCTTCCGACCGCACGCAAGCCGCGGTCGTGGCATTGAGAAAGGGATATATTTAGGCTCCGAGGATCGCGCGAATTCGTTCGCCGGCGCCGTTCTTGACGATCACGATCATAGAATCGCCGGCATGCAGCGTCGTGTCGCCGGTCGGAATCTCGAGGTCGTGTTCCGGGCGATCGACGGCGACGACGACCGAGTTGTGCGGAAAGTCGATCTCAGCGAGACGCTTGCCGTCGACGGGCGAGCGATCGGGAATGGCGACTTTGACCAGCTGCATGTCGCCTTTGCCGAAGAGGTGCATCGTCTCGAGCATCGACCGATACTTCGACGCATTGACGTGTTCGTTGAGCACGTCGAGGATAAGTTCGGTCGAGGAGATGACGATAACCGGATCCTCGGCATCGAGCGAGTTGAAGATGAGCTTGTTCGCGGGATTATTCACCCGCGCGATGCAGCGGGCTTTCGATTTACGCTTCGCAAGGAGCACGACGACCAGATTATCCTCGTCGTCACCGGTATCGGCGACGACGACGTCGGCGCGGTTCACCCCGGCCGCATCGAGGACGTATGGGTCGCACCCGTCGCCTACGACGGTGACTTGGCGGTCGATGAGCCGTTCGAGCATCTTTGCTTTGCGGCCGTCTTTTTCGATGACGACGACCTCGTGACTCTGGTTGAGGAGCGCGCGCGTCAGGTAGGTGCCGACCTTGCCGCCGCCGACGATGAGAATGAACACGGCTACGCGATGACCTTCGCGTGCGGCGTCACGTGTGGAAATCGCTGCGCAAAGTCGCTGATTGCGTTCGGCGCGACGACGGCGCTGAGCTCGTCGCGTTCTTCGAGCACGAGATCGATCGACGCCACCATAACGTCGGGGCCGCGGCGCACCGCGGCGATGCGAACTCGGCCGGCTTCATCGATCTCGCCGACGCGTTTGCCGGCATCGGCGGGGCCGACGACCGCGCAGAGCGAGGTCAGCTTTCCGAGATCGAAGTTCTGCGCGTCCCAGGGCGCTTCGATCAGCACATCGCGAATCATCTTCGCGCCGACGGTAGTGGGACAGACCGTCTGGACGCCGAGCTCTTTGTACATCTGCCCGCGTGGCGGATCGTAGATGCGCGCGACGATGCGATTGATCTTGAACATGCGTTGGGCGATCAGGGCGGCCATGATGTTGCGATTGTCGCCGTTGGTGACCGCGACGAATCCGTCGGCGCCGGCCGTACCGGCTCGCTTGAGGACGTCGTAGTCAATTCCCGTCCCGACGACTTCGTGCCCCTTGAATTTCGAACCGAGCCGCTTGAATGCGGAAGCATTTTCGTCGACAACGATGACTTCGTGTCCGTCGGAGTCGAGGAGTTTCGCGAGTGCGGATCCGACGCGTCCGCACCCGACGATCACATATCTCATGAATAGCAAACGGGGTTCAGAAGAATCTCAGTTTTACCCTGGGCGTGGGGGGCCTGCACATCGGCACAAGGAGGGCGGCGCGGGGCTGTGCAAGCTACGAGGTTCGTCGGGGCGTGGCTCAGCTTGGTAGAGCGCTTCGTTCGGGACGAAGAGGTCGCACGTTCAAATCGTGTCGCCCCGATTTCCCCCTTCCTCGGAATTGACTTGTTCTCGAAATTTAACTCGGCCGCGCGGCGCGTGCTCCGGATTGCCGAGCAAGAGTGCCGCAACCATAGCCACTATTACGTTGGTGCGGAACACTTGCTTGCGGCCCTCCTCGAAGAGCGGGATCCGTCGACATTGCGCGCCCTCGACGAGGCCGGCATCGACGTACCCGACGTACACGCGCAAGTTCGCCGAGCGCTCGGCACCGGTGACGACCGGCTCTGGGAAGGCATTCTGATTACGCCGCGATTGCGCCGCATCGTTACGCTGGCCGAGGAACGCGCGGGCGAGCGGGAGGTCGGGCCGTTCGATCTTTTCGAGGCGCTTCGAGCCGAAGGCTGCAGCTCGGCGGCGGAGATTCTGAGGCGCGCTTCCGCTCGAAACACGGCCTCACCCGTCGAGTAACGTCCTTCGTGGAGCACCTCCAGCAAGCCGTCATCGGGCTGATCGATCATTATGGGTATTTCGGGCTCTTCATCGCGCTGGCGTTGGGTAACTTCGGCGTGCCGATCGGGAGCGAGATTGTGCTGCCCGTCGCCGGGGCGCTCACGGCAAACGGTCACCTGGGCACGCTCTGGCTGACCGTCGCCGTTGCGTTGGCAGGCGAGCTCGGCGGCGGCACGGTCGGGTACGCGATTGGGCGCTACGGCGGCGTTCCGCTCATCGAACGGTACGGCAAGTACGTTCACTTCACGCACGCTCGGCTCGTGCGCATGCACGGCTTCTTCGAGCGCTGGGGAACGTTCGCGATCTTCGTCTGCCGCTTTTTGCCGTTCATCCGTGGCATTTCGGCGATCCCCGCCGGCATCGCGGAGATGAACCTGCTGCTCTTTTACTCGTGGACCTTCCTTGGCTCCCTGATCTTCTGTACGTTTTTGATTCTGCTCGGAAGTGCGTTCGGCGGCCATCTTTCGGCGATCATCCCCTTGCTCCACCGCGGAGGATATATTGTTCTGGCCGTTGCCCTCGTCGCCGTAGTCGCGACCATCATCGTGATGCGCGTGCGGGGCCGGCCGGCTCGAGCCCGGTGACCACGCTCCCGGCACTCGCGCAGATTCCCGACGCGCCGGGCGTCTACCTGATGGTCGGACGCGATGGCGAGATTCTCTACATTGGGAAGGCGATCTCGCTGCGCAGTCGCGTGCGCTCGTATTTCCAAGAGGGCGCGGTGCACCATCCCCGCACGGTCGCGATGGTCGAGAAGGTTGCCGACGTTCGAACGATCGTGGTGACGAACGAGGTCGAAGCGCTGATCCTCGAAGCCAACTTGATCAAGCGCCATCAGCCGCCCTTCAACGTCCGGCTGCGCGATGACAAGCGCTACCCTTATCTCAAGGTGACGAACGAGCCGTTTTCGCGCGTCGTCTTCACGCGGTTCGTGCGCAACGACGGCGCCCGCTATTTTGGTCCGTATACCAATGCCCACGGATTGCGCGAGCTGATCGACCTCGTCCGTCTCGTCTTTCCTTTACGGACCTGCCGCGAGCCGATCGACGGGCGGCGCAAGCGGCCATGCTTGCAGTATCACATCAAGCGCTGCCTCGCGCCGTGCGTCGGATATCAGACGGAAGTAGAGTACGACCGGACGATCGATGAGGTGGTGCTCTTCCTCGAAGGAAAACAGGAGTCGCTGCTCACGCGCCTGCAGCACGAGATGAGCGAGGCCGCCGAGCATTTGAATTTCGAGGCGGCCGCGCGTCTGCGGGACCGGATCGTCGCGGTGCGGCGCGTCACCGAAGAACAGAAGGTCGTCTGGAAATCTCGGCTCGACATGGATCTGGTCGCGATCGCGCGGGCGAAAGGACAAGCTTGCATGCAAGTCTTTCTGGTGCGCGGTGGAAAGCTGATCGGTCAGGAACACTTTATCCTCGAGGGTGTCTACGAGCAGAGCGATGCGCTCCTGACGGCGGAGTTCCTCAAACAGTTCTATACTGCGCGCACGGCCGGCACACCCGACCAGCAAGCGTTTTCGGCGGCGCGCATTGCGCGCGACAATCAGGCACCGGTTCCGGAGAAGCGGCGCGCGAAGACCGCGAGCGCGGCCGCCGTGCCGAAGGAACTGCTCGTCTCGGCGCTGCCCGAGGAACGGGCGACGATCGAGACGTGGCTCTCGGGCGTGAAAGGGCAGCGGGTGCGCATTCTTCAGCCGCAGCGGGGGGCGCGCGTCGAGTACCTACGGCTCGTGCAGAAGAATGCCGAGCAGAATCTCAAGGCCTTCCTCGCGCATCAGGAAGTGCAAGAGACGGCGCAGGCGCGCTCGTTGACCGACCTGGCCGACGCGCTCGAGTTGCCCGAACCGCCGCATCGCATTGAATGCTACGACGTCTCGAACATTCAGGGGACGAACCCGGTCGCATCGATGGTCGTCTTTGTCGAAGGGCGGGCCCGCAAGAGCGAGTATCGCAAGTTCAAGATCCAGTACGATCGCGGACCGAACGACTTTGCAATGATGCAGGAGACGCTCCGACGGCGTCTGCGGTACTTACGCCGGGAGACCGACCGCACGGAGACGCCGATGGAACGCGAGCTCGCCAAGAAAGAGAAATTCAACAAAAAGCCCGATCTGCTGCTGATCGATGGCGGTAAGGGCCAGCTCAGCGCGGTGGTCGAGGTGCTCGAGGAGCTCGACATGACCGGCCTGGTGGTAGCGGGATTGGCGAAGGAGCACGAATGGCTCTACCTTCCCAATCAGTCCGATCCCATCGTTCTGCCCTCGAACTCGCCGGCGATGCATCTGATTCAGCGAATTCGCGACGAGGCGCATCGTTTCGCGGTCACCTACCATCGCCAGCGACGCGCAAAATCGATGACGCGTTCGGCGCTCGACGCACTCGCCGGCGTCGGCCCGGTTCGCAAGAAGCGGCTCCTCACGGCGTTCGGCTCGCCGGCGGGCATTCGACGTGCCGGCCTCGATGAAATTGCGGCCGTCAAAGGGATGACGCCCGCATTGGCCGCAAAGATTAAACAGGAACTGGAAGGAGGGTATCGATCTTGAACTGGTTACTCAGGTTCCTCATCAATGCCATCGTCTTCTACTTGATCGCAAAGTACGTCCCCGGCTTCTATCATACGGTCGGAATTTGGAGCGCAATCGGCGCGGCTATCGTCTTTGGCCTCGTCAACATGGTCCTCGGCCCCATCCTCCGACTCATCTCGCTGCCGCTCACGTGGATCACACACGGATTGTTCTCGTTTGTGATCAACTACCTGCTCTTTGTGATCACCGTCCGCTTCATCAACTTCTACGACCCCAGCAGCGGCGTAAATCCGTGGCTTGCCGATCTTTATGGTGCGATCATCATGACGATCGTCTCGACGCTCATTCTCTTATCCAGCCAAGGCGAAGCCAGCAGAGCGTAATCCCGGAAGCGTACGGCGCCGGCCTCGTGCCGGCGCCGAAACCTCCCACTTGCCTGCGCGTGTTATACTGGTTGTCGCCCTTTTTGGGCGAAGGACATGGGGCTGAAATAGGTTCGACAGGAACGTTGTAATCGGCGTCAGCAGGCGGAGTTGCGAGCCCTCCTAAAACGATCGCAAACGGCAATATCTGCCAATCACGAATACGCACTGGCTGCCTAATCTAGGCTAGTCACCGGACGCAGAGAGTCGGCCCGAACCACTCTGCACTCCGGTCACAAACTCGGGCTGGCACGGGCACCCGATTCGACGCACGTGCGAGAACAAGGATCTGCAGCGAACGGTAAGCCGCGCTTTGGGGCGTACGTTCGATCAAGACAAAGCCGAAGCTGAGCCTGGAGAACGCGCCCGTTAGGCGTCTTGGACTCGGGGGGCAGTACCCCGACAGCTCCACCAATCCACTGCCGTTCGTCGACTCTGGCTACGAAGCAGATTTTTTGCCGGGGCAAATGGACTGCATCGAGTCGGCGATCGCCTGATCGACGCGGGCGCCGGCGGCATGCGTGAAGATGAACGCGTAGGCTCGTCCGTCAACGATCGTCACATGGTAAATTTGAGAGACCGCTTTACCGTTCGGCAGCGAAACGCGCGCATCGAACATCCAACCGGCTTGCAAGCCATGGCACGTTGGTGCGGAACGCGAGTCGACGATCCTGCGGTCCGCCGATAGCTCGGCGATCGTACGACGGACCTCCGCATCGAGCGTCGCACCGGCCACCGCCGGATGACTCATAACCGTCAGGTTCTCACCATCTCCGTCGACCCCAAAGCGCGGCGCCAGCCAGATAAAATCGACCGGTGAGTTCGCCGGCGGGGCTTTCGACACCCAGCCCTTCGGGGCGGCAAAAGAGGCCGGCAGCGGCGGGGAGAGAGCGAGGAATAACGGTACGATCGTCGCGATCGTCGCGCGGAGCATGCGCTGCTAGCCCGAGTCGGCCGGCCGGTAATCGACGGGCTCGTGTAGGAAATAATCGATGCCGAGCTTCGACTTGATCGGCACGAACGTTCGCGGCGGCTTTGTGAAGTCGAAGACGCTATCCAGCGACTTGGCACGCCGGTCGCTTCCGCCGCTGGGGGTCAACGGATCGAGTCCGAAGCGCTCCTCGACGAATTTCAGGATGCTGCCGTGCTCGTAATGTTCGTGTGAAACGAAGCCCTTTCGCGCGTACGGTGAGATGACGATCAGCGGAACGCGGATTCCGAGACCGTCGTAGTCGACGTACGCGGGCGGCTCGGGGTCGAAGAAGCCGCCGCTGTCATCCCAAAAGAGAAAGATCGCCGTTGAGTTCCAGAACGTGGACTCGCCGATTGCGTTGACGACGGAAGCGACCCACGACGGACCACCGTCGGGCGCGCACGTCGGGTGGTCGGAATCCTTGCAGTATGGCGTGATCCAGGTAACGTCGCGCAGCATGCCTTTCCCGATATCTTGCAAGAACCGCGGCGGCCCGCTGAAGACGTCGTTATCCCAATCGGGCCCGTAACAAATGTCCCTGATCGATTGATAGGTGCTCCAGATTCCGGTCTCTTCATACTTCTTCGTGTCGCCTCGCGCCCCGGCGCCGCACTCCTTTCCGCCGGGCCCCTTCTCGCCCAACGCGCCGGCATAAAACGACCAAGATAATCCCTTCGCGTCGAGCTCGTCGCCGATCGTGTTGTAGTCGAAGCAGACGACCATTGGCTTCGGCGACGGCGTACCACGGGGAGGACTCTCTCCAACTCTGGGCACGGTGTCGTCCGGACCTCCGGGGCAGCCCCAGTTGCCTAGTAACGGATAGTTCGTCGCCGCCGCCGCCTGCCCGGCGATGATGTACTCGTGCGAGACGTAGCTGCTGTCGTCGAAGTTCGAGGGATACATCTCGTCGCCAAGCACGTACTGTTTCGCCATCGACCAGTAGGGCGCGATCTGACCTTGCGGCACGTAGCTATAGGGCGGATATTTTATCGGGCACTTTGCAGCGCCGGGCTGGTTGCATCCCCAAGTCTCCTTATCGAAGCCGTTCATCCGGCAATCGGTGCCTGGGATCTTGCCCTTGCCGTTGCACGCGAGTAAATACCCTTGCTGATTATGTTGAATATCCCAGGTCAACGAAAGGGACATCGGCTTGAGCACCACTTTTTGATTCTTGGAGTCGTAGCCGTAGGTCGCCGTCTTCGCCCCGGGATAGCCCATGAAAAGATTATTGAAGCTGCGGTTCTCCTGAATGATGATGACGATGTGGTCGATCTTATTGATCGGCTTGGCGAGCCGCCCGATATCGATCAGGTCCTTCGAGCGAGCGAGCGTCGGCAGGCCCGATCCCGAGCCGAACGTGCCATTTCCATGGCACGCCGATAGCAGAACGAGCGCCGCAACTAAGGCAGTTGCTTTCATGTACTCTGCAACTTTTCGGAACAAATCCCAAAATTCTTCCGCGAGAAGGAAAGCATCCGCCTCCCCGCCTCGCTTATCGCCATAGCGCGGCCGCGAGTACCGCGAAGGCTTATTCGAGTCGCTCTGCCGCGCGCAGCGACGGAAAGAGCAACATCCATAGCAGCGCGATCGCAACGCTGGCGATTCCGCCGAGCAGCGCCGATGGAACGGCGCCGAGAAATGCCGCGACCGTTCCGCTCTCAAATGATCCGAGCTGATTCGACGCGTTGATAAAGAGGAAGTTGACGGCGCCGACACGTCCGCGCATTGAGTCGGGGGTTCGCAGCTGAACCAGCGCCGTGCGAATGATGACGCTGATCGAATCGGCGGCGCCTAAGACGGCGAGTGCCACCAGCGAGAGCCAGAACGAGCGCGAAATTGCAAAGACGATGGTGGCGAGGCCGAAGACGATCACCGCGCCAAACATTCTCGGCCCTACGCGCCGCGAGATCGATCGCCGCGCCAATACGGCGGTCACGAGCAACGCGCCGACGGCGGGTGCCGCGCGCAGGATCCCCAATCCGAGCGGACCGACGCGCAGAATGTCGCGTGCGTAGATGGGCAGCAGCGCGGTCGCGCCGCCGAAAAGCACCGCAAAGAGATCGAGGGAAATCGCGCCCAGAATCGCCGGCTGAGTGCGGACGAATGCAACGCCCGCCCAGAATTCGCGAAACGTGCGCGATTCGCCGGCCGGCGCGGCGAGATTCTTGATCGCCGGAATCGATCCGCTCAAGATCGCGGCAATCGCCCAAAAGGCGAACATCAAGCCGTATGGGAAGGTCGGCGAGGCGGCGTAGAGCAGTCCGCCCAACGCAGGACCGGCGATCGTCGCGATCTGCAACCCACCCGACGCAAGTGCAGCGCCGCGTTGCAAGCTGCTGCGTTCGGTAACGGCCGAGAGGAGTGCCGCCGTTGCCGGGCTTTCGAATGCATCCGCAACACCCAGCAGCGCAATCGCTGCATAGAGCACCGGCACGGTCAAATGTTGGTCGACGCTTCTCCACGTGAGGAAGGCAGCGACCGCGCCCTGCGCGATTTGACACGCCTGCATCACGCGCCGGCGACTGAACCGGTCGGCGGCCGGTCCGGTGACGAAGACGAGCAGCGCGGTCGGAAGAAACTGCACCAGGCCTGCCACGCCAAGAGCGAGCGCGCTGTGGGTGAGCGCGTAAATGTGCCAGCCGATCACGACGGCAGCTACTTGGTACGAAAATTCGGAGAAAAACCGCGCGCCCAGATAGCGCAGAAAGGGCGGATGCCGGAGAAGGACGTTCGAGACGGGCTCCGTTTTAGAGCGCGAAGCCCCACGAGAATATCGCGATTCCGATGATTCCCGCCGCGAGGCTTACATACCAGGCCGGCTTGAAGCGCGCGAGCGCGGCGACCGCACCAAGCGCGATCCCGACTTGCAGAAGGGCAACGGAGTACTCGAACGCGTGATGGCGCCGAATCTCGGCCGCTGATTCTTCCTCTCGCGTGCGCGCCAGCGCCGCGAGCGGCCGCTCTTTGCCGACCTCCTTAGCGATTTGGCTGCGGTACGCGCGCATGCGCGCCGTATTCTTCGATCCGCGATCGACCATCTCGTCGAGCGCGATCGTATACAGGTGCTCCTTTTCGCGCGACGCCTGATACTCAGTCCACGTATCGGAGGCTTTGATCTGATCGATGGTTGCCTCATTGATGAGCGCGCCCGAGCGGAGCGCCGCAACGGCAGCGATGACGGCAAAAATCGCGGCGCTCAATCCGACGTACTTGAGCCACGCCGGAATGCGCTCGCCGGTGCGCTCGGCGAGCTCTTCGTGTGCTTCCGCGATGCTCTCTTGCAGCCGGTGCGGCTCAACCTCGAGATGGTCGGTCATCGCCGCAGCGCTTGTTTCGCTCGGCGGCTTTCTCCTGCGCGGTTTTTGAGACCTTAGGTCGGAGCGGGCGTCGGCGCGATCCATTTTTCGGCGAAGATCGCCTTGCGCAACTCGTCCTCAAGCCGGAGGAATGCCTTGCCCTGCGCGTCCTCGAGATTGGACGTTCCCCCCGCCGAAGCGGTTCCCAGCGTCGTCGTTACGCCGCAGCGAATCGCGGTCACGGCGTCCTCGGCAAATGCCGGGCGCGAGCCGTGGGGGAAAGCGATTTTACCTTCGTACGCAAAGACCGGATGGAGAATTCCGACGAGTGAGGAGAGCCGAACGTTCACGTAGGTGATGTCTCGATAGGAGGGCACGCCGCCGGCGGAACAACTCGCCGCGGCCGGAACCGGAACCAGCAACACCATCGCGAGAAGCGACCAGGCCCGCATACGTTTGAAGCGCCTCGCCCGGAGCCGCTGTGACGTTGCCCAGGCGAACCGCGCTCACTCGTAGTCGGGGGCGAAGTAGCTATTGCCGAAGCGGTGGTGAATGAAGAACTTTGCGGGATACGGCGCATCGATCTTCACGAACGGGCGGGGCTTCTTCGAAAAGTCAAAACAGTCGGCGGCGGGCGATATCGCGCGCGCGTCTGCTGCGGCAAGCTGTTTGAGCCCGTAGAGATCCTCGGCAAAGCGCAAGACGCTCGCGGTTTCGTACTGCACGTGCGAAACGTAGTTTTTCTTCGCGTAGGGCGAGATGACCAGAAGCGGAATGCGGAAACCATTGCCGTCGTAGTCCTGAAACGGCGGCGCGACGTGGTCGTAGAAGCCGCCCCAGTCATCCCATTGGACGAAGATCGCCGTCGAGTTCCAGAACTTGCTCGCCCCGACCGTATCGACGATCGCCGAGACCCACGACGGACCGTAACCTCCGCCGCACTCGAGGTGGTCGGATTCGGCGCATTCGGGCGTGATCCACGTAAAGTTAGCAAGAGTGCCGTGGCGCACGTCGCTGATAAAGCGCCAGTTCGGCGAGATGACGTCTTTCTTCCAATCGTGACCGTAGAAGATATGCTTGACCGCTTGATACGCAGACCACGTTCCACCATTGCCGCCCGCGTCGTTGCCGTATCGCACGGCGTAGAAGCGCCACGAGAGTTTCGCCGCGTCGAGTTCGTCGCCGAGCGTCGAGTAGTCAAAACAGGCCTGTTGGCGGCCGCCGTAGGTTCGATTCTGCGAGATGATGTCGACCGTGTCGGGCGGTCCTCCCTTGCACCCCCAATACGAGTCGGGCAGGTCGACGCTCGACTTCGCTTGTGCGGCGATCACGTACTGATGGGCGACGAAGCTCTCGTCGAGCTGCGACTGGAACATTCGATCCCCGACGACCCACTCGTGCGCCATGTCGAAATAGGGTTTCGACTCGCTGTGCGGCACGTAGACGTACTGCGGGTTCGAGGGCCCGCCGTAGGTGTTCTCCTTGTTGAAGCCGTTCATTTGACAATCGGTCCCCGGCAGGCTGCCGGTGCCGTTGCACGCGGCGAACATTGCGTAGGCCGAGTGATCGATAATGTAAACCGTCTTGAGCGACGACGGCTGCAGTGTAATGGTTTGCCCTTGCGAGTTCATCCCTTGCGAAACGGTGTCGGCGCCGGGATAACCTTGGAAGAGATTATCGAAGCTGCGGTTCTCCTGCACGATGTAAATAACGTGGGTAATTTTTCCGGCGCCGGTGGCCTCGAACGCACGCAACGCGTTCTCGCTGCGCATGTACGGCAACGTCGTTTGTCCACCGGAGGCGCAGCTCGCAAGTACGAGAAGGGAGAGAACGGCAACGATACGCGGCATCATCGACGCGCCTTCCGCAGGCCGCTCCTCACTGCCTGCGCGCTGCTGAAATCGTTTTATTCATCCAGGTCGACGTGGCCGGTAGAGTCTAAGACTTGTAACTCCACCGACTCGAGATCGAACGCGCGCTGGAGACGGCGCAACACGGTGTTGTCGATCTTTCCGCTCTGTCGCAGTCGAATTAACTTGGCGCGCTGCGCCGCGATCAACTCGCGCTGTGCTCGGCGAAACATTGCGGTGGTTTGCGCGGCTCGTGTCTGCCCGCCGGCCGACGTGAATTCCGCAAGACGCGCCTCGAGACGCTTCCGATGCAACTCCAAGACGCCCGGCGGATAGGAGCCTTGGCGTTTGAGGTCATCGAGCCGTTCGAGTCCGGCGCGCGCAGTCGCCATGAGCGCAAGGCGTTCCTCTCGAACGGCGGCGCCGTCGTCCTCGATGCGTAAGCAGCGGATCAGCCACGGCAACGTTCCGCCTTGCCCTACCAGGGTTACCAGCAGCACGACAAACGTAAGAAAGATCAAGAGATCTCGATACGGGAACGGACCTGAGACCGTCTCGAGCGGGATCGCGAGCGCGGCTGCGAGGGAGACGCCTCCGCGCATTCCCGTCCAGCTCAAGAGCGCAACGTGCGACCAGTCCGCCTTTCCGCTGACGTGCTCCGGCTCGTTGGTTGCGGGTAGGAATCCCTGCGCAAAGGTCCAGAGCAGCCGTACGACGACGCACGCTGCCGCGATGGCGAAGCCCCACCAGGTGAGTTGAAGGATGGAATACTCGCGCAGCGCCGAGACGATTTGATGAAACCGGATGCCGACTTCGGTGAAGATGAACGCATTGAGCAAGAAGACGACGATGACCCAGAAGCCGGTCAGCAACTCTCGCGCGCGCGGCTGCAGCACGAGCGGTGAGAAGCGACTGACCGCGACGCCGGTCGTCACCGTCGCCAACACGCCCGACGCTCCCAGATAGTAGGCCGGCAAATATGCCAAGAAGGGTACGACGACCGAGATCGTCGCCTGCAGCGTCTCGTCCTTGAGCGTTCGCCACGCTACCGCCGCCAGGCCCGCCGCGGCGAGGCCGATCGCCACCGACTCCGCGACGGTGAGGATCAGCGAGCCGGCCGCGTGCAAGAGCGAAAAGGATGCTCCAACGACTGCGGCAATGCCGATCGCGTAGAGCGTTAGCGAGGTTGCGTCGTTGACGAGACTCTCGCCTTCGATCGTGCCGATAATGTGGCGCGGCACGTTGAGACGATCGGCGATTGCGGCAAACGCGACCTCATCGGTCGACGATACGATGGCACCGAGAACGAATGCCACACCCCATCCCATGCCGGGCACGATCGCATGCGCGATCGCCGCTACGACGACCGTGGTCACGATCACCAATCCGAACGCCATTTGGAAGATCCAGAAGGCGCCGGCACGGAACTCGCTCGTGGGAGCGGTGAGGCTCTCCCAATAGAGCAGCGGCGGCAAGAAGACGACGAGCACCAGCTCGGGTGGAAGCGGGAAGGTCGGTACGTGCGGAATGAAGCCGATGGCCATGCCCCCGAGCACCAGCACGATGGGATAGGCAACATTGATCCGGTTCGCAATGGTGACCAGGACGATGATCGCGATGAAGACGACGATGATCGCCGTCACGTCTTAGGGCAGAAAGCCCGCTTCCATCCAGCGTTTGAAGCGTTCGCACGTCTCGGGCGACCAACGATCCTCTCCCGAACTGCGAGGCGGCATCGTTCCGTCCGTGACGGTTCCGTAGATCGCGTCGGCGTGCGCTTGTACGGCGGCGGCGTCGGAGAGATCGATGCCGAGCGGCTTCATGTGCGCGACGTCCTTCTCCGTGAACATCGCGCGGATATCTTTTTCGAAGCCCGGTGCGTCGTCGTTTGCCATTGCATGAATCTCCTTTCGCCGGAGCTTCGCGCCGCGGAGCGGCTCCCCCGCACAGGACGGACGGGAGAGGCCGATAAAGCTCGCTCTTACGATGACTTCTACCCAGGTGCCGCTCGCCGGTCCGCCCGAGCACGTCTTTCCAACGTTGACGGCAGCGCAAATGTCTCGAATCGAAGCGCACGGACGTATCCGCGCCATTGCGCCCGGCGACGTGCTGATGGACCAAGGCGATCCCGCGGTCTCCTTTTTCGTGGTGCGCGCCGGCGAACTTCAGACGGTACGCTTTCTAGCCAGCGCAGAAACGCTCGTCAGCGTTACGGGTCCCGGTCAGTTCACGGGAGAGGTAAATCTGCTCGTGGGGCGCCCGGCGCTCTTTCGCGTGCGCGTCAGCGCGGCCGGCGAAGTCATCGAGCTCGATCGCAAGAGTCTGCTCGCGCTCGTGCAGACCGATGCCGAGCTTGGCGAGATCATCATGCGCGCGTTCATCTGGCGCCGCGTCGGTTTGGTGCGTGCTCGTATCGGCGACGTGGTGCTGTTGGGATCGCTGCACTCGCGGGATACGCTGCGCATCAAAGAGTTTTTGACTCGAAACGGTTATCCGCACAACTATCTCGACCTCGACCGGGATCCCAGCGCGCAGCCGTTCCTCGACGCCTTTCACATCGTCGCCGGAGAGGTCCCCGTCGTGATCTGTCGGGGTCAGGCCGCGCTTCGAAATCCTTCGAACCGTGAGATCGCCGAGTGTTTAGGCTTCAACGAATCGATCGATCCGACCCAGATTCGAGATCTCGTGATCGTCGGCGCCGGCCCGGCAGGTTTAGCGTCGGCGGTCTACGGTGCGTCGGAAGGGCTCGACGTCTTGGTCCTGGAGACGAGCTCGCCCGGCGGCCAGGCCGGCTCGAGCTCGCGTATCGAAAACTATCTCGGCTTTCCGACCGGCGTCTCGGGACAGGAGCTTGCAGCGCGTGCCTACACGCAAGCCGAGAAATTCGGCGCACAGATGCTCATAGCGACGAGCACGCGGCTCCGCTGCGATCGCGAGCCGTATCTCGTGGAGACGAGCGAAGGCGCGAGCGTGCCCGCGCGGAGCATTGTGATCGCGACCGGCGTTCAATATCGGCGGTTGCCGCTTCCTAACCTTGCAGAGTTCGAATGTGCCGGAATCTACTACGGAGCGACGCGGGTCGAACAGCAGCTCTGCGACGGCGAGGAAGTCGCGGTGGTGGGGGGCGCAAACTCCGCCGGACAGGCGGCGATCTTCTTGGCGCAAGCATCGAAGCTGGTCCACATCCTCATCCGAGCCGATGGGCTCGCGGCGAGCATGTCGCGGTATCTCGTGCGGCGCATCGAAGAGACGCCGAACATCGTGCTGCATCCGCACACGGAGATCGTCGCGCTGCACGGCGGAGAGCATCTCGAGTCGGTTACGTGGAAGAGTAACGTGACCGAAGAGTCCGAAGAGCGAAAGATCCGCCACGTTTTCGTGATGACCGGCGGCGTGCCGAATACGAGCTGGCTCGAGGGTTGCCTCGCGCTCGACGCAAAGGGCTTTGTGAAAACGGGGCCGGAGCTTTCGCCGGAGGATCTCAGCGCTGCGCACTGGCCGCTTTTGCGCGCGCCGTACTTATTCGAAACGAGCCTACCGCGCGTCTTTGCCGTCGGCGACGTGCGCAGCGATAGCCTCAAGCGCGTCGCATCGGCTGTCGGCGAAGGTTCGGTTGCGATCTCGTTCGTTCACCAGGTCATGCACGACTAGCGGTCCTGGCGGCTAGCGGCAGGAGCGAACGACCGCGGTAACGATCTGCGGGAGAAAGTTGCGCCAGACGGGATACTGGCCGTAGTTTCCGGCCGTCACCATGATCGCTACGCTCAAGGCGGGAACGGCGATCGCGAGCTGGCCGCCGTTTCCGCCGGCGTTGACGACGTCGTACGAACGTCCGTCCACCTCGACACTGCTCAGATGCCAACCGTATCCGTACCGGTCGCCTTCGCCTTCGGGGGCGCTGCGCGGCAGAATGGAAAGATCGATCCAGTTGCGATCGACGATCTGCCGGTCGCGCCAACGTCCGCCATCGAGGATCAGTTGCGCGAATTTCAGGAAGTCACGCGGCCTGATGAAGTCGCCCCCGCCCATGTACGCAGCGTTCGATGGCGGCGGCATGAGCCACATCGCATAGGTGCCGAAATTCATCGGCACCGCGAAACGGTCGCGAAAGTAGCGGTCGAGAGGGATTCCCGTTGTCGTCTCGACCACTGCCCCGAGCAGATTGATCCCCGCGGTACAGTAGATCGCCCGAGTGCCGGGATCGTAGGCCATTGGAAGGTCGAGGGTATAGCGATACCAGTCGGTTCCGATAGGCTGGTTCTGCATCGTATCCTCGTTGCCGGGCGAGGCGTCGTCGTTGTCGTCGCAGGCAAGACCGGACGACATCGTCATCAGGTCGGCGACCGTTATCTGCGCTTTGCGCGAGTCGTCGTGTTTCACCGGAAGATAGCCCGGCAGCAGCGAGAGCACGGTCGACGACGGCGAGAAGGCGTTCGTATCTGAAATCGCCCGTCCGACCATGAGCGTCGTGACGCTCTTGCCCGCAGAACGGACGTCGTGCGGCTCTCCTGCCGAGAAACCGTAGAAGTATTGGTCGAGCACCAGGCGGCCGTGTCGTGCGACGCTCATGCTTTGAATGTACGGCGAGCGCAGTTCGGGCGCGCGCAAGGCAGCGATCGAATTCATCACCGTCGCAATCGGCGCCTCGCGCATGCCTTCGTCGCGCAGCGTTCCGACGCGCCAGCCATCGCCGGCCTCCTCGGGCTCGCGATAGCTCCACCGGTCCGCCGATAAGGGATAGAACCACCTCAGATCGCTACCGGTCGCGCGGTGGAAGGTGAGATCGTTTCCGCTCGCACTGATTTTGTGGAGGGTCACCGTTCCGTCGGCGTTGACGAGACCATCGAGATTGCGGTCGCCGGAGGCGAGCAACGCAATCGCGGTGCCGGTTACGACGAGCGTTCGCGTCCCGATCGACGCGCCCCAGTTCGATTCGGGATTGCGGATGAACCCGTCGAGGGTGCCGTCGGAGTTCTTCGCGATGACGAGAAAGTAGTGTTCGGTAAGAGCCGGCGCCGTGGGGACCCATCGCCGCTGGAGGATTGCCGGCGTAGCCGCAGCCCAGACGCCCTCGAGGCTAAACGGAAGCATACGCGCAAGCATCTCGCGCGAGCGCCTCGAACTCCTCGCGGGAATGACCTTTACCAGCGAGCTCAAGATTCCGCCGCAGCGAGAGTTCGATTCGCTCGTGCGTACGTTTGCCGCCGATGCGGCACAGCGAAGCGAACTCTCCGAGGAGCAGCAGCGCGGCCTTATCGGTGCCGCCGAACGCGGCTTCGCGGCGATCGTGGAGACCGCACTCGCTCAGACGCGGGATCCGATTCGGATCGTCGCATCGTGCACGCCGGCTCATTTCACGCTCTCACTCTTCGAACGCGGATTGCCGATGGACGACGCGTTCGCTCGTCGCGACCCGAAGTGGAGCGAGCTCACCAACGATGTCGACGAAGTCCATTGGCGCTCGCATGGAAGCGCCGGCAGCGAGCTTCGGCTGCGCATCGACCGTCCGCACGCAATCGCCGGCGCCGAGATCGAGCCGGCGGCGGCGGAAGAGGATGCCGTTCCGCTCGCGCCTCCGCAAGAGTACGTCATACGCCGCTTCGAGCCCGGGGATGCGCCCGGCGTCGCGCGCGCTTTTTAGCAAACCTATGGTTACGCTTACGATCTCTGCGCCGTCTACGTGCCCGAACGCCTCGTCGAGCTCAACGCGAGCGGACGGTACGTTTCGCTCGTTGCGGTCACCACGGGCGGCGACGTGGTTGGGCATTACGCCCTCGCGCGCGAGGGGGATGAACCAATTGCCGACGCGTCCGGGGCGATCGTGCTGCCGGCTCATCGCGGCCGCGATCTGCTCAACCGCTTGCGCGATCGCGCGGAGCACGTAGCGATCGCGCTCGGCCTTGCCGCATACTACTCCGAACCGGTAACGGATCATCCGCGCACGCAGCACGCCAGCGAGAGTTTTGGCGCAAAGGCGTGCGGAATCACGCTCGGCGAGGCGCCGCGCAGCTTCATCGCCCGTCACATGGATCTCTCGACGACGACGCAGCGGCAGAGCTGCATGCTCTACGTCAAACCATTGCGACCGCGCGAGCGGCGCACCATCTACGCGCCGCCGCATCATCGCGCGATCGTTACGAGCCTTTACGAACAACTCGATCTGCCGGTTATCCTGGCTGACGGAGTGGCACCGGAGGGACGCGGCCTCTTTCACACAGGCGTCACGCGAGGCGATTCCGTGGCGACCATCGCAGTGGAAGAGATCGGCGCGCAGACCGCCGAGCTCGTTGCACAGGCAGTGGACGATCTACGTGCGACGTGCCGCCTCGGGGCGATCTACGCCTCGCTTCCGTTAGAAGATCCGGCCACGCCGGCGCTCTGCGAGGCGATGGAGTCCCGCGGCTTTTACTTTTCCGGCGTTGGGCCGTGGATGGCGGCCGGCAAGGACTCACTGCGTTTGCAAATGCCGCTTACAGCGATTGACCTCTCGGCGCTGGTCGTGATTGGCGAATTCGGAAAAACCTTGCTCGAATACATCGCGCGCGAACGCGCGCGCTGCGCCGGCGCGAGGGCTTCGATGCCATGACCCGCAACCGCGCGCTGCTGCTTGGCTTCGTTCTCCTGGTGGGCGCAATTGTAGTTTCGGGGTGGGCGTATCCCTTGCTGCCCCTTCGCGTCGCAACGCATTGGAATCTTGCAGGCGAAGCGAATGGTTATTCGTCGCGCCTCGTTGCGGTGAGCCTCATGCCCGTGATGATTTCGTTCGTTTGGCTGCTGATGCTGGTGCTTCCGGCGATATCGCCGCGCGGATTCCGGTTGGAAGCCTCGGCCGCTCCCTTCTATACCAGTTTGCTCGCCGTGATCGCGATGATGCTCGCGGTCCACTTTGGAATTTTGCATGCCCAGGTGACCGGAGCGGCACCCTCGCACGCGCATTTCCTCATTCCGATCGGCCTGCTCTTCGTCGTACTCGGCACGGTCATGGGAAGGTTGAAGAGAAACTTTTGGATCGGCGTTCGGACGCCGTGGACGTTGGCGAGCGACGAGGTGTGGGCGCGAACGAATCAGCTCGCCGGTACGCTCTTCGTGCTCGGCGGAATCGGGACGGTTGCGGCGAGCCTCGTGGGCGGCGCGAGGGCTCCCGTCTTACTGATCGTGGTTGGAATCGTCGCGATCGTGCCGATCGCTTATTCCTACGTTCTCTATCGGCGCATCGAAGGATTCGGGGAGAACGATCTCTAGACACGGCGGCGCGGCCGGCGCTTAGCCGAGATGGCGCGCACGATCGTGCCCCCGCGTCCGATACCGTCATACGGATTGCCGGCCGCTTCGACGGCCGCCTTCATGAGCGCACGAACATTGCGCCGTGCGAGCGTTTTCTCGTCTTCGATCCGAATATGCCGCACCTGTTTGCCGCCGCCCTGAAGCAGTCCCTCGGGATCGGGCACGTCAACGCCGTAGAGAAAACAGAGACTCACCTTTTGTGGAAAGATCACGATGGAAAAGAGCGCGGCCGAGGGGCGTTCGCTCGGCCCGAAGCCGACCACGAGCGCGTACGCGTTGTCGTAGACGAGCTCGAAGGCGCCGGGAAGACGCTTTCGCATGATTCCCAGTGCCGCGCGTGCCCGCTTTGCGATTGCGGGCGAAAAGCGGGAGATGAATTCTTCGAGCTGTTTGCGAGCCGGCGCCGCGGCTTTCACCGCGCTCATGCAAAGACCGGGACGACGGTCACCGGAAAGTTCACCGATCGAGCGATGAAGCACATCGCGTGCGCCTCGTGATGGAGGTCGAGGGCCTTCTCGCGTTGGCAGCCGGGCGCGAGCGTCACCACCGGGTGCAGCTCCACGCTGACGAATTGGCCGGCGCCGCCGTTCTCTTCCATCGAACCCGACGCATTGTCGCAGTATTCGACGACGGTTATTCCGTTGGCCGAACAGAGATGCAAATACCAGAGCATGTGACACGAGGAGAGCGAGGCGACGAGGAGCTCTTCGGGATTATAGCGCGACGAGTCGCCGCGAAAGCTGGGATCGCTCGAAGCCGCGATCTCGGGCCTGCCGGCCGCACCGATCTCGGGCCTGCCGGCCGCACCGATCGAATGATTGCGGGAGTAGGCGCGGTAGCTCTTCGTGCCTTCGCCATCGCCTGCGGTCCAGCGCAGGTGCGTGTCGTAAACGTGCGTTTTCACCTTCACCGCCTTTCAGGTGGAGTGGAGCATAGCACGAAAAACAGGGCAAGCGGAGGGGCGCCGCCTCGCGGCGCGCAAGTACGCCGCAGCGACAGACGCATTCGCGGAAAGGAACGGGTTCATGCCACTCTCGAGACGCGTTTCTGCGGAGTTCCTCGGCACCTTTTGGTTAGTCTTCGGTGGTTGCGGCAGCGCGGTGATCGCCGCTGCTTTTCCGCAACTCGGGATCGGTTTTGCGGGCGTTGCGCTCGCGTTCGGCCTGACGCTGCTGACGATGGCCTACACGATCGGGCCGATCTCCGGCTGTCACATCAATCCCGCGGTTACCTTCGGCCTCTGCCTCGCGAGGCGTTTTCCCGTACGGGACGTCGTGCCATACGTGATCGCGCAGGTTCTCGGAGCGATCGCCGCATCGGCGGTTCTCTTGGCGATCGCAAAAGGGCAACCGAATTTTGTCCTCGGACAGTTCGCGAGCAATGGTTATGACGCACTTTCGCCGGGCCACTATGGCATGGGATCGGCGCTGATCATCGAGATCGTCTGTACGTTCGCCTTCCTCATGGTGATTCTGGGGGCAACGGACAAGCGCGCCCCGGTGGGTTTTGCCGGTTTAGCGATCGGTCTGGCATTAACGCTCATCCATCTCATCAGCATTCCGGTCGACAATACGTCGGTCAATCCGGCACGCAGCACCGGACCGGCGCTTTTCGCGGGCCCGGAAGAACTTTCGCAGCTCTGGCTCTTCTGGCTGGCGCCGCTCGTCGGCGGCGGGTTCGCGGGCGTCTGCTATCGTCTGCTCTTCGGAGAAGAGGTGAGCGAAGCACCGATCGTCGGAAAGGCGCCCTCCGGCGCCAATTGAGATAGGCGCGACCGAGCCGGCAAAAGCGGCTCGATGAAGCAGAGCATGGCGCAGCGCGTTGCGGCGTTTCCGCTCGTCCGGCTGCTGCTCATCGTCGCGATCTTCGCCGTTCTGGTGTTGCCAGTCGGGCCGGCGACTCGTCTCTTCGCGGGCACTTGGCAAAGCCTCGCAATCGCATGGTTCCCGCCGGTCATCCTGCTGGCGGTCTTCATCGCCGTCGAACGCTTCGCGGCGGGAAAGCGGCCGTCGGCGATCGGACTCGATCCGCGTCACGCCCCGCGCGATCTCATGCTCGGCGGATTGCTCGGCGCGGTTTTGTTCTCACTCGTCGTGCTCGAGCTCGCAGCCGGCGGGTTCTATCGCATCGTCGCGGTGCACGCGACCTGGGCCCTCGCCCTCGCGGTGCCAGTTCTCTTGGGTCACGCGTTTCTCGAGGAGCTTCTCTTTCGGGGCGTGATCTTTCGTTTGATAGAAGAGTGGGCGGGCATGTGGGTCGCGCTCGCCATTTCCGCGGTGCTCTTCGGCTTGGCGCACGCGGCAAATCCAGGCGCGACCTGGATCTCATCGCTGGCGATCGCGCTCGAAGCCGGCGTGTTGCTCGGCGCCGCCTTCGTCTTGACGCGCAATCTATGGTTTCCGGTGGGAGTGCACTTCGCGTGGAACTTCTTCGAGGGACCCGTCTACGGAACGCAGATCTCGGGCGGCGTGCTGCGCACGAGCGCGATCACGGCGCAACTCACCGGACCGCGAATCCTTACCGGAGGTTCGTTTGGACCCGAAGCGGGTTTGGCCGCCGTCGTTACCTGTTCGATCGCGGCGGTCGGCCTGCTCGTCCTCGCCACTCGGTCACGAGCGTTGTAGCGGCGCTATTGCGTGAAGATGTCGTTGAGCCCGTTTGCCCGCCGATCGGTTGCTCCGAGGCTTCCGAGCCTCCAGTTTTGCTCGATGAATTTGAGGATGCTGCCGAACTCGTACGGCACGTGTGAGACATATCTGCGCTTCGCGTAAGGAGAGACCGCGATCATTGGGACGCGGAACCCGAGCCCCATCGCATCGAGCTGCGGCGGCGCCACGTTATCGTAAAAATTCTCGTTTCCCGGACTTTGCCAGATCACGAAGATCGCCAGATGTTTCCAGTACGAACTCTTTCGCGCCGCCCCAACGATCGAGTTCACCCATTTCGGACCGCCACCGTAACCGGGGAGATCCGAATCTCGCAGGGGCGAGAGCACCCACGATACCGATGGCAAATTTCCGCCGGCCAGATCCCTCAAAACGTTCGTCGCCGGAACGCTCATGTCGCGTCCCCAATCCGACCCCTCGCGAATATTTTCGATCGCCTCGAACGGATTGAACGGAAAGAACTCGCTTTTGGTGCCGCCGAAATAGAAGCGCCACGAGACGTTCGCTCTGTCCAAAAGGTCGGCGATCGTCGGAAACTGCGAGAAGCACGGGAAGGGTCCTCGCCCGTTCTGAAACCGGCCGTTTTTTAAGAGTGACGTCGTCGTCCCGGCCGGCGCGTCGCATCCCCACGGAGTGTTATCAGGTTGGCCTACCACGAACTCGTTGCGTGAGATTTCGGTAGTGCCGGCGATAATGTAGAGCGGATTGACGAAGTCGCCATAAGTGGTAGAAGCAAACATCTTGTCGGCGAGGACGTATTGCTCGGCGAGGTCCCAATACTGCCGAACCTCGCTCTTGACGACGCGCGAATACGGGCAGAGCGGATGCTCGGGGTCGAGCAGATTCCAGCCATCCATCTTGCCGTCGTCGTAGGCAGTTTTGAAATATTCGTCCGAGTAACCAGTCACGCAGACCTTCGTACGCTGCAAACGGATCGGCCGCAACGGAACGTATTTCCCGGTGCTCGTTAGGCCTTGCGTTGGTGCATTCGCACCCGGATACCCCGCAAAGAGGTTATCGAAGCTGCGGTTCTCCTGGAGAATGACGATCACGTTTTGGATCGGGCGCGTGCCGGTGGCGCGCGCCGCGCTTTGCAGCGCGGAGGTCCCGCCGGTTCCGGGCACCATGTCGGCGGTCGGGCGAGCGCCGCACCCCGCCAGCAACGACGCGGCCCCGCATAGGCTCAACGCGTAACGGCCAATCCGTAAATTGCTCATCTGCCACGCTTCCTCGTTCGTAATGGGGTACTCGAAGGCTTCGGCGATCAGGGTCGTTCGCCCCGCCCTTCGCCCTTCGACTACGCGCCTTCGGCGCTACGCTCAGGATGACAGAGATAGGCTACGCTCAGGATGACAAGGTGGGTGGCACAGTGCGCTTAGGTTTAGCGTTTCCCGAGCGCGACGAGCACCTTCGGCGGAATCAAAAAGAGCAGCATACCCCGAGGCGCGCTTGGGCTGGAGATTTCTATCCCGGCAAGAGCGGCTTTTTTCAACTCGATGCTCGCGGCGCCGATTGCGTGGCCGATCGTCTCGCTCATCGAGGGTTCGTGTCCGACGAGCATGAGCGCGGACACGCCGGGATGCGCGGTAAGAATTGCACGGAGCCGCTCCAGGTTGAAGCCGCCGGCGAGGCGCGGGTCCTCGACGATAACCGATCGCATGCCGAGACGCGCTGCGATAATCGAGGCCGTCTGCTTCGCGCGTAAGAGTGGGCTCGTGACGATGCAATCCAAGTCGAGTGAAAGCTCGTCGATTGCCTTTGCCTCACGCTCCATTCGATCGCAGCCTTCCCGCGTCAATGGCCGGTCGAAGTCGCTTCCGCTCCACGCTTCGGGATCGACGGCGATGCCGTGCCGCAAGAAATAAACCTGCATCGCAACCCACTACGGCAGCGAAAGGCTTGCGCCCTCGGCGGTATGAAAATGAAGCAATGAATAAATCCTGGCGGACGCAACTGCTTCATCCCGAGATCAACGTACCCGAAGGGTATCGCTCGCTGGCGACGCCGGTATATCGTGGCTCGACGACACTCTTTTCGTCGGCGTCAGCGGTTACCGATCGATGGGATCAGGAGCGTGTCGGTTACACGTACGGGCTCTATGGGACACCGACCACGCTCGAGCTCGCGGCAAGGATTTGTGCGCTGGAAGGCGGCCGTCACACGATCCTCACGCCGGGAGGTCAATCGGCGATCTCGCTCATCGATCTCGCGCTGCTCGAGCAGGGTGACCACATCCTCGTTCCACGCAGCGTCTACCACCCGAACCGCCTCTTGGCTACCTCGATACTCGCGCGTTTCGGCGTCGAAACGACGTTCTACGATCCGGCAATCGGCGCCGGCATCGCCGATCTCATCGCGCCGAAGACGCGCCTCGTTTGGGTTGAGAGCCCGGGGTCCGTGACGATGGAGGTGCAAGACGTTCCCGCTATTGCGGCGGCGGCGCACGCCCGCGACGCGACCGTCGTGCTCGACAATACCTGGTCGGCCGGCGTGCTCTTCGACGCGTTTGCGCACGGCGTGGACGTGACGATGCAGGCGATGACGAAATATGTAGGCGGCCATAGCGATCTGCTGCTCGGCTCGATTACCGTTCGTGACGATACCCTCTATCAAAAGCTCGGAGCGGCGCGGCAGGTCGTTGGATGCGCGGCTTCGCCCGACGACTGCAGTCTGGCCCTGCGAGGTCTTCAGACCCTGGGGATCCGGCTCAGCGCCGTCGAGTCATCGGCCCTCGAAATTGCGAAGTGGCTCGCCGACCGTCCGGAAATCGAGCGCGTGCTCCACCCCGCACTTGCGTCCTGCCCCGGTCACGAGTTCTGGAAACGAGACTTCACGGGCTCCTCGGGTCTTTTCTCGATTGTTTTCACGCCGGGGCCAACGCGTGAGCAGGTCTGTGCCTTCGTCGACGGCTTGGAGCTCTTCGAGATCGGTTACAGCTGGGCCGGAACGACGAGCCTCGCGGTTGCGTATACCATCGGTTCGGGGTCGGATCGACCGTCATACGGCCACCGCCTCGTGCGTTTCAGCATTGGACTCGAGTCCACCACCGATCTCATCGCCGATATCGAACGCGCACTCCCACGGCTGCAAAGTTAGCTGCGTTCGGCAGTTGGCGACCGGCTGCTCGGCGAATGGCATACGCTTCTGGAGGGTTGAAGTACGTGAAACAGATGGGCCTGCTCGTAGTGGCAATAGTTCTGATGGCCGCGCAAGCGTCGGCGCAGTCGCCGGCGGCGGCGAAGTACACGCGGCACCTCGTTTACCAGTTCGGTTACAATACGCCGGTGGCGAGCTCCGGTCAGGGGACCGGAACGACCACCATCGACATCTCGTATCCGACCAAAGATGGCGGGCTGCTGATCAAAGGCACCGATTTTTGGTGGAACACCGTACGCGCGCGAGCAACGAACACCTGCGAGGTCCATCCGAACGGCAACGTGATGTGCTCGCAAGCCCCGCACGCGATATCGCCAATGCAACTCACGATTTTTCCGCTGCTGGCGATCGGCGTTTTCAAGTCGCTCAACGCGGCGGGGACGTCGAGTTGGACGCGAAGCTATAACGTCTACGCGGCCATCATACCGGGCGCCTCGGGTTACGCGGGCACGCCGTACACCTGGCAGTGCTCCTACAGTTTCCAGGGCAAAGGCCCGATGAAGAATGCGTCAACGCTCACACTCATCGATGCGAACGGCACGCTCAATCAGCAAGGCGGCACCTACCTCAAGGCCAAGTCGAAGCAGAGCATCGTCTACGAGCCGTCAGCACATTTGGCGGTCATCGTTACCGACCAGCGCACCCACATTCCATATCGGAGTGTGAACAGCAACGACGTCGTGGGTTTGAAGCTGCTCAAGGACTCCGGTATCAAGAAGGAATAGTCAGCGTTCCTTCGGCGAACGCTGCGCACTCGCGGCAATGCGTACGCGAGCGCCGAGGTCTTCGACCCACAACTCTCCGCCGCGCGACGAAAGCTGACGCGCGAAGAGTTGCGGCTTTCGTAGCGCTTGCGCCCAGTACGGAACGAGTACGCAGTGCGCCGAGCCAGTTACGAAGTCTTCAGCGATTCCGTGTTTCGGAGCGAAGTACCGCGAAACGAAATCGCAGTCGTTCTCGAATCCAGGGGCGGTCACGACGAGTGCCGAGAACGGCAGCGCTGCGACGGCCGCCATATCCGGACGCAAATCGAGCACCTGCGACGCTTCGGCGAGCACCGCCATACCGCGCCCGCCGGCGGCCTCCCAGAGCTCGGCCGGACGCAGACCAATCGCGTGGGTGACCAGATCGGGGTCGTGCTGCTGCTCCGGGGGCATAGCGGGAAAATCGAGCGCGAACCGGTCTCGATCGCGCTGCACTTCGAGCCGGCCAGCGGCCGAATCGAAATCCACACGCGACCGATCGGGACGGAGCACGTTGAGCACGACGTACCCGCTTGCCAGCGTAGCGTGTCCGCAGAGCTCCAGCTCTCCGGCCGGCGCGAACCAGCGGATCGCCGATGCGGCGTCGCCGGGTACGAGAAATGCGGTCGCCGGCAGATTCTTTTCGGCGGCGATCGCGAGCATCGTGCGATCCTCGAGCCATCGCTCGAGCACGCAGACGCCTGCGGGATTCCCGGCAAACGTCCTGCGCGCAAACGCGTCGATCTGGTAGAAGGGAATCTTCACCGGATCATCTCGCGCGGCTGACGGTTGCGCCGCTCGGGTTCTCGAAGACCCCGCTGCCGATCGTCTTTATCGGCTTGCCGCCCTGCGGATAGTGCCAGAGTCCGGCGTCGTGTCGCGCGCCGTCCGGTCCGTCGGGCGCAGCGAGCGTCGAGCCGTCGAGCCAAAACTGCACGACGTTGACGGCGTGGGTCAAGTGAATCGTTTTCACCCTCTTGCCTTTCCCGCCGCCGATTGCAAAATCGTAAACCGTCGAACTCCCGTCGCCGACGGCGACGTACTTGCCGTCCCACTGAACGCCGCCCCAGCCTCCGAGTTTGTGATCTAGTGCGATCGGCTGAAACTTCTTCGCCCCGTGCGGCTTTTCGATGAAGGCCGTGTCGTAAGCTGAGTTCAGGCCGTTGACGTAAAGATTGCCGGCACCATCGTAGGCGCAAAACAGATAGGCCACGACGTTGGCCGCATGATAGATCTTCGGCGTGGTCACGCCTTTCTTGTAGATCGCGATACTTCCAATGCTCGATCGCTTCGCTGAGGTGTTCGCGACCGCCAGCGTGCCCGTCGTGGGGTCGACGGAGCAATCGGTGGGCAGAAATCCTTTGTCGTCATACGTCGCGATCGGCTTCATCCCGCCGTGGGCATACTCGAGGATTTGACGCGCGTGCGTGTTGGTGATATAGACGTTTCCGTTCGCATCCGAACAGACGCGAACCGGCGACTGGAAGCCCCGGAGCGTTCCGGCCAACGTGCCCTGCGGATAGGAATAGACGTAGACGTCGTTGGTGCTGATATCGGATATATAGAGCAGATCGTGCGTCTTGGCGCCGGCGCTCATCCAGGAGCTTGCGACGCGCGCGCCGAGGGGCGGAGTTCCGAGTTGGCCGAGGGAACCGCAGCCGGTAAAGAGCGTGACGGCGGCGGTCGTCACATACAGCGGCCTTCTCATGCGACGCCTCCCTTTCGGTGATGAGCGTGGGTGCCCTTGGCATCCTGATGCGAGGGAGGCAAGCGACCGGCCGAGGATAGGCACGGGCTGTGATTTTTTCCGGGTGCCGAGCGACTAACGACGCGTCATGAGTACGATCGGCTCGCACGATGCATTCGTCGACCTCGTGGATCGCCATCGCGGAATCCTCTTCAAGGTGGCCGGCGCGTATTGCCAAGACCCGAGCGACCGCGAGGATTTGATTGCGGAGATCGTCGTTGCGCTCTGGCGCGCCCACGCGCGTTTCGACGGCCGCTCGAGCTTCGCGACGTGGACTTACCGGATCGCGGTGAACGTCGCGATCGCGTTCTATCGCCGTGACGTGCGCAGGCGGCGCGATCTCGTGCCGGTGGAAGAGTCCATTCTGGCGGCGATCGCCGCACCCGCCGAAGCCGCGCAGGACGAGCGGCTCGACTTCCTGCGCGAACTGATCGATCGGCTCGAACCACTCGACCGGGCATTGATGCTGCTCTATCTCGACGAGTATCCGCACGGAGAGATTGCCGCAATGCTTGGTATATCGGAGAGCAACGTCGGGACGAAGATCGGGCGGATCAAGGAGCGCTTTCGACGTACCGCCGCGCAACGGCAACCGTAAGCATGGAGAACGAAATGGAAATCGAGGAAGTGAAACGTCTTTGGGCCGAGAGCAATCGCAAGCTCGAAGCGAGTCTGCGGCTCAACACCGCGCTGCTGACCCGAGGGAATCTGCGCAAGACCGGTGCTCGGCTCAGATGGCTCTCGCTCGAGATCGCCGTGGAGCTGATTGCCGACGCGATCGCCATCGTTGCGATCGGGATTTTCATCGGCGCGCATCTCCACGAGCCCCGCTTTCTGGCGCCCGCCGCGCTCTTGGACCTCTACGCGATCGCGATCGTGATCGCCCAAGCACGGCAGCTTGCCGAGATCGACGGCGTCGATTATGGAGGGCCGGTCGTGGCGATTCAGACCAAGCTCGAACGCCTGCGTCTGCGGCGCATTCGCACGACGCTCGGGATTCTGCTCTTCGCACCGCTCATGTGGGTTCCGATGCTGATCGTCGTGCTGCGCGGAGTCTTCGGCATCGACGTGTATGCGGCGGGTTCGGCGTGGCTGGCGGCAAATGCGCTCTTCGGAGTGGCCGTCATACCGGCGGCATTTCTCTTGGCACGGCGATACGGCGGCCGCCTCGCCCAATCGACGTGGATGCGAGGCTTCGCCGACGCGATCGCCGGGCGCAGCTTGGCCGCGGCGATCGACTCGCTCGCCGAGATTCGGCGCTTTGAAGGCTAGAGTGCCGAGAACTACTCGGTGTCGACGGGAAGAAGCGACGGGCGTTCGTGTAAGAAGAAGCTCTCCGAGTGGCTCGATGGGACCGTCTGGAACCCACGGGGCGATTGCGAAAAGTCAAAGCAATCGGAGATACTCGTCGCACGCTCGTCGGTCGTGTTGAGCGATCCGAGGCCGAAGGTCTCCTCGATGAATTTCAGGATACTGCCGAACTCGTATTGCGTATGTGAGATGTAGCCCGCCTGCCCTTTCTGAGCTTCGCGCGCGTACGGCGACACGACGATCATCGGAACGCGGAAACCAAGACCGCCCCAATGGTCGGTAAGCGGGGGCGCCCAGTTGTCGTAAAATCCGCCCCAGTCGTCCCACACGATGACGATCGCCGTGTTCTTCCAGTACTTACTCTGGCCGACGGCATTGACGACGCTCGCAATCCACGCCGGACCGTGATACGCGGGCGATTGGGGATGATCGGAGTTGTTCCGGTCGGGAATGATCCAAGAGACGGCCGGTAAGGTTCCCTTCGAAATATCGGTAAGAACGGTCGTCTCCGGACTGATGACGTTCTTGCTCCACTCGGGCCCCTTACGGACGGCGGAGATCGCATCGAAGGCATTCCAGATTCCGCCGGGCGTGTTGATTTGGGGCGTATAAAACTTCCACGAAATCTTCTTGGCGTCGAGCAGATCGCGCATCGTGGGATAGGTGAAGCACGGGAACGGTCCCTTGAGGTACTCATACTGAATCTTCGTTCCCGTCCATTTCAAGTACGACGTCTTGGTACCGGGGCCGGCGTCGCAGCCCCATGGCGAGCTGGTCGGATAATCGACGATGCTCTCGGTGTCGTTCGGTTGATCGATGAGCGTCGAGCCCGCAATGAGGTCTTGATGGGCCGTGAAACTGGCGCTGCCCTGCGTCGAGAACATTTGATCGCCAAGCACGTAGGTTGAGGCGAGCGCCCAATACGATTTGATCTGCGAAGGGTCGACATACTGGTAGGGCTGCGTATGCTTCCCGTTGCACTTGTTACCGTTCAACGTGAAGCCGTCCATCTTGCCGCCGTCGTAGTTGCGCAAGAAGCCCGCGTAGCCGTGGCCGAAGTCACAAGGTTCGGAGAGGTTGACTTCCGTGAGCGGAATATAGGTATAGCCGCTGCCGTTTGGAACCCGTCCTTGCGTCGCGCCATACGCATTGGGAAAGGTGGCGAAGAGGTCGTCGAAGCTTCGGTTCTCCTGAATCATCAGCACGACGTGCTTGATAACGGAAGATTTGTGCTTTTTCGGAGGCGAGGGTAACGAAACGGTTTGCGGAAGCGGCGTGCTCGTCGACCCGCCGCCGCATGACGCGGTCGCTAATGCGGCCAACACCAGTGCGATGGAGACGCGACAGCTTTCGAACCGGGATTCCCTCACCATCCTTTTCCTGTTCTTGACGCGGCCTCGGCCGGCCCCTTGTTTGAGTCGTGCCTGCTTAGTCGCTCTGCTTTTGGCGCGCGGGGAATCCGCGTGCGGCGACGACGCCCGAAGCAAATGCCAAGAGCGCCGACGCGATCATCGCGCCGCGAAAGCCGGTGACATAAGAGTGTGCGCTCGTTACTACGATGCCGAGTGCGGCGACGCCGATTAATCCGGCGGTGCGCGCGACGGCATTGTTCATACCCGATGCGACTCCGGCGTGCTCGACGGGAACCGAGCTCATGACGGTCGTCGTGAGCGGCGCAACGAAGAGCGCGCCGCCCAAACCGAGAATCGCGGCGGCCGGGAAGAAGGTCGTCCAGTACGAGCCGCCGTTTCCCGGCAGTGCGAAAGCGAGAAAGCCGAGACCGGCGAGCGCGGCCCCGGCGATGAGCGGTATCCGGGGACCGACACGCCCGACGAGTCCGCCCGACCAGCGCGACGAAACGACCATAATAAAGATGAAGGGCAGGAGCGCGGCGCCGGCAGCCGTCGGCGTATAGCGGTGCACGTTGATGAGCACGAAGGGAACGAAGTAGAGGCTTCCGCCGATCGCGGTATAGAGCAGAAACGTATAGACGTTGGCGGCGGTGAAGCTCCGCGAGGCAAAGAGGTCGCAGCGCACCATCGGATCGTTCGCGCGCCGCTCGAAAAGAACGAAGAGGGCGAGGACGATCAGGCCCGCGACGGCGATTCCGACCGCGGGAACGGAGAATCGCCCGGCGTTCATCTCGATCAATCCGTAGACGAGCAGGCCCAGCCCCAGCGTTGCCAGCGTCGCGCCGATCGTGTCGATGCGGCGGACCGCCGATTCGTCGCGGCTCTCCGGAACGCGAAACGCGAGGACGAGCAGCACCACCATAGCGATCGGAACATTGATGAGGAAAACATATCGCCATGAAAAACTCTGCGTCAGCCATCCGCCGATGACCGGTCCCAGCGCCGACGTCAGCGCGCTGAAGCCCGACCAGAGACCGATCGCGCGCCCGCGCGAGCGCTCGTCGTACGCGGCGCTGAGCAACGCCAGGCTTCCCGGCGTTGCGAGCGCTCCCCCGATGCCCTGCACGCACCGAGCCGCGATCAGGGCTTCTATGCTGCCCGCGAGCGCGCAAGCGAGCGAAGCGAGCGCAAAGAGCGCGATGCCGGCGGCGAAGATGCGTTTGCGCCCGTAAATATCGCCCAGCGCGCCGCCGAGAAGAATCAAGGCCGAGAGGAAGAGCGCGTAGCCCTCGATCACCCACTGCGTCTGCCCCGCCGTGGTGTGAAGCTCGCGTTGGATAACCGGAAGCGAGACGTTGACCGCCGTGCTGTCGATGAACGGCATCGCCGAACCGAGAATCGCGGCGATCAACACCCAGGCAACCTTCACGCCTCGGGCCTTCCCGCCGATGCAGTCGCTTCCTATCGCGTGCAGAAGTACCGGCGCGTGGCTTCGATTCTCGATCGTCCGCTGCGCGCGGGCATTCTCGCGGCGGCCGACAATCCGTTGGTGCGGCGCGCCGTCACGCGATACGGGATGCGGCTGGGAGCCCGGCGCTTCGTCGCCGGTGAGGGCGTAGCACAGCTGCTGACCGCGGCTCGCGCGGCAAACGCTGAGGGCTTCTCCGTGGCGGCGACGCTGCTCGGCGAAAGCATCCACGAACGGAGCGAGACGATGGCCATTACCGACGAATACTGCCGTCTGCTCGACGCATTCGCAGAAGAAGGCTATGACGCCAACGTCGCCTTCAAACTGACGCACGTCGGCCTCGACGTCGATCCGGAACTCGCCTTTGAGAACGCGTCGCGCATCGTCGCGGTCGCGGCGAAGAACGGCAACACCGTCCGTATGGATATGGAGCAATCGCGGTACGTTGACGCAACCCTCGAGACCTACCGGCGCTTGCGCGCCGCCGGCGCCGCGAACGCGGGCTTCGTTTTGCAATCGTATCTCTATCGCAGCGAAGACGATCTCACCGCCATGCTGCCGTTGGGGCCGAACGTGCGAATCGTAAAGGGTGCGTATTTGGAGCCGCCCGAGATAGCCCATCCTCAGAAGCGCGAGGTCGATGCGAGCTACCTCAAGCTCGCAGAGCTGGCGCTCTCACACGAAGGGTACACCGCGGTCGCAACCCACGACGCGAAGATTATCGAGCACGTCGAGCGCTTTGCGGCGGCGCGCGGTCTGCCCAAGCAGGGGCGGTTCGAGTTTCAAATGCTCTACGGGATTGCGACGCCGCTCGCACGCCGAACGCTCGAACGCGGCTATCGAGTACGCCTCTCGATTCCCTACGGCGAGTTTTGGTTTCCCTACCTCATGCGACGACTCGCCGAACGGCCCGCCAACGTCGCGTTTTTCCTCAAGGGAGCGCTCTCGCCGAATCTACCGGTGACGAAGGATCGGTCGTGATGCGCGGCATTTGGTCGGCGGTCCTGACCCCGGTCGACGGCGACTTCGTTCCCGATGCCGCCGTCGCGGTTCCGTACTATCGAGAGCTGCTCGAGCGCGGATGCGACGGCATCAACCTGCTCGGAACGACGGGCGAGGCCATGTCGTTCGGCGCCGAGGAGCGGCTGCGTTTTATGGCGGCGATCGCTTCGAGCGGCCTGCCGATGGAGCGCGTGATGGTGGGGACCGGAGCGGCATCGATCGCCGACGCGGTTCGACTGACGCGCGCCGCGTTCGAGTACGGCTTTGCCGCCGCACTCGTGCTCCCGCCGTTTTTCCTGCGCGAGGCCTCCGACGACGGAATTCTTGCGTTTTATAACGCGCTCGTCACGCGAACGAATCCGCCGCGACGCGGCCTGCTGCTCTATAACTTTCCGCGCATGAGCGGAGTCGCGTTCCGTGCGCCGCTCGTCGCGCGGCTACTGCAGCACTTTCCGGAATTAATTGCGGGCATGAAAGACAGCTCTAACGATCCGCAGTTGCAGAGCGCGCTGCTTCGAGCGCATTCGGATTTTGCGCTCTTTCCCGGATCCGAGAGCGACCTGCTCGCCGCGAAGGGCCGAGGCGTCGCCGGTTGTATCTCCGGCAGTGTCGCCCTCTGGCCCGAGCTCGCCAACGCGGTGTACAGAGACGGCGAAGAAGCGCGAGCTCGCGAACTCACGCAGCGGCGCGGCGCTCTCGACGCTCTCCCGTTTGTGCCGGCAGTGCGCCGACTCGTCGCTGACGAGCGGCGAGAGCCCGTGTGGGCGCGCGCAGTGCCGCCCCAGACTCCGCTGACCGCCGACGAAGCGGAATTACTGGAGCGCGAAGCCCGTTAGATTGCCGCTCTGGTCGGAGCAGTAGAGGCCGCCGTTTATGACGATCGGGCTCTGCCAGTGGACCGAGCCGATCGTTTTTGGGTGCGTTGCGCTGGTCCAGAGTTCGTTTCCATTGATCGCGTTGAGCGCGACGATGGCGCCGTCGAATGCGACGAAGACGATCCCGTTGGCGACGACCGGAGAGGTGCCTTCACCGTTCGTTTGTCCCGGACTTGCATGCCAGATGCCGACGATCTGGCTCACACCCGAGCCGTTCGTTTCCACGCGGTAGGCCTGAACGAGATCGGAGAATCCCATAAAGAGCCACGTATTGCTCGAGCCGTCGGTCCAGACGGCCGGCGTCGAGAAGAGCGGCGCCGGCAGGTCGAGCAACTGCAGCTCGTTTCCGACGCCCGACAGCGCTGCACGATTGAGCAGCTTCAGAACGGAATCCTTACCTCCCTGAGTCATCATCCACGGTGTCTGACTGTTCGGCTGTTGCGGCAATACGGTCGGCGAGGTGCTACCGAGGTCGACGTCGCCGCTTTGAAGCTGTTGATAATTCGTCGGCGTGTAGCTGCCGATCAGGTCGGAGAGATCGGCGCTGAGGGCGACGACCGAATCGCCGTAATTGACGCCGCCGCCTTGATTCGCGTTGAAATCGCCGTTCCCGGTTGCGGCATAGACGCGGCCGTTCATGGACTGGTCCGGGTCGACGACCGCGCCGCCGCGCGCCCAGATGCCCGAACGCTGCGAGCTGCACCCCGAACCGGCAAGCAGCCTGTGCTTATTGCTGCAGAGCGAGTTGAAGACGCTGCGCTTGCCGCTGCCCAGATTGATCGCGACGACGTGTCCGTCGTAGGGCGTGCCGTCGCCGTCGTACCCCGAGATCGTCGCGTAAAGGTAGCCGTTGGCGATGTTGAGCGGCGATTCGTTCGCTTCGGTCGCCGGTATGAGCGTGATCTTTGCCGGAAAGCCGTTCGCGTGAATTTCATGGCCGGTTGCCGCTTTGAGCTTGTGTACTTCTCCGTCGACGCCGGGCGCGTAGATGGCCTTTCCATTTGGATCCGCTACCGGGGTCGAATGGGTGTAGTTCGGCCCATGAGTCAGGAAATGCCAGAGGATCTTTCCCGACGACGCTTCGATCCCGAACGTCTCGCCGCCGCGCGTGGTTTGAAAGAGCATATTGCGGTAGAAGCGTCCGACGCGCACGTGCTGGATAAAAATCGGCGTCGAGTCGGCAACCGATCCGAGCGAGATTTGCCATTTCGCACGCAACCGGTGAACGTTGCCGACCGTCAATGTCTTTTCGACGGAATTGAATCCGCTGCGTGCCGGATCGAATCCGAAGACGGGCCAATCAACGGCACGCGCCGGAAGGAACGTCGCAACGACGAGGCCGGCGACGACGGCGGACATAGAGAGTGCTCTGCTCATGGCGTCAGATTGGACGAGCCGGGAGCGAACGCCTAGGCGGTTCGGAGCTTCCCGCATAGGATTTCGGGCGCCGAGCTTCAAGCTCGGCGTATGGCTGAAGGCGACGCACGCGATATGACGCCGCCGGTCGAGAAAGTCGTCGTCGACATTCCGGGCTGGCAGCAGGTGCGTCCGCGAATTCCCGATACGCAGCAGCGCCGGACGCTCGAGAAGCGCCGCAGCATCCGTGAGATCGTCTTCGGTATGCAAGACGGCATCCTCACCACACTGGGCATCATCACCGGCGTGGGCGTGGCTGAGGGCGAGCGCGCCGCAGTCATCATCAGCGGGTTCCTCGCGTTGCTCGCCGGGGGACTTTCGATGGGGGTTGGCGAGTATCTCGGCGGCAAGGCGGAACGCGAAGTCGTCGTGGCAACGATCGATCTCGAAAAGCGCGAGATGGCCGAGGATCCGCAAGGCGAGTTCACCGAGCAGGTTGCGTTCTATAAACTCAAGGGTTTCAGCTCCGAAGAGGCCGAGATGATCGTCAAACGTTTGACGCAACATCCCGAGATCTACCTTTATGAAATGGTGCGCGACGAGTTTGGAATCGATCCCCGCGAGGCCGACGATCCGAGTCTGCGCGCTCCGCTGGCGATGAGCTGCTCGTTCGCGCTCGGTTCGCTGCTTCCGATCGTCGCTTTCTTGCTTCCGTTCTCGATCGCCGGATCGAGGTGGGCATCGCTGCTCTTCGCGCTCGTCGGGCTCTTCGGCGTAGGCTACTACGCCGGGATGCTGAGCGAGCGAAATCCGGTCGGCAAAGGCCTCGAGGTCGCGCTCTACGGTTGCGGCGTCTTCGGTATCTCGTATCTTGCGGGGCACTTCATCCCGCCGCTCTTCGGGCACGCTCCGGTTTCGGTTGGCGGCTGATGGCGTTCTTTGGCCACGCGCTCGTCGCCGGCTTCGTGCAGGCCGGTCTCTTCTTTTGGGACAGCCTCTTCGGATTGATCTTCGGGTTTCTCGTCTCAGCGATCGTCCAAGTCATGCTGACGCCCGCGACGATGCATCGCTACCTCGGGCCAGGAGTCAAAGGTCTGCTCTACGGAGCGGGTTTTGGGATCATCTCGTCGGCATGTTCGTATGGGGCAGCGGCCGCAGCGCGCGGGTTCTACCGTAACGGCGCCGATATTCGGTCGGTACTATCGTTCCTCGTCGCTTCGACCAACATGAACCTGGCGATCTTGATTCTCTTTTGGTCCCTGCTCGGATGGAAGTTTGCGTTCGCCGAATTTTTCGGCGGCATCATCATCATCGCGGTCGTTACCACCGGGTTGACGGCGTTCTTTCGCGACGGCGAGCTTGCGAAGGCGCAGCGCGAGTACCTGAGCCGGGCGGACGGCAGCGACGGGCATGAGGCTTGCGCGCACCACGGTGGCGAACCGGAGGCTCGGCGCGGCTGGGACGCGGTCGGCGCAACCGCGATTGCAGACGTTCGCATGCTGCGCACGGAACTCGTCGTTGGATACCTCATCGCGGGTTTCGCCGCGGCGCTCGTCCCGCCCGGATGGCTGGCCGGCGCGCTCCACGCCGTGGGATCGGTTCCGTTCGTCGGATACTTGCTCTTGCTGATCGTCGGGCTCTTGATTGCGGTAGCGACGTTTGTATGCTCGATGGGAAACGTGCCGGTTGCGCGTTTTCTGGCCAACGCCGGCATCCCGCTCGGCGCGAATACGACCTTCATCTACGGCGATCTGCTTATACTGCCGCTCATCGCGATCTACCGTAAATCATTTCCGTCGCGCGTTACCTGGACGTTCGTGGGACTCTTTACGGTTGGAGCGATTCTTGCCGGCGCCGTCATGGAGCGTCTCATTGGGAGCACTCTCGGCGGCGTAACGATGGGTTCGATGGCGATCAACGACCGCTTCACGCTGGTCTCGAACGTAATTGCGCTCGCCGCGGTCGTCGCGGTGGCGCTTGCCGCGCTGCCGAAAAAGCGTACCGCATAGAAGTATCGTTTCGCGGTCACGGGGACTTGCGCGGTGCGTTAATTCCTAATGAGTAGCCTCAGGGCGGCGGCAGGGGGAGCCGCCGCCCGCAATCTGCCGGCCCGTATCACTCGTTACTCAAGGGCAGTGCAGAACCATTACCGCAGCGAAGGATGGCGCCGTGGAAGACGCAGGCCGGCTCATGGAGCGAGTGCGGGCCCGTGACGCAGGCGCATTCGAAGTCCTCTACGACCGATACCACCGGCTCGTTTATGGACTCGCGATGCGCGTGCTCTCCGACCCAGCCGCTGCCGAGGACGTAACGCAGGCGGTGTTTCTCAAGCTTTGGAGCGAACCGAGCCTCTTCCGCGGCGGCCACTTCGGTGCGTGGATCGCCCGCGTCGCGCGCAACCGGGCCTTCGACGTGGCGCGCAGCCGAACGGTGCGTGCAGAAGGTGAATTTCCCGATTCGATGCCCATCGACGACAAGCTGGAAGAGACGGCGTTGGCGCACATCGACGGCGAGCGCGTCCGCGACGCGCTCGCGCAGCTACCTCCCGAGCAGCGGGAACCGATCGAGCTCGGCTTCTTCGGCGGGATAACTCAGGAACAGATCGCGCAGCAAACCGGATTGCCGCTCGGTACGGTCAAGACGCGAATTCGGACCGGCTTGCGCCGGCTTCGCAGTGCCCTCGAAGGGGCGGTAACGGTATGACGTCGCACGACGAGATGCTGGACAGCGTCGCCGCCTACGCGCTCGGGCTCTTGCCGGCCTCCGAAGCGCAAGCCGTCGTCGCGCACCTCGAAACGTGTGAGCGGTGCCGTGAGGAGTATCGTTTCTTGCAGCCGGCCGTTACCGCCGTCGCTTACTCAGCCGAGGCGTGCGCCGATCCGGCGAGTGGCGCGAATGCCGCAAGCCCGCTGCTCAAAGCGCGCATCATGAAACAGGTGCGTTCGGAGCTTGCGGCCCCGGTTCGTGCGGCGCGCTCCTGGCCGGCCTACGCAATTGCTGCAGCCTGCTTGGCGATTGCCATCGTCACCGGACTGGTCGATCTCTCCCTGAACGATCGCCTCAATCGCGACCGCGCGCAGAGCGTTGCGCAGGCGCAGATGATCGCCGATCTCACGGCTCCCGACTCCCAACACCATCGCTTCGCCGGCGGCGAGGTCTTCACCAATGGCGATCGCCTCTATCTCACGATGCATGGCCTGCCGGCGCCCCCGTCGGGACACGTCTATCAGGCGTGGACCCTCGCCAAGGGCGCGAAGAAGGTCGCGCCGTCGAAGACCTTCGAGCCGAGTGCCGGCGGCGTCGCCGTCGTTCCGCTTCCCGAGGCCGCGACAAGGATCGCCGCGGTGGCGGTGAGCCTCGAGCCGGCCGGCGGCTCGATGCAGCCGACGACAAAACCGATCGCCCTGGTCACCTTGTAAACGGCCCCTGCGCAATCCAAAGCGACCGCGCAACCGTTCTCATGGGGTCTTACTCCGCGAAGAGCTCCTGCTCGGAAAGGAACCCATGAAGAACCTGCGATTGACCGCTGCGCTGGCGGTCGTCCTCGCGTCGGTCGGCACCGGCGTCGCTTGGGCGAAACTCATGCCGAACATCGTCAACGAACCAACCCGCTTCTCCGGTTCGTGCTGCGTCTATACCGGGGCGCCGGCGCTTGCCGTCACGCTCTCGATGGTAGAGGCTGGAGGCGGCCCGAGCGACTTCAGCACGGTTGCGCTGCTCAAGACGTTGGCCGGTTCGCACTTCGATGCCGAAGTCGCGAAGCTGACGGCCCAATATAGCAAGGCTCAGGTCGCACAATTCCTCAAAACGTTCGATTTCGTCGTGAACGATTCGCTGAAGATCGTCACCGCAAAGAAGATCGCGCTTCCGGCCAAACCGAATCCCGATCCGAAGGACGGCACGGCACTTGCCGGCGCGCTCTGGGCTGCGGGCCAAACCGGAGAGGGCTTCAACATCGAGGTGATGCTCGATCGAGCCGTGTCGCATCCCATTCACTTGCAAGTGATGAAGGATATCGATGCAAAATACGGTCTCGCGGCCGACGCGCAGTATCACGCGATTCTGACCACGGCGATGAAGGATCTCGCCGCCGCGTACCATCTCAATAGCATGGGAGAGATGCAGAGCATGTAGCATCGCGGGAGGGCGGTGCGGCTTGCGCGGAAAATCGCGCCATCATGCATCGATATCTTGCGGCCGTCGCCGCCCTCGCTACCCTCGTCGCCGCCTCGGCAGCGGCACCCCCCACCGCGGTCGCAGCGTCGACCGGCATGGCCTGGGACTCCGTCATGAAGTTTTCGCTGGAGGGCGACGCTTCGTCGCAGCAGCCGGGTTCATTCGATTCCGACTACGCCGCGGCGTCGGCGGTGCAAATGCCCGACCAAGGCGGCGGTGGCGGGATCTTCGGTCAGATCAACAAGGCCAAGGCTACGGCCGAAGCCACGCAGCAGATGATGAAGACGGGCTCGGCACAGCGCCACTATATCGCGGGGTCGAAAGAGCGGTCGGACAATTTGTTCTTCCAGACCGCAACGATCACCGATTGCAGCGCGCGAACGATTACCACGCTCGACTTGCGCCGGAAGACCTACAAAGTCGAGTCGATGGATTCGCCGTCCTCCGGCTCAGGCTCGAGCGGCGGCGGCTCGGGCGGCTCGAAGTTTTCCGACGACGGCAGCCGCATCGCGTTGATGGTAACGAACACCGCGCTCGGCGCGCGCAACGTCGGCGGCCTGCCGACGAACGGCTACCGTTCCGACATGACGATCACGACGACAAAAACCTCGGGCGAATCGCAGACCGAACATGGAAATATGGTCGCCTACTACTCGAACGACACGAGTCCCGGGCTCAACTGCTGGGGCGGCGCGGGTAGTGGGGCCGCCATGGGGGCCGCCGGCATGGCGATGATGGGGAAGTACAGTTTGATCATGCGCGCGATCGCCGCACACGGCTTGAGCTCGCGTTTCAGTTTCACGCAAAGCGGACCGCCGCTTCCGGCCGGCAAGCTCGCCATGTTCGACGCGATGACGTTCAACGCGCAAGGTCACTCGGTGACGGTTTCCACCGAGAACGGGAACGTGCGGTCGATCGCCGCGAACGATTCCGCCTTTAGCATTCCGGCGGACTTTACGCAGCAGCAATAACGCGGCAGGGACGATGAAGTACGTGCTTTTTTACCAAGCCTCGCCCGAGGTGCTGGCGAGAGCGCCGATTCATGGCGCCGCGCATCGGGCGCACTGGAACGCGTTCCTCGCCGACGGCACGCTGCTGATGATCGGGCCGTTCTCAAATCCGAGCGAGGGCGCCCTGGCGATTTTTACGACGCGCGAGGCGGCCGAGCGATTCGCGAGCGCCGATCCGTTCGTGCGCAACGGCGTCGTCGACACATGGTACGTGCGCGAATGGATGGAAGCGATCGGCTCATGCGCATAGTCAACACGAACCGCCTCGGTGAGGAGTCGATCAGCTCTCCAAAGGGACGCTTTGCTTGTAGCGAAAAGGCAATCTCGGAGGCGTTGGGGCGAAAGCCGCTCTCGACCGACATGCTCGAGCTCCACCCGTTCGACGTCGCGATCGTGCGCGTTCCACCCGATAAGCGAAACTGGCCGTATCATTCGCATAGCGCGCAATGGGAGTTCTATCACGTTATCTCCGGCGCTGGTAAGGTTCGGGATGAGGAAGGGTTGAGTGCAATCGAACCCGGGGACGCCTTCATCTTCGAGCCGGGGAAAGCGCACCAGATCATCAACGATGGCGCGGAGGATTTGGTTCTTTATCTCATCGCTGACAATCCGCCGGGCGGTTCGACTTACTATCCGGACAGCCAAAAATGGGCGGTGAGGTTGCCCGAGCGGCGAATCATTCGATCCGAACCCCTCGATTATTTCGACGGCGAGGAATGATGCAGGGAGTCAACGCCTAGTTCGGCCGCATTCCATCGCGCGGCATCCTCAGTGCCCGCGCGAGCGGCAGACGATCGTTCTTCGCGTCGAACGGGTGCGCCACGATCCGATAATCAAACTCGACTCTCGAGCGTCCACCTTCGCTCTCCCGGACCTGGAAAGACGAGGCCGCCTTCGAGCTCACGTAGAGACCCCGCGTCTCTCCCAGCGGCGTAAGGAAAACATAGTACCAGCGGTGATCCATGACCGCACCGAACGCAGGATCGATCGCAACGTTCGCGACGCCGGCAATGAGTCGCGCGGTTCCAACGTCCTCGATCGTTGCCGTCGCCGACTCCGCCGCGTAAGCAAGAACGTGCTGGCCGTTCGCATTGGTGTGCCGCGTGCGTACGCTTTTAACGATCGCGCCGCCCGTGCACGCGAGGGTCGCGTTGTAATCGATGGTGCAGAGGGCCTCGGTCACAGCGTTGTACCCTTCAAAGATATACGTGTTCGAGCTATCAGCTTTTGCCTCGAGCGCCTCGTAGGAATTCGTCGTGTCGGCCGATTCCGAATAGACGCCGACCCCGCTCTCCGACGACTTTCCGGTCTCGATCCCCGCGACACCGGAGCCACCCGACGCGCTGGAATGGCCTTCAACGCCGTTATTGCTGGAGGACGTCCCGTAGACTCCTTGGCCGTTTGAGGAGCGCCCGTATACACCGTGAGCCGAGCCGCTGGTGCCGGTGCTGATCCCCGACGTGCCGGAGTTGCCGTTCGTAGAGTTCGTCACCCCGTGAAGGCCGTCGGCACTTACGGCCGTTCCGTAGACGCCCCAGGTACCGCTTCCGGTCGAGCTGCCCTCGACGCACGCCGTGCCGCTGGTGCACTTGAACGTTTTTCTCGTCGCCGGCTGCACGTGCTCGGCCCGAACGATCGTGAAGCTCGAGAACGCAACGACCACGCCGACGGCAATCATTCCGGCCACCGCGACGCGATTCGATTCGATGGTGGATGGTGACATCGTGAACTCTCCTTTGCGATTCCGCGGGTTGTTCGTGGAGCCACCGTGCGCCTTTACACGCGCTTTGTCAACCTGCACCACCGTGCGCAGCCGCGATGCGGCTCGCCATCGCCATGATCGTCAGCATCGGATTGACGCCGCTCGATTGCGGAAAGAGTGACGCGTCGGCGACGATGAGGTTTTCGTAATCCCAGACGCGCCCGGCCGGATCGACAACCGAGTCTGCCGCGGCAGAGCCCATCGTCGCGGTTCCCATTTGATGCGCGGAGAAGAGCGTTTGACGATTCGGTGCGATGCCGATCCGGCGCAGGCGCTGCAGCAATGCGTTGCGTTCGTTGCCAGTCCAGGCGTCGCGATCGATCTCGATTGGTTTTGCATGCAGCGTCATCATGCGAACGGCGCCGGCCGCAAAGCCGAGATCGAAGAGACCCGCGATGCCCGCGGTTAGATTCTCGCCGTCGAAGGGTGAAAGGCGGTAGCGGACGGCGGCTTCATCATCGAGGTCGATCGAGCCGGGATCGCGGTCGCGCGTGAGCGCGAACATCGTCGCGGCGTTACGAAAGCGCTTCATCAATTCGAAGTGGCGTGCGCGGCTCTCCCAGGGAAGCGCGAGCGCGGCCATACCCGGATGTGCCGGCGCGACCTCAACCTTCGCGCCGTAGTTGCCGGCTCGATAGTTGAACGCATCGGAGTACGCGCTCTGCATCGGGCCGGCCCAGGGTTCGATCGGACGATCGAACTCGGCGATCGCCGCGGCGACGGGGTGAAGGAAGAGCCGTTTGCCGAGCAGCGGATGCGCGATGCCGCTGCGCGCTAAAACTCCGGGCGTCCGAAGTGCCCCCGCGCACAAAACGATGAGATCGGCTTCGACGTCGAACTCGAGAAGCTCGCCGCTCGCACCGATCTGGTGCGCGCGTACGCTTCGCGCTCGCGTTCCCGCTGCCACGATGCGCTCCGCAGTCGCATTCGCGTAGATCGTTCCGTCGCTTTGCGAGAGGTCGTGGAGGAAGGTGGCTGCCGTCGAGCGTTTTTTGTCGTACGCGCAGCCGAAGCCGCAGTAGCCGCAGCCGTCCCCGCAATCGGATGCCGCGTTGCGGGGAGTCACGGCGGCGTGCAATCCGAGATTCTTTGCACCGTCGAGGATCACGCGATTGTTTGCATTGTGCGTCGAAGCCGGCCGGACGTCGAGGCGGCGCTCGATCGCCGCGTAATGCGGCGCGAGCTCGCCGCCGAGGCCGCGAATGCCGCTCTGCGCCTCCCACTCCTGCGCGATCGGATCGGGAAGCCGCAAGCTCGTACACCAGTTGACGGTCGTTCCGCCCCCGAGGGTCGCGCCCGCAAGCAGAACGATACCGAGATCGCTGCTCGATGCGAGACCGCCTTCGAGATAGAGGCCGGCGGTCATCAGCTCGCGCTGGGTGAACGCGGCGGGCGCGAAGGCTGCGCCGGCTTCGAGTACGACGACACGCTTGCCGGCGCGGGCGAAGGACGAGGCAACGACGCCTCCGGCGGCTCCGCTGCCGATCACCACAACGTTCGCCCGAAGGCGTTCGCCGGCGCGCGCGCTTCGCAGCGGCCACGACGTCGCGATTGCCCCGGCATCGCACCGTGGGCCCGGATACCCGATCTGCGGCCACGTCGGGTTCTCGTCTCCACTCTCGCCCTCGGCATAGCTGACGTGAATGGCCGGCTGATCGGCGCCGACTTCTCGGTGCTGCAAAGCAGTTCAGCCGCGCGTCCCAACGTGTGGGGCGTCTCGCCGTCGCGCTTCCTCGATTTCTCGCCGGCGCACGTGCACTTCGCCATCAAGACGGCGTCGGGACTCGCGTTCGGCGGGGCCGGGTCAAAGACGATGGCCAAGATCGGCGGTTCGGTCGATAATCCGACCGCAGCCGACATCGTTGCGATCAGCAAGCTCACGCGCTGGAAGACGCTCGGAATTCCGAAGCCGACGAGTGCGGCCGACGTTGCCTTCGTCTTCAGCTTCCCGGCGATCTGGGATCTGCAGGTGTGGCTGGTGCCAAATCCGCTGGGGGCGTTCGCCGAGCACAACCCCAACGTGACCCCAAGCGCGGCCGCGAAGAACCAAGACTAAGCTACTCGAGCGGGGGAGCCACTGCAGCCGGCGCGTTGCGCGCCGGCGGATGCAAGAGTGTCACCGAACAGTACGCGCCGATCCACGAGCCGATCGCCGCGAAGATGACGTACGTCCAATCGCGCGTGTACGTGATCACCGCAAACGACGAGAGCAGATACCACACGCTGCTCCACGTCGCGGCGGAGATCCGCCGCCGTCCCGATACGGCGGCGGTGAAGAAGACGTAGACGGCATCGGTTGCCGCCGTACTCAAGACGACGCCAAGGGCGAGCAGTGGGTGAAGCTGCGAAAGATGCTGCAACATGCCGGGCTGTTCTCGGCCCGGCGCGCGTCGTCCTGAGGTCTAGGAGTGATTCCCCGGCGGCATCACTGCCTGCGTCCGCCAGTCGAAGTGAATCGCGAGCATACGAATGACGAAGGTCAGCGCGATCGCTGCCCAGGCCGCGGTTCCGGCACGCAGCGGCGTCGTCTCGACGAGCAAAACGAAGAGCGAAACGCCGGCGAGCGCGGCAAGGGTCAGGATCTGTCCCGGAAGCATCCAGACGCGGTTCGCGAGAACGTCGCGCAGCAGACCGCCGCCGACGCCGTTGACGACGCCGACCAGGATTGCGGCAGGCACCGAGAGTCCCATTTGCAGCGTCATCTGCGCGCCGACGCAGGCGTATGCTCCCAAGCCGAGCGCGTCGGCGAGGTTTAACAGGGTTTGGTAGGCCGGTGCCGGTTGCCGACCGCCGGCCGCGACGCTACCGATCGTTCCGGCGACCGCGCCGCAGACAACGACGATCAGGTAGCTCGGGCTTTGCAGCGCAACGGGAACGTGCTGAAGAAAGATGCCATCGCGCAAGAGGCCGCCGCCGACGGCCGAGACGAACGCCATGACGAAGATGCCGGTATAATCGTAGCCGTATCGCACGCCAAGGCCCGCCCCGGATACGGCCCAGAAGAAGGTCGCGCCGAGATCGAAGAGTGGTGAAAGCTCAAACTCGCCGTGCAACGCTCAAGAATACTCTGCGATCAGACGCTGCGCGTACCAAGCCGGCCACGCTTGCGAGGGCGCGGCCGCCGTATAGGCTTCGTCGAGCGCGACGAAATCGCGCGTGAGATGGCTGCGGATTGGCCGCCGCGCGAGCAGAGTCGGAAGTTTGGAGTGCGCGAGCAGCCAGTCGGAATAAAAGGTCGCCCAATCCTCGTCGTTCCCATCCGTATCGGCGAATACCATGTGATGCACTTCGCCAACCTGTTGTAAGAGTTGTGCGATCGTCGTCGCAGTATCGTCGCTCATCGTGCGCGCCCTCCTTCGCCGTTCATCCTAACACCGTTCGCGCAAAGGAAGCAATCGCTGCCATGCGAACCCTGCGCGCAAGGAGGTTCGAGCATTATGAATAGACTCCAGCGATTCTGTTGCGTCCTCGCGCTCGCATTCGTCGCGGGCGGCTCCGCTGTGGCGGCGGCGGTGAAGATCGAGGGAACGCCCGTGCCGGGGGCTCCTAAACCGGATTTTTCTTCGATGAGTTTTCTGATCGGGACGTGGACCTGCACCGATCTCAGCTCTCGCCGGCCGGGTCCGTTTACGACGACCGAGATCTACTCGATGGATTCCAGCGGATATTGGATGATTCGGGATTCCACCGTTCACAAAGCATCGTGGATCCCGCGCGAGTTTCACAGCCAAACGAAATACACGTACGACGCGGTGGCAAAGCACTGGGTTCGCATCGTGACCGGCGACAACGGCGGCTACTCGGTTTCGACGGCGCCGATGCCGAATGGCTCGAAAAAAGTCTACACGTATGTGATCCAAGGGAAGGCTCCCGACGTCGCGTCGTACGCGCCGGAGGTCTATGCGAAGGTGAGCGACACGAAGAAGACGATGACCAGCTCGTTCACCGAGACGAGCGGCCGGGTCGTAACGGTCAAGGAGAGCTGCACGAAGTCGTAGCGCGCGCCGGCGTTCGGGTTACTTTCCGCTCAGCATCACCCGCGCGGCGTTCCAGCCCGCCGCACCCATCACGCCTCCACCGGGATGCGCTGCCGCACCGCAGAGATAGAGGCCGCGGATCGGGGTCGCGTATCCCGCGTAGCCCGGCACCGGACGAAAGGCGAAGAGCTGGTGGAGCGGCATCGCCCCTTGAAAGATGCTGCCGCCGGTCAGCCCGAACGTCGCTTCGAGATCGATGGGGGTGAGAATCTGCCGGTCGATCACCGAGGCTTTGAAACCGGGCGCATACTGTTCGACGACGTCGAAGCAGCGGTCCGCGTACTCATTGCGAAGGGCGTCGGTCCACGCGCCCGCTTTGAGCTCGTACGGCGCGTACTGCGTGAACATCGACATCAAATGTTTACCATCCGGCGCGACGGTAGAGTCGAGCGAGGAGGGCATGGTGCACTCGACGACCGGCTCGCGCGACATCGAGCCATACTTCGCGTCGTCGTACGCACGCTCGATGAAATCCTGATCGGGGCAGAGATGCACGGTTCCGAAATGCTGCGGCCCGGGTTCGTGACCGGGAAGCGCGGTAAAGCTGGGCAGCCGCTCGAGCGCGACGTTGATCTTACACGACGCGCTGCTGTACGAGATGCGCGCAACCGCGTCGCGGAACTCCGGCGGCAGATCGGCGGGATCGACGAGCCGTTCGAAGGTGAGGTGACAATCCACGCCGCTGGCGACGTGCTTGGCTTTGAACTCCTCGCCGCCGGTCAACGCCACGCCGGTGACGCGCCCGCGCCGCGTCAGGATGCGCTCGACTTCCGCCTCGGTGCGAATCTCGACGCCCAAATCTTTGGCCGCCGCAGCGAGGGCCTGGGTCAGGCCGCCCATGCCGCCGCGCACGTAACTCCACACGCCGCGCTTTCCGTTGGTCTCGCCCATCACGTGGTGGAAGAGGACGTATGCCGTGCCCGGCATCGACGGCGCCATGAACGCGCCGATGATTGCATCGGTTGCGATCGTTCCTTTAACTTCTTCGCTCTCGAACCAGCGATCGAGAATCGGCCGCGCGGCTCCCGTGAGCACTTCGATGGCGTCGCCCATGCCCGGACCGAGCCGCTGCAGCGCTCGTCCCATCTTCCCGGCCTCGAGCAGCTGGCCGAGGCTGGGCCGCAGCAGATTCGGGGGTACCTGCGTCAGCGTCGGCTCGACGACCGATGCGACACGCTCGAGCATCGCCTCGTATTCGGGATAGCGTGCGGCATCGCGCTTGCTGAACTTTCCGATCTCGTCGGCATCTTGCGCGATGCCGCGCCCGAGCATCAAGTATCGCCCGTCGAGAAATGGCGAGAAGGACGCCGGATTGCGCTCGATTGCCTCAAAGCCATAATCGTGCAGATGCAGATCGGCGATGATCTCCGGGCGGAAGAGGCTGTTGACGTAGGCCGCCGTGGAGACTTTGAATCCGGGAAAGACTTCCTCGGTGACGCAGGCGCCGCCGACGACGTATCGCCGCTCGAGGACGAGAACGCGCCACTTCGCGCGGGCGAGATAGCAGGCCGTGACGAGGCCGTTATGGCCGCCGCCGACGACGATTGCGTCGTAACTCAAATGCTTAACCTCAAGCTGAAGTAGGCGTTGAACGGCTCGGCGAGCGAGCTCGTCTGATCGTTATACGTTCCGAAGTACGGTTCGTACGGATAGCGCAAGAACGTTTGCACGTTGGCGCCGGGGTTGTAAGCGTTGCCGACCGGCGGCGAGGACGGGCCGCCGACGAGATTGGTGTAGTTGCAGGTGCTCCGGCTCCAGAAATAGGTGAACGCGGTCTGCTGGCCGCCGAAACAGGTCTGCAGCAGATTTGCCAGCGTTACCGACGCGGTGACGCGTGGTGAAAACTGATACGACAGCTGCAGGTGACCCAAGAGCTGGGCCGGTTCGCGGAACGCGCCGATGCCGTCGAACTGGCCGGTATACGGATCGGGGATCGAGAGCGTCGCGGCGCAATTCACATTGTTTGCGTTGAACGGGCTGCCGCCGGCGGCGCCATACGGATAGCGCGGATCGCCGGCGATGCCGCTCGTCAACGGTTTCCCGCAACCCGCAGCCGGGTCGATGCCCGGCGTGGTGAGCGGAGCGCCGTAGCGGTTGCCGGCGACGTACTGAAACGACGGCGTGAGCGTGAAGCGATCGTGCTTATAGTTCAAGAGCAGCGTCGCGACGTACGGAAAGTTGAACGCATTCACGCCCGACCCGACCGGCCCGGGAAAGATCGAGTAGGGCAGATATGCGGCCGTCGGATTCAGGAGCGAAAAGGCCGGAGAGTTCCAGTACGGGTTCGCGACGTCTCCAGCCTTGCAGGCCGAATCGGGAGTGCCGTTGGGGCGATAGCAGGGCGTGGCATAGGTTCCGTTGGTCGTGTAACCGCACATCGCTTCGCCAAACTGCTTCTTGCCGTAGGACCCTCCGCCCGGCGCGCAGGCCCTGGTGTAGGCGTTATACTGTGCGATCGACGAGTTGATCGGTGAAAGCACGTTCGTGCCGTTGGGAAGCGTGCTGAACTTCACGGTCGCATACGTATAGGCGAACGAGAGCTGCGCCGCAAAACCGTTGCGGGCAAAGTCGCCTTTATCGAACTGAAACTCGAAGCCCGACGACGTTTGGTAGCCCGCGTTCAAACCCGACGTGATACCGGCCGTGTAGTTGATGTAGAAGTTCTCGACCTGATCCTGCGTCTGACGCAAGAAGGGCGTCAACTTGAAGGACATGTCCGTTCCGGGAAAGTGGTGCTCGAGCGACAGATCGCTGTTATAGGAGACGGAGGGCGCAACTTGATGGCCCGGCTGGGTAAACCCGAGGGAGTAAAATTGCGCCAGCGTATCGGGGAGGTTCTGCTCGAGCGAGTTGTACTGTTCGTACGCCGCGCTCGGTTGTTCGTTATAGCGCCCGTAGCTCGCGCGCAAGACCGTGTTCGGGTTGACCGTGTAGGTGACGCCGAAGCGCGGCTGCGGAATATTGTAGTCGAAGGCGCCCGGCACGTTCTGCAGGTTCGCGTTGACGTATTGTTTGCCGAACGTGGAGCAGGGCTTCTGTGCGTTGGTGCTCCAGTTGCTTCCGGAGCCGGCGAGTGCGCTGCGGTCGACGAGGGTGAGCGTCTGCGTGTCGTAGCACGTGTCTTGGTTGAACGCGTTGAACCAGAAGTTGCGGGCTGCGCCGGTCACCGTATTCGCGCCGACGTAATCGTAGTTATCCACGCGAACGCCGAGATTGAAGAAGAGCCGGTCGTTCGGGCGCCACTGATCGGTGATCGAGTAGCCCGAGAAGTACGGCGTTACGGTGTTGTTCAAACCGTAGGCTCCGTTCTCGACCGCGAAGTAGGCACAGGGGCCGTTGCCGCACTGCAACCCGGAAATGCCGGAGTTCGCGCCGGGATTGTTCAGCTTGAGAAAGGTCGGAAGCGTGCCGTAAACAACCCCGCCGCCTTGACCGTCGGAGCAGGTGGTTGCAAACGCGTGCGTGCCGTCTCCCGAGAGGTGGTAGCACGTTCCGCTAAACGGCGCGTTGCGGTTCACGAGGACTGCGAATGCGTTGCCGTAGGCTTTTCCGAACTGGAACATCTGCTCGTTGTAGATGCGCGCACCGGTCGAGGTGGTATACGTGGCCTCGGCCTCGAGTAGATCCTGCGGCGTCAGCTGATCGGTGAAGGAGAGGCTCACGCCGCGGGTATGATTGTTGATCTCGTAGTCGCCCGAATCGTAATATGCGTACGGCTGGAGCGACATCATCGGTCCGTTCTCGATCCAATCCGAGTAGTACGTGTAGCCGTAGAGCCGCAGGAACGCGTTCGAGCTGAAGTTGTGCTGGTATTGCAACTTGACGATGGCCTGTCCGTTATAGCCGCGATCGCGTTGATTATACGGATCCGGAATCGCTCCGTCGAACGAATGCGCCGGCGACGACGGATAGAGATAGGGCGTGACCATCGAGGCGTAGTTGGAGGGCACGAAGGTGCCGGTCTGACCGCGATACTGATAAGCGTCGAGATAGTACGGCGGAAAAGCGCCGACGGTGTTGATCCAGTTGTCGTAGCCCTCGTCGTTCACCGAGCTCAAGAACGTCGTGAAGATCTCGTCGTTGTCATAGAGCAGCTGGACGTCGTCGCGCAGACCGTCCTTCTTATGCGGAATGCCGAAATGGAAGTTGACGACCGAGCTTCGCGTGGCGACGTTGGCGGCGTTGATCGTCCCGAACCCGATCGGTCCGAGAATCCAGCCCGGCGTGCCGTTCGGGCCGACGTTCGGCTTGCCGTTGGTGTAGCACGACGGAAGCACGGTGCCCGCTAAGGCGCTCGGTGCGGGACACTGCCCTAACTGCTGACCGAACTCGGGCGCATAGGCCGAGCCTCCGAATTGATCGACGTAGCGATACTCCTGGTTAAAACCGCCGATGCCGACGTAGTAGGAGAACATGCGGTCGGGCGTCGCGCCACCCGCTTCGACGTTGGCGCTGTGGTAAAAGATCGGCGATCCCAGCGCGACGTTTGCGGTCGCATACCCCGGGAAGGTTCCCGTTTTGATCACCTGATTGACGAAACCCGCGAGTCCTTGCGCCTCGGCGTTGGCCGGCGTGGCGCCGGTATAAACCTGGAGCTCGAGCTGGCCGAGCGACGAGAGCGAGCTCGACGGATAGTTATCGAAGGCGCGGTTGACCGGAATGCCGTCGAACTCGTAGCCGACCTCGGAGGCATCACCGCCGCGGATGTGCACTGCCTGCAAGTATCCATTTTGATTCGCGGGAACGTAGGCACCCGGTACCGACGCAATCGCCGAGTACGCGCTGTTGAGCGCTCCGCCACCTCCAAGCACGGCGGTGCGCTGCGCCTGCGCCGCATTGATCGAGTACACGTCGGCGGTCGTTCCGGGACGTACGAGGCTCGAGGCGCTGCGCGACGTGACGTTGGCGATCGTGCGCAAGACGACGCGCATGTTCAGCGTTAGTGTCTGCTGCGCGTCGGCAAGGACCGCAACGCCCGCGTACGAGAGCGGCTCGTAACCACTCTTGCTCAACGAGATCGTGTATTCGTCGGGCGCCAGCGAGACGAACGCAAAATGGCCGCGGGCATCGGTGGTTGTGGAGGCCGTCTGCGATGGACTGGTGACGGTGACGGTGACGCCGACGAGCGGCGTCGAGCTTCCGAGGACCATCACGACCCCGCTGATGCCGCCGGTCGTGCCGGCGCGTGCGAGCGGCGTCGCGGCGATGCCGAGAATCAATAAGAGCGCTACGTATTTCACGTGCATGCCTCCGGCTTGACATCGGGTGATAAATGGTGCGCGGTCAGAAACGCGCCATAGGCGTTCATCGCGCGTTCGAACTGCGCGTGAATTGCGGCCGCTTCCCGGTCGTGCGGCGGCAGCGGCGGTCCCTGCGAGAGCGCGACGGTCCCCTGGAGAATAGTGAGCCGTTCGCGCAAGTGGTCGGGCTCGAGCTGATCGTCCTCCGAATTAACGGCGCCCGAGGTAAACATCGCATAGAGCGCGGGATCGCGATAGGGGAGTGCGTCCATCCGGTTGAGTGCGAGGTCGATCGTCGAGAGCTCGTCGTCGAGCGACTTGAGAAACTCATAACGTGTAACGTATTGCGCCTGCGTCCAGGTCGCGCGCGGGTCGGGGCGTACCTCGAGCTTATCGAGCAGCGTGGCCGCACCGGCATGCAGCCTGACGGAGTAGGTTCCCGGGACGACGGCCGGCCCGGCACCGCCGCGATTCCACTCACGCGCTCGCAGCCATTGCACCGGCGGCGACTCCGTGAGATCCCATGCGGTGCGCTCGACGCCGGCATCGCCGGGTGCGCCGAAGCAGCGGACGCGCCGTCCGCCCGAGTCGAGGACTTCGATCCAGGCGTGCGCGCGTGCCGGAAGATAGTAGGTCATCGGCGCGCCGTCGGGTGGATTGTCGGCCGCGTACATTCCCGCCGAGAGACAGCATTCGTCGGGTTGCGTTCCGTAATACGATGGCCACCACCGATACCAGGTGTAGGCCGGCTGCAACGGAAAGAGCCGCGGCGCACCGCCGGTCATCGCAGCGCTCAAAGCGCTGAGTGCGCCCGCGTCGTCGAGAATCCAAAAGCCGCGTCCGTGCGTCGCAACGAGCAGATCGTGGCGCTGCGGCTGCACGCGCATGTCGTGCACGGCGACCGACGGCATGTTCAGGCGCAGACTCTGCCAGTGCGCGCCACGGTCGAGCGTATACCAGACGCCTTCTTCGAGACCGGCGTAGAGCACGTCGGGATTCTGCGGATCCTCACGAACGACGTGGACGTATTGGTCGCGCGGCAGGCCGCCGACGATCTTCCGCCAGGTCGTACCCGAATCGTCGGTTACGAAGACGTACGGTGCGGCGTCGCCCATGACGTGACGGTCGATCGCGAGATACGCGCGCCGCACGTCGGCGCTCGATGCCTCGACCGTATCGACTCGGCCCCAGGCGGCAACCGCGCTCTCGGGCGGCGTCACGTTCTGCCAATGCGCTCCGCCGTCGGTGGTGAGCTGCACTAAGCCGTCGTCGGTTCCCACCCAGATGCGTCCCGCCGCGAGGCGCGACGGCGCGATGTCGAAGATCGTATCGTAAAACTCGGCCCCGGAAACGTCGGTATTGATCGGTCCGCCGGCAACCTGCTGCTTATTCGGATCGTTGCGGGTGAGGTCGGGACTGATCGGCCTCCACGTCCGGCCGAGATCGCGCGTTTGGAAGAGGACGTTGGCGCCGTAGTAGGCAGCGTCGCCCTGAAATGCGATCGGCGCCTCCCAGTTCGAGCGAAAGAGTAATCCCGCGAGAGCGCGTCCGTTCGTATCGGTGACGTCGGGAGTAATGTCGTAGTTCTGGCGCGAGTGAAGGTTGAAGATGCCGAGCTGTCCGTTGAGCTCGTTGATGCCGACGTTCCAGATCGAGGACGGATCGTTGGGCTGCGGCCAGACCCACGAGCCGTCGCCGTCGTTGCCGACGGCGCGCCAGTCGGAGTTCTCGATTCCGAGCGGGCTGAGTGAATCGGAGGGTCCGCAGTAAGAATCGTTGTCTTGAATGCCGCCGCAGACGTGGTACGGATTCTCCACGTCGTATCCGACTCGGTAGACTTGCGCGAGCACGACGTTGAAACGCCAGTCCCACGTTCTTCCGCCGTCGATCGAGATCGGCGCACCGCCGTCATCGGCTTCGATGATGCGGCGTCCGTCGTGGGAGATCCAGAGTCCGTGATGATCCTGGTGAACGGCGCCGAGAACGTCGCGATAAGTCTCGCCGCCGTCGCGCGTCTCGATCAAGTCTTCCGAGGAGAAGAAGACGTGATTCGGGTTCGAGGGATCGACCTCGAGCCGGCTCATGTAAAAAGGACGCTGGTTGACGAGGGTGTCGCGCGTCATCAACCGCCAGTGGACGCCGGCGTCATCGGAGCGCCACAAGATGCCCTCCTTCGACTGAATCAACGCATAGACGCGCTGCCCTGCGACGGCGAGTCCGATCCTGCCCATATCGCCGCTCGGCAATCCGTTCCCGTGCAGGCGCTTCCATGTCGCGCCGCCGTCGGTGGACTTGAAGATGCCGTCGAGCGGACCGCCGCTGGAGAAACTCCATGGCCGGCGCCGGAACTGCCAAACTCCCGCGTAGACGATCGCGGGGTCGTGCGAATCCACGGCGAGATCGGAGGCGCCGCTCGACGGCCCGAGGTAGAGCGTGCGTTGCCAGGTTCGGCCACCGTCGGTCGTGCGGTAGACGCCGCGCTCAGTACTATCGCGATACGGATTTCCCGTCGCGGCAACCCAGACGCGTCGCGAATTGCCGGGATCGATAAGAATACGCGCGATCGCCCAGGTCCGTTGCAATCCGACGTTGCGCCAGCGCAGACCGCCGTCGTGCGTCAGCCAGATTCCGTCACCATACGTAATATCGTTGCGAAGATTCGGTTCGCCGGTTCCGGCCCAGACGGTGTTGCGGTCGCGCGCGTCGATCGCGAGCGCGCCAATCGCGCCGGGCGCGTCTTGCGGCCAGCGGTTCTCCCAGGTGAGCCCGCCGTTCGTGGTTCTCCAGACGCCGCCATCGGCGCCGCCGAAATAATAGAGATTGGGAGCGGCATCAGTGCCTGCGACGCCCGAGGTGCGACCGCCGGCTACCGCGGGGCCGACGTTTCGCCACGCCAAGCCTTGCAGCGACGGCAACGCAACGCCGGCGGCGAGCAGCAAACCCAGCGTGTGACTACGCGCCCATCACGCGCAGGTAGTGACGGTCGAAGGCGCTGAGCAATCCTTCGGCATTCGAGTACGGTCCCGGAGTGTAGGCGCGCGAGCGCAATCCGAGTTGGGTCAGCTCGTTGACCTGCCAATCTTGCCGGTTGGTCAAATCCCAAAAGTCGACGGCGTCGCTGGGATCGAAGTGCGGCTGCGCTATCGTGTGCGGCTCGAAGAGGAAAGCACAGATGACGTCGGTGCGATCCGGGGCGATCGGCTTGGGATAGTGCACCATAACATAATCGGGGTGCAAGCTCAACAAGAGTGAGGGAAAGATCGTGTAGTAGTAGACGCGATCGAGCTCGACGCCGTCGACACCGGGCAGCGGGGCAGACGAACTCCGTCCGCTCATCGTTAACGCCGTTCCAGGTTGTCGCAGCTCCGAGTAGCCACCGAGAAAGGCCCCCTCCGCAAGATCGTTTCGCCCGCTGTCGGAGGGAGAAAGCTTGTCGAGTTGCGGGTGCACGAGCGGGCAGTGGTAGCACTCGGAGTAGTTCATGAAGATGAGCTTCCAGTTGCAGGCGAGCTCGTAGGTGAGCGTCCGCGCAGTCTGCAGCCCGCCGATACCCCAGGGGGCGAAGCGCCCGATCAGCGGCGCGAAGGCCTGGTCGAACGCAACCGGCTCGTCGGCGAGATTGACGAAAATGAAACCTTCCCACAGCGCGACGGCGGCCGCTTTGAGCGGATACTCGGCGCGGTCGAAGCCGGGAACTTCGGACATGTTGCGCGCGACCTTCAGCGCGCCGTCAAGACCGTAGGTCCACGCATGGTACGGACACTGAATCGAGCCTTGGAAGTGTCCCGATGGCGCAGTGCACAGGCGCGTGCCGCGATGGCGGCAGACGTTGTAGAACGCGCGAACGCCGCCGTGCGCGTCGCGAGTGACGATGAGACTCTCACCAGCGGGCTGCGCGGTGAAGAAATCGCCGCTCTTCGGGATGGACTCTTCGCGTCCGACGCAGAGCCACTCCCGACCGAAGAGCACGCGCTCTTCGCGCGCAAAGACGTCGGGCGAGATGTACCACGATGCCGGCAGCGTCATCGCGCCGGTACCAACGTTCGGCTTCACGAATGTTTGCATACGAGTTCACCTAAGAAATGAGCGGGCAAAGGGTTCTAGCTTGTTTGACGGAATCCGCCTCTAACCAGCGATTTGTTTGGCTTTTTGGTAAATCTAGCGATGAAACCTTCGGAGAATGCGGCGCTTGAGGCCTCTCTGTCGCGGGAGGCGTATTGGGATGACGCCTTCTATGCGCGCGAACAAGCGGCGATCTTTTGGGATCAATGGTTTTACGCTGGACGCGCTGCGGCGTTTCAGGACACCGGCGAGTACCGCGTGCTCGACGTCGCGGGCGAGAGCGTCATCGTCGTTCGTGCCGAGGACGGATTCCACGCGCATCTCAATTTTTGCCGGCATCGCGGCAGCCGCTTGCTCTGCGGCGAGGGCAGGATCCGCGGCGCGATCCGTTGCCCGTATCACTCCTGGGCGTACGCACTCGATGGGCGGCTCATCGCCGCGCCGTTCGTCGCGCAGGAGTCGATCCCGTCGGAGTCGCGGCGTCTGCATCGCGTCGGCGTTGCGGAGTGGGGTGGCTTTCTCTTCGTGCACCTCTCCCCGGAGCGCGCCGAAGCCGGCGGCGCGACGCTCGCCTCGCAGCTCGGAGCGATTCCCGAACGGGTGCGGCGCTATCCGCTCGAAGAGCTCGTCGTCGCGCGATCGATCCGATATGAAATTGCGGCGAACTGGAAAGTGCTGCTGGAGAACTACAACGAGTGCTATCACTGCGCGGGCGTTCATCCCGAACTCTGCCGCGTCGTTCCCGCGTTCAAGCGCGACGGCGGCGCCGCGCTCGATTGGGAGGAGGGGATTCCGCATCGCGAGGGCGCCTGGACGTTCACCGCGAGCGGCACGAGCGAGCGGGCCGCCTTCGCGACCTTGAACGCCGACGAAAGAGTGCGGCACAAGGGCGAGTTGATCTACCCAAACTTCATGCTCAGTCTCGCCGCAGAGCACGTCGCCGCGTTCTCACTCTGGCCGCAGGGGCCGGCTTCGACGACGATCGTTTGCGATTTTCTCTTTCACCCCGATGAGATCGGCAAGCGGGATTTCGATCCCGCCGACGTCGTCGATTTTTGGGATCTCGTCAACCGGCAAGATTGGAAGATCTGCGAGAGCGTGCAGGCGGGCATGCGTTCGCGTGCCTTCGATCGCGGCTATTACGCGCCGATGGAGGACGCAAGCTTGGACATCCGGCGCTACATTGCGTCGCGGCTGCAATGAAGCGCGAGTACGACGTCATCGTCCTCGGGCTCGGGGCGCTGGGAAGCGGCGCGGCGTATTGGCTCGCAAAGCGCGGCGCGCGAGTGCTCGGTCTCGAGCAGTTCGAGTTCGGGCACGCGCTGGGAAGCTCGCACGATTGGTCGCGCATTATTCGCCTTTCGTACTTTTCGCCCACCTACGTGCGGTTGGCGAAAGAGGCGTATGCGGCGTGGGAGGCGCTGGAACGGGACGCGGGCGAGCAGGTCGTCTTCAAGACGGGCGGACTCGATATCGGTCCGCGCGACGGCGCAATTCCGCTCTCCAACTACGCGGATTCGATGCAGGCGTGCGGGGTGGCATTCGAACGGCTCGACGCGGCCGCGATTCGCAAGCGCTGGCCGGTGTGGCAGATCGGCGACGAGATTCACGGACTCTTTCAGCCCGATAGCGGCATCGTTGCCGCCGACCGCGCGACGGCAGCGCTTCGACGAGCTGCGACGGAGTTTGGAGCGAGGCTGCGCGACCGAACCGCGGTTACGGCAATGCGCGACGCGGAGGGCGAGGTTGAGATCGACGCCGGCGGCGAACGCTATCGTGCCGCGAAGCTCGTGATTGCAGCCGGCGGGTGGACCGACCGCGCGCTCGCGCAATTCGGCGTGCGCATTCCCTTTGAAGTGACGAAGGAGCAAGTTGTATACTTTGCCGCCCCCGATCTCTCGGGGTTTGCATTCGGCCGGTTTCCGATTTGGATCTGGATGGACGATCCGTCGTTTTACGGCTTTCCGGTCTTTGGTGAGCCCGCTGCGGTGAAGATCACGCAGGATGCCGGCGGAAGGCTGGTCGATCCCGATACGCGCGGCTTTGAAGAAGATCGCGAAATCACCGCGCGCGTCACCGGCTTTATGGAGCGCTATCTTCCGAGCGCGGTCGGTCCGGTGGCGCGTATGAAGACGTGCCTCTACGCATTGACGCCGGATCGCGACTTCATCATCGACACGCTTCCGGGCCGGCCGAACGTCTGCGTTACCCTCGGTGGCGGCCACGCCTTCAAGTTCGCCTCGGTAATCGGGCGCGTGCTGAGCGATCTCGCGCTCGACGGTTCGACCACTTCGGAGATTTCGTCGTTCGCGATCGATCGGCCGGTCCTGCAGATGGCCGACCCGCCGAAAACCTATATGGTGTAAGCTTCGGAGACTCTTCTTACGATCCGGGCGTCACCGCAAAGATCGTTCCGTCTCCATATGCTCCGCCGCCTTGCGTCGTGCCGTAGAGCGCCCCTCTGAAGAAGGTGAGGCGGCCCATCGGATATGCGCCGTCGGGTCCTTTGGATGAACCTTCGAAGCTATAGCGCAGGCTCTCGGCGCCGCCCGTCGTCAGAGCAAAGACCGTTCCAGCGCCCGAGGTTCCGCCCACGGGCGTCACACCGTAGAGGACGCCGTTGACAATCGTTAAACCGCCGGACGGATTTTGACCGTCGTACTGTGAGCCACCAAAACTATAGAGCACGTGCTCTTCTCCGCGCGGTGTTAGGGTAAAGGCCGTTCCGCAGCCGACCAAACCGTAACCGCAACTGCCGCCGCGGTAGGTTTCGCCATAGAGCGTGCCGTTGAGAACCGTGAGCCCCGAATCGGGCAACGCTCCGTCCAGACCGCCCTTGAACGCGTAAACGGTTCGCTTTGTGCCGCCCGGGGTGACGCTGAAGACGGTGCCGCAGCCTTCGGAGTTACATCCGGCGCCCCCGAAAGCGGTAGTGCCGAAGAGCTGGCCGTTGAGAAAAACAAGGCCGCCGTTCAGCCCGCTGCCGTCGGTGAAGCCTTTGAAACTATAGAGTATATGCTCTTTCCCGTCGGGGGTTATGCTGAAGACGGTGCCGGAGCTGTGAGCGCCGCCGAAATTCGTCGTGCCGTAGAGCATTCCGTGCACGGCCACCAACTGGCCTTTCGGCTGGGAACCGCGGGCCGTACCCGGAAAATTATAGATGACTCGCTCTTTGCCGAGTCGCGTCAGCTTGAAAACCGTGCCGCAGCCGTAGCGGTCCGGATAACACGTACCTCCCGAACTCGTCGTGCCATAGAGCGCACCGTGGAGCGAAACGAAACCACCGTTGGGATTCGCGCCGTCGATGCGATCGAAGTTGTGAACGACATGCAGCTTTCCGGCGGCCGTGACGGCGAACATCGTCCCATTGTCATACGTGCCGCCACCGAGCGAGTCGCCGTAGAGAGGACCGCTCGTGCCATTGGGCGTCAGCGGCCCGTATGGGACGTCACCGTTCGTACCGTTGAAGCTGACGAGGAGGCGATAGCCGGAGGTGGAGCTTTGTTGACTCGCTCCGGGGGCAGCAAAGCTCGACGTCGCCCCTTGGCAATCGACGAGCAATGCGAATGCCGCGATCGCAGCAATTCTATAGCGGCTCACAGATGAGGCAACCAACGTTATCCTCCCTTCGCATATGCAAAAGGATCGGGGGAATGAGCGTACCGTCTTATCATTTGAATGGACCGAACCCTTGAACCTGACCGCTGCCGGGCCGGAACCACCGGCCGTCGAAGCGTCGGGCCTTGGTGACGGCGAGCAGATCTGACGACGCGGCGGACCTGATTTTTATCGGCGGTGCGATCCACACCGCCGACGATCGGTTTCCCGCGCCGCACGCCTTCGCCGTGCGGGGAGATCGCTTCAGCTATGTCGGTGACGCCGAAGGCGCGATGGCGCAGCGCGGTCCGGAGACTCAAATCGTCGACGCGAGCGGGTTGACGATCTATCCTGGTTTCGTCGACGCACATCTACACCTGACCAATCTCGGGTTCAAGCTCGACCAAGCCGTGCTCGACGGGGCGCGCTCGGAAGAAGAAGTCGTTGCGCGTACCGAGGCGTTCGCCGAAACGACCGACGATCCGTGGATTCTCGGGCGTGGATGGGATCAAAACCTGTGGCCCGATGCAAAGTTTCCGTCGCACCAGTTACTCAGCACGGCGCTCGACGATCGCCCGGTCGCGCTCGCGCGCGTTGACGGTCACGCTCTGCTGGCGAACGCGCGGGCAATGGCGCTCGCGCAGGTTGACGAAGCGACGCCCGATCCGCCGGGCGGCCAGATGGTGCGCGACGCGCGCGGCAACCCGACCGGTCTTTTCATCGACGCCGCACAAGAGCTGATCTACGGCGTGGTTCCGAAACCGACGCAGGAGCGGCTCGTTCGCGCGATTCGCGCGGGAATCGCGGAGTGCAACCGGTGGGGCATCACGGCGGTGGCCGAGCCGGGATGCAGCGCAGCGATGCTCGCAGCCCACCGCGCACTGCTCGAGAGCGGCGAGTACTCGATTCGCAACTACGCAATGCTCGACGACGACGACGCGTTGATTGCGGCGCACGCGGGCGACGGAAGCGTCGAGGCGGCCTATAACGGCCGGCTCTGGATCCGCGCGATCAAGATGTACGCCGACGGTGCGCTCGGATCGCGCGGCGCGGCGCTGCTCGAAGCGTATGCCGACGATCCCGGAAATCTCGGATTGATCCTCACTCCCCAGCGCCGAATCGAATCGGTCACGCAAGCGGGGCTGCGCAGCGGGTTTCAAGTCTGCGTCCACGCGATCGGGGATCGCGCGAACCGGATGGTACTCGACGCGTTCGAACGCGCGCTACCGCGCGGCGGAGACACCGGCGCGCGGCTACGCATCGAGCACGTGCAGGTGATTTCGGCGGAGGACATCTTGCGTTTGGCGGATCTTGGCATCATCGCTTCGATGCAGGCATCGCACGCGCTCAGCGACATACCGTGGGTGCCGGCACGACTCGGATCGCGGCGGATCGCGCGCGCCTACGCATGGCGGCCGATTCTCGACGCCGGAGTGATTTTAGCAAACGGCACCGACGCGCCCGTCGAGCCGGCGAGCACGGCGCGGACTTTCGCGGCGTCGATTTCGCAGCACGGGCCGGTCGACCAGCGGATGACGCGCCGCGAAGCGCTCGCGTCGATGACGATCTCGGCGGCATACGCGAACTTTCAAGAGGCGCTCATAGGCTCGATCTCACCCGGGAAGTACGCCGACTTCGTCGTGATGGATCGCGATTGGATGAGCTGTGCGCCGGAGGAAATTGCCGCTACGGAGATTCTTTCGACCTACTTCGGCGGACGGCGGGTTTACGGCGAGCCGCTGGGTTCTATCGCCAGATTTTCGTGATGGCGGCCGCCTGACAGGCGGCGCCCGTGCAGGCAATGCCGGCGACGTCTTCGATGGTGCGAAGCGTCGAATAATGCGTAATCCTCTGATCGTACTTTCCGGGGAGGACCGTCGGGCCGATCAGCAGCGTCGCGATCTGGTTTTGGCGGTTGGCATCGGGATCGGCCTCGTCCCAGGTGAGAATGAAGAGGCCGTCGTGCTTCTCGCCATATTTCAGAATCGGCGGCAGGTTTTTTTTCAGCCAATCATCGCCGGTCCGGGTACTGCAATCGTGCATATCGTTGCAGAGGTTCGGCACGATCATGGTGAGGGTCGACGGCGGCGTCACGAAACCGTCGTACACCAGATTCGAGGAGGGCGGGACGTTCGTGAAGTTGACCCAGGGATTGTGTTTGCGCGCGTACTTTCCGGACCAGCAGCCGGTATATCCGTTGGAGGGCATCGATTCCGAGTAGCCGTTAAACGTCAGCCCGGAGGCGAGCAGCTCCTCACCCGCGTTGACGGCGCGGAACGCGTGCGGACACGAATCGCCGGTGAGCCCTTGCGTCGAACCGGAGAAGAGCGCGAGATAGTTTGGCTGGCTTGGATGGGCGATCGCGTGGCTGTTCGTCATCAACGCCGCCTCGGGCACGAGGGTGCCGTTGATATACGGCGCCCGCGAGCTGCCGATGATGGGCTTGTAATCGCGATTCTCCATGACGATCACGACGACGTAGCTCGCGTGCGCCCGTCCGCGATGCGGCGACGACCCGAGGAGGCATATGGCGAGAAGCGGTGCGACGAGGCCGAGCGCGAGCCACGACGACTTCACGACCGCTTCCGCGCTTTACTTGGTAATGAGGCCGACGTCGTTGGTGAGACACTTTCCGCCGGCGGTCGGGCAGGCTTTCACGGCTTGAATGTACGCGACTTTGCCCTTGCTGTCTTTCAGCTTGACCTTCGCAGTCACCGTACCTTTTGTCGGATTTCCCGGATTCGGTTTGAACGCCGCGGTAATGCCCTTGAAGACTTTCTTTTTGAGGGTGGTGATCATGCTCGACCACTTCTGATTCGGGAACGATCCCGAACTGCAGGTTCCTCCGCTCGTAATGCAGATCGTATACTTTGCCGGATGACCCTTGGCGATGGGGAGGCAAGCGATGTACCTCGTCGTGGGACACTTTGCTTGCGGCACTCCTTCGACGACGAGATGCGCCGTCGAGCGCAGTGACGGCGCGAGCGATTGCGCATTCGGTATCGAGACTGAACCGCCGTTGGAGCACGCCGCGAGTCCAAAACTTGCCAAGACCGCTGCAACGAGAAGACTTCTACGCACGATTACGCTCCTTTTTCGAGTGCGAAACGGATGGAATAGCAAGGGCTTTACCCTCCGGCCGACCTTCCCTTCCGGCGTCCCACGAGATAAATAACGGCGCCGACGAGCAGCACGGCTGCCGTAAAACCGACGACCTTGACGATCGCGAAGAGTTTGTCAGGTTCGTCGACAGAGGGGAAGCCGGCGAAGACGATCGCCGAGAGCGTTGTGACGAGACCGATGACGGCAGCGATCGAGACGGTCCACGATCCGCCGGGAATCGGAGCCCGGTCCGCGGAGGATCGTTCGCCGCGAAGCTTGAGTGCAGAGGCGAACAAGAAGAGAAATGGGATGAGCGTTATAACGACGGTCGAACTCACGAGCACGTTGTAGGCGCCGCGGACGCTCGTGCCGGCTTGGCCAAGGAAGATGAAAACGCTTGCGACGATCGCGAGGCTGACCAGTGCGACCACGGGTGAACCAAAGCGCGGATGCAGCCGGCCGAAACTCGCGGGAAGATAGCGATCGATGCCCGCGACGAACGGAAGCCGCGCGCCGGCACCGAGCCACGCACCGGCGCTTCCGACACAGCTCAGCGCAACCAGAAGAGCGGCAATCGGCGTGAGGACGCCCCAATGCATGCGGTCTGCAACCGATCCGACTGCTTGCATGACGCCGGAGGATGGGTTGACTTGGTGTGGCGTGAGCGCCGAGAGAACGGCAACCGTTCCGACGACGTAGATCACGGCGATTGCCGGCGCCGCGAGCGCCAACCCGAGCGGGATCGTTCGGCGCGGATTCTTGATCTCGCCACCCATGAAGGGCATCGCTTCGGGTCCGGTCCACGCAAATGCGATGACGGACCAGAAAATCACGTCCTTCAGCCCAAATCCCGGTCGCATGCTCGCCGCATCGATCGGCGTCGCGGGCCCGAACTTCCACCACGCAACGGCGCCGAGTGCGACGAGCAGCAGCGTGAAGATCCAGCGCGAAAGGGCACCGGCGTTATTGAGCCACTTACCAACCTGCAGCCCATAGACGTTCACGACCGTTGCGAACGCCAGCACAGCCAATGCCACGCCGATGTAGTAGGCCGGCGATGCCGAGAGCGCGCCGCCGTTGCTGCCACCGATGAAGAGCGCGTTTCCCGCGGCGAAGTAGAGCAGCGCCGGAAAGTAGGGAAGCAGGCTCGCCCAGTAGGTCCATCCCGTCATGAATCCGGCGAACGGCCCGAACGCGCGCTTGGACCAGACGTAGAGACCACCCTCGTCGGGGTGATGCGAGGCGAGAAAAACGACGGCAATGGAGAGCGGTGCGAACATCGTCAACCCGCCGACGATCCAGAACGGAATCGCGCTCGGTCCGGCGGCAGCGGCGGTCGCGACCCATTGCAAGTTCGAAGAGGCGACGACGAAAAAGAGAACGACGTCGGTCAAGCCCAGCGTCCGCCGGAGTTGCATGCACGCGCGGCTTCAACGCAGCATGATCAATCGCCCACCGCCTCGGCTTTTTCACCGCGGCGATGGGCGAACGTTCTAAGAAGCTTGGCGTTTTACGCGCTGAGAGATTTAATAGGGGCGTCCCCAGTGACCGCCGACCCAGACCCATCCACGGTCGCGATGTGCCCAGTGTCCGGCGTGCCACGTTTGGCCGGAGTACGGCGGATACGAGTACCGCCCGTGCACCCACACGTAGCGGTAGCCGTTCCACGACCAGTACCCCGCTACCCAATAGTAGCCGGGTCCGGGCGCGGCCGGAACCGTTTCGTAGATCGGTGCGGGCGGTGCGGTTTGAACGTAGATTCCTCCGTAGACCTGTGCGGCCGCGGGAAGCGCAGCGCCGGCGACCGCTCCGCCGAGCGCACATGCAAGTAGAAGGTTTCGCAAGTTCATCATGCTTCCTTATGTACCACGATGGCGTAGCGGGCATCGGGGAAGCCGATTAAAGCAGCATTCAGATCCGATGAGAGTCGAGCGCTTGCATCAATTGCTCGCATTCTTGCCAGTGTGCGCGGGCGCGATCGATCGAGGCTTCGCGCTCCGCCTGCAACCGCCGTTCGGTCGCACTCATCGCGGCGGGAAGAATCGCGAGCAGCACGTCGCGGTCGTGCGCCTCACCGAGTCGCTCCTGTACTGCCGCAAGCCGGCCGGCGATCGTTTCGAGCGACGCATCGAGCCCTTGAAATCGCTCGAGCGCGTATCGCAAACGCTTGCATGCGATCCGGAAATCGTGCAGGCTTTGGCAGTCGCGCCGGTCGAGGGCGCGCGCGAGCGTGCGGGCCTCGCGCAGCCGCACGCGGACGACGCGCTCGGCCAGTCCGCGCAGGTCGCCTACGCCGCGGAGGTCGACTCGTTGCGCCTTCACGCCGTTACGGAGCGAAGTGAGTGCGACGCAGTTCTTTGCGCGCGTCTCGCGTTGCGCGATGCTCTTGCGCGCGCAGCCGTTCGAGCAACGGGCGCGCCAGCGCGGCCTCGGCGTCGCCGACGCTGACTTCGAGCAAGCGTACGAGTATCGCGGTATCGCGGGCGGCGTCGGTCGCGGCGGCAGCACGCTTGACGCGCCGGCGCAGCCGCTTCGATTGGACGAGCACTGCGACGTCCTCGAGCAGCGAGCGAAAACGCCGTCCCGCGGTGCGTACGTCGTGCAAGTGCGCTTCGTCGGGTCTGCGGATGAAGCGCCTGCGCGCGTGCTCTAGCTCCCGTTGCTCGCGACGCAGCGTTTTCTTCAGCCACTTCATCGCGACGCGCCGTTCATGCGCAGGCGGTTCGACGGGGGTCTTTCGGGCGACCTTCGCGAAGCAGGAATTCCGTTGTGAGATCGACGCGTCTGCCCGTCCTGTTACTGCTGCTCGTCGTCGTGGCCCTCGCCTACTGGTACTTTCACTCGCAGCGCCCGGCGAGCAACGGTGAAACGATCGCGGTCTATTACACGAAACTCGACGGAACCTCGCTCGGCGACGTCCGCGTTTCGCTTCGTCCGCGGCTTTCAGGCGAGAGCGCGGCGGAACACGCGCACAATGCGGTGCTCTACGCCGCCGTAGAAGCCGTGGCGGGGCCGCCGAACGGTATCAAAGCGATTCGGTTTCCCCCCGGAACGCGCGTCGTGAGCGCGACCGTTAACGGATCGACTGCAACGATCGACCTTTCAAAGGACGTCGAGCAGCAAGCCGGCGGCACCTTCGGCGAGAACGGCGAGTTTAAATCGCTCGTCTACACGGTGACCGGCATCAAGGGTGTCGACGCCGTGCAGATCGTCGTCGACGGTAACCGGCTAGAGACGCTGCCCGGAGGACACCTCGAGCTTGACCAACCGCTTCATCGTTCGGATTTCTAGCGGGGCGGCGTTTGCCGTTCTCGGGCTGCTCGCGGCGGTGCCCGCGCGGGCCGACGCGCCGATCGTCGCACTCTATCAAGGGCAGACGATTCGTTTCACCCACGTTTCGCAGGCGTCCGGGGGCCTCGCTGTCGGCGTGCAAGATCCCGGATTCGCAGCATTACTGCGCGATGCCGGTGCGTGGCTCACGTGGAAGCCCGGCGAACGTTACGTTTTAATCACCACGTCGGTGCCGGCCGTGGTCAGCTTCGCGATCGGCGATCGCCGTTACGACGTCGGTCCGATCGCGCTCCAGGCGAGCTTCGCACCATACGAACGCGGAAACGAAGTCTATCTCCCATTGAACGAACTGTTGGGAGCACTCGGCCTCGCGCTTCGGCAAGACGGTGCCGTGAAGATCTTACAGCCACAGCTCTCCGCACTCGACGTGCGCAACGACGGCGGCCGCGTCACGCTCACGGCGCATGCCGGCGCGCCGCTCCATCCGCGGATCGTGCAGCAGAGCGCCGACGCGATCACGTATGCGTTCGACGGGGTCGGCACGACGCTCTCCGGTACGCGCAAGATCGGGACGGGGGGCGTACGCACGCTGCAGATCTCCGTCTCAGGAAGCGTCCGCGACCCGACGACGCTCGTCGCGGTGCGACTCGACGCCGGTACGGCTGTGCAGGCGCCGCAAACGAACGGCGACCGCGACGTCGTGCTCTCCTTTGCCGGTACCCAGGGCGCAGCGGCTCCGCCGCAGGCGGTCGCCGACGAATCGTCGCCGACGCCCGAGCCCGCGCCGCCGGAGGAGAACGCGCCCGCCCCGAGCGCCGCACTCGTGACCGGCGTCACGATCGAACCGGGCGACGACGGCGCGACGATCGCCATCGCGGTGACGGGAAGCGCGATCTACGAATGGCACCGGCTGCGCGATCCGGATAATCGCTTCTGGGTCGACATCAAGAACGCGCAACTGCAAGGGCCTCCGACGGAACAGAACGGAGAGAGTCCCATCATTTCGGTTCGCGCCAAACAGAACGACGCGGCGACCGTTCGGATCGCGCTCTCACTCGACGGCCCCAAGCCGATCGCCGTGACGCCATCGCCGACCGGATTGACGCTGCAGATCGGTGGCGAGAACGTCGCCGACACGCCGCGGTCGGGTGGCGGAAGTCTCGGCGGTTTGCTCGCCGCGGGCGGGCAGCCGGCCGCAGCGGTAACGCCGGCGCCGATCGACACCTCCGCAGGCGACGCCACGAGCCCCGATCAGAGCGCGTGGAAGTTTGGGCCGCACAGCGGCTACGTTCCGACCAATCCGCGGCTGATCGTCATCGATCCCGGCCACGGCGGGAGCGATGTGGGCACCCAGCACGGCGGACTCCGAGAGGCCGACTTGGCGCTCGACATGGCCAAACGCTTGCGCGATCTTCTCACCGCGCGCGGCTGGGAGGTGAAACTTACGCGCGAGACCGACGTCGACGTCTACGCTCCCAACGATAGCCCGCACGACGAGCTCCAGGCGCGTGTGAACATTGCAAACAACGCCGGCGCGCGGCTCTTCGTAAGCATTCACGCGAACGCGTTCATCAATTCGGGACCCTACGGAACGACCTGCTATATCTCAAAGCCGGACGACGTTGCCTTGGCGCACATCGTCGAGACGCACCTCGCCGCCGACGGCACCAAGGATGACGGCGTCATCAAGAGTCACCTTTACGTCACGTATCATACGCGAATGCCGGCCGTGCTGATCGAAACGGCATTTCTCACCAATCCCGGCGACTACGCACTGCTCGCCTCGTCGCAGTGGCGCCAGAAGGTTGCGCAAGAGATTGCCGACGGCATCGGCGAGTACGCGCGCAGCTATCCCGTACCGAACCAGCCAGCGCAGTAATGGTCGGGCTCTTCGATTCCGGTCTCGGCGGACTGACCGTGCTCACGCGTCTGCGCGAGGTGATCCCGCAGGCCGACGTGATCTTCTTCGCCGATCAGGCGCACGTGCCGTACGGCGATCGAACGCACGCCGACCTTCTGCGATTGCTGCGCGCAAATCTCGCGCGTTTCGACGAGTACGGCGTCGCCGCGGTCGTGATGGCATGCAATACCTCGTGCGCGATTGCCGAGCGTTACGGGTGGCCGAGCTCGCGCGCCCCCGTTCTCGATTTGATCGAGTCGGCTGCAATCGCCGTGGCGGCGGGAAAATTTCGGCGAGTCGGCGTCGTCGCGACGGCGGCGACCGTCGGCGCCGGCTCGTACGGCCGGACGCTGCGCGCACGCATTCCCGGAATTGACGTCGTCGAAGTCCCCGCGCCCGCGCTCGTTCCACTGGTCGAGGCCGGTGCGATCGCCGGTGACGAGCCTCGAATGGCGGTGGCGGAGGTCTGCGCGCACCTGCCGCTCGACCTCGACGCGCTGGTCTACGGATGCACGCACTATCCCGTGCTCGCCGGCCATTTCGCAGCCGTCCTCGCGCGTGACGTTTCGCTCATCGATCCCGCGGTCGTGCAAGCCGAGCGGGCCGCAGCGCTGCTCGGCGATCGCGCGCGCGGCAACGGTACGACGACCTACGTGACGAGCGGTGATGAGCCTGCCTTCCACGCGGGGATCGCGCGGATTATCGGAACAACCGTGTAGCTCGTGCTCCGCCTCGCACTCGTCTTTTCGATCGTACTCGTGCTCTACGACGCGGTTGCCGCCTGGATCGCGCGATCGCTCACGGTCTCGTACGATTCGTTCTTGGTGCTCGCGCTCGTCGTGATCTTCTTCATGGGCGTCTACGCCGGGCGCAAAAAACACTGGCAGGCCATCGTGACCATCGCCATCACTGCGGCAGTAGAAACGACGGCCGGGTGGTACGTCGCCGCGCTGATCGGACCGGGCTACGTTCCCGGGTGGACGATGCGCGCGCTGATCGTGATGGCGGTCGAGGCGTGGCTGCTCTCGATGGCAGTCGGAAGCGTCGGAGTCTGGGTTGGGTTGGGGGTTGCGGGCCTGCGGCGAGGCTTACCGTAGCGCGAAGGCACCGACGACCGCCGACCCTAGGATAAAAAGCACGGGATTAATTTGGGTGCGATTGACCGCAACGAAGGTCGCGAGCGCCAGAACGACCGTGAGCCATCCCGTAATCGCGCCCTTACCGAAGATCACGAGGCCGCCGAGTGCGAGACCGATCGCGACCGGCGCGAGACCCTTTTGAATCGATGCGCGCCAGGGCCAATTCGCTAGGCGGTTCCAAAGGCGACCGACGAGGAACGTGAGCACGCCGGTCGGGAGAAAGAACGCGAGTGCTGCGGCGAGCGCTCCTAACGGTCCTGAGATGAGCTGGCCGATCTCCGCGACCATCATCATGTTGGGGCCGGGCGACATCTGGCCGGTGCTAAAGACGTGAACGAGCTGATCGGCGGTCAGCCAGTGATGTACGCCGACGATCTCCGTCTTCATCTCGGGGAAGGCCGCCATGCCGCCACCGATCGTCAAGAACGAAAGGTACGCGAAGACGCGGATCAGTGAAGGGATTTGATCCATGCTTCTTCCTCCTTGGCGGGCTGCTCCGGCGCGCGCTGCGGGCGATACGTGAAGATCGCGAGCACGCCGACGATCAGCAGCGTATAGAGCACGCCGATTTTGAAGTACGTGATTCCAAGGATCGCAGCGACGACGAAGATCGCGTCGTAGACGCCCCGCAGCGATTTCTTGCCGATCTGAAACCAGGTCGCGGCGAGCAGCCCCGTTGCAGCGGCCGCGACTCCTCGCAGCGCCGCGTTTGCGACCGGGCGCACGTGCTGTTCGGAGTAGATCATCCCGGCGGCGGTCATGAAGATAAAAGCCGGCAGACACATGCCGAGGAGCGCGACCGATGCGCCGAGCCAACCGTTGAGCCGGTCGCCCGCGAGAATTGCCACGTTCGTCGCGTTGAGTCCCGGGAGCGTGTTGCTGATCGACGTGATCTCGAGAAACTCCACGTCGTCGAACCACTTTTTCTCTTTCACGAGGGAGTTACGCAAATAGGCGACGACGCCACCGCCGAAGCTGATGGCGCCGATTGTGAGAAACGTCAAGAAAATCTCGGCGATCGAAGGCTTTTTATTCATATCTTCGCGCCTCGTTCATAGGCATTTCGGGTGCTTCTCAGTGCGCCGAGAGCAATCCCACGTGGAAGAGCGAGAAGAAGAAGGCGGTGGTCGCAATCGCAAGGCCGATGCCGGCGAGAACCTGCGCGATGGTGTGCGCCCTGAGATAGACGCGCGCCCAGCAGACCATCGGAATCAGGATCATGAACGGAAGCGGCTGACGACCATAGAGGAGTGTGAGCGCCGCGAGCGGAGCCGTGATGCCGATTGCGTGCGTGCTGATTTTCCAGTAGCGCGTGATGTACTGCACGATGAGCGTCGAGGCGAGATAGCCGAGCATCGCAGCAATCATCAGCCGCGGCGCGTGGGCGAGCCAGAGCGTCACGGCACCGAAGGCATCGAAGAGCACGAACGCGGTAAAGACGAGCTCGCGCTCGGCGCGCACGGACATGTCGAGGTCGGAGATTCGGTCGGTCGCGTTCAGCCAAAAGACGTAGAGCATCGGACCGATCGAGACGAAGAAGGTAGAGAGGAGGAGCAGCCGCCAGAAGTCGAGCGTATCCTTCGCGCCGATGTGCGCGAGGATCGCGAAGAGTGCAAACGCGGTGAGGAACGGATTGAAGACCGTCGAGAGGCTGCGCGCCAGATCGCGCCAGACTCCGCGCTTCTTTATTGGAACGATCGACTGGAGCGGGTCCTCGCGGCGGCCTGACTCGGGCACCTCCAGGCACTTCGCACGACTCGGTTTCACCTTCCTTTGGCAGCCGGGCCGTTAGCGTCGAAGGGGCCGTGAAGCTTTCAGTCGTAGAGAGGATGCCGCAATGCACCCCCTGTTAGCAGCCGCTGCTGCGGCAGCCAAGGCCGTTCCCACGGCCGCGGCGTCGGTTTTGCCGAAAGGCGCCCTGCCGTCGGGCCTACCGGCCGGCGCCAACATCCCGGCTGCGGTTCCACTCGCACCCGAACCCAAGACGTGGTTCGCGATGCATTTATCGTGGCTCACCCACGGCTTCGCGGGGCTCTTCATCATCTCGGCCGTCTTACTCGTTTTCTTACTCGCGATTCAAACGACGAAACAAGAAGGGCTGACCGGATCGATCGGCGGTCGCGTCGAGTCGAACTATCGCGGTCGTCTTGGTGCCGAAGAGCAGCTCAAACGCTGGACCGGTGCCGTGGCGGTTTGCTTCGTTATCTTCGGATTCATCCTCTCACTGACCGGCATCTAAGTGCCGCTGCTCGAGGTCGAGAATCTCCGAACCACCTTCCGCACGGAAGACGGCCCGGTAACGGCGGTCAACGGTCTCTCTTTTACGCTCGATGCCGGACAAACGCTCGGCATCGTCGGCGAATCGGGCTCGGGAAAATCGGTCACCGCGCTTTCGATCATGCGCCTGCTTTCGCGCAACGCTACCGTCACCGCGGACCGGATCGTTTTCAACGGCGAGGATCTGCGACAGAAGAGCGAGGCCGAGATGCGGCGGATTCGCGGCTACAAGATCGCGATGATCTTTCAGGATCCGATGACGTCGCTGAACCCGGTGCTGACGATCGGCGAGCAGATCTCCGAAGCGGTTCGTCTGCACCTCGGTCTGGTAAAACGCGAGGCCGACGACCGGGCCGTGGAGATGCTGCGCAAAGTCCGCATCCCATTGCCGGAGAAGCGGCTGGGCGACTACCCGCACCAATTCTCCGGCGGCATGCGCCAGCGCGTCATGATTGCGATGGCACTCTCGTGTAACCCGCAGCTTCTCATCGCCGACGAACCAACGACGGCCCTCGACGTGACGATTCAAGCGCAGGTGCTCGAGTTGATGAACGATTTGCAACGCGAAACGGGCGCGGCGATCATTCTGATCACCCACGATTTGGGCGTCGTCGCGGAGTTTTGCCGCAAAGTTCTGGTGATGTACGGCGGCAATATGGTCGAGTACGGCACCGCCGAACAGCTCTTCGGGCAGCCGCGCATGCCCTACACGCAAGGGCTGCTCGCTTCGTTACCACGGCTGGACGATCGGGAACAGCGCCGGCTCGAACCGATTCCCGGGCAGCCGCCGAACTTGCTGCGCCTGCCGCCCGGGTGCGCCTTCGCTCCGCGCTGCGCCTATCGAATGCCGATCTGCGCGAATCCGGTGCCGCTCTACGATTTCGGTCAGGGCCACGTCGCGCGCTGCTATCTCTACGACGAACGTGCGCGCGACCAGCGCCCCGAGGCAGCCCGAGAGCTACCGACGATTCCAGCCGGCGGCGGGATGTAGATGAAGAACGGCGCGCTCGTCCGTGCGACCGATCTTTACAAATATTTTCCGATTTACGCGGGTCTAACGTCGCGGCACGTCGCCGACGTCCGAGCCGTCGACGGTGTCGACTTTACGATCGAGGAAGGCGAAACGCTCGGGCTGGTCGGTGAGTCGGGTTCGGGAAAGACGACGATCGGACGGCTACTGCTGCGCCTGCTGCCCGCGACGAAGGGCGAGATCTACTTCGAGAATCAAAACGTGCTCGCGATGAATCGCGCGGAGATCCGCCGCCTGCGCCGCTCGATACAGATTATCTTTCAGGATCCGTTCGCCTCGCTCAATCCTCGGATGACGATTCGCGAAATCGTCGCCGAGCCGCTGCGAATTCACGGTCTCGCTTCAGGAAAGGAGCTGGAGAACCGGGTCATCGAGCTGCTCGGGCTCGTCGGGCTTCAGCCATATCACGCAAACCGCTATCCGCACGAGTTTTCAGGCGGCCAGCGCCAGCGCGTCGGCGTTGCGCGCGCACTCGCGGTCAATCCGAGATTTATCGTCTGCGACGAGCCTGTTTCAGCGCTCGACGTTTCGATTCAAGCCCAAGTCATCAACCTGCTCGAGGATCTGCAGGCCCAGTTCAAGCTGACCTATCTCTTCATCGCGCACGACCTCTCGGTCGTGCGGCATATTGCGACCCGGGTCGCAGTGATGTACGTCGGCAAGATCGTGGAGCTGGCCGACCGCAACGAACTCTATCTCAATCCCCTGCACCCGTACACGCAGGCGTTGCTCTCGGCGATCCCAATTCCCGATCCGGCGGTCGAGCAACGCCGCAAGCGAATCGTCTTGACCGGCGACATTCCGTCGCCGGTGAATCCCCCGTCGGGCTGCCGCTTTCACACCCGCTGTCCGGTTGCATTCGACCGCTGCATTACGGATGAGCCGGCGCTGCGCGAATACGCGCCGGGGCATTCTGCCGCATGCCACTGGGTTGAAGAGCACGGCGGTCAAGGACCGAGCCTTACGTGACGGCTCCGGCTAACTAAACGAAACGGGCGGTCGCATCGATGCGACCGCCCGTTCTCGCTTTCAGCCTCGAAAGCTATTTCTTCTTTCGAGTCGCCTTCCGGCGCTTGCGAACCGTCTTACGAACCGCGGCCTTCTTCGCCGCGCCTTTGCGACGGGCTCCCTTGCGCACCTTGCGCGCGCCCTTACGCACGGCTTTGCGCGCTTTACGCGCACCTTTTCGCGCTTTACGCGCGCCTTTGCGCACGGCCTTACGGGCTTTCCGCCCGACCTTACGTGCAACTTTGCGACGCGTACGCGCCACTTTGCGCACGGTTTTGCGGACCTTCCGTGCCGTCTTTTTGGCGGCTTTGCGTTTCTTGCGGCCGCCGACCGCCTTCGCCAAGGCGACGACGGCAACGGCCTTACGTCGCCGTGCTTTGCGACGCGGCGCCGGAGCTTCCGGCTTCGGGCCGCCGTTCATCGTGGAATCCGAGTCCATTCATTCCTCCTCGTCCCCGGGGACGATAAGCGTTCAGTGGACAGCGCATTGCGCGCTTTTGAACGCATCATAGAGGATTTCACAGAATCATGCAAATTCGCGCGCGCACGTACGCGCGTTGTCATCCGCAATGCAGCGCAAAAACACGCATTCGGAGCGAAGAAAGTTGCCCAGGGTTGACCCCGGCGGTATACTAAGCCCCGTGAAAAAGCCCCTGATTATCGTGGAGTCGCCGACAAAGGCCAGGACGATCAAGAAGTTCTTGCCGGCGCGGTTTGCGGTGAAAGCATCCGTGGGGCACGTACGCGACCTTCCGAAAAGTACGCTCGGAGTTGACGTCGAGCACGATTTTACGCCGAAATACCTGACGATCAAAGGCAAGGGCGATATTATCAAAGAGCTGCGCAGCGCCGTCAAAAGCGCGACGGACGTCTATCTCGCGACCGACCCGGACCGCGAAGGCGAGGCGATTGCGTGGCATTTGGCCGAGCTTTTGAAGCTGGCGAACCCACAGCGCATCGAGCTCCACGAGATTACGAGAGAGGCGGCGCTGGCCGCGCTCAAAAACGCGCACCTCATCGACATGGATCGCGTCAACGCGCAGCAGGCGCGGCGTATCTTGGACCGGCTCGTCGGCTATAAAATCTCGCCGTTGCTCTGGTCGAAAGTCCGCAGCGGGCTCTCGGCGGGCCGCGTGCAATCGGTAGCCGTGAAGCTGATCGTCGACCGCGAACGCGAGATCGACGCCTTCGTTCCGAAGGAGTACTGGTCGATTGCGGCCCTGCTCGCGAAGCTGGATGATTCCGCGGAGTCGCTCGCCTTCTCCGCCGAGCTCGTTTCGCGCCGCGGCGAGAAGCTCGAGATCACCAACGGCGCCGACGCCACTGCCGTTCTTCAGGCGCTCGAGGGCGCGGCCTACCGCGTGTCGTCGGTCAAACGGCGGGAGGTTCGCCGCAATTCGCCGGCGCCGTTTACGACCTCGACGATGCAGCAAGAGGCGTCGCGGAAGCTGAAGATGCGCGTACGCCGCGCGATGCAGGTCGCGCAAGCGCTCTACGAAGGCGTCGATCTCGGCGGCAGCGAGGGAACCGCCGGTTTGATTACCTACATGCGTACCGATTCGACGCGCATTAGCGACCAAGCGCGTGATGCGGCCCGCGAATTCATCGTCTCGACGTATGGGGCCGAGTTCCACGGCGGACGGGTTCATCGGGTCAAAGAGGGCGCGCAGGACGCGCACGAAGCGATTCGGCCGACATCGGTGCTGCACACACCCGAACGCCTCAGTGGACATCTCAAGCGCGAGGAGCTGCGGCTCTACACGCTCATCTGGGAGCGTTTCGTCGCCTCGCAGATGTCGGCGGCGCTCTTTGACCAAACGGTCGTCGACGTCCAAGCGGGCGAGTACGGTTTCCGCGCGACCGGCACGGTGATGCGCTTCCCGGGTTTCACTCGCGTCTACGACGAGCCCAAAGAAGAGGAGGCGAAGGGCCGGGTGCGCCTTCCCGAATTAAATGAAGGCGACGCGCTCGAGTGCCGCAAGCTCGAGCCGAAGCAGCATTTTGCCGAGCCGCCGCCGCGTTACAGCGAAGCGGCGCTCGTCAAGGCACTCGAGGATCATGGCATCGGACGTCCGTCGACCTATTCGACGATCGTCGAGACGATCCAGGCGCGCGGGTACGTGACGCAGCAGGAGCGCCGCTTCACACCGACGCCGATCGGCAGCGCCGTGAACGACTTGCTCGTCGAACACTTTCCCAAGGTCGTCAATCTCGACTTCACCGCCCGAATGGAGGGCGATCTCGACCGCGTCGCCGACGGAAACGAAGACTGGGTTGCGCTGCTCCGGCGCTTCTACGGCCCGTTCGAGAGCGAGCTCGAGGCCGCCGAGAAAAAGCTGCCGCGTCTCGAGCTTCGTGATGAGCCGACCGACGAGATTTGCCCGACCTGCGGACGTCCGATGGTCATAAAACACGGACGCTTCGGCAAATTTATCTCGTGCAGCGGGTATCCCGAATGCAAGACGACCAAACCGATCGTCAAGGAGACCGGAGCGGCGTGCCCGCGCTGCAGCGGCGCGATCGTCGAACGCCGTTCGAAGAAGGGACGCGTCTTCTACGGTTGCGCGAACTATCCGGCGTGCGATTTCATCTCCTGGGACGCGGTCGTTCCCGAACGCTGCCCCGTCTGCGGGTCGCACGTTCTGGCGAAACGGCGCGGCGGCAACGTGCTGCTGCAATGTGCGGCGGATCGAACGCACGACGTCACTGGGCTGGCGCCGGCGGCAGCCTCTTCGTAGCCGCGATGAAACGCCTGACCGTTATCGGCGGCGGACTTGCGGGGTGCGAAGCGGCGTGGCAAGCCGCGCGGTGCGGCGTCGAGGTCGATCTCTACGAGATGCGTCCCGTCCGCAGCGGTCCCGCGCACAGGACGAACGGGCTTGCCGAGCTCGTCTGCAGCAACTCGCTGCGTGGGGCGGCGCTCGAGAATGCCGTCGGGCTCCTCAAGGAGGAGCTAGCGCGGCTCGGCTCTTTGATCGTCACCTCGGCGCGTGAAACGGCGGTGCCTGCCGGCGGAGCGCTCGCGGTCGACCGGCAACGCTTTTCGGCGTTGGTCGAAGCGCGAATTGCCGGGGAGTCGCGGATTGCGGTTCACCGGGAAGAAGTGCGCGCCATTCCACTCGACCGTCCTGCGATCGTCGCCTGCGGTCCGCTTCCGAGCGAAGAGTTCCTGGCGAATCTCGACGCAATCGTCGGCCGGCGAATGCACTATTACGACGCCGCGTCGCCGATCGTCGCCGCCGACTCGATCGACGAGGGGCCGATGTACCGCAAGTCGCGCTACGATAAAGGCGCTTCCGCCGAAGAAGGCGATTACCTCAACATTCCGCTCGATCGGGATCAGTACGCGCAGCTCGTGGCAGACCTCCGGAGTCTCGAGCGCCATCCGGCGAAGGATTTCGAGGAGACGCGTTACTTCGAAGGATGCCTGCCCGTCGAGGAGATGGCCGATCGCGGCGACGAGGTATTGCGCTTCGGCCCACTCAAACCGGTTGGGTTGCGCGATCCCCGAACCGGAAAGACGCCGTTTGCCGTGGTCCAACTGCGCAAAGAGAACTCCGCCGGCAGCGCCTACAATCTCGTGGGATTCCAAACGCGACTGAGCTGGCCGGCGCAGCGCGAAGCCTTCGGTAAGCTGCCCGGGCTCGCGCAGGCCGAGTGGCTGCGGCTGGGGGTCATGCATCGCAACACGTTCATCGATGCGCCGCGCCTGCTCGACGAAACGTTGAAGCTGCGCGGAACCGAGGCGCTCTATTTCGCGGGTCAAATCACCGGCGCCGAAGGATACGTCGAAGCCGCCGCCTGCGGAATGATGACGGGCATCCACGCCGCGCGCGCGATGCTCGCGCTCCCCCCGATCGAATTTCCGCGGCAGACCGCTTTCGGTGCCGTCGTGGCACATCTTCAGAATCGCACGACTCCCGATTTCCAACCCTCGAACGTGACGTGGTCCTTCGATGGGCCCTTCGACTCCGCGCGCTCCGCTCAGGATGACAAGAGGGAAAAGGCCCGTCTCGGGAAGCGCGAGCGGCGCAAGCTGCTCGCCGAGCGCGCGCTCGGCGAGATCGAAAGGATCGCCGCTGAAACCCTGCTCGCGCCCGCCGGGTACTCACGCTAGCATGAAGTCCACCACGATTCTCGCGGTTCGCCGCGACGGAAAGCTCGCGATTGCCGGAGACGGTCAAGTCACGCTCGACAAAACGATCGTCAAGCACGGAGCGCGTAAAGTTCGCAGGGTATCGGGCGGTAAGGTGATCGCCGGCTTTGCCGGTTCCGCAGCCGACGGCATCACGCTGCTGGAGAAATTCGAGGCGAAGTACGGCGAGTTCAAGGATCTTCGCCGCGCGGCCGTCGAGCTGGCGAAAGACTGGCGGCAGGATCGAGCGCTTCGGCGTCTCGAGGCGCTGATGATCGTCGGGAACGCCGACCATCTCTTCCTGCTCTCGGGGACCGGCGACGTTATCGAGCCCGACGAGGGAATCGCGGCGATCGGGAGTGGAGGCGCGTACGCTCAAGCGGCCGCCGCGGCGCTGCTGCGAAATACCCAGCTCGACGCAGATCAGATTGCCCGCAAGGGGCTCGAGATCGCATCAGAGATCTGCATCTACACCAATAACGACATTACCGTGGAGAGCCTTCCGTGACCGCGGCGCTCCCGACGAGCCTCGATCCCGCGCATCTGACGCCACGACAGATCGTCGAGGAGCTCGATAAGTATATCGTCGGGCAGGCGAAGGCGAAACGCGCAGTCGCGATCGCGCTGCGCAACCGGTATCGGCGGGCCAATGCGCGCGAGGATCTGCGCGAGGAGATCACTCCGAAGAATATCTTGATGATCGGTCCGACGGGTGTCGGAAAGACCGAAATCGCGCGCCGCTTGGCAGCACTCGTCGGTGCGCCATTCGTCAAAGTCGAAGCGACGAAATACACCGAGGTGGGGTACGTGGGACGGGATGTCGAGTCAATGGTTCGCGATCTCGTCGAGGCCTCGATCCGCACCGTTACCAACGAACGCCGCGAGGAAGTCGGCGAGCTCGCCGCGCGCCATGCCGTCGAGCGCGTCATCGACGTGCTCAATCCGGAGACGCGCCCACCATCGGCACAAGGAGCGGGAAATCCGCTCGGCGCCGCGCTGGGATCGATCTTCGGCAGCGGTTACTCCGGGCAGCAGCAGGCGCCGCACGCCACACCTTCGGCAGCCGTCTCCGCCGAAGCGCAGCGCGTGCGCGATCAGACCCGTGGCGAGATCGAACGCGGCTTTTACGACGTGCGTCTGGTCGAGATCGAAGTCGAGGAGACGCCCAGCCTACCGATCGGCGTGATCGGGGGAGGCATGGACCAAGGTGGCGATATCGGTGAGATGCTTGGTGGAATTCTGCCGAAGCGGCGAACCAAGAAACGAGTCACGGTCGTGGAGGCGCTGCGGATCTTCGAACTGGAAGAGGCCGCGAAACTCATCGACATGGATGCGGTGAAGCGCGAGGCGCTGCGGCGTGCCGGCGAGGACGGCATCATTTTCATCGACGAGATCGACAAGGTAGCCGGATCCTCGCAGCAGCGCGGCGGTCCGGACGTTTCGCGCGAGGGCGTGCAACGCGACATTCTGCCGATCGTCGAGGGCTCGACGGTCAACACGAAGCACGGCCCGATCAAGACCGATCACATTCTCTTTATCGCCGCAGGCGCGTTCCACATCAGCAAGCCATCCGACTTGATTCCCGAGCTGCAGGGACGCTTGCCGATTCGCGTCGAGCTCGATTCGCTTACTGCCGAGGATTTCAAAACGATTCTCACCCAGCCGAAAAATGCACTCGTCGAACAGTACAAGGCCCTGCTCGCTACCGACGCCGTAACGCTCGACTTCTCGGCCGACGCAATCGAGCAACTCGCAACCTTTGCGATGCAGGTCAACGAGCAGACCGAGAACATCGGCGCGCGCCGGCTGCATACGGTGCTCGAGCGGGTCCTCGAAGACGTGAGCTTCGATGCACCCGAAACGACGGGGCGCGTTACCATTGACGGTGAGTACGTTCGCGCACGCCTCGCCGACGTGGTATCGAACGCGGACCTTTCCGGGTACATTCTTTAAGCAGATTCCCATTGGGTCCGGCAGGGCTCGGACCGAGCACGGAGGATGTTCTACCCCATGAAGAAGGCGATGGGCATTATCTTACCTCTTTGTGCGGCCGGCGTGCTTGCAGCATGCAACGGCAACACCTACGGTGCGGGACCGAGTCCGACGTCCGGGCCGAGCGGAAACTGCGGAGGGCCGCCGAGCGTGAATCAGCTCGAGATGGTCTATCCGATACCGAATTCGAAGAAAGCACCGCCGGCATTAGCGAATATCTACGTGGCGACCAAAGGCAGCTTGCCGCCGAGCAACCAGTTCGACTTCTTCCTCGCGCAGTCGAACGGCGGCAGCACCTTCACCGGGCCGTTTACTCCCATCAACGAGTCGCAGGTCCCGACGCCGCACGCGAAACCGAGCTACGCGAACCCAACCTGGTACGCATCGGCGATCGCCGGACCGTACGGGTCGAGTTACATCATCGGGCCCGGTCAGTCGGTCGTGCTGCTTTGGAATAACGGCGGCGTAAACTGCACGCCGCACTTCCAGGTGGCCGCGTTCGAAACGAAGGGCTAATTCAAGCGAGATCGGCACAAGAGTAGCGGGCGGCGGCGAGCACGAATAGCCGCCCGCGATGCCTTACGTGCGCGAAATCCTGGCCGACGGCCATCCGGCGCTCCGCAGACGGGCGAAGCGAGTCGACCCAAAGGAAATCCGTGACCCGCTCTTTCAGCAGCTCATCGACGACATGTTTGCGACGATGTATGCCGCGCCGGGCGTGGGTCTCGCTGCTCCGCAAATCAACGTCTCAAAGCGAATCTTCGTAATGGACGTGCACGACGACGAACACGAGCCGGCCGTCGTCATCAATCCGCAGCTGGAACGGTTGGGCGAAGAGATCGAGCTGCGCGAGGGGTGCCTCTCGGTCCCCGGTATGGTCGGCGAGATCGTGCGCTCCGAGCGTGCCGTCGTAACCGGTTTGGATCGCTTCGGCAACAAGGTTCGCATCGAGGGCGACGGTCTGCTCGCGCAATGCGTTCAGCACGAGGTCGATCACCTCGACGGCAAGCTCTACATCGATCGCGCGACGAACCTTCGGCCGGTTGCAACCGAAGAGGAAGAAGAAGCAGCAGAGGTGTGAGGAGCCTCTTCTTCGGGACGAGCGCGTTCGCCGTGCCGAGCCTGCACGCCGTCGCGGCGCGGACGAAGCTCGCGGGCGTCGTTACGCAGCCCGATCGGCCCGCCGGCCGCGGCCAACGCCTGACGGCGAGTCCCGTGAAGCGCGCGGCGCTCGAGCTCGGTCTGCGCATCTACGAGCCGGTGCGCCTTCGAGAGCTTGCCGGCGAGTTGCGAAACGAACGATTCGATTGCTTTGCGCTTGCGTCGTACGGCCGCATACTTCCGCAAGCACTGCTCGATCTGCCACGCATCGGTGCGCTCAACGTCCACCCCTCCCTGCTGCCCGCGTACCGCGGCGCAACCCCGATTCAGACGGCGCTGGCAAACGGCGAAACGGAGACCGGCGTGAGCATCATGCTGATGGATGCGGGACTCGATACCGGCGATCTCGTCGCGCAAGAACGGCTGGTGATCGAACCCGGGGAGACCTACGGGGAGCTTCACGATCGTTTAGCGGAGCTCGGCGCGCAGCTGCTCGCCGACGTTCTCGATGCGGCTTCGCGCGGAGCGCTGGTGCGATCACCGCAAAGTGGTGAAGCGAGCCTAACGCGGCCGCTCTCCAAGGCCGACCTCGCGATCGACTTGAGCTGGCCGGCGCAGCGTATCGTCAACGCGGTCCGAGCTTTCTCGCCTCAGCCCGGAGCACGCGCGACGCTCGACGGCGAGAGCCTCAAGATCCTTCGCGCGCACGTTGCACCGGACGGAACGCTCTGCATTGACGAGCTGATCGCGCCGAACCGTGGACGAATGAGCGGCGAGCAGTATCTTCGCGGCCGATCCGAGTCGCGATGAACGGAGCGCGTGAGCTGGCGCTGGCGGTCGTGCGCGACGTCTTTCCGCCGCCCGATTCGCCGGCGATCGAGCGAACCGCACAAGCCGCGTTCGATTATCGTGCTCGCCGGTCGCAACTGAGCGAGCGCGACCGCGCCTTTGCCGCGGAGCTGGCATATGGAGCGATCAAGATGCGGCGCGCCCTCGATTGGCAACTCCAACCATTCGTCTCGGCGCAGCTGACGCCGGCGATCCGCGAGATTCTGCGCCTTGCGAGCTACGAACTGCTGTACACGCGCGCGGACGTGCACGCGACGGTCTTCGAGTTCGTCAACCTGGCGAAGCGCTACGGGCACCGCGGGTTGGCGAACCTCGTCAATGCGGTTCTTCGCAACTTGCTGCGCGCCAATCCGGGCGATCTTGCGCGAGCATCGTTCGAGAGCGAGGACGAGTACCTGGGGACGCGCTACTCGCTGCCCGAGTGGCTCGTCCGTCAGTGGCGCGAACTTTTCGGCGACCAACTCGAAGCGGTTTGCGACGGCGTCAATCGCCCGGCGCAGCCGGCGATCGTCGTCAACGCGATCAAGAGTACGGTCGAGGAGGCCGCCGAACGTTTGCGTGCCGTCGGGATCGAAGCGCGTCGTTCCGCGATCGTCGGCGAGGTGCTTTTGGTCGAGCGTGGTTTTGCGCGGGTCGAGAGCGAGAGCCGTTGGTGGCCGCAGTCGGAGAGCTCGGCGATGGCCGTTGACGTGCTGGGTCCGCAGCCCGGCGAGGCGATCCTCGACGTCTGCAGCGGACGCGGCAACAAGGCGCTCCAGATCGGCGCGCGGCTCGCCGGACATGGCGATCTCTTCTGCATCGAGCGCGATGAACGCAGGGTCGCGACGCTGGCCCGCCGGCTCGATGAAGGCGGCGTGGCGGCATCGCTCGTGACCGGCGATGCGTCGACGGAGGTCGTGCCGGCCGATCGCCGCTTCGATCGCGTTTTGGTCGACGCGCCGTGCTCGGGCCTCGGCGTCGTGGGCCGCCATCCCGAGGCGCGTTGGAAGAAGCAGGGTACCGATGGCGAACGCCTCGCGCTGACGCAGCGTGCGTTGCTCGAACAGGCCGCGCGTCACGTGTATCCGGGCGGTGTGCTCGTCTACGCGGTTTGTTCGACGGATCCACGCGAAACGAGTGAAGTGATCGACTGGTTTCTGGCTCGGCAGAACTTCGAACGCGGCTTAATCCCGGCCGAGTACGCTTCGTTCTCGACGCGAGCCGGCGACGTGCTCGTCCCGCCGGGCCTCGAGGGACGCGACGGCTTCTATATTGCGCGGGTCGAGCGGCGGCCGTGAGCTTTTTCGCCAAACTCGAGCACTTTTGCGCGAGTTTGATCGAGCGGACGTTTGCAAAGACCTTTCCGAGCAACCTCGAGCCCGCGCAAATCGCGCGTAAACTGGTTGCCACGATGGAGGCACGGACGCGCGACGACGACGGGCGGCTGCGTGCTCCCGGCAGCTACGCGGTCTACGTGAATCCGGCGGATTTCGAGCGGCTTACCGAACATCGCGAGTATTTGGAGCGCGCCTGGGCCGACGTTTTGCGCAATCTCGCGGCCAAGGTGGGGGTCGCGTTTGACGAGGGAAGAGCCTCGGTCGTTATGGAGGCTCGATCGGAGATTCCGGCCGGCGCCGTGGAAATCGGCCCCGCCGGCGAAGCGGCAACCACGCGATCCTTTGCGCTACGGACGGTGGAGGGCGTGCCGCCGGATGCAGTGTACCAGCTGCGCACGACCTCGCGCATCGGAAGAAGCGAGGAGAGCGAGATCGTGCTGCTCGATCCCGGCGTGTCGCGCGCGCACGCGCTCATCGAAATCGCGGGCGGCAAAGCACTCGTGCGCGACCTCGGTTCCACGAATGGAACCTTTCTCAACGGACGGCGCGTCGAAGCCGGATCGCTCCGGGATGGCGACGAGTTACGGTTCGGCAATACGCGCCTGCGGGTTGAGGCGAAATGATCGTTCCGCTGTCGATCGCCGTTTCCGATTTTCCTAGAGATATGCGGATCGGGACGCTGGAGATCACCGCGGTGCTCTTGCTGGTTGCAGTCTTCGCCGGCCGCCCGCGCATTCGAGCCGCCGCAGACGTGGGCGTGCTGACGCCGATCCGCGTCGATTTAGAGATATTCGAGGTCGGTGCGCGCCGCCAGGCGGAGCTGCGAACGCCGTTCGAGCTCGGGCGGAGCAGCGAGACCGCGGTCGTCCTGCGCGACCCTGAAGTGAGCCGGCGTCACGTGAGGTTCGACGGCCAGAACGGCATCGTCTATGTCGAAGATCTCAAGAGTAGAAACGGAACGTTTCTGAACGGACGGCGAATCGCTGAGGCAATCGAAATTCGGCAAGGTGACGAAATCGACGTCGGCACGACGCGCTTGGTCGTGACCGCGGTACGCCCCGCCTGATCCCGCGCATCGTGCGGCGCACGGCGCCGATGTTGGGAGCGCTTGCGGTCTCGGCGCTGATCCTTCACTTTGCACCGCCGGGAACGGTCGGTCCGCCCTGGATGCTCGCGCTGCTCGCCGGGCTCGCGCTGCTCTGGGTGCTCTGGCAGCCGGCATCGATGGTTCGCGACGATCTCTTACCCGCGCTCGCGGTCGTCTTGGCGGCGCTCGGCTTGGCGATGGTCGCCCGACTCGCGCCGGACTTAGCACAGAAACAGCAGCTCTGGATCCTGGTATCGCTCGTGCTCGCGATCGCTGCGGCGCCGGCCTTCACGCAGTTTCGCCGCTTCGCCGCGTACAAGTATCTTTGGGTCGTCGCCTCGCTCGTGCTCTTCGCGCTCTTGCTGATCTTTGGGCAAGAAGTCAACGGCGCTCGGCTCTGGATTCGGCTCGGCCCCGTGCAATACGAGCCGATCGAGCTGATCAAACTCTTCATCGTTTTCTTTTTGGCGGCGTATCTCGCCGAAACGGCGGACGTGATCGCGAGCGCTCGTTTGTGGTCGCTGCGGGCGAATATCAAATACCTCGGGCCGCTCTTTGTCGGGTGGGGCGCCTCGATGGCAATTCTCGTGGTGCAGCGAGATCTCGGCATGGCGACGCTGCTGCTCGCGACGTTCGCCGCGTTGCTCTACGCCGCAACGCGCCGGATTGACATCGTCTTCTTCGGCGCGCTGCTCTTCGCGCTCGGCGCGTTCTGGGCGGTTCATCACTATCCGTACGTGCACGCGCGGATTGCCGTGTGGCTCAACCCTTTCTCGGATCCGCTCCATGCCGGTTATCAATCGTCACAAGCGTATTATTCACTCGCGTCCGGAGGGCTCGTCGGTAGCGGATACCGGCTCGGCCATCCCGAATTCATTCCGGACGTTTGGACCGACTACGTCTATGCGGCCTTTGCCGAGGAGTTTGGATTGATCGGTGCGATCATCGTTTTGGCGATCTTCCTCGATTTCGTTCGGCGGATCTTCGCGACCGGATTGGAACAACCGGATTTGTATACCAAGCTGCTCGCGACGGGTCTCGGCGCGACCCTCGGGTTCCAAGTGGTGATCATCGTGAGCGGCGTGATCGGACTCTTGCCGCTGACGGGGATCACGCTGCCGTTCATGTCGTACGGCGGCAGCTCGTTGGTCGCCAATTTTCTGCTCGTCGCGCTCGTTTGGGCGATGAGTGCGCGTCCTCGGAGGCAGACGTGAGGATAGCTTTTGCATGCGCGATTGCGTTGGCGTTCGCCGGATGCGCGAAGGGTTCGCAGAGCACCGCAGCGGCTTCGGTCTCCGCGGCTGCGGCGCGGAACCCCGCTTCGGCGAGCGACGGCGCGGTGGTCTATACCGAAAACTGCTCGAGCTGCCACCAAGCCGACGGCGAAGGCATTGCCGGCGCCTTCCCGCCGCTTGCCGGAAATCCGACCGTCAGCGGAAATCCCGTCGCCGTCATCGCAATCGTGAAAGACGGCCTGGAAGGACGCCTCGTGGTCAACGGCCGGCCGTATAGCGGCATCATGCCGCGCTGGAGAGGGGTGCTTACCGACGAGCAGATTGCGGCGGTCATCAGTTACGTGCGCAGCTCGTGGAAGAATAAGGCACCCGGCGTGAGCGTGAGCGACGTGCAGGCGGTTAGATAGAGACGACCTTGCGGGTTTGCAGACGTTCGCCGAACTCGCGCTCGAAGAGCCGTTCCACGAACTCGAGCATCTCGGGATCGGCGTGGCGCAGTCGTGCGCGCGTCGCGCGCGGCCAGGGCGAGGCGGAGTCATTCGCTTCGACGTATGCGCGCAACGACTCGGCGAAGTACTCGTCGACCCCGGTTGCGGCGTAGGGCGTGACGAAGCTGGTCGCGTTGGCGAAGAGCGCGCGCACCTGGGGATCGATCCCGCTGCGATAGACGCCGCCGCCGAGCGCACAATCGAGCGCGTGTCCGAACTCGTGCGCGACCGTCATCGGACTGCGCGATCGCAGGTATAACGCGCGTTCTTCGACGACGATGAGGCCGGCGGGCGGAGCAGGCCAAGCGTCCACGTCGATTCCCAGTCGAGCCAATGCTTGAGAGGCTTGACGGTAGAGCTCGCCCGGATGGAGCAGCATGACGCGAATGCGGCAGCGTACTGCATATGCGAGCGCGCCGCGTCCGAAACGCAGCAGCGTTTCGATCACCTCGTTTTCAGCGGGGCGGCCTCGGTCGCACTCGAAGAGGCGGCGCGCCGTCGCGTGTGCGTCCTTCGGCATTTCGGCCATCGTCGCGCGGCGAGCTTGCGGCGGCGTGACGCGGGCATTTCAGAGTTTTTTCATGGCGTCCGGCTAAGCTAGCGCCGTCTGGGAGGAGTGTTGGAACGATGAAGCTTGCGCACGTCTTAGCGGGTGCGGTTCTCCTAGCTGGGTGCAGCGGCGGCGTTTCGGCGCCGCCGCTTGCGGAGCAAAACGCTGCCGCGGGCTCAGCGAGCGGTTTTGCGCGTCACGCGACCGGGCTCGGCAAGGTGCTCTCGAGCAAGAAGGGCGGCCAGATCTTCGGCTTCGACATCGACCGCAACGGCAACGACGGCACGCTCGCCACCGCAACCAGCGTCGAGACGTTCGACCAGGACTCGGGCGCGATCCTCAAGACGTTTCCCAAGTCGCCGCCGAGCGGCACGACCTACGGCTTCAACGCGATCGTCACCGGCGACGTCGGGCTCGTGACCCGCTACGTGCAGCCGAAGGGTTCGATCTTCGCCAAGCGTTTCTACAACCTCACCGATCCGGTCAAAGGCAAGTTCGCCGGAGAGTGGACGCCGCCGGTCAAAGACATTCAGGTCGAGTCTGCCGGTCCCAATCAGACGACCGGGATGACGGCGATCTTCGCGATCGAGCTGCAAAACCAAGACGTGCCCGATCTCTTCGCATCGAATGTCGCAAAGAACAAGTTCGGCAGAGTCTTCCATCTCGACCCGAATCAATTCTCGCTCGCGAACGAGCCGCAAGTCGCACAGGAGACCACGACCAATCAGGCGGTGATTGCGTCGTCACGCGACGGCGGCGCGGTCGGCGGCGTCGCGCCGACGAACACGCTGGTCAACCTCAAGACCGGAAAAATCAAGCAGTTCAGCGGGCTTAACAACGGCTACTATCACGCCGGTTACGTGACCGGCCTGGCGGTCGACTCGACGACCGGCATCGCCGCCACGGCGACCGAGCTGAACGCGCAAGTCGAGTTTTACGACCTTGCCAAGGAGACGGCGACCTTCGCGCAGCTCCCGTGCACGAGCGACACCTCACAGCTCAACAGTGGTTCGGGTATCGCCAACGATCCGGTCAACGGGCTCTTTCTCGTGACGGAGACGTCGTATGGCTGCGGCAGCGGAAGTGCCATCGCGATCTACGACGAGAAGGCGAATCTGGTCGAAACGATCACCGGATTTAAGTTCGCCATCGGAGAGCCGCCGCCGGCTCTTAACCCGGCCAAACGCATGGGCTGGGTCTTCGGTCCGGGATTCAATCAGCTCCAGCAGTTTTTTTACTGACGAAACCGGGGCGCGAGTTCTGCGCCGGCGGCACGACGCGGATCGTTACCGTCGCGTTTTGCTTGCCGTCGCCGGCCCGAATTTGCCACGTTCCAAGACGCAGCGGCCAGAAGGCATTGCCGCTCGCATCGAGCGTGACCGGCGTGCCGCCGACGCTCCAGCGCACGGGACCGGCGGCGTCGACGGCGCGCAGCGCGAGCTGTTGCTCCGCGCGGGCGAGCGCACCGGGCGTTGCGTTTCGCACGAAGACGTCACCATCACGGGGAAACGCGATACGCAGTGAGGCCGGGGCTTCCGGGATTCTCAAGGCAGCCACGTCGTGCGCCGGTACCCATTCTTGTACGATGCCGGGACATCGCTCGCGGGGCAGCGGCGTGCGGCCGGTCGTCGCACAGATCGTTGCACGAACCAGGCCGCGCGGCGCCGGAAAGGGCGGAGCATCGCCGGAGCGTTCGTAGAGATGCAGCATGATGCGATTCCAGAGCGGTCCCGCGCCGGTCACGCCCGAGACGCCGCGCATCGGGCTGCCATCGAAGTTTCCGACCCAAGCGCCGACCGTGTAATCGCGCGTGAATCCTACCGTCCACGTGTCGCGGAAATCGGAGGACGTGCCGGTCTTTACCGCAGCGGGAAACGGCATCTGCAGCACCGAGCCGATGCCGAACGATTTCGCGCGCGCGTGCGGGTCGGCAAGCATGTCGGTGACGAGTTGCCAATACGTTGGATTCCCCACCGGGCGGGGCGCCGCGGGCGCACCGCCGGCAACGAGCGTGAGCGGCAGCGCGTCGCCGCCGCGCGCCATCGTCGCGTAGGCGCCGGCCAGCTCCCAAAGGCTGACCTCGCCGCTCCCGAGCGTCAAGCCGAGTCCATAATACGATGCGGAGCGATCGAGATGCGCGAAGCCGAGATCGTGCAATCGATCGAGCAGCGCCCCGACGCCAAGTGCCGAGAGCACTTGCACCGCCGGTGCGTTGAGCGAGTTGGCCAGAGCATAGCGCACCCGCACCGCTCCGCTGAAGCGGCCGCTGTAATCGACGGGCTGATAGAGCCGTCCGCCGGGCAACGCATATGCTGCCGGTGCGTCCGATAAGATCGTCGCGGGTTCAATGGTGCCGCGCTCGAGTGCGAGCTCGTAAGTAAAGGGTTTGAGTGACGAACCCGGCTGACGCAATGCCTGAACGCCATCGTTGCTTCCGAGCAGGCCGGCCGAGAAGTAGTCGGGAGAGCCGACATATGCAAGCACCTCGCCGGTGCGATTGTCGACGACGAGCGCGGCACCGTCCGTCACGTGGTCGGCTTGGAGCGCGGCGACGACATCCTCGGTTTGGGCCGCTACGAAGCGTTGCAGATTCGCGTCGATCGTCGTACGAACGCGCCCGGGCCGCGGCGCGCTTTGGGAGAGGAAGAAGAGCGCGTGCGCTGCGCCCGCGATGCCCGATTCGTGCCGGCGCACGTGCAGCGTTTCGGCGAAGGCGAGGGCCGCAGCGGCCGGGGAAATCTGGCCGAGCGCCGCCATACGCCGCAAAATAAACTGCTGACGCATCCGCAACGCCGGCCAATCGTCGCCCGGAGCAAGCTGCGCCGGATCGTTCGGGATCGCCGCCAGCAGCGCGGCCTGTGCGAGATCGAGATCGGCCGCCGATTCGCCGAAATAGGTTCGCGCGGCCGCCTCGACGCCGTAGACGTTACCGCCCATCGGAACGCGATCGACGTACTCCTGGAGGATCGCCGTTCGGCGCGAGACCATCGCGATGCGTTCGGCCTCGACGATTTGCGCGAGCTTTCCGCGAATCGTTGACGGCGACGGATCGATCAGCCGCGCGAGCTGCATGGCGATCGTCGATCCGCCGCTGCGGGCTTCCCCGAAGATCGCGTAGTCGCGTGCCGCACGCAGGAGTGCCGGAACGTCAACGGCACCGTGCTGCCAGAAGCGCGCGTCTTCGGCGGTAACGATTGCCTGGAGAAAGGCCGGCGAGACGCCGGCGAGCGGCACGCGCGCGACGTGCGACGACCCGGCGCCGAGCAGCGTGCCGAGAATGCCGCCGTTGCGGTCGGTATACGTCACCGATCCCTGCGGCGCGCGCAATGCGGCGACGTCGATGCCGCCATAATAGAACGCGAACATCGCCGACAACGCCAGACCCGGAACGATCCACGCAAAGATTTTCATCGCCGCGCTCGGAATCTACGACGACGGGCACCTGACTTGCTGCCGCCGGGGAGAACCGCTTGCGTTCGTTCGGATTTCTGTGCATCGCCGTCGCCTCGCTTGCGATGCTCTCGTGCGGCGGTCCGTCGCCAAACGCGGCAAAGCTCGCCCCGGTCGGAGCGCTCGCGACACCGGCGCTCCCGCCCTGGATTGCATCGATCTCGCCGGCCGGCACCTCCGAAACCCTCGCGCAGATTCGCGTCATTTTCGCGAAACCGGTCGCTCCGATCGAGGCGCTCTCAGGTGCCGGAACCGCCGAGGTGCTGGGCCACGTTGCGATCGCGCCCGCACTGCGCGGTCACTTTGCGCTGCTGACGCCGCGGATGATCGGCTTCGTCGCCGATCAGGCGCTTCCGGTGGGAACGCGCGTGCGGATCACGCTCCAAGCCGGATTGCGCGACTTGGCCGGCGACAAGCTCGACAACGACCTCGCATGGACGTTCGAAACCTCACCGTTGACCTTCACGAACCTGCCGACGACGAAGGCTTCCGACGACGGAACGATGCCGCCGCCGTCCGGCCTTCGTCCGAAGCTCCAGGTTACCGCAAACGCCGCCGTCGACGAATCGTCGCTCGCGCAGCACGTGCATCTCGTCGGCTCGAATCGCGAGCCGATTTCGGTCGACGCGGTGCTCGAAACGCAGCCGACGCCGTATCCCGGGGCGGGTGCCGAGGAGCTCTTCGATCCCTCGCTCAACGCCTGGGTCTACGATCTGCGCCCGACCTCCGACTTGGCACGCGGAACGAACTATTCGTTGGAGATCGATCCGGGCGTCGAGCCGCGGTACGGAAACCTTGCCACGACACAGCGCTTCGAGGGCTCACTCACCACCTACGCCGCGCTCGAAATACTCCCCACGCCGATCGCGAGTCCCGCGAGCGAGAGCCGGTTCGCGGGCGGCGATCCCGTGATCGCCTTCAGCAATCCGCTCGATTCCAAATCGATCGCCGGGGCGGTGACGATTTCACCGGCGCCCGGCAAATCGAAGACGCTCTTGAGCGTGCCGGAGTACGCGTCGAACGTCATCGCCATCGATCCCTACGCGCTCGATCCCAATGCAACGTATACCGCGACGGTCGCCGCACGCGTCACGGACACGTTCGGTCAAACGCTCGGTCGAGAAGAGCGCGTGACACTGCGCACGACCGAGTTTGCGCCGGGCGCTTGGGCGCCGAGCGGTACCAATGTTTTTCCGGCAGGCGCGCCGATCGCGTTGAATTTCTACGCCACGAACCTCCCGGCGGATCGGTATCAAGCCGCCTACGCGCGATTGACGCCAATGCAGATGCTCGGGAATACCGGCACGCTCTCGAACTTGCCCGCCTACGCCGGCTGGCCGGCGCGCAAGCTGCCCAACGCGCGGCGCAACGTGCAGAGCGTCGTGAGCGTACCGATTCAGTCGGAACTCGGGGGCGCCTTCGGCGCGCTCGCCTACGGATTTCGAACCGCGCTCGACGCGCCTCAGGCCGATCCGAGCTTGACCGGCATCGTCGCGCTCACCAATCTCGGCGTCTTCACCCAATGGTTCCCGTCGCGCGGGATCGTGCGGGTCGCCCACTTGAGCGACGGCGCTCCGGTGCGCGCCGCCGATGTCGTGGTCTATCGCGTCGACGAAGACGCGAAGCTTCCGCCGCAGCAGTGCGCGCAGGGGAAGACCAATGCCGACGGCGAGCTCGATCTCTCCGGCGTCGACGTGGAACGCTGCTCCGTTGCGGCACCGGCGAATCAAGCACCGAATCTCGGCGTGGTGGTAACCGAAGGCGCCGACGTCGCGACCGTAACGGCCTGGAACTATAGCGGCATTTATCGCTACGACGTGATGGGCGGCTGGACGAGCGGCGCGCCGCTCTCGCGCGGTACGCTCTTCAGCGATCGCGCGATGTACCAACCCGGCGAGCGGGCCGAGGTCACCGGCATCGCCTACTACGTGAAGGGTTCGAGCATCGTTGCCGACGCGAACGCACCGTACAGAGTGACGCTGACCGATCCCAGCAACGCTACGACCGGTCTCGGGACGGCGCGGACCGATGCGTTCGGCGTCTTCTCGATGCCGGTGAACTTCTCGAAGCAGCAGGCATTGGGTTACTATACCGTCGATGCCAAGGGTGCGAACGGCAACGATATCACCGGATCGCTGCGCGTCGCGGAATTCAAGCCGCCAAACTTCAAGCTGGCACTCACCCTCGGCGCGACCTCGGCGACGGCGGGATCGAGCGTGCACGCCACGACCGCGGCGGCGTATCTCTTCGGCACGCCACTGCAAGGTGGGACGACACACGCCTACGTCACCCGCGATCTCGCGACGGTGCAGCCCAAGGGGTGGGACGACTTCTCGTTCGGACCGCAATGGTATTGGCCCGAGCAGACGCCGTCGTTCGATACCGACGTGCTGCAGCGCGATCTTCCGATCGACGCAGCGGGGCAGAGCCTGCTCGACGTCGCCGTTCCGCGCGACCTGCCGTTTCCGATGACCTATCGGGTCGACATGGAGACGACCGACGTTTCGAATCTTTCGGTCTCCGACTCGAAGAGTTTCCTGGCGTTACCCGCCGACGCGGTGATCGGCTTGGCCTCCGATGCGGTCGGGAAGGCCGGAACGGCGATGACGATTCGGACGATCGTTACCGACGCCAACGGCAACCCAGTGACCGGTCGCGCCGTGCACCTCGAACTGCAGAAGATGACCTTCGTCTCGGCGACGCAGGAAGAAGAGGGCGGCGAGAGCGCGCAGCAGGCGATCAAGTACGATACCGTTGCGACGGCCGACATTACCTCCGGCGAGAGACCGGTAACGGCAGAGCTGACGCCAAACGATACCGGTGCCTATCGCGTCTTTGCGAGCTTTGGAGCGGCTCGCGGCGCGACAAGCGCGTCGAGTGCGACGAGCATTCAAGTCTTTGCGTTCGGAGCGGGCCAGGCCGATTGGGGCTTGAGCGATCCGAATGCGGTCGCGGTAAAGCTTGACAAAAAGCAGTATGCTCCCGGCGACACCGCGACGGCGCTCGTCGCGTCGCCCTATGCGAAGGCCGATATTTACTTCTCCGTGGTGCGCGACGACACGATCTACCGCACGACCCTGCGTGGGGTGAGCGGCGCCGTTCACGTGGACTTCAAGATCACGCCGGCGATGCTGCCGAACGCAGCGGTCGAAGCCGTCGTGGTGAGACGGCGGCCGCCCGACGCAAAAGGCGCGGAGGGGCTCGCGCTGACCGGGCTCGCGGGCTTCAACGTGGATCTCGGCGATCGCTATCTCAAGCTCGCGATCGCGGCGCGGGAGGCAACCGTGCATCCCGGCGGCGCGCAGCGCGTCGCCTTTACCGTCACGGAACGCAACGGCGCGCCGGCGCACGGCGAAATCGTCGCGATGGTCGTCAACGACGCGATCTTACAGCTCTCGGGATACCGCTTGCCGGATTTGGTGCAGACCGTCTTTGCGACGCAGCCGATCGCCACGATCTTCGCCGACAACCGCGAGAACGTGACGTTGAAGACGCAGACGCCGCCGCTTGAAAAGGGCTTCGGCTACGGCGGCGGTTACCTCGCGGGCGCGGCGAGCACGCGCGTTCGAACGAACTTCCGGCCGTTGGCGTATTACGGCGTGCTGAAGACCGATGCGGCCGGGCATGCGAGCGCCGATCTTACCATGCCCGACGATCTCACGACGTGGCGCGTCATGGCGGTCGCGCTGCAGAATCCTTCGGCCGCGCCTGGAGGCGCGGGCTATCGGTTTGCGACGAGCGACACGACCTTCGTTTCGAGCCAGCCGCTGATCGCCAATCCGCTGCTGCCGCAGTTCGCGCGTCCGGGCGATCGTTTCGATCTCGGCGTTTCGATCGCAAATCAAACGGGCGCGGGCGGCGCGCTCGATCTCGTGATGCAGCTGACGGGTGCGCTCGCCTTCGCAGAGGGCGATCCGCGAATGCAGCGCTCGACGCAGCAGGCGGCGACGGGAGTACAGGCGTTCCGCTTCCCGGTGGTCGTCGGAACACCGGGGCCGAGCACGCTCGAAGCGCGCGCGAAGCTGGGCGCGAACGGTGACGCGTTCAACGTTCCCTTCACGGCGCGCGAGCGTGAGAGCACCGATTCGGTGATCGAGAGCGGAGCAACGCGAAACAAAGCCTCGGTGCCGATCTCGCTGACGGCCGGCGGCACGCTGCAGATCACGCTCGCGAATTCAATCGTTCCTTCGTTCGTCACTCCGTCGCAGCGCACGCTTACTGCCGATCCGCTGCCCCTGGCCGACGACGCAGCATCGCGTTTGGTCATCGCCGGCGCCTTGCGGCAACTGCGCGAACCATATCACCTCAAACTCGCCTTCGACCCGAGCGCGGTCGCGGCGCAGAGCTTGACGCAACTCCTTTCGTACCAGCGCGGCGACGGCGGTTTCGGATCGTACGGGGGCGCCAAGGAGAGCGATCCATTCGCGACGGCGTTGGCGCTGGAGGCGCTGACCTTTGCGCGAGCGCACGGCGTCACGGTTCCGCCCGCTTCGGTCTCGAACGCGGTCGCCTTTACGGCGCGCGTTCTCGCCGATCCTAACGTCTTCAGCTGGTGTGCGCGCGACGCCGTCTGCAAGGCGCAGGTTCGTTTTGAGGCACTCTGGGCGCTTGCCGGGGCCGGTTCGGCGCGCACGGATTTCCTCGGGCAGATCGTCGCCCAATCGAAGGACTTCGATAACGCAACGCAGATCCGGCTGGCCCGTTACCTGCTGCGCGCTCCCGGTTGGCAAGCACGCGGTGCGGCCATGGCCGCGCATCTGCGGCAGAGGCTCTACGTGACGGGCCGCTACGCCGTTGCCAACGTCTCGACGCCGTGGAGCTGGCTCGGCTCGGTCGTCGACGCGCAATCCCAGATGCTCGCGCTCCTGCTCGAGCAGCGTGCGCCTCCCGAGCAACTCGACGGCGCGGTTCGAGCGCTGGTCGCGCAGCAATGCCGGTGCGGCTGGCCGACGACCGATGACACGGCCGCCGCAGTGACCGCGCTGGCCGCGTACGCGGCGACCGAACGACTCGCACCGGCGACCGCGACGGTCTCGATCGGAGACCAGCGCGTCGGCAACGCGCGCTTCGGCTCGACCGCGTCGTCGCAGAGCTTCACCGTCGCGGCGTCGTCGCTGAAGGGCGACGCCATTCAAATTGCCGCGCAAGGCGGCGTTGCGCATTACCTCGTTCTCTATACCTACCCGGTGCCGCCGAATGCACCGGGCGAACTCGCGGCGTTCCGCGTTGTGCGCGTTTTGAACGATCCGAGCACGGCTTTGGCGCAGAACGCGCCGCCGCTCGCCACGATGGATCTCGCGACGGCGTTGCCGGTGTCGGTCGCCGCCGGACGCGTCTTCGACGTGGGTGTGCGGACGATCGTCGACCATCCCGTCGATCGCCTCGTTATCGACGACCCGCTGCCCGCCGGTTTCGAAGCGGTCGATACGAGCTTCCGTACGGCGTTGCAAGCGATTGCGCCGCAGAGCAACAGCTGGCAGATCGACACGAGCCAGATCTACCGCGATCGCGTCGTTGCCTACGCGCAGCATCTCGAGCCCGGCGTCTACGAGCTCCACTACCTCGTGCGATCGGTGACGCCCGGCACCTTTGCGTGGCCGGGCGCGCATGCGTATCTGCAAGACGCACCGGAAGAGTTTGGGCGCAGCGCCGGCACGACGCTGAACGTAACGCAGTAGGTTCAGAGGTTCCTTCGCCGTCGTGGCCTATAGGATAGTAATGACGCGGAGGCATTATTAACGTGGCTAACTCTATCCAGCTCGTGGCAATCGAAGAGCCCGCCGGCAAGCGTATTCTCCGGACGGGCAGGTTTCCGGTCTTCGCTGGTGACGATCCCACCGCTCCGAACTTCGTCTGCGGCGGTTGTAACACGCCGCTGATAACCGGCATCCCGGCCGGAGGGGTCCGCAACCTGACGGGAATGGCGGATGGCATCGAGTGCACGATGTGCAACACCGTCCGGGCGGTACCCAGACAATAGAACCCGGCTCGCTCGGATCGTATCGGTCGATCGAGCGCCGGAAGCATAGTTCTGCGCAGATGAAGAAAGGCGCACGATGTTCTATTCGCTGGAGTCGCTCGCACCACAAGACGTCTTTGCCGGTTATCGCGCGCGCATCTACCACGGCGAGGAAATCACGTTTGCCGTGCTGGAGATCGAGCCGAACGCGCAGCTGCCCTCGCACCACCACCGCAACGAGCAGGTCGGTCTGCTCGTCAAAGGAGAGCTGACGTTCACGATCGATGGAGAACGCCGAACGGTGCGCGCCGGCGAAGGCTGGGTGATTCCGGCGAACGCCGCACACGATGCGGCCGCCGGCCCCGCGGGTGCGATCGTCATCGAAACGTGGGCGCCGCCGCGCCATGATTTCCGTGAGCTCGTGCGGGGCACGCCATGCACACCGGCATGGCCCGAACGTCTCGGCTAAGTGCCGGCTGCCGTGCTAGCGAGCGGGCTCAACCGAGCCCGCTCGCTTTTTCTTACTCTGCGCGCTAGCCTGACGACGACGTTAGGCAGTAATAGTTCGCGCTCGCTTTTCCGGCAATCGAGATCGTCGTATTCGTGTTGTTGACCCAGTAGACGTAGGTGGTGCTGCTGTTGGTCTCGGTGACGTTCACCGCGAGCGGCGTGCCGCCGTAGGCGGGATTCTTCTTATAGAAGTTGTTGAAGAAGCAGCCCTTACCGAGCGAGGTCGTTTTGGATGCGCAGATGGCGCCGGGCTGGCACGTCTTGTCGGGCGAGATGGCGTCGGCAAAAATCGTTCCAGTGCGGGCGCTCGCAAAAGCGTGCGGTGCCATGGCCGGCATGAACGTGGTCACGGCTAGAAGTACTGAAAGCAGGAACATCGGTGCGTGTTATCTCCTTGCGAAGTATGCGGTTAGTACTGACTACGATACGCTGCCGCGGCGCGGTTGCTCGCAAGCAGGCGATGACTTTTAGGCCATTTCTAATTCCCACCGAACCAAGGGAGCGCTAGGGCCGAGGCCGGCGCGTTGAACTATTATTTTTAATAATGTATGATTTATCACCGTCGCGTGGCGCCCGGCCGGACGCTACGATAGGCGAGAAGAGGGAGGTCTCATGAGCGTCTACCGAGCCCCACTGCGGGACATGCAATTCGCCCTTCGCGAGCTCGCCGGCATCGACGGCGTCGCCGCCCTGCCCGGCTGTGAGGAGACGCTCGACGTCCTGGACTCCGTCCTCGAAGAGGCCGCGGCGTTTGCCTCCGGCGTCCTCGACCCGCTCAACCGGACCGGCGACACGTCAGGCTGTACCTGGAAGAATGGGGACGTCGCGACGCCGCCCGGTTTCAAGGAGGCCTACAAAAAGTTTGCCGACGCCGGATGGATCGGCCTACCGGTGCCGGAGGAGTACGGTGGGCAAGCGTTACCGCAGATTTTGCTTGGCCCAACGCTGGAGATGTGGAACGCCGCGAACATTGGCTTCGCGAACGGGCCACTGCTCAATCAGGGCGCGATCGAAGCGATCGAACTGGTGGGTTCGCACGAGCAGAAAGAGCGCTTCATCCCCAACCTGGTCTCGGGAAAATGGACCGGTACGATGTGCCTGACCGAACCGCAGGCGGGCTCCGATCTCGCACAGGTGCGGACGCGTGCCGTCCCCGAGGGCGATCGCCATCGCATCACCGGGACGAAAATTTTCATCACCTTCGGCGAGCACGATATGGCCGAGAACATCATTCATTTGGTCTTGGCGCGGCTGCCCGACGCTCCCGAAGGGACAAAGGGCATCTCGCTCTTCATCGTTCCGAAGTTTCTGGTCAATGCCGACGGAACGCTCGGCGAGCGCAACGACGTCGTCTGCGCGAGCATCGAACATAAGCTCGGCATTAACGCCAACCCAACGTGCACCCTCAACTACGGTGAGAAGGGGAGCGGCGCCGTCGGCTACCTGGTGGGCGAGCCGAATCGCGGCCTGGAGTATATGTTCATCATGATGAACGCGGCGCGATTCTCGGTCGGCGTGCAGGGTATCGCACTCGCCGACCGCGCCTACCAGAGCGCGCTCGAATACGCGAAGGAACGCGTGCAGGGGCGCGATCTCAAACCCGGCTCGCGCACGCCCGAACCGATCGTCAAACATCCCGACGTTCGCCGGATGCTCATGTCGCAGAAGGCGACGATCGAAGCGATGCGCGCTCTGGCTTACGTGACGGCCGCATCACTCGACTACGCGCAACGCCATCCCGACGAGAAGGTGCGCAAAGAGCACAAAGCCTTCGTCGAGCTGATGATCCCGGTCGTCAAGGGCTGGTGCACCGAAAGCGCCGTCGAGCTCTGTTCGACTGCGCTGCAAGTCTTCGGCGGCATGGGCTACGTCGAAGAGACGGGCATCGCGCAACAGTATCGCGACGTTCGGATCCTCACCATCTATGAAGGCACGACCGGTATCCAAGCGCTCGATCTGATCGGGCGCAAGCTGATACGCGACATGGGCGCGACCGCTACGATCGTGGGAAAGAAGATGGAGGCGGTCGCGAAGGAGTGTGCCGCGCACGCCGATCCCGACGTCAAGCGCATCGGCGAAGCGCTCGGCCGGGCGTTGACGGCGCTGAACGAGACCTCGCAGTGGATCGGAATGAACGCCATGGGCGACTTACACCGAGCCTTTGCGTGCTCGGTTCCGTACCTGCGGTTCTGGGGAACGGTCGCCGGCGGTTGGCAGATGGCGCGCGCCGCGCAGATTGCCGCAGGCAAGATCGCGGCCGGCGATTCGGAGTCCGAGTTCTACCGCGCGAAGCTTGCCACGGCCGCATTCTATGCGACGCACGTGCTCTCGCAATCGGCGTGGTTTGCGCGCCAGATCGCTGACGGCTCGGGCGACGTCATGCGTCTGAGCGAAAGGCAGCTGGATCTCGACCGCAAGATGGCGGCCACGGTGTGAACTCGGTCCGCGTCATCACGCTCGATCATCCGCCGGTCAACGCGCTCTCGTTCGAATACTGCAAAGTATTGCTCGAAGCGATCGAAGCGGCCCACCGCGACGACGCCGTCACGACGGTCATCTTGACCGGTGCGAACGGGCTCTTTAGCGCGGGCGCGGACGTCAACGACTTCAACGGTGAGATGCCGCGCGGTGCCGTGACGATTCGCGACGTCATTGCCGCGGTCGAAACGAGCGAGAAGGTGCACGTTGCAGCGATCGACGGCAATTGCTTGGGCGGGGGGCTCGAACTCGCGCTCGCGTGCGATTACCGGGTTGCGACGCCCGGCGCGAAGGTGGGTTTGCCGGAGATCCGCCTCGGACTCTTGCCGGGTGCAGGAGGCACGCAGCGCCTGCCGCGCCTGATCGGCGCGCGCGCCGCGCTCGAGTTCATGCTCAAGGGTTCTTCCGTCGCCGCCGAACGCGCACTCGAGCTTGGCATCGTCGACGAGGTTGGCGACGGCAACGTCGTCGAGCGTGCAACGGCGTTCGCAGACGCGCCGAAGCGGCGCGCCTCGGAGCGGCAGGCAATCATCGCGAAGGATCTGCCCGCGCAAGCCGCGCCCTACGTCGTTGCGCAAGCGCACAAGATGGTTCCATCGGAAACGAACGGCGGTCTGGCAGCGCACAAACTGATCGACGCGGTGCAAGCCGCGGTCGAGCTCGCCTTTCCCTTCGGCATCGCGCGCGAAACGCGGCTCTTCGATGAGCTCGTGCGCTCGAATCCGTCGGCGGCGTTGCGCCACCTGTTCTTTGCGGAGCGGGAGCTTGCAAAGATACCACCCTTCGCCCTTAGACACGCTCAGGATGACAAGGTGGGCGACGCTGCCATAAACGTTGAAAAGGTCGGCGTGGTGGGGGCGGGAACGATGGGCAGCGGTATTGCGATCGCGTTTGCGCAGGCCGGCATTCCCGTCGTGGTCGTCGACAGCAATGAAGCGGCCGTCGACAAGGCGCGACAGACGGTTATGGGCATGTTCATGTATCAGGTGCAGAAGGGCCGCTTGACGCAAGAAGAGGCCTGGAAGCGCGGACAATCGATCCGCTTTACCGACGACTGGAACGAGCTCGCCGATGCCGACGTCATCGTCGAGGCGGTCTTCGAGAATCTCGACGTGAAGCGCGAGGTCTTCCGCAAGCTCGATACGGTTGCCAAACCGGGCGCAATTCTCGCCAGTAATACCTCGACGCTCGACATCGATGCGCTCGCCAACGAGACGAAGCGGCCCGATCGCGTGCTCGGCCTGCATTTCTTCGTGCCGGCAAACATCATGCCGCTGCTCGAAATCGTTCGCGGCAAAGCAACGTCGGGGCCGACGATCGCGACGGCGTTCAAGCTTGGCAAGGCGTTGCGCAAGAAGGCGGTGCTCTCGGGGAATGCTTTCGGCTTCATCGGCAACCGGATGATCTTCGATTACCTGCGCGAAGCGACGGCGCTTGCCGAAGAGGGCGTCGCGCCCGCGCGCATCGACGCGGTGATGAAGGCCTTCGGCTTTCCGATGGGTCCGTTTGCGATGAGCGATCTCTCCGGTCTCGACATCGGTTTAGCGGTGCAGAGAGCGCGCGGCACGGAGGCACTTGGCCGCACGAACGTTCTCGAACGCCTCGTCCAGATGAACCGGCTCGGTCAAAAGACGATGGCGGGATTCTTTAAATACGACAAGAGCGTCGGAAAAGGGCGCGAGCCGATTCGCGATCCGGAGGTCGAGGCGCTCTTCGCCGAAGAGGCACGCACGGCCGGAGTAGCCTCGCGCGAGGTGAGTGACGACGAGATTCGCGAGCGTCTGCTCGGAGCCCTGATTCATCGCGGCGAGCGTCTCCTCGAAGAAGGCGTGGCGCTACGGCCGGGCGACATCGACATCGTCTACGTCTACGGATACGGCTTTCCGCCGCATCACGGCGGCCCTATGTGGTACGCGGCGCATGCGTGAGGCGGTGATCGTTTCGGCGGCGCGCACGCCGATCGGCCGCGCGTTCCGCGGCGCCTTCAACCAAACCGAGGGCGCGACCCTCGCCGGACACGTCGTGGCGCACGCGATCGCTCGCGCCGGCATCGATCCGGCCGAAGTCGACGACGTCATTATCGGCTGCGGCTTACCCGAAGGCGCGACCGGCAATAACATCGGACGAACGGCGGCGCTGCGCGCGGGCTGTCCGGTGAGCGTTCCCGGGCAGACCGTGAGCCGGTTTTGCGCGTCGGGTCTCGACGCGATCGCGGCGGGTGCGAGGCGTGTGATCGCGGATGGCGCGGGCATCGTCGTTGCGGGCGGCGTCGAGTCGATCAGCATGGTGCAGAACGACGTGCACGTGCGATTCCTCACCGAAGAGTGGCTGTTGCGCCACGCGCCCGACCTTTACACGCCGATGCTCTTTACCGCCGACTTCACCGCCAAGAAATACGACGTCTCGCGCGAGCGACAAGACGAGTACGCGCTGCAGAGTCAGCAGCGCACCGCCGCCGCGCAAGCCGCCGGACGTTTCGATGCCGAGATCGTCGCGCTGCCGTCGTGGAAGTATGAAGAGAGCCGCGAGAGCGGCGCGGTGACCGAACGATACGTCGAGCTCGAGCGCGACGAGGGAAACCGTCCGGATACGACGCTCGAGGGATTAGGGGCGCTGAAGGGCGCAGTCCCGGGCGTTGCCGACACCACGATCACCGCGGGGAACTCGTCGCAGCTCTCCGACGGGGCGGCGGCAGTGGCGATCGTGGATGCGCAGACCGCGCAGCGAAAAAACATGAAACCGCTAGGCATCTATCGCGGCTACGCCGTGGCGGGGAACGAACCCGGCGAAATGGGTATCGCGCCCGTTTATGCCGTGCCCAAGCTGCTCAAGCACCACGGCTTGCAGATCGATGAGATCGGTCTCTGGGAGCTCAACGAGGCCTTCGCGGTGCAGACGGTCTACTGCCGCGACAGGCTCGGAATTCCCAACGACCGCTTTAATGTCGACGGGGGCGCGATTTCGATCGGACACCCCTACGGCATGAGCGGCGCACGGATGACGATGCACGCGCTGATTGAAGGGAAGCGCCGCGGCGTCAAATATGTCGTCGTGACGATGTGCGTTGCGGGCGGCATCGGCGCCGCCGGACTTTTCGAAGTCGTCTAATTCTTCTTCGACCAGGCGGTGCACCAGCCGTTGGGGCTGATCGATCCCTCAACGACCTTGCACGTTCCATTCGCCGTTGCGCTGCTGCCCGGGATGAACAACGCGCACTGCGAGCATTTGTGTCCGTTATTGGGAGTCTTCTGATACTTGAACGATGCTTGGGAGCTTTTTGCGTCGGCGCCCGCCGTTCCGGCAAGCAACAGACCCGCGAGGGCCGGCAGCACGATTGCATTGGAGACGAAAGTGCGGCGCGTCATCGGCGACTGGGAGTCTCTCATGTGTGGTCCCTCCTATGATGAGAAGTTTGTCGCCGCAGCGCACTTCTCTTGCCCCGCTTGGCGAGCGGCCGATGGGCTGCGACGACGGCCCTCTCACGTGAGCTTAATGGTAAGCTAATCCCCATAGGATGCTCAGGTGGCCCGATTTCGGCTTCAATGTTGATGAGGGGAAGATGCAAAGATCAATGATCAACAAATGGCTCGTCAGCCTGATTTCCGGGGTCGCCCTCGTCGGGACGACCCTCTCGAGCGCGCTCCCGGTATTGGCCGACCAGGCGCCCGACAAGAACGGGCCCGGCGTTACCCGGGTCAGCATCGTTGAGGGCTCGGTCGTCATCCAGCGAGGCGACAGCAATAAGCAGGTCACCGCGGTTGTGAACGCGCCGTTGCTTCCGGGCGATTACATCTCGACCGGGGCGAATGCCCGTGGCGAGCTGCAATTCGACGGATCGACGGCCGTGCGCCTCGGCGGCAACGTTCAGGCGCGCATCACGAACGACGATCCGAATAACCGGCAGCTTCAGCTTGCCGACGGGACGGTCGAGCTGGGGATCGTCCACGCGGACGGACCGGTGCAGATCGATACGCCCTCGGTAACGGTTCGCGCGCACGACTCGGGCGATCTTCGAGTCTCGATCGGCAAGGACGGATCGAGTTGGGTCACGGTCCGTCGCGGCAGCGCCGAAGTCGTCACGCCGCAACAAACCTACACGCTCGACTCCGGTCGAACGCTGGTCGCGCGCGGCTCCGCTTCGGATCCGTCGATCACGTATACGACCGAGGTTGGATACGACACGTTTGACGACTTCAACGCCAAGCGCGACCAAACGATGGTCGCGGCGCTCAACGCGAGTCCGAACCTCAATCCGGAGATCGCCGGTTACGACAACCTGAGCGCTTACGGCCAATGGCAAGACGTTCCCGGTTATGGCCAGTCTTGGGTTCCGGATCAGACGGCGAATTGGTCGCCGTACGGTAATGGATCGTGGACCTGGGAGAGCGGTTACGGCTGGACGTGGGTTGCGAACGAGCCGTGGGGCTGGGCGCCGTATCACTATGGCCGCTGGTACTATGCGAACGGCTACGGCTGGGCATGGAACCCGCCGGCATATTCGTCGTACCCGGCATGGTCGCCGGCTCTCGTCGGCTTCTTCGGGTTCGGCGTCGGCGGCGCAGGGTGGAACGTTTCGGTCGGCTTCGGCGGCGGGTACGGCGGCTTCGGGTATCCGTATCTCGGGTGGTATCCGCTTGCACCATATGCACCGTACTATCCGTGGTATCCGGGTTGGGCTTGGACCGGCTACGGCTGGGGCTGGGGCGGCTATGGTTGCTGCGGCTGGGGCCACAACGTCGTGCGCGTCACGAACGTCACCAACATCTACCGATACTTCCCTCACGGGGGCGTTCACGGAGTCACGGTTGGAAACTTCCAGCACGGAACGATCCACGGCAATACCTTTACCGTCAACCAGCATAATATCGGCGGACGCGTCGGCGAAATTCACGGCGGCGTGCCGATTACGCCAACCCGCGATAACCTTGGGTTCGGCGGACACTCGGTCAGCGCTCCGGTGACGCTCTCGCGAAGCTTCGATTCAGGACGCTTCGCTTCGGCAAACCGCAACCTGGCCGGCCACATGCAGTTCGACGCGCAGCAGCGCGCCGTTGCCCACGAAATCCAGGGTAACGGCGGCCACACGAACGCCCCGGTCTCACGCGAGGGCGATCGCAGCGGCGCAGTAACCGCGGGTAATCGTGAGGGCGGCTCGCTTGCTGGTAACCGCGGAGACGCCTCGTTCTCGAGCAACCACGAGAACGGCTCGCTCTCCGGCAATCGGGAGAACGCTCCGTCGAATTCGTGGACACGCTTCAACGAAACGCGCGGCAGCGAGATGCGCGGCAACGATGCGCGCGGCAACGAAACGCGCGGGACAATCGCATCGCAGACGGGACGCAGCGAGTCCGGTTCGAACGGCCGCGAGAGTTTCGCAAGCGAAGGCTCGCACTCGAGTCGCGCGCCGAGCGACTCCTGGGGCCGCTTCTCGAACGAGCGTGGAAGCGTTTCGGCTCCCACCTCGCGCGGCGAATCGTACGGGCGCGATTCGTACAATCGCGACTCCTACGGGCACGACTCGTATGGGGGTTCTTCACGGAGTTCCTATCCGTCGTACTCGCGAAGCTCGTCGTATCCGTCGTACTCGCGAAGCTCGTCGTATCCGTCCTACTCGCGAAGCTCGTCGTATCCGTCCTACTCACGAGGCTCGAATCCGGCGTACGCACGGAGTTCGTATCCGTCGTACTCGCGAAGCTCTGCTCCGTCGTATTCGCGGGGTTCGTCTCCATCGTACTCGCACGGCGGTACTTACTCTGCGCCGCATCCTTCAGGCGGAGGCGGAGGCGGCGACCGGCACGGGGGCGGCGGACGGCCTCCGACGCAATAATCACGATTCGCGCCCGAAGAACTGGGCGGCGCCAAGGCGCCGCCCTTTTGCTTGAAGAAGCTTGAGCCAACACGCGAGCTTTTATTCTATAAGGAGATCAGTTTGATAAACGCGGCTCGTTTTTCTCTCGGCGTCGCGGCGCTCTGCCTCTCGGCAGGCCTCCCGACCATGACCACAGCGCAGACCTCGCTCGTCGCCATGTCACAGGCCGCGCACGTGACCACACCGCATCCGGTCAATGTTAGTGCCTGCAATCCGGAGCGCAACGAAAACTATAACTGGTCAGGATACACGCCTGCCTACTGGCCGGGACCCGGCTACGGCGGCTTCTATCGCGGCTACTGGGGGTATCCGTCGGTCTACGGTCCGACCTACTATCAGCCGCCGGTTCAGAACAACCCTGAGCTCGGCATCGACTACACGAACGCGACGAACGTCGTGATGAAACAGATCGAGTTTGGGCTGATCGTCAAGGGTGCACTCGTCGCCGAGGTCAAAGACGTCGGCACCTTCTCACCCGGCGCAGAGATCAAGCACAAGTTCGGCCTCAGTCCAAACGTCTTTCCGCTACAAACCAGCTACGCGAAGTGCGTCCCGCTGAAGATTATGTTCGAAGACGGAAGTCATTGGAAGAATCCTCACTTGCCGCAGTACAAAGCCACGATGTACGGACGGCCGCACGAGTAGTTTCGAGAAGGTAGCAATGGCTCAAGACGTCTCCGCAGTTCAAGCCCGCGATAATGTTTGGGAGATGGCCCAGCGGCAGCTCGACGAGGTCGGGCTGCTGATCGGCCTCAACGAATCGATTCACGGGTATCTCCGTCAACCGAAGCGCGTTCTCGAAGTCTCGGTTCCCGCCCGAATGGACAACGGCGCCTTTCGGATGTTCACCGGGTATCGCGTGCAGCATAACCTCTCGCGCGGACCTGGAAAGGGCGGGATCCGATACCATCCCGACGTGACCCTCGACGAAGTCAAGGCGCTCGCAATGTGGATGACGTGGAAGTGCGCGCTCGTCAACATTCCATTCGGCGGTGCGAAGGGCGGCGTCATCTGCAATCCCAAAGAGATGTCGCTGCAGGAACTCGAGAATCTCACGCGGCGGTTCACCACCGAGATCTCAATCGTCATCGGTCCCGAAAAGGATATTCCCGCGCCCGACGTTTACACGACGCCGCAGATTATGGCGTGGATCATGGATACGTTCTCCATGGAGCACGGCTACTCGATCCCTGGTGTCGTGACGGGCAAGCCGGTCGCGATCGGGGGATCCCTCGGGCGCGACAAGGCGACCGCACGCGGCTGTATGTATGCCGTCGACGAAGCGATGGAGGCGCACGGCAAGACGATCGAAGGCGCCAGCGTTGCGATTCAAGGCTTCGGCAATGCCGGCATGTATGCGGCGCAACTGATGAGCGAGCACGGATATAAGGTGGTTGCCGTCTCCGATTCACTCGGCGGTGTCGCCAACGACCGCGGCCTGGACGTCAAGGGATTGGTCGCGCACAAGTTCGAGACGGGCTCGGTGGTCGGGTTTACCGGCGGCGAACGCACCGATAACAAAGAAGTGCTCGAGTACGAGTGCGACGTGCTCGTGCCTGCGGCACTCGAGAAGGTCATCACGCGCGAGAACGCGCCGCGCATTCGCGCGAAGATCGTTGCGGAGGCGGCGAATGGGCCGACCCTTCCCGATGCCGACGATATCCTTTTCGATCGCGGCATCATGGTGCTGCCCGATATTCTTGCGAACGCCGGGGGCGTCACGGTTTCGTACTTCGAGTGGGTACAAGACCTTCAGGCAAACTTTTGGGAAGAAGACGAGATCAACGAGCGTCTCAAACGCAAGATGACGCGCGCGTTCCGTGAGACGTACGAGCAGGCAAAGCGCCACGGCGTTTCGATGCGGAAGGGAGCGTACTGCGTCGCGGTCGCGCGAGTCGCCGAGGCGACCAAGCTCCGCGGCCTCTACCCCTAGTGGCCGCTAGGGGCCACCAATCTTGTCGACCCAACTCGGACTCTTCGGCGCCGAACCGCGTCCGCTCGTCGATGACGAGACCGGTTCGATTCTCTACGTCCCCGGCTTCGCCGGCGTGCGAACGGCACGCCGCTGGTTCGAAGTGCTGCACGACGGCATCGCCTGGCAGAGCGAACGCCGGCGAATGTACGACCGCGACGTCGACGTGCCGCGGCTCGTCGCGCGCTACCGGCTCGACGACGACGATCTTCCCCGGCCGCTCGCCGAGGCGGCGCGTCTTGCCGCGTCGATGACCGGCGCACCGTTTAACAGCGCGGGGCTGAATCTCTACCGCGATGGCCGCGACAGCGTCGCGCCGCATAACGATCATCTCTACGAGATCGTCGCCGGCTATCCGATCGCGCTGGTTTCGCTGGGAGCGACCCGGCTGATGACGATCCGCAGCAAGAGCAAGCCGCGCCGGATATTCGACCTCGATCTCGAGGCGGGCAGCCTGCTGCTGATGAGTTACGAGACGCAACGGCATTACGACCACGGCATTCCAAAGACGCGCGCTACGATCGGTCCTCGCATCAGCGTCGCGCTGCGCGTTCGCCCGCGGTGACCCGCCCGGCCGTCGCGGCGACGGCACTCGCGTTCATGCTTGCGGGCTGCGCGCGAAGCGGCGGCGGGGAGCCGGCAGAGCCGCACGTGCTGCGGATTGCCGATAACGTCGATCCCTCGTCGCTCAATCCGCTGCTCGCTCACGACCAGGATACGATCGGCTATGATCTCCTCGTTACGCAGACGCTCGTCGGCCTTTCCGCCGAGAACCGGCTCGTGCCGGTGCTGGTAACGCGGGTTCCTTCGCAGGCAAACGGCGACATCTCGCGCGACGGCCGAACGATCGTCTATCGCTTGCGGCACCGCGTGCGGTTCGCCGATGGAACCGAGCTGACGTCGGCAGACGTCGCCTTCACATTTCGCGCGATCCTGGATCCACGGAACCCGGTCGAATCGCAGGATGCGTACCGGCGTGTTGAATCTCTGCAGACGCCCAACCGTTACACCGTGGTCGTTCGCCTGCAACGGCGCTGGAATGCCGCGGTGGCGGAGCTCTTTGCGCAGGCCGACTTTGCGTTCGGCATCCTCCCGGCGCACGCGTTCGCTTCAACCGATGTGACGCGTGCGGCGTGGAACGAGCGTCCGTTTGGCACCGGGCCCTTCAAGGTGGTCGAATGGGAGCGCGCAAGCCGCATCGTGCTCGAACCCAATCCTTACTATCGGCCGCGCCCTCGACTGCACCGGATCGTTTTTGCGATGATCCCGACGCGGCAAGCGGCGCTGCTGGCTCTGCAAACGCGAGCGATCGACGTCGCCGAGATCGATGCGACGCTCGTTCGACAGGCTCGAAGCGTCGCCGGCGCGCGCGTCGTCACGACGCCGATCAACGGGCTCGATATGCTGCTCTTACAGAGCGCGGCACCACCGACCGGCGATCTTCACGTGCGCCGCGCAATCGCGGCGGCAACCGATCGCACCGAGCTGACGCGGGCGCTGCTCGGTACGGTAACGCCGGCCGATTCGTTCGTGCCGCCGGTGCTGGCATGGCACGACCCGGATCCGCGCGCGATCGTCGCCGGCTCTTCCGCCGTGGTGCGCGAGCTGAGCGGCGACGGATGGCGAAAGAACGGCGAGTTCTGGACGAAAGCGGGGAATCGTTTGAGCGTCACGATCGTCTTTCCCGCAGTCATGCCGGCGCCGGTGCTCGAGCAGGAGCAACTCCGTCACGCCGGGATCGAAGCGTGGATCAAGCCGTACACGGCCACGCTCTTCAATGCGCCCGGCGGACCGCTGCGAAGCGGCAACTTTACGATCGCCGAAGCGGAGTGGATCGGCGGTGCCGACCCCGAGCAATCGGTGATCTTTGCGTGCAGCCAGCGCGGCTCCGACGGAAATAACTCGATGAACTACTGCAGCGCGCCCTTCGATGCGCGCTTTGCGGATCAAGCGACGACGAGCGATCCTTTGCGACGCCGGCGCGACTTCATCGAAATGCAGCGGATCGTGCGTCGCGACGTGCCGGCGGTGCCGCTCTACTTCGAATCGGAAATCGACATCGTGCGCGACCGCGTCAGTGGCTTTCGGCGCAACATGCTGATGTATCCGGTCGGCGCCGAAGAGTGGGACACGCGCTGAGGCCTTCGCTCCTCGTGGTTCGCCCTTCGTGGTTCGCCCTTCGTGGTTCGACTACGCTCCCTTCGGTCGCTACGCTCACCATGACAGGTGCTGCGCGTGCTACGCTCAGGATGACAATGCGACAGGGGTTATGGTGAGGGGGCGGGCGAGGGGGTTGGGCCGTAGAGGGCTTCCCCCGCGGTGCAGATGGTCGCGTTGTTCAGCTTGAAATCGACGAGCTGCTCATCCTGTGCGCTGACCGCGGTGCCGCCGACCGAAACGTTTGCGTCCGGCGGTAAGGCGATGCGGTTGTAGAGCAGGTCGGTCTGATGCGTCAGCGCCCCGATCGATCGGTCGGTGATGCTGCCGTTGAACCATTTGCACGTATCGCCGGCGCCCCCGCGAAGACCGGTGAACGAATAGAGGATGACGGTGGCGGCAAAAGCCGCAAAGGCGGCGGGCGGGCGCTTCATATTCTCCTGATACTACGCGCTGCGGCGTCGCCCTGTTTCGCTCTCGGCAAGCAGGCGCCGCACATCCTCGTCGCTGGTCTGCGCAAAGTTCTCGTAGTAGAGTCCGACGGCGTGAAATGGCTCGGGGGTGTGCACGCAGACGACGCGGTCGACCACCTCGCGCATTGCGCTGCAGGTCCGCCCGGCCGCGACCGGGACCGCCGCGACGATCGCGGCCGGCTTGCGCGTGCGTACGGCCGTGGCCGCAGCGCGCATCGTGGCGCCCGTCGCCAGCCCGTCGTCGACGATGATGACCGTTTTCCCCGCGACCTTGGCTTGCGAACGCGCGTCGCGATAGGCTCGTTCGCGCCGGCGTACCTCATCCATCTCGCGCTCCACGACTGCCTGCAGAACGTCGTCGCCGATGCCGAGCGATCCGATGAGCTCGTCGTCGATGACGCAGGTTCCGTCGTTTGCCAGCGCGCCCATCGCCAACTCTTCGTGCCCGGGTACGCCGAGTTTCCGCACGACGTACACGTCGAGTGGAAGCCGAAGGCGGCGTGCGACCTCGTAGCCGACCGGAACGCCCCCGCGCGGCAGCGCCAGCACGATGGCCTTCGCATCACCCGCAAATGTCTCGAGCGCAGCGGCGAGCTGTCGCCCGGCGTCGGAGCGGTCGGCGAAGAGCTGCGCGCTTATTCGGGAATGCCTCCATCGTGCCGGATGAGTTCCTTCATCGCATTCACACCGGCGCGTCCCTCGCAGGCTTTGAGTACGGGCGGCTCCGGCGCCACGACGAACTTGTTCGGTCTCTGCGAGAAGCTGAAGCTGTCGGAGATCGAGGTCGCGGTCGCGTCGGACGTTCCGAGCGAACCCAGATGAAACGTCTCCTCGACGAACTTCAGAATGCTGCCGAAATCGTAGTGCGTGCTGGAGATGTTGCCGGGCTTTGCAAAGGGGGAGATGACGACCATCGGCACGCGGAAGCCGAGTTGATGGTAGTTGTCTTGGTCGGGCGGCACGTTATCGTACCATCCGCCCCAGTCGTCCCAGATTAAGATAATTGCGGTGTTTTTCCAGTACTTGCTCGAGCCGAGCGCGTTGACGACCTTCGTTACCCATCGGGGGCCGCCGTTGCATCCGCTCGCGGGATGATCGGAATCGAAGAGCGTCGGAATCACCCAGGAGACGGAGGGCAGCGTTCCCGCGTTGATGTCGGTGAAGAGCGACGTGTTCGGGATGCTGATATTCTTGTGCCAATCGGGCCCAAACCGGATCTTTCTGATCGCATCGAAACCGTTCCAGACCGCTCCCGAAAAATCAAAGTCCGGCCCCGGTTTGAACGAATCGACGTAGAATTTCCACGAAACGTTCTTGGCATCGAGCAGATCGGCCAGGGTACCGTACTGCGTAAAGCACGGGAAGGGGCCTTCGAATTTATACTTCCCGTTCTTAAAGAGGAGCGGCGTCCAGGTAATCTGTCCCGGTCCGCTATGCGCTCCGGGCGCGTCGCACCCCCACGGCGTGTTGTTCGGCTGATCGGTGAGAACGGAATCGTTGCTGTATTGGACGGTACCGGCGAGGATCGATTGATGCGCGATGAAGCTCGAAGCACTTTCGGTGAAGAACATCGCATCGGCGAGCGTGTACTGGTGTGCGAGCTTCCAATAGGGTGCGCTCTCCGACCGCTCTATGTACGCGTAGGGAAAGGCCTTCGCCGGCGGTCCCTGTCCGGACTCGCCCAAGTTGATGAGGTCGAATCCGTTGTTTTGGCAGACGTTGGAGGCGTTGGCGTTGCACTCGATTCCATAACCGCGATGGCTGTGATCGATGTCTTTGCCGAAGTTCGGGTCTCCGCCCTTAAAACTTTCGAGCAGAACCGGGCGGAGTTTTATCATGCCCGTGCCCGGGCACCACTTGGCCGGCAAGCACGCGCCCTCCATCGTCGTATTGGCGCCCGGAAATCCGGCGAAGACGTTGTCGAAGCTGCGGTTCTCCTGCATCATGATGACGACGTGCTGGATTGCGCTGGACGAGGTCGGGCCGGGCGCCGGCGTCGTTCCGGAACCGCAGCCCGCGAGCGCGACGAGCGCCGCGGAAAAAGATAGGGCCTCAAACCGTTTCATGCCACCTCCGAACGCCGAGTTACGTTCACGAACTGTTCGACGCAGGAAAACATAAAGTCTTGTCGCAGCCTGCCCGCAATACAAGGAGAGCCAAATAAGATGCGTCTTCAAACGATTCTTGCGGTAACCGTGGTTACCGCCTTGACTGCGTGCAGCGGCACGACGAACTCAATTCCAGCCGGCACGTCGACGTCGCCGCTTGCTTCGCGTTCCGGCGGACATCCGACGGCCGCCCAACTCGGGCTCTGGCCGCGCTCGGGTCCGGCGGTGCGCGCCTGCGGAATGGTGAGCAACGGCTACGCGCGCTGCTTAGCGTGGATTCGCACCGATATCAAAGGGATGGTTCGCCCCGACACGCCGCAAGGCTATGGACCGAGCGATCTGCAGACGGCCTACGGGCTCACGTCGTTTAGCCAGAGCAACGGCGGCGGCGAGACGGTTGCAATCGTCGATGCGTTCGACGATCCGAACGCGGCATCGGACCTCGCGACGTATCGCGCGCAGTACGGCCTCCCGCCCTGCACCACGTCGAGCGGATGCTTCACGAAGTACGTGCTGCACAATACGGGAACGAACGCCGGCTGGGCCGAGGAAGAGTCGCTCGACGTCGACATGGTTTCGGCGATCTGCCCGAACTGCAAGATTCTCTTGGTCGAAGCCAAGGAGAACTCGACCGGCCAACTCACCAAGGCCGAAATCTATGCTACCGCGCACGCAAATTACGTGAGCAATAGCTGGGCCGGCGGCGAGTGCTGCAAGGCGAAATCCCCCGACTTCGACGTTCCCGGCGTCGCGATCACGGCGGCGACCGGCGACGACGGTCACAACACGGTCGCGGCGTGGCCGGCGATTCTTCCAACGGTGATCGCGGTCGGCGGAACGACACTGACCAAAACGAATCCGCGCACCGAGTCGGCCTGGTCGGGTGCAGGAAGCGGCTGCAGCACGAAATTCGCCAAGCCGACCTTCCAAACCGGAATCAACACCGGCTGCGCCAAGCGAGCCCAAGCCGACGTCTCGGCCGACGCGAATCCGAACACCGGCGTTGCGTTCTACGATACGTTCGACGGTGCCGGCGGCTGGGGCGTCGTCGGCGGAACCTCGGTGGCTACGCCGATCATCGCTTCGGTCTTCGCGCTCGCCGGAAACACGAGCACGAACAACCCGGGAAATCTCTACGCGAACACGGCGAGCCTCAACGACGTCACGAGCGGCAGCAACGGCAGCTGCGGCGCACCGCTCTGCACCGCCGGCGTTGGTTGGGACGGCCCCACCGGTCTGGGAACTCCCAACGGCATCGGCGCGTTTTAGCCGGCCCTTCGCCGTAACCGCGGCAACGGTGCTGCTCTGCAGCACCGTCCTGCGGCCGGCGGCTGCGGTCGAGACGATCCCGTTTACGGAAGTAAACGGCGGACAGATCCAAGTCCAAGGTTCGGTCGACGGGCAAACGCCGGTACCGATGCTCGTCAATCTCGGCGCGGGCGTCGACGTGCTCTCGAGCGCTCTCGGACGCCGCTACGTTGCAATCAACGGCAAGTACGTTAGTCTTCGCCTCATCGGCGAGCGCGTCGATCTGCCGATCGGCAAGGTACTCGCGCTCGCCATGGGCGGCGTCGCCGTCGAAGCACCGTACGTCGGCGTTTGGAAGGGGCTCGACGGCACCGGCATCGATGGGTTCATCGCGGCAACGGCCTTTCGCACGATCACCGCAACTTTCGACTTTCGCAATCGGCAGATCGTGATCGAGGACGCGCAGACGTTCCCCGAGCGCATTCGACCGCAAACGAAAGTCCCGGTGGTGCTTCAGGACGACCTCGGCATTTCGCTCGCGATCTTCGCGCGTTTCGACTTCGGTAACGGCAAGACCGGGCTCTGCGAGATCGATACCGGATCGCAGGGCATCACGATCGACAAAACGTTCGCTTCGTCGATCGGCCTCGATACCAGCCGCGCAACCGGGCGTCTCTCCACGCTGGCCATCGCCGGCGCGCCCGAGACCAGCGTCGCCGCACCGGAGGTGCGCTACTCCGACCTCATCTACGACTGCGATGTCGGCAACTCGTTCTGGGCGGGGCGTACGTTTACGCTCGATCTGCCGGATCACTTCATGTACGTTTCGACTGCACCCACGTAAAGTGAGGGTTAAACGCCGTTAGAGCCCCGTGGGCAGAGGGTATTAGGCGTGCATGAAATTCTACACCGCAATAACGACGCTCGCGGCCGCCGTGCTCTTTCTCGGCGGCGCGGCAACCGCTCTTCCGGTTGCTGCGCAGACCGACGTGCCAAGCTATACCACGTGGCAGCCGGGCTGGGATCAGCACCACTACGATAAGCATCACGTGATGCTGGGCACCGTGGGCGCCTTTACCCCATACCGGTTAACCGTGATGCGGCAAAACGGCAACGTTCAAACGGTCGACCTCAAGCACGGCACGGTCATCTTTCCGACGGGAGCGACGCCGGCGTCCGGCGAGCGCGTGGCGTTGGTCGGGTACTACAGCAACGGCACGTTTATCGCCAACCGCGTCATCTTACACCCGTAGGGCTTTCCGGTGACCCTGCCGGCCGGTGCGCCACCTGCGCTCGCGCAAGTGGCGCAGCGCTTCGCGGCGACGAGCCACGGCATCGTGGTCTGCCAACTGCATTGGGTCTTTGACGTGCATGGCGGCTTTTCGAGCCGCAGCGAAGACCTCACGATGAACGCTGCCTACGAAGACGGCGCGATCGTGAAGGTGCGCGTCACGAACTATACGATCGACGGGAAGAACGCAAGCAATACCGACGTCGCATCGGTCGAGCAGTCGTGGAGCCACCCCAAGAGCGACGACGTTTTCGCGCCGCCCTTCGACGCCCGCAACTTCGGGGCGTATCAGTACGGCGACGGCGCGGCCTCGGCGATTGTCTTCACGCCCACCGTCCACGATGCGGGCCACGGCGATGGAAGCTTTGCCTACGACGCACAATACGACGTGGTTTCGTACACCTATCATCCGAGCGTTCTTCCGCCGCACGCGACCTCGGGCGAGATCACCGATCGCCGCGCCGAAGTGCTCCCGCAGTATTGGGCCTCGACCCTGGAGACGCAGGAGTATAAAGGTCGCTACGGCCCGTTTGCCGCCGCCGGGACGGTCACGCTCTCCTATTCGAACTTCCGCCGCTACGCCGACCTGCAGAGCGCGCTCGGCGCACTGTAGCAAGGCGGCCGGGCGCGGAAAAGGCTTTGCGCGCTCGGCAGAAAACCGGAGAAAATCGAGAGGAGAGTGAGCATGCCCGACTTCCTGAAGACCCTGTTCGTGAACCCGCCGACCTTCGAAGGTTTCGACGGCGGCGCGGGCTCGCGCTATCAGTGTCGTCGCGAAGTCCGGTCGTTCTGGTATCCGACCTGGCTCGCGCAGCCGGCCGCGATGGTACCGGGCAGCCGCTTAATCGACGCGCCGCCCGACGATCTGACGGTCGATCAGGTCGCGCCGTTGGCCAAAGAGTACGAGCGCATCGTGGTCCATACCAGCGCCCCGTCGTTCAATAACGATGCGCGCTTCGTCGAGCGCTTGAAGCAAGAGAACCCCGAGTGCATCGTCGGAATGGTCGGCGCGCACGTCAGCGTCCTTCCCGATGAATCGCTGCGCGGCGCCCCCGCGGTCGATTGGGTGAGCGTCGGCGAGTTCGACTACACGTGCGTGGACGTTGCGCAGGGAAAGCCGCTCGCCGAGATCGACGGGCTCGCCTACCGGCAGAACGGCAGCATCGTGCATACGCCGGAGCGGCCGCTCATCATGGACCTGGAAACCTTTCCGTCGGTGCTCGACGTGTACCGCCGAGACCTGACGATCCCGAACTATTTCAACGGATACCTTCAGCATCCGTATCTCTCGCTCTACACGGGACGCGGCTGCAAGTCGCGGTGTACGTTCTGCATCTGGCCGCAGACGATCGGCGGACACCTCTATCGGGTGCGCAGCGTTGACAGCGTCGAAGCGGAGATGAGACGGGCGAAGGCGTTATTCCCCGAGGTCAAAGAGTTCTTCTTCGACGACGACACGCTGACCGACAACGGGCCGCGGGTCGAAGAGATCGCGCGCCGGCTCGGAAAGATCGGCATCACCTGGTCGTGCAACGCAAAGCCGAACGTGCCGCGCTCGACGCTCGAGATCATGAAGGCGGGCGGCCTGCGCCTGCTGCTGGTCGGTTACGAATCGGGGAATCAGCAGGTGCTCAACAACATGAAGAAGGGCACGCGCCTCGATCATATTCGGCGCTTCTCGAAAGACTGCCGCGAACTCGGCATCAAAGTGCATGGAACGTTCATTCTCGGAATGCCGGGTGAGACGCCGGAGACGATCCGCGAAACGATCAACTTTGCATGCGAGATGGATCCCGAAACGATCCAGGTTTCGCTTGCCGCGCCCTATCCGGGAACGTACCTTTACCACCAGGCGCAAGAGAACGGGTGGCTCGATCTCGGTGACGGCCTCGTCGACACGCATGGCGTGCAGCACGCCGCGCTCAACTATCCAGGTTTGACCTCGACGATGATGTTCGAGTCGGTCGACGAGCTTTACCGGCGCTTCTACTTCCGGCCGCGGAAGATGTTCTCGCTGCTCGGCGGTATGCTGGGCGACCGGCAGGTGCGGAAACGCCGGCTGCGCGAGGGCGTGGAGTTCTTCCATTTCCTGCGCGAACGCAAGCGCGAGCAACGCGAAGCCGCGCGAGCATCGGCGGCAACGGCGACGACGGCAACGACGTAGACGGAGCAACGCTCCTCGGAGGGTCGGAGTATGCGAGTGATCGGCCTCGGCAAGAATGCATATTGCGCGGGCGTCGCGGCGGCGATCCTCTCTGCATGCAGCGCGACGCAGTCGCCGCTCGGGGCGGCGAGATTACCGGCCGAGACTCACCACACCGGAAGCAAAACCTTCTCGTACACCGGCGCCGAACAGACGTTTAAAGTTCCGCGCGGCATTACGCACCTGACGATCGCGCTGGACGGCGCCGGAAGCGCAAGCGCGCGCTGGTCACCCGGAAGCAACGGCGGCGAGGTAACGGCGACGATACCGGTCACTTCCGGGGAGAAGCTCGCCATTTTCGTTGGCGGCGCGGGCATTCTCGGAAACGCCGGGAGCAGCGGATCGGGGGGAAACGGCGGCTTCAACGGCGGCGCGGCCGGCGGGAAAGGGAGCTACGGCGGCAGCTATAGCGATGGCGGAACCGGCGGCGGCGGGGCATCCGACGTTCGCGAGGGCGGCGACCAGTTGGCCGACCGCGTGCTCGTCGCGGGAGGCGCGGGCGGCGGCGGAGGCGGCACCTACTATGCAACCGGCGGAAGCGCCGGAAAGGGCGGCGGTAAGCACGGCGGTTCGGGCGGCGTGCAGCCACTCTTTTATCCCGCCGGAGAAGGGGGCAAGGGCGGCACGCAGAGTGCCGGCGGAAAGGGCGGCCGGGGCGGACAGACCTCGGAGTATCAGCGCGCAGGTCACGGTCATCGCGGCGCATCAGGCGACGGCGGGGCCGGCGCCGGCGGACATGGCTTTAGCACCGGTGGCGGCGGCGGTGGCGGCGGGGGCTATTACGGCGGCGGCGGTGGGGGCGCGGGGGGTCATTATTCGAGCGGTCCCGGCGGCGGGGGCGGCGGCGGCGGCGGCTCGGCGTACGTCGAGCTCAACGCGACCTCCGTTCAAGACGTTCGCGGCGGCGGCTCTTCAGGAAATGGTCAGATCGTCATATCGTGGTGATCCGCCTCGCCGTTACGGCGCGGGCGATAACCGAAGCAGCGAAAGGCTATAGGGCGGCAACGTCAGCGGTAGCGTCGTGCCGACCGTGCCGAGCCGTCGCGTTTGCGGGCCGACCCATTGGTCGTTCTTCGATTTGTCGTATTGCGACTTGCCGTAGGTTGAAAGCGTCGCGGTAAACCGAGAGTGCCCGGAGCCGGCGACGCGCGCGGCGACATCGATCGAGTCGAGCGTATCGTTGAAGATCGCGAACGCATATCCGGCGCCTTCTGCGAAGCCGTAGGCGCGCACGTGACGAAGCTTGCCCGTAACCGTGACGTTGCGCACCTTCGAGCCGGCGGGAATTTCGCTCGCCATTAGCGCCATGACGCGCGCGGTGGGAAAGGGCGTGCCGCCGGGGATATCCGGCGTTTTGGCGCAGCCTTCGCTTGGGTTCGGCAAATCGTCGGAGAAGAGCGCCTCGCTTCCGAAGTGCTGCCAGCCATAGAGCTTCTTTGAAAAATCGCCGTTTTTGTCGCAGCTGCCGTAGGCGAGCCAAAAGGTCGAGCGCGGCGCGCCGGCCTCCATCAGCGTGTCGAGCATCTGCCCGACGAAGAGACCGTTGACGATCGAAACGGATTGTTTGCCCTCTTTACCCGCGTCGTTGTTGTACTCACCGAGATAGATGGGGAGACTCGCCGGAAGACCCGCCGCTTCCATCTCCTTGCGCAATCCGCGCAGGTCGCGTGCAAACGTATCGATCGCGGAACCCAACAGAAAGGCGTCGCTGTCCGTGTTGAACTGCGGGTAGTAGTGGACCTCGACGAAATCGAACGGCTGTGCTTGCAGAAGCACGATGTCGTTCCAGGCATGGTCGTTCGGCGTATCGACGACGACGCCGACCTGCGCGTTGGGATCGGCCTTCTTGACCTGTGGATAGTAGCCGTTGCGGACGGCCGCGGCGTAGGTGTGCGGATCGTGAGGATGGGCGTGCAAATCGTACTCCCACGAGCCGTACACTTCGTTGCCGACGGTCCAAAACGAGACGCGGTAACCGCGGCGCTTTGCATACGCCGCCCACGCGGCGGCTTCGCTCGGCTCGCCGCCGGCGTTGCACGCGCGATTGCTCCCGTAGTTCAAGGTGATCGCAACGTCGATGCCCAGCGGATGCGCGACGCGGCTCATCAGATGATCGAAGCTCGACGCGGGCGTGACGTAGCCTTGATCGGCGCAGACCGAGCCGCCGTTCTCCCAATGATAGGCGTCGGATTCCGATCCGCCGGGAAAACGCACCACGTGAATACCGGTTTTATGCAGCGACGGATTGACGAAAGGGTTGAGAATGTCGTACCAGGTGTCGAGGGAGGCGCCGTACACATCGGCGGAGACGGTGGGACCGTTGGAATGGGCGTCGAGTTCGACGATCGGCGCGCTCGCATTCGTCCGCGTGAGCGGACCCGCTTGAAGCGGCGTCTGCGCGGGAATGCCCTGGCCTCCGCCGCAGCCGGCGACGGATGCCGAGAAAGAGATCGCTGTGAAGATCGCGCGGTACTGCATACGGTCCTCCGAAAGCGAGTATAATGCAATGATTGACCGAACGTACGTTCGCATGATAGAGTCAGTAGCGTGAAGGCGGAGAGCGGGCCATGAGCTGGCTGTCGCGATTACGCTCCTCGCTCGGACGCGCCCGAGAGAGTTTTACGGCCGTCGCCCGGCTCGGCCGCACGGATCTTCCGCTCACCCCCGAATTTTGGGACGAACTCGAAGAGACGCTCATTTTGGCAGATTTCGGCGTCCCCGCAACGCAGAAGATACTGACCGGCCTGCAGACCGTTTCGCGTCAAGAAGAATGGAAAACGACGGATCGCCCGATCGCGCGATTCCGTAAAGACGTGGAACGGTTTCTCACGCTTCCCAATGCGCCGCTTCGTCTCGATCGCAAGCCGGCGGTCATTCTGATCGTCGGCGTCAACGGCAGCGGCAAGACGACGACGATCGGCAAGCTGGCGACGCGATTGCACCGCGACGGGAAGCGCGTCTTGCTCGTCGCGGGCGATACGTTTCGCGCCGCGGCCGCCGAGCAGCTGGCGATTTGGGCGGAGCGCAGCAGCAGCTCGATCGTTCGCGGCGCCGAGGGCGCCGATCCGGCTTCGGTCGTTTTCGACGGCGTGCGCGCCGCGAAAGCGCGGGGGGCCGACGTCGTGCTCGTCGACACCGCGGGCCGGCTTCAAACGAAGACCAACCTCATGGAGGAGCTGAAGAAGATCCGCCGCGTGATCGAACGCGAGCTCGGCGAAGCGCCGGCCGAGACGCTGCTCGTCGTCGACGGTACGAACGGCCAGAATGCCATTTCGCAAGCGAAGCTCTTTCACGCCGCGACCGAGCTCACGGGCATCGTCATCACCAAGCTCGACTCGACGGCGAAGGGCGGCGTTCTGATCGCAATCGTCGACGAGCTCGAGGTCCCCATCAAGTTCGTCGGACTCGGGGAAGGAGCCGAAGACTTGCGTCCCTTCGCGCCGCCCGAGTTCATCGACGCGATCTTCGACGACGAGCAGAATGCCATACCCTTGGCATAGTGACGTGAGAGCGTGATGTAAGCAATGATGAAGAAAGGAACCGATATGGCAGCAGAAGACGAACGGCAACTTGCCCTCACCAACGCGCTCGCGCAGATCGAGCGTCAGTTCGGTAAAGGCTCGATCATGCGGATGGGCGATTTTCAGGAGCGGATGGCCTTCGAAATCGTACCGACGGGTTCGATCGCGCTCGACTTGGCGTTGGGTGTGGGCGGATTGCCCCGTGGACGCATCGTCGAGATCTATGGTCCGGAGTCGAGCGGCAAGACGACGCTCGCACTCCACGCAATCGCCGAGGCGCAGAAGACCGGAGGGACGGCGGCCTTCATCGACGTGGAGCACGCGCTCGATCCGAACTATGCCGCGGCGCTCGGCGTCGATCTCGACAATCTGCTCGTCTCGCAGCCCGATACCGGTGAACAGGCACTCGAGATCGCGGAGATGCTGACGCGCAGCAACGCGGTCGACGTGGTCGTCGTCGACTCCGTCGCCGCCTTGGTGACGCGGGCCGAGCTCGAAGGCGATATGGGCGACGCGCACGTTGGATTGCAGGCACGATTGATGTCGCAGGCGCTGCGCAAGCTCACCGCCGCGATCTCGCGCAGTAAGACCGTCATGATCTTCATCAACCAGCTTCGCGAGAAGGTCGGCGTGATGTTCGGCAACCCGGAGACGACGTCGGGCGGCCGCGCGCTGAAGTTCTACGCCTCGGTGCGCCTCGACGTACGAAAGCTCGAAACGATCAAGGTCGGTCAAGATGTGGTCGGCACGCGGACACGCGTGAAGGTCGTCAAGAACAAGGTCGCGCCGCCCTTCCGTCAGGCGGAGTTCGACATCACGTACGGCCACGGGATCTCGCAGATGGGTTCGATTCTCGACGTCGCGCTCGATCAGAACATCGTCGGCAAGAGCGGTTCGTGGTATACGTACGGCGAGCAGCGCATCGGCCAAGGCCGCGAGAACGCAAAAGCCTTCCTTGAGGAGCACACCGAACTCGCTTTTGAGATCGAAGCGAAGATTCGCGAAGCGCTCGGCAAGACGGCCTCCACAAACGGAAAAGTGCCGGCCGCCACGACCTCCTAACCTTGCCCCAGCGAGCATATGCCGTCGCACTGGCATACCTAGCGCGTCAGCGCTGCACCGAAGCGCGGCTCTGGCAGCATCTCGAGCGCAAGGGCTTCGACGACGACGACGTTCGTCTCGCGATCGAACGTTGCAAACGCGACGGCTTCCTCGACGATCGGCTCTACGCGAAACTCTATGTCGAGGGCCGGCGGAAACCCATCGGCAACGAGCGCCTCGTCGGCGAGCTCGTTCGCAAAGGCATCGAGAGTGAAGCGGCGGCCGCAGCGGTCGCTTCACTCGAAGCCGACGAAGGGGCACGCTGCGCGACGGCATTCGGTCGCCTGATCGAAAAGAATCCCACGATTGAATATCCCTCTGCCGCGCGGCGTTTGGAACGTCTCGGTTTTCCGGCAGCGACGATCTATCGCGTGCTGCGCGATCACGCTGCGCGCTTCGGCCCGCTTGCGTTCCTTCGACGGGACGAAGTGTCTCAATAAGCCGTCGCGCCGGGCACTCGTTCGGCCATGTCGACGCCGACCGTGCTCGTTGCTGAAGACGACCGCGCGATCCGCGAGCTCCTGACGCATCACCTTCAGCGCGAAGGTTTTACGGTCGTCGGGTGCTCCGACGGTCACGCCGCGCTCCGGCACGCGCGCGGTGCCGCCGACCTGCTCGTGCTCGACGTCGGCCTTCCCGGCGTCGACGGTTACGACGTGATCAGAACGCTGCGGCGCGAAGAGCGCGCGTTGCCGATCGTCTTACTGACGGCGCGGACCGAGGAGATCGATCGCGTTATCGGTTTCGAGCTGGGGGCCGACGACTACATTGCCAAGCCGTTCTCGCCGCGCGAAGTGGTCGCGCGGGTCAAGTCGATTCTCCGCCGCAGCGGACGCGCGCTTCCGCCGCCCGGGCCGGTGCTGCGCTTCGGACGTTTGGAGATCGATGCTCGTGCTCGCGAGGCGCGGGTCGACGGCATCGACGTGAAGCTCAAGCCTCGGGAGTTTGCGCTGCTGATGGAGCTGGCCGGGAATGCCGGCGTCGCGCTCTCTCGCGACTGGCTCTTGCAGCGGGTCTGGGGATTCGATTTCAGCGGCGACGAGCGCACGATCGACGTCCACGTGCACCGTTTGCGCGCCAAGATCGAGGAGCCGTGGCGTCTCTCGCTTCTCCGGACGGTTCACGGATTTGGCTACAAATTCGTCCGCGGATAGGCCCGCCGAGGAGCCTCTCGTCGTGCGCGCGTTCCTGGCGACGATCGGGCACGAACTGCGAACGCCGCTCGCCTCGATCAACGGATATCTCGAAAGCGTGCTCGAGGGCGGAAACGATCCGCGTACGACGCGCCGCTTCTTGAAAACGGCGCAACGTGAGGCGCTGCGGCTCGGTCGTTTGGTCGACGGCTTGCTCGTACGCTCACCGTTCGAGAGTTCGGGTGAGGTTCGCCGCGACGGCTGTGACGTCGTCGAGCAGATTCGGGCAACGATCGAGATGCTCTCACCAATGGCGGCCGCGCGCCGCGTGACCATACGCACGCATTTGCCGGAAGCGCTCCGCGCCCGCGTCGAGGGCGACGCCTGCGTGCACGCGCTGGCAAATCTGCTCGACAATGCGGTCAAGCATGGGCGCGAGGACGGAACCGTCGACATCTCGTGCGTCTGCGAAGGTCCGTTCGTTGCCGTCGCCGTTGAGGACGACGGCGGCGGAATCGCCCCCGAGGCACGCGACGCCATCTTCACCATGGGCGTGCGTGCCACTTCGGCGGCGCGCGCTGGAAACGGAATCGGACTTGCGGTGGTCAAGGCCGTCGCCGAGCGCGCGGGGGGCGACGTGCGGGTCGAACGGTCGCGCTCGGGCGGCGCGCGCTTCGTCTTACGCTTTCCGGCGGGATAACGTTGTAGATCCGTCGTAGATAACGGTCCGTGGCTATGCCCCGGGCCCCGTTCGCACATGCCAGCGAAGCCGAGCTGGCGCGACTCTTCGACTTTTACCGAATTCCTTGGCAGTACGAGCCGCGCACCTTCCCGATTGCGTGGAACGAGCGCGGGCGTGCCGTCGAGTTCTTTACTCCGGATTTCTATCTTCCCGAATACGATCTGTACATCGAAGTTACCGTCGCGAAGCCCGTGCGCAACACGCGAAAGAACCGCAAGCTGCGCTTGATGCGTTCGTACCACCCGTGCGTCAACGTGAAGCTCTTTACGCGCCGCGACGTCGAGCGCGTCTTTTCCCGGTTGCGGCAGGCGTCGTGATCGGCGACCCGCTCTTCGATTCAGCATCGATCGCGGGGCGCGTGACCGCCATCGGCGCCGAGATATCGCACGACTACGTGGGGAAACGGCCCTTGATGATTGGGCTGCTCACGGCGGCTGCGACCTTCCTCGGCGACCTGACGCGGGCGGTGACGATCCCCTGCGAGATCGACTTTCTCTCGGTCAACCGCTGCGGCGACGGCGACGGAATCGTCTTGGAGAAGGACGTGGCAACGCCGGTTCGAGACCGCCACGTGATTCTCGTCGACGATACCATCGATACCGGCCTGACACTCCAATACGTGCTCAAGCGGCTGCTCGAGCGCGGCCCGGCCTCGCTGGCCGTCTGCACCCTTCTCGACCGGCCACACAGGAGAATTGCGGACATTAAAATCAAGTACAGGGCGTTCGAGGTCCCCGACGTATTCGTCGTGGGTTATGGCCTCGATTATCTCGGGCGCTTTAGGGAGTTGCCGGCTTTGTACGCACACGGAACCTGGCCCGCTTAATGGGCCGTCGCAGCCTTAACTTTCTCTTCGGCGCGGCGTTTTGCGCCGCGACGATGCTGCCGCTTCCGTCGTCGGCGCTCGAACTGCGATCCATCGAGCAGGCGGCGGCTCAGTATCGCAGTCCAAACGAGCACCTCGAGGAAATGTTCCGCGCCGCCCTGCTCGACACGAGCAAGTTGGCCCAGTATGCGCCCGACGGCACCGCCTATATTATGACCGGCGACATCCCCGCCGAGTGGCTTCGCGACGCGAGCGCGCAGGCGCGCCCATATCTCTTCTTCGCCAAGGACGACCCCGACGTGCGCGGATTGCTGCGCGCGATCATCGCCCGCATGGTGAAGTACCTGCAGATCGATCCGTATGCGAACGCGTATACCTTGGATTATCGGGTGTGGGAGCAGAAGTTCGAGCTCGATTCGCTTGCGTATCCTACGGCGCTCGCGTGGAGCTATTGGAAGACGACCGGCGACACGTCGATTTTCACCAGCGATTTTTCATCGATGCTCGACGGCGTGCTGGCGACGATGGAGCGCGAGCAGAACCATCCGCGCGACTCGCGCTACACCCACAAAGAACTTCCGAATCTGGGACGCGGCAATCCGGTCGGGTACACCGGAATGATCTGGACCGGTTTCCGGCCTTCGGACGACGCGTGCGATTACAATTACCTGATTCCGTCGGAGATGTTCGCGGTGGTCGCGCTCGGCGATATGGCCGAGATCGAGCTCAACGTTTACCACAACGTGATGAAGGCACGTGAAGCCAAGGCGTTGCGCGACGAAGTGCAGCGCGGCATTCAAACCTACGGCCTCGTGCTCGTGCCCAAGTACGGATATATTTACGCCTACGAAGTCGACGGGCTGGGTCACGCGATTCTGACCGACGATGCGAACATCCCGAGCCTGCTTGCGGCGCCCTACTTCGGCTATACGGCACCGGGCGACCGCTATTACGAGAACACGCGGCGCTTTCTGCTCTCACAAGATAACCCGTCGTTCTATCAGGGACACGTCGCACGGGGAATCGGCAGCTATCACACGCCCGATCATTGGGTTTGGCCGCTCGCGCTGATCATCGAAGGCATGACTGCGACCAGCGGCGCCGAGAAGCAAGACGTACTCGGACAGCTTCTGGCAAGCGACCCAGGCGACCATTTGCTGCACGAATCGTTCAACCCCGATAATCCGCAGCAGTTCACGCGCCGCAACTTCGGCTGGCCCAACGCCCTCTTCTCGGAGTTCGTGATGACGCAGTTCCAAGGCATCTCCGAAATCCCGATGGGCGATACAAGCGACCTCGAGTTCAACACGGAGTAAGGACCCGCACCGGCCCCGAAGGGGCGCCCTATGAGACTCGTCACCGCAACGGCGGCAGCCGCAGCAGTATTGCTCGCGGCGGGCTGCGGCAATCGTGAGCTGCCGAGTGCGACGCTTTCAGACGGCACGCTTCCGGCAACGAGCGCCCAACTTCCCGCGGCCCAAAGGGCGATTCTTCCGCAACAGCTCTTCGTTACCGATTTCACCAATAAAGCGGTTGAGATTCTTGCCAACGACACCTGGAAACGGGTCGCCACGATCACGACGGGCGTCGGACACCCGTGGGGCGATTGGGTCGATGACGCCGGCAATTTCTACATCACCAGCGCAACGCAGGCCGGAAAGCACGCCATCGTCGAGTACAAGCTCCCCGCGAAGAAGCCGGACTTTACGTATAGCGCGCACATGACCTCGCCGGTGAGCGTGACGACCGACGGACAGGGGAACGTCTACGAGGCCGATTTCAACGGGCACCTCGTCAACGAGTACGCACAGAAGAAGAACGCGGTTTTGGCGAGCTGTAAGCTCGACGCCGCCGATCTCGTCACCGGTGTTGCCGTCAACCACGAAGGAACGGTCTTCATCGATTACACGACCAATCAATACAACGGCCGGATCGTGCGTTTTAAAGGCGGGTTGAGCGGCTGTCATGCCGAGACGCTCCCCCCGAAGTTCAAGTATCCCTACGGAATGGCGATCGACGCGCAGGGCACGCTGCTCGTCTGCGACGTTACCGCGAACAAGGTCTACGAGCTCAAGGCGCCGTTCGATAAGATCGCCGGAACGTTCGGCATTTTTTACAAACAGCCGATCCACATAACGATCAACAAAACAAATAAGGAAGCGTACGTCGTGCAAGCCGGAGAGAGCGTGCGGGTGATGGGATACCCCCGGGCCAAACCGTTGGCGAATCTCGACGGCTCAAAGGGTTTGAAGGACCCGTACGGCGCGGTTGACGGGGCAAATTTTGTCCCGTAACGGCGCGACGTCGAAAGCCGACATCATCCTTGGATTGCAGTGGGGCGACGAGGGCAAGGGACGCATCGTCGACCTGTACGCCGCCGACTACGACGTGGTCGCGCGCTTCGGCGGCGGCGATAACGCCGGACATTCGATCGTGGTCGGCGACCGGGAACTCGCTCTGCGAATCGTTCCGTCGGGCGTGATGCATTCGAACGTGGAGCTCTTCGTCGGCGGAGGAGCGGTGGTCAATCTCCAGACGCTGATCGCAGAGCTCGACGCGCTCGCAGCAATCGGCGTCGACGTCGGGCGCCTGAAGATCTCGGATCGGGCGCACGTGGTCTTTCCGCATCACGTGACGCGGGATAAGGCGAGCGAGAACGCGCGCGCCGTCGCGATCGGAACGACCGGCCGCGGCATCGGGCCGGCGTACGTGGACCGGGTCGCGCGCACCGGCGTACGATTTGCCGACCTGCTCGCTCCCTCGCCGGCGCTCCACGCATTCACCGAGGAGGATACGCCGACGCTGGATGCGGCGAAGCGTTTGGCACCACACGTCGTCGACGGCGTTGCATACATGCACGAACGGCTGGCGGAAGGCAAGCGCGTGCTCCTCGAGGGCGCGCAAGGCACACTGCTCGACGTCGGATACGGCACGTATCCGTATGTCACGAGCTCGCACACGATCGCCGGCGGCGCCTGCACCGGGTTGGGAATCGGACCGAACGCGATCGGACGTATTACCGGAGTGCTGAAGGCTTACTGCACGCGCGTCGGCGCGGGTCCGTTTCCCTCGGAGCTGAACGACGAACGCGGCGAGCGGCTACGCCGCCAAGGTGGCGAGTTCGGCACGGTGACGGGGCGTCCACGGCGTTGCGGTTGGCTCGATGCGGTCGCAGCGCGCTACGCCGTCACGCTCAATGGCTTAACGAACCTCGTCATCACCAAGCTCGACGTGCTCACCGGATTCGAGCGCGTCGCGATCGCGACGGGATACCGCTTGGGTGGAAGGGCGGCGTCGTTTGCCGCTGCCGGCGCGCCGGATTTGGAACTCGAGTTCGAAGAGCTTCCCGGATGGAGCGAGCCGATCGACGAATGCCGCCGCATCGACGAGCTGCCCGCGGCTGCGCGCGTCTACGTCGAGCGCGTTCGCGAACTGCTCGGGGTTCCGCTCGAGCTGGTCTCGGTCGGCCGCGAACGGAGCCAGTTGGCTCGCTAAGCGCTGCCGGCGGGAGTTCTCTCCGCTATGCCGGCCCGATTTCGTTTCGATCTGCAGCCGCTGCTCGAGTCGCACGAGCGCACCGAGCGCGAGCAACGGGAGACCTTCGAGCGTTGCCGCGGCGCGCTCGACGAATGTGCGGAGGAGCACCAGCGTCTCGCGGCTTCGCGCCGGCGCAACGCGAACGCCCTTGCCGAATCGTCGCGAAGCGGGATTGCCCGGGACGTGCGGCTCTACGACGAGCATCTTCGCAGGGTCGACGGCTCAATCGAGTGCGAGCAGCACCGGCACCACGATCTCCAAGCGGCCTGCGAGCGCGCGCGCGACGATCTCCTTGCTGCGCGCCGCGAGCGGCGCGTCATCGAGGGACTCAAGGAGCGACGGCAACGAGCTTTCGATGCGGAGGAGCGACGGCGCGACGAGCTCGAGATCGACGAGGGGAATGCACGGCGTTACGATCGCCTCGCGCGCGAGAGGCTCGCGCGCCGAGCATCCGGAACCTCCGTCACGTGATCGCGCTCACGCGTCCGAACGGTCAGCCGCTGATGCTGAACTGCGATTTGATCGAATCGATCGAAGCAAACGGCGAGACGATCGTCACGTTGACCACCGGCAATGCCGTACTGGTGCGCGAGGCAATGGACGAGATCGAGCGCCGAGTCGTCGCTTTCAAACGGAAGATCTACGCCGCGACGCCCCTCGAAGAGTAGCCGGAGTGCCGGCGAATTTTTGGATCGCGTACGTTGAGAAGCTCGCCATAGCGGGCATCGCGCTCGGACTGCTCTATATGCTTGCGCGCGTGCTGCGTCACGGCCGATTTCTCGGCAGGCGGGGGCGCATTGCGCTCATCGAGTCGGCAGCGCTCGCGCCGCACGCCGCGCTGCATCTGGTGCGAGTCGACAGCCGCTATTTCCTGATCGGGAGTGCCGCGCAGGTTGGCCTACTCGCCGAGTTGGCCCCGTGCGAGGTCGCCGGCCAGGACGATGCTATACGTTGAAGTAGCGGAACTGCCCGACTTTATTGCCGGCGGTCTCGACGAAGTAGATTTGACCGTCGGCGCCGATCGTCAATGCGGTGGGCTGCGAATCGGGCGTGGGAATCGAGAAAAATTTGACGCCGTGGCGGCGGAAGAGAAATTGACCGATCTTGTTCTTGGCCGTGTCGGTGAAGTAGAAGTTCCCGTCGATCCCTTGCACGAGTTGATCGGGCGTCATCGCTCCGGGCAACGGATACTCTGCAGTGACGTCGCCGGTGATGGCCATGCGCACGATCTGCAAGCCTTTTTGTTCGACGATCCAGAGACCGTTATCGCTTGCCGCGGTAATCCCGACCGGGTACGCGTTCTTGTCCTTGAGCGGATATTCGGTGAGGGAGCGTCCGTTGACGCTGAGCCGGCCGATGCTGTCGGTGCCCGGTTCGGTGAACCAGAGCGCGCCGTCGGGTCCATTGGTGATGGTCGACGGTTGCGCGTTGCCGGTGAGCTGGTATTGCGTAAAGAGCACGTGCGGTTTCGCGCGCAGTTGTTGGACGCGCCAGATAGAGTTCGTTCCAGGATCGGCGACCCACATGTTTCCATCGGAACCGAGCGCAATGGCGACCGGCTTGGAGCTGGAGTTCGGCAGTATGTACTCCGAGTAGGGTGGGCCTGCGACGGTTACTTGTCCGACTCGGCCCACGTTCGTTTCGGTGAACCAGACGTTGAGATTCGGTCCGGGACCCGAAGCGATGCCGTTCGGACCGGCATTGCGCGTCGGCGTCACGCTCTCGCCGAATTTTCCGCCGGCGCCGAGCTGTGCCATTTTGCTCGGTCGAAACTCCGTCACCCAGATATTGCCGTCGCTACCGAGGGTAATGCCGTGCGGCTCGCTCGATTTTGTCGGAATCGGGTACTGCGCGGTGACCTCCGGGGGAATCGTCGGTGAGGGCGTCGGCGTGCCGCTCGTGATGGGAGTTCCCTTGCCGCACGCGGCCAAAAGACCGCCGGTTAAAAGTACGAGCGCCAGGCGCGGCGTTGCCAACAAATGCTTCTCCTTGGAACGTTGGGGCGGATTGAGTCAGCCTCCTTATTGGCAGCCCTCTGCGGCTTTCCCCCACGCGCGCGTGACGAGGGCCCCTCGAGCGGGGCGCTTTTAATCCTAAATATTTAGTTGACAAAGCCTTTCGCCCGCCGTATGATTCAACTAAATCATTAGTAGACGCAGGAGGCGACATGACCCGCAAGCCCGATCCAATGACTTCAGAGCTCCCTCTCACCGCCCGGACGCGCGTGCGCTTGCCCGATGTGGGCGGCTCGACCGGCATCTTCCCGGGCTGGGGCCCGGGGCTGGCACGCTAAGCATGGCCCGACGCCGTTCCAGTACGCTCACCGAGGCCGAGCTTCGGCTGATGGAGGTGCTCTGGCTGAAGGGTGAGGCGACGGTCGCCGAGGTGACCGCCGCGCTTCCGCCACCGCCGATTGCCTACAACAGCGTGCTGACGACCATGCGCATCATGGAGCGCAAAGGGTACGTCGCACACGTGGAGGCCGGTCGCGCGTACATCTATCGCCCGCTCGTCGAACGCGAAGAAGCGGCCGGACACGCCGTCGGACACCTTCTTTCAAGATTCTTTGACAACAGCGCCGGTGCACTCGCGCTACGCTTGATCGAGCAGGGGCGTCCCTCGAACGAGGAGCTCCTGCGCCTGCGAGCGCTGATTGCCGAGTATGAGGAGCCCGGAAAGTGAGTGAGCTGCAGCAAGGATTTCTGACCGTTGCGAGCGCGATCTCGGCGACGGTGCTCAACGCGCTCTGGCAGGACGCACTGCTGGTGCTCTGCGTTTGGCTGCTCTTGCGCGCCTGGCCGCGGATCAATGCGGCGACGCGGTATGCGGTCTGGAGCGCGACGCTCGTCGCAGCCTTCGTCGTGCCGGTCGCGACGACGCTCGCATTCTTTTCGCCGGCCACGGCAGTGGTGGCGACGGAACGGCAGCGCGTCGCAACGACGCCGGTGCAGTCGCGGCGCAGCCTCTCGAACCATCGCCCGTTGACGGCGCAAGGGCGCACCGTCGCAACGCCGATCGCTGCACTGCAAACGCCGGCGCGACTCCCCGAGCGCGCGCGGATCACCCTTCCGGCACCGGTTGCGATCGCCGTCTTTGCGGTCTGGCTCGTCTTGGCCGGTTACGCACTCGCGCGTCTCGCCGTCGGCTTGATGCGACTCGAACAGCTCAAACGCGACGCGCTGCCGCTGCCGGTCGAGTATCGCGATGCGATGCCGCAATGGCTGCGCGCAAACAAAGGCGCGCGTGACGTGCGTCTCTGCGTCAGCGACGCGACCGACGTTCCGGTCGCGGTCGGACTCTTCGATGCGATGATCCTGATACCACATTCGCTGCTCGATCGTCTCTCCGAACCGGAAGTCGATCAGATCTGCCTGCACGAGCTCGCGCATTTGCGCCGCGCCGACGATTGGACGAACGGCTTGCAACGCGTGATCAACGCCTTGCTCGGATGGAATCCGGCCGCACTCTTCGTCGGCCAGCAACTCGATCTCGAGCGCGAAGTTGCCTGCGACGATTGGGTGCTCTCATTCAGCGGCGCGGTGCGGCCCTACGCGCTCTGCCTGACGAAGATGGCGGAGAGTGCGGCGTGGCCGCGCCACCCGATTCCGGCGCCCGGCGTTTTCGCCACGCGCAAACACATCTCGCTGCGCATCGAACGGCTGCTCGGCGCGGGACGAAACATTGCGACGAACCTCTCTCCGGCGCCGGCCGCCGCGGCGGTGGCAGTCGTCGGGGCGATCGCGCTCGTCATCGGGCTCGTGGTTCCGTCGATCGCGGCGCCGGTGGTGATCGCGACGCCGGCCCTCCCGGCATCACCGGTAAGGGCCGCAACGGCAAGCCACACCGCGGCCGCGCCGATTCGCCGGATGGTCGCAAGCAATCCGATGGCTTCGCCGCATGCAGCGTCGTCTTCGGCACCTACGGTGAACTCGGCGCATGCGAGCGTCGTCATCCACAATCAAACGAAGACCGTCGAAGTTCCCGCACAGCGGGTCTACGTTCCGGCAGTGACGGTGCACGAACCATCGCGCTACATCGAGACGCCGCGAATTAGCGTCTCGGTTCCGCAGTTCGACGCCAAAGCGCTGGGGAAGAGCATCGAGCGCTCTGTCGCCGGCATCACCGAAGGCGTCGCCAGGGGCGCGGTCGCGCAAACGAAGGTCTGCGTGGGATGCGACTACAGCGGCGTAAACTGGTCGGGCAAGGATCTGCACGGCGCAAACTACACGGGCGTCGACTTTACCAATGCCAACCTCTCCGGAGTCAACTTCTCGGGCGGATCCTTCAACGGCGCGGATTTTTCGAGAGCCAATCTGAACGGAGCCTCGTTCCGTAACGCGCATTTGACCGGCTGCGACTTCTCCGAAGCGAATCTCTCGGGCGCCGACTTCACCGGGGCCTCCCTCTCGGGATGCCAGTTCAACGGAGCGCGCATGAGCTCGGCTCAGATGCGCGACGTTCTGAGCGGCTGCAAGGGTTGCGACTTCAGCCACGCCGAGATGAGCGGACTCGATCTGCGCGGCGTCCGCATCAGCGGCGACGACTTCGGGGGCGCCGATCTGCGCAACGTGAACTTCGCCGGGGCCGAGCTCGTCGGCACCGATTTCAGCAACGCGAAGATGGACGGCATCAATCTCGCCGGCGCGACGCTCAACGGTTGTGACCTGAGCGGCGTCGACCTGAGCCGCGTCGATCTTTCGAAGACCAAGATGATCGGCATGGATCTCTCAAAACCGCACGCTCCACACCGGTAGTCTGACCCGCGCGCGCCGGCGCGCACGATAACTCAAACCCTGCCTCAAGAACGCCTGGCGAGAACGGGCCTGGTTTCGTGCGCCCTCATCGCCGCACTACAACCGGAGTAAAAACGACATGATTGACCGTTATTCCGTTCTGGCTGCACTCGCGCTGACGCTCGCCGTCGGCCCGGGCTTGCCCGCAAACTGCACCGACTGCGACTTCGCCGGACGCAATCTTCGCAACGCGGATCTCGCGCACGCCGCCTACGTTGGCGTTGACTTCGCCCGCACCGACCTGCGCGACTCGAACCTGCGCGGCGCGAATCTCACCGGCGTCGATTTCAGCGGCGCCGATCTGCGCGGCGCCGACCTCACGCAAGCAAATCTCACGGGCGTCGATCTTCGCGGAGCGAAACTCCACGGGGCACGTTTCGGTAACACGAACGTGACGGGCGCGAATTTGCGGGGCGCACTCGATGGACTCGACGATGCCGACCTTCGCGGTCTGCTGCAGCGGTGCGTGGGATGCGACGCGCGCGGCGCCGATCTGCACGGACGCGACCTTTCCGGCGTCTCGATGATCGGCAGCGACCTCCAAGAGGCCAACGCGCGGGGTACGCGCTTCGAAGGCGCCGATCTGCAAGGAGCCGATTTCGCCGGCGCCGATCTACGTTCGGCGAATCTGCGCAACGCGCGGCTCTGCTCGCAGAACAGCTCTAGTGACGGCTCGCGCTACGGCGGCGACGGAAAGATTCACTGCGCCGAGTTTCTCGGGGCCGATCTCCACGGCGCGGATCTGCGCGGGGCCCTGGTCTGCCGCAACGGCCGCGAGCCACAGCAATGCTCCGCGGTCGACGCGGCTACGCTGCGGCGCGACAGCAAATCGAATCTCGACGGCGCGATCCTGCAATGAGTCGCCGGTTCGCGGCGATCGCCGGCGCGCTGATCTTTGCGGCATCGGCCGCACGCGCGCTGGCGCTGGCCTATCCGCATCTCACCGTGCCCGAGACGGAGGGGCCGCCGCTCGACCCGAGCGCACCGGCCGCGCAGTGGGCGCATGCCGCGAGCCTGCAGCTCACCTGGGATGCGTACCGCTCGCGACCGGCGAGCGAACCGACGGCGGCCTGGATCGCGACCGACGGACACTCGCTCTATCTGCGTTTCGACGCTAAGCAGCGCGAACAGATCAACGCGGCACAGCATACCAACGACGTCGGGCAGGGCAGCGACGACGCCGTCTGGGTCGACCTCTGGCCCAACGGCATCAGCGGCTATTTCTATCAGTTTTACTCGACGCCGAACGGGACGCATTACGAGTACTCGTCGGAGAATACGGCGTACTCGCCAAACTGGGAATCGCACGGGGCCGCGCACGGCGACGGTTATACCGTGACGATGAAGATACCGCTCGAAGTCATTCGCAACGCGCACGCCGGGACGTGGAAGGCTCAGTTCGTCCGCTACGTGCGGGCGACCGGCGAACAGCAGGTCTGGTCGTTCGATCGGGTTCAAATGCAGCCCGACGGCTTCGGTAACTCGGATTATGCGCACGCGGGAACGATTGCAGTGCCACAGATCAACGTTGGCTTCTCGCGCCCGAAACCGCGCGCGGCGATCTACGCGCTCGGCGAAGCGGCGAGTAGAACGATCGGCGGTTCGACCTCGCGCGTGGGCGCCGACCTCTCGGTGCCGATCACGCCCACAGCGTCGTTCTACTCGACGTTTCACCCGGATTATTCCAACGTCGAACTCGACCAGCAGACGATCGCGCCGACGGTCTTCCAACGCTATTACAGCGAGGTGCGCCCGTTCTTCACGCAGGCCGCGAGCTTCTACAATCAGTTCAACTGCGACGCGTGTCAGAATATTCAGTCGCTCTATACCCCGTCGATTCCGACCCCCTCGCAAGGATATGCCGTGGAGGGTAAGCAGGGTCCGATTGGATTTGCAACGTTCGATGCCGTCGGCGATAACCGCAACGATTTGGCAAGCGCGCTGAACTTTACGTCGGCGAACACGAGCTGGTTCTCGAGCTTGCAGCGGATCTCGGTAACGATGCCCGGCTTCATCGATACGACCACCGAGGGCGGTCTCGCATACTCTGATTTGAAGCACTTCAGCGCTTACATGAACTACGGCGACGACTCGGGAACGAACGTTGCGGTTCCAAGTCAGGCGCAATACTACGAAATCGGCAGCGGCTGGTCGAATCAGACCTTCGGATTCTTCGGAGCGACTCGCAAGATCGGGGAGTACTACGACCCCGCCGACGGATTCATCTCACATCCGGGCATCGCCGGTTACGCGCTCTACGCCGCCAAGATCTTCGATTTCAGTCCGGACGATAAACTCGTTTCAATGGGCGTTGCCGGATTTCTCGACCGCTATCAAGGCCCGCTCTTCGGCCAGGCGCAGAGCGATAACCAGATCATCGTCGACATTCTGACGAAGAAGGCCTTGGATCTGCAGTTCTTTAGCGGCTCGAACTACTGGCGATTCGGCGACATCCTCACGCCGATCACGCAGAACGGCGGATTCCAGTTTACCTACGACAGCGGTTTGCAGACGAACAATCCCGGAAATTTCCCGTACCACGGTCCCTCGGCGTATCCGACGACGATCTCCTACAACACGGGGCGCTATGGAGAAGGGCATCTCGATACGTGGTTTCGCTCGACGACGCTGCGCGTGGGGAACAAGGCCGCACTGACGCTCGCCCTCGATAATACGGCCCAATGGATCCCCTCACCGAAACCCGATAACATTCAGTGGTTTGAAAGCGTGAGCTACGCGTATCAGCTCGGGCCCAACTCGTCGTTCGCGGTCGGATTGCGGCGCGTCGTTGGTTATCCACCGATCCCAAACGGCGGCGGCAACTGCGAGGGCGAGTGCTCGAACGTCTCGATCGCCTATCACCTGCGCTTGCGGCGGAGTGAGATTTATATCGCCTATGGCGATCCCAACGCGCTCACCACCGTGCCGCAGGCGATCTTCAAGGTAATCTTCTACGCCGGGGCGCAGAAGGGCACGTGATGCGTTATGTGATGATTGCAATGGCGCTCTTGGCGCTCTATCCGGTCGCGGCCTCGGCCGCGCCGATCGCACCCGAGGATCTCTACAAGCTGACGTTATTGAGCAACGCGGCCATCTCACCGGACGGCGCGCACGTGCTCGTCGAGGCGGCGCGGATCAACGGTCCCAAGGATAGTTCGGACCGCACGATCTCGCTCGTCGACGTCGCGACGGGCACGGTGACGGAGAACGTGACCAAGCATATCGGCGACGGCGATTACGCCTGGATGCCCGACAGCCGCAGCTTCGTCTTCGTGCGAACGGTGGAGAAGCAGAAGCCGCAGCTCTACCGCTTCACGCTGGGCACCGGAGCAATCGTCGCACTCACGCACATCAAGGATGGCGTCTCCTCGCCGGTCGTCTCGCACGCCGGCGACCGGATCGCCCTCAGCGTGACCGAGACCGACGCGGCGCCGGCCGCGCAGATCGACTTCGCCAAAGCCGGCTTCACGCCGAAAGATGCGCAGAAGAAGAGCGATATCGCGATCATCAATCAACTCTTCTTCCAGGCCAATGGAGCCGGCTATACCTACCGCGATCACCAGCACATCTGGAGCGTCAACGCCGACGGCTCGAACGCCAAGCAACTGACATCGGGGCAATACTCCGAGGGGTTCGATGCGTGGTCGCCCGACGACCGCACGATTCTCTTCGACTCGCTGCGCTACGAATCGGTCGACAGCGGTGTGGGCGACGTCTACACCATGCCGTCGACGGGTGGGGCGATGGCGAAGGTCGCATCACCGCTGCCTTCCAACGGCGGATTCTTCTTCGGAAACGACGGACGCCGAGTTTACTTTCTCAGCAGCAACGTGACCGACTCCGCGGCGCGTCCTGCGCTCATCTCTGCAAATCCCGACGGGTCGGACCGCCGCATCGTGGTGCAGCAGAATACGATCGGCTGGGGTGACTCACTGCTCGCCGACATGAAAGAAGGCGGCGGCTTATGCGGCGCGCCGTTACCCGGCACGGATGCGGCGCTGCTCAACGTTGACGGACCGGGCTATGCGAATCTGCGAACGCTCGACCTCACCAACGGCACGCTCACCGACGTGACGCCCACACACGGCGAAGCCTGGTCGTGCAGCGTCTCGCTCGATGGAAAACGCGTGGCCTATCTCTACAGCGATTTCGCCCACCCGGCCGACGTTTTCATTGCAAACGTCGGCGGCGGCGGTGCGCCGCGGCGGCTGACGAACGTGAATGGAGCCTATCTCGCGTCGAGGACGCTCTCCGTGCCGCAGGAGATGGACGTCAAAGATCCGGCCGGGTTTACCGTACAGGCGTGGTTCATGCCGGCGACGACCGGCACTCCGGGTGCGAAGCATCCCACCTTGCTCGATATCCACGGCGGTCCCGAGACGCAGTTCGGCGACACGTTCTTCCATGAGTTTCAGCTCTATACGTCGATGGGGTACAACGTGGTCTTCGCCGATCCCGCGGGGAGCACGGGTCACGGATACGCCTTCGAGGAGGCGCTCGAGCAGAACTACGGCGATGCGATGTTTCAAGACGTGCAGGCGGTGATGGATGCGGCAATCCAACGCCCTGACGTCGACTCGACGCGTTTGGGCGTTCTCGGCGGATCGTACGGCGGTTACGCCACGCTGTGGGTGATTGCCCACACCAACCGGTATAAGGTTGCCGTCGCCGAACGCGCGGTGAGCAATCTTCAGAGCGAGAACCTCGCGGCCGACTTCGCCGGAAAGAACGGTTTGGGCGGCGGCTATTACACGTGGGGCCCACCGTGGGACCCGGCAAGCACCGATTATGCGAAGTTCTCACCGCTCACGTATGTTGCCGCAGTGCAAACGCCGGTGCTGATTCTCCATTCGGATGAAGATACACGCGCGCCGATCGATCAGACGCTGCAGGAGTATACGTCGCTGAAGATTCTCGGGCGCACCGTCGAATACGTGGCGGTTCCAAACGAAAACCACGATCTCTCACGAACGGGCTCGCCGATTCATCGCGTGGAGCGCTTGCATCTGATTCTCGACTGGCTCGCCAAGTATCTAACGCCGTTATCCTGAAGGGCGAACCACGAAGCGCGAAGGGGTCACAGGCAGGTCTCGCCGGGCGTCTTCACCGTAGAGAGCAATTATCGTGTGGCGAGTAACGATCGCATTGACGGCGGCGCTCCTCGTGGCCGGCGTCACTCCCACGCCGCCGCCGCAGATTTATCGCGTCGTCACCCGACCGCTTTGCAGCCGCCTTCACCAAGTGATTGCGCCCGCGATCGGCATGATGCTGCAGAACGACACGACGATCAAGCGGAGCCCCGCTCTCTTCAAGCAGTATAATATCGCTTCGCTCTACGGCAACGATGCCGGTACGAGTGCAGGAAGCGGGCCCGGCGGCGATCCCGGCAGCAGCACCTCGAATGCCGCTCAGAACATGGCATTGCAGGGCCTGGAGAATCTGATCCGGCCGATCGCCAACAACATCATCGCGATTCAGACCGCGCTCGATTCGCCGCAGCTTACCAACCCGAGCGGCGTGGAAGAGGACGACAAGCAAGTCAAAGCGATTCGGGATAAGCTGCTGAAGGCGCTGGCGGCGCAAAACGCATCGCTCGACCTGATCAGCGGCTTCGTGGATACGCAGCAGATGGCCGACTTGCAGCATGCGGGCGAAGGGTATATCGCCTCGATCAGCCAGCCCGACAGCACCAACGCGAAGATCTCGACCCCCGCACCCAATCCGCTGGAAGCAAATCCCAACTATGCCGGCCTTCCGCCGAATCCGTACTCGATCGATCCGGCAACGATTCCGGGCTTGGCGCTCGGCTACAATCCGGTGACGCGGCTAATGGACGCGCTGCATTGGACGATCGAGACGACCGAGACGCGCGAGAACGACGCGGCGAAGGCGGTAATGTCGGGGAACGCGCTCTGCAGCAACGTTGCGCCCGCCCCCGCCGCTTCGCCCTAATTAGGGTTTGTAGGTAAAGCCCGCAATCGAGGCCGCGCCGCTTGCGCGGTCGCTCCATACCGCCCAAATCGTTCCGGTCTGCGGATCGATCGCGGTGGTGTGAAGTCCCGGCGCGATCGCTAGCGTCGCCAGCAGTTTCGGATCGGCGCTGCCGTCGTAGGAATAGAGCGTAATTCCGCCGCCCGCGCAGGCGAGCCAGCCGCGTGACGCATCCCAACTGCATTGATCCACGCGGCTTGGATAGGTGACGCGATGCACGAGGTTTCCCGAACGATCGAAGACCGCCAAGACTTCGTTCTCGCCGGCAACGAGCAGCGCGTGGTGGAGCGCATCGTATTGGAGCGGGTGATTGCTCGTGAGAAAGGGCGTTGGAATCGAGCGAACGACGCGCAGCGAGTGGGGATCGATCACGGCGATTTGGCTGACCGCCGGATCGTCGGTGGAAATGTTTTGGTAGACCTCGTGCGTTTCGGGATCGATCTGAATGTATTCGGGCTTGTGGCCGGGGAGCGCGACGACGCCAAGCTGGCGGAACGTCGTTGCGTCGATAACGAAAATGCGCGTTCCGTCGTCTTCATCGGCATAGATACGTTTGAGCTCGGGATCGTAGGCGATTGCATCGACCGCACCGTCGACGGCGACCGTGCGCAGAACGGTTTGCGCAACCGGATCCACCTCGCTCACCGAGCGAGCGCGACCGTTTCCGGTGAAGACGTGGCCGTTGACGGGATCGACCGCGACGCCTGCCATCGGTCCGACGTTGACGATGCCGAGCGGCTTGCCGGTGTCGGCGTCGGCGATCAATAATCCGCCGCCGCCACCGTGCGCTGCATAAACGCGCCGCCGCGCGGCATCGACGGTAACGTAATCGAATCCACCGCCGGGCGTGACCGATTGCGGGGGTGTAACCGGAACGATCGGCATCGAGCGTCCTCCTGCTGCTTGTGAGTCTATCACGGTTGGTTGGCGCGTTTGGAAGAGATTTGTCGCGGGAACGGCTGAACGTCTCGTGACGCGGCCAGACGGTCCACCTCAACGGCGCAGAGGTGGTCAACGGTTCGCGACGTATGCTTCCGGCGTGCAGGACGTAAAAGAGGCGCTGAGGCTGCCGTCGCCCGCGCCGCGCCCTCAGGCGCTCGCTTTCGACGGCGAAAAGATGTGGATGGGGTCGATCGAGACCGATCGCCTCTACGCGATCAACCCGCTGCAATGGACCGTCATCGAGGAAGAGCACGTGCCGGGGAAGCCCTGGGGCATGACCGTCGTTGGTGACGAGCTGCGCGTGATCTGTGGTGTCGGAGACGACGACGACCGCGTCATTCGCCGCTTCATTCCCGGCCACGGCTTTAAGAAACAAGACTCGATCGATTGTCCGGATTACACCGGATCGCAACTCAGCTACGATGGTACCCATCTCTATTTGAGCCAGTGGTACAATCGGCGGATCTTGGGTCTCGACGAGCGCGGGAACATCGTGAAGCAGATCGACGTGCCGCGCGGAATCTGCGGCCAATGTTACGTCGAAGGTTCCTTTTATCTCATCACCACCGACGACGAAGAGAGCGGCGAGTATTTCCTCACCAAGGTTTCGGTGAACGGTACGACCTCGGCGGAAGATTTGGCGCGGATTCCTTTTGCCGCGCGGGCGCTTGCCTATGACGGCTCGCGATTCTGGACGAATCACCGGGAAGCGAATCAAATCGTCTCATTTGATCGCTGAAGAGTTTGCAACGAGCGACCCGCACGCGCGAATCGCCGTTGCGGCGCTCCGGGCTATCTTTGGCGACGCCTACGCACGTGACTTCGGGATTCGGCTCTGGGACGGAACCAAAATCGGCGCGTCACGGAGCGAGCGATTCATCTTGGTGGTCAACTCCGCCGGCGCCCTGCGTGCGGCGTTCGCGCCGCCGCTCGAGCTCTCGGCCGGCCGCGCATTTGGGGCCGGGATGCTCGACGTCGAGGGTGACCTCGAGAGCGCCGTCGACGCGCTTCTTGCTGCGAGCGCCGCTCTACGCGGGCGCGAGCTGGTGCGACTTCTCGGGCTGCTCCGGCGTTTGCCCAAGACGCCCACGCCGCACTTGCGCGAGGCGAAGCTGCGGGGACGCACGCATTCGCGCAAACGCGATCGGGCGGCGATCGGCTTCCATTACGATCAGCCGGTCGAGTTCTATCGCAGCTTTCTCGATCGGCAGATGGTCTACTCGTGTGCGTACTTCGACGACGGGATAGAGTCGCTCGACGATGCACAAGCCGCGAAGCTCGACTACACGCTGCGTAAGTTGCGGCTGCGCCCGGGGGAGCGGTTGCTCGACATCGGCTGCGGTTGGGGAGCGATGATCATCCGCGCAGCGCAGATGGGAGCCTACGCACTCGGGATTACGCTGAGCCGTCCACAGTATGAGGAGGCGCGGCGGCGCATCGCCGCAGCCGGCGTATCGGCCTTCGCGACGGTCGAGCTCTGCGATTACCGCGAGCTGCAAGGCGAGGCCTTCGACAAGATCGTGAGCGTCGGGATGTTCGAGCATGTCGGCCGTTCGCGTTTCGGAGAGTACTTTGCGGCGGCATACGGGGCGCTTCGTCCCGGCGGCCTCTTTCTCAATCACGCGATTGCCGAGCGTCAACGACGCAGCGGTAACGGCTTCATCGAGCGTTTCATCTTTCCCGACGGCGAGCTCGTGAGCATTTCCGAAGGCCTGGACGCGGCGGAACGTGCCGGGTTTGAAGTGCGCGACGTGGAGAGCTTACGCGAGCACTACGCGCGCACGCTGCGGGCGTGGGTCGCGAACCTCGAGCGCAATCGCGCAAAGGCGATCGCCACTGCCGGCGAGGCGAGCTATCGGCTTTGGCGCCTCTATATGGCGGGCAGCGCGCAGGGCTTCAACATTGGGCGGCTGGGCATCTACCAATCGCTGCTGGCGCGGCCTCATCCCGGCGGCTGCGTGGAACTCCCGCCGTCGCGACGGGATCTTTACGCCGCTACCTGACGCCAGACAATGCGTCGGCCGCCGACAATGTGTCATCCCGCGCCACAATGTGTCATCCTGAGCTTGTCGAAGGATGCACGGAATCTACGCGGTCGTAGCTCAACGGATAGAGCACCAGGCTTCGAACCTGTAGGTTGGGGGTTCGAGTCCCTCCGACCGCGTTATCAAATCTTCAATAAAGGCAAAGGGTCTTGGCGCGGAAACACCTGTGCGATGTGGAAATGGATTACCCACCGAAAATCCGCATCTCGTCTAGAAGAGCCTGTGCTAACTTTGGCTCGCCAGGCGCGTTCGGCTCCGTGCTTCGTTTCCGGTAAGCCTTGAATCTTTCGACCCAGAGGTTTGGCTCGGTGCAGCCGAGGCGGGTTCGCAGCTCCTCAATCTCTGCAGCCTGATGCACCAGCGCCGCCGCCACTGGAGAGAGATAGCGGGCATGCTTTCCGAAGTGCGCAACGAGAACCGCATCATTTGACCCAAAGAGGCCCCAACGCCCGGCCGCACAAACACGCAATCCATCAACGAGCCGTTCTTTGAACGTCTCCTCGATGAGGCGGAGGTCCGCCTCCAATCCGGCTCGTCGCGCATTGCTTGTCACTTAATACCAAGGTTATTCGGCACCGGCAACTTCTGGTAGGCGTTCTTCGCGAAGGCACCGCTCGGCTGCCTGTAAAATCGTCGACGGATGAAGCCAACCGTCGCCGCATTACTCCTTTCCGCCGCCATGTGCTCGGGCGTCGGTGCCGCTGCACGGGCCGACGCTCCGACGACAAAACCGCTTGTCGTCAATCCATCAGGCACCTTTGAGGACAAGGGCCTGTGGCAATACCGAACATCCAATGGTCTGTACGGCTTCGGCACAGCGGTTCTGGGCACCAACGAAACGCTGGCAATGCCCCCTCCGTCGCCGGAGCCGGGCGGAGCGGTCGCTGGGGCGGAAATCCTCCGCCACCCCTTCGATACCCTCGGCTATCCGTTGCACATTGCACTCGTGGAGAAGCTTTTCGCCGCTTCGTATCAAACCAGCATCATCGCCAGCGATAACACCGGCGTGCTTTGGCAGCATGAGTACGGCAGTCCAGTGTTCGATGAAAAACCCCTCTCGGCTACGATCCAAACGACGTTCAAGTCCTGGGGTCCTTATCATGCAGATGCCGTGCCGGTTTCGCAGGCCCCTGAACCTGACATTCAAGCCGCCTTTAGTTTTGCTAAGGGCGCCTTAAACTCGATTAGCAATCTACCTGACTCACAAAAGAACCTCGCCAACTACGGAGTTCTTTTTGTTGACGATGGCACCACAGTGTGGGTTGAGTTTGGTCCGCGTTTTGCACCTACTGAAGCTCCTCATTTAGGTTGTCAGACGCAGCTAGGACGCGACATGGTCTTCGGATTCATTAAGAAGCAATCGGGAGACGGCAAATCAGGCCAGTTTCTACAATGCTTCTAAGGATTCGGAGTTTTTGAAGCCACTGCTCATCGTTGGCAGCGTCTCAGTGCTGCTCGCACTTGGGGTGGCATTCTTCCTTGGGGCGCTTCCCGATCCACCTAATATGATTAGGGAACGCATCGCGACTTCAATGCTAAGCCATGGAGCCAATAGAAGCTCGTTTGAGCGATTCCTAAGAGCATCCGGCACTGCGTGGCATGCGGGTTATGGCTACCAACCCGGGGAGGCGTTCGCGGGGTTTGATGTTGCCTCGCACTCGCCCTGCGAGGTTGAATGCAGGTCGGTGGTTCAAGCCGCGTTCACTACGTGGCTTGGCCTTTGTACTGTTTCCGGCGACGTACTGTCGGTTAGATACGACGCCAGCGGAAAGCTCAAGACGTGGAATCTTAAAGAGGCACTTGACGGATGCTAGAAAAGAGCATCAAAACGTCTCCCGAGCCTGCTTGACTGCCGAATGACTTCTGCGCGCATCGTTCGTCGCGTGACGCTTGGAGTCGGGCACCTGCAAACCGGCAACTCGCGGCGGTAGTTTCACGAAAAGCTACTTTCGAGCCCAACTAGCCTGATGCTCGTCGAGTTCGGCTCGCCAAGTGTGGGCAAGAGGAGCCTAACGGAGAACGGTTAGCAGATCGCGGGGTTCGGTCCGAGGAAGCTTTTGCCGAGGCGGAGACTCGCGGCCTAGCTGAGAAAGGGCGCGGATGCCCGTCGCGTTCTTACGGATTTCGCTGATTGCCGTTATGGCGGCGAGCGCCACGCTTGCGGGGTGTGGCGGCGCGGGAACCGGGCCGAGCGGGATCGCTGCGCAGACGAAGCGATTGACTTCGAGCGGCAAGATTGCGCACGTGATCATCATTATCCAAGAGAACCGCAGCTTAATAACGTCTTTATGAATTATCCGGGCGCGACCACGGCGACCTACGGTTACGACGCAAAGCATCATCAGATCGTACTTCAGCCCGTAACGCTGGCGACCACGTGGGATCTGCAGCACAACGCGCAGGGGTTCATCAAATCGTGCCGCGGGACGGGCAGCATTCCCGGCACGAACTGCCGGATGAACGGCTTCGACAAGCAGCGCTGGAGTTGCGGAGGAGCCTCCGGGCCGGCGTGTCCGAATGCGGATCCGCCCTACAGCTACGTGCCGCAATCCGAAGTGCAGCCGTATTGGGAGATGGCGAATCAATACGTTTTGGCCGACGAGATGTTCGGATCCGATTTCGATACGAGCAGTTTCGTTTCGCATCAGTACGCGATCGCGGCGGTGAATCCGAATTCGTCGGTCGATAATCCGCAGACGCTCTGGGGATGCCCCGGCGGTCCCTCCGATACAATATCGGTACTCGGGCCGGATCGAAACTACGAGGACGGAAGCGAAGTGCCGTGCTGGGATCCACCGACGCTGGGCGACGAGCTCGACGGCGCCGGACTTTCGTGGGCATACTATGCCCCGGCCGTTAAAGGCGGCGGCGCCTCGAGCTGCGGCGATAGCGGCATTCGCGGAGATGCCGGAAAGGGCCGCGTCGGTATTTGGAGCGCGTATCAGGCGATCGAACATATTTGCTACGGGCCCGATTGGAACGCCGACGTCATTTCGTCGTCGTCGAGGTTCTTGACCGACGTCGGAAAGGGCAAACTGCGGGCCGTTACCTGGATCACACCGACCTACGCAAACTCCGATCACGGCGGTTCGGGATCGCGCACCGGTCCTTCATGGGTTGCGCAGCTCGTCAACGCCGTTGGGGAATCGCCGTTCTGGAATTACACCGCAATCTTCATCTTTTGGGACGAGTCGGGGGGCTGGTTCGATCCGGTCGCTCCGGCCTACGTGGATAACGACGGCCTCGGCTTTCGCATTCCGCTGCTCATCATCTCGCCGTATGCCAAGCAGGGCTACGTCTCGCACGTGAGCTACGAGCACGGCAGCATCTTGAAGTTCGTCGAAGATCAGTTCGGCCTCGGGCGGCTCGCCGCAAGCGACGCGCGCGCGAACTCACCGCAAGCTGATTGCTTCGACTTCTCGCAAACACCACGGCAATACGTGCCGATCACCTCGACGTACGACCGCGCTTACTTTATGCGTCAGCCCGCCGATTTGCGCTCTCCGGATTCGGAGTAGGCAAAGCGGCGTCACGCGATCTGGAGAGAGATATGAGAAAGCTTATCGCAATCACGCAAGTCACGCTGGACGGCGTGATGCAGGGGCCGGGTGGCGCCGAGGAAGATCCGAGCAACGGATTTACCTACGGAGGCTGGGCGATGCTCTTCTTCGACGAGGCCGCGGGCAAGGTGATTCGCGAGACGATCGCAGGCGAGTTCGATATGCTTTTGGGACGCCGGACCTACGATATCTTTGCCAACTACTGGCCCAACGAGGGCGACCACCCAATTGCGAAGGCGTTCAACAAGGCGACGAAATATGTCGCTACGCGCAGCCTCGGCCAACTCGACTGGCAGAACTCGCAGCGCATCGAGGGTGACGTGGTGGACGGAGTTCGTCGCCTGAAGGCATCGGATGGACCGGAGCTGCATGTTTGGGGCAGCGGCAACTTGTTGCAGACGCTGATCGGGGCCGATCTCATCGACGAACATCGCCTCTGGGTCTTTCCGGTGGTGCTCGGCGAAGGAAAGCGGTTATTCGAAAACGGCGTTCCTCCACGGGGTCTCTCTCTGGTTGCAACGCAGAGCACGCCGCGCGGCGTTCTCGTCAATACATACCGTCCCGCCGGTCCGCTTCCGAAGGAGTGATTCGCCCTTCGGGCCCTACGCTCACGATGACAGGGGTTGTTGCGATGCGGGAATCTCGAAGGGAAGGTTGGCGTTGGCGCAGAGCGTGAGCGGATCGACGCGCACGGCGTCGCGCTGATAATAGGCTGCCGCGGCGATCATCGCGGCGTTGTCGGTGCAGTATTTCGGCGGCGGAACGAAGGCGGTGACGCCCTCGCGTGCGGCCCACGTGCGAAACGCCGACTGCAACGCAGAGTTTGCCGCGACGCCCCCCGATAGCGTAACGGCCTCGTACGAATCCCGCTCCCAGGCCGCTTTCAGCCGCGCCATGAGCACGTCGACGACCGCAGCTTGAAACGACGCGGCGACGTCTTCCGGCTTTGCCGCGCGACCCGCTTCCGATTCGAGAAAGTACCGCACCGACGTCTTGAGGCCCGAGAACGAAAGGTCGAGCGAGTCGCCGCCGGCCCGGTGGCGCGGAAACGCATGCGCACGAGGATTGCCGCGTTGCGCCATCGCGTCGAGCGCGGGACCCCCGGGATAGGGCAGGCCGAGAAGGCGAGCTGTTTTGTCGTAGGCCTCTCCGGCGGCGTCGTCGTGCGTTCGTCCGAGAACGCGCATCCGCGTTGCCGACTCGACGGCGACCAGTTGCGAATGGCCGCCGGAGACGAGCAGCGTGAGAAATGGATAGGGCGGCGACTCGGCGCGATCGAGAAACGGCGCGAAGACGTGACCGTGCAAGTGATTGACGGCGTAAAGCGGTCGCTCCAGCGCGAAGGCGTAGGCTTTCGCTGCAGCGACGCCGACGACGAGGCTGCCGATCAAACCGGGACCGCAGGTGACCGCAATGCCGTCGACTTCACGTGAGCTTATGCCGGCGCGGCCGAGCGCATCGTCGACCGCTGCGGAGAGCAGCGCGACGTGCTGCCGCCCCGCGATTTCGGGGACGATGCCACCGTATTTTGCATGGAAGGCATCTTGATTCGTCGCGATGCTCGAGAGCACGTCGCGTCCATCACGCACGACGGCCGACGCGGTATCGTCGCACGACGTTTCGATACCTAAGATGAGCACGACCAGCAGTTAGCGCTTGGAAGGAGCGCGCCTGCAAAGCAAGCGAACGCAGGGAGCGTGAGCGCAAGAATCTTTGGTTCGGGCGAACGCATCTCGCTCTACGAGATCGACGATACCGAACTCGCCGTCGGCAGCACGCTTGGTGGACCGAAAGGCGCGATCGTGATCAAGGCCTCCGGCGCGCTCGAGAAGTTCTACTCCAGCGACCTCGGTGAGACGCTGCTCGCCGGATTTGGCATCGCGTTTTGGGATGGCCCGACCGGATCGGCGCGCGCGAAGCTCGACGGGAAGTTCCGGATTCATCCGTGCTTTCAAGAGTACGAGTATCGGATCGACGAGGGCGTGACCGTGCTGGAGCGGCTCTTCGTGCTCAACCGCTTCCCGGTGGGAGACCGCGTCGACCCCCTCACCGCGTATTTGACCGTCGAGATTCGGAACGACTCGAACGAGGTGCGGCTCCTCGACAGTCTCACCGGTGCGCTGCTGCGCGGCAGCACCGCGCGCGACGTGCGGGCTCGGCACGATCGCAAACTGCAGGCCATTCTCGCCTGGAACGCGGCGAAGCCCGAACAGGGGCGCGCGCTGCGCGCGTCGCCTGCGCCGAAGAGTTTCGAGGTGACCGGCGATCACGGCAAGATGAACCGGTCGCACTTCGCCGGAGGTCTCTCGAATAAAATCGCTCGCGGTGTGGCCGATCCGGTCGCGCTCTTCCATTACCATCATCGCCTGGCGCCGGGCGCACGTCACCGGCTGGCCTTCACGCTCACCGGTTCGGCCGGCGGGGCGCGGGGTGCGCGGCGCGCGCTGGTGGATGCGCCGCGAGCAGCGACCGCGTTGGCGCAGAGCCGCCGGCATTTCGAGCGAGTCCTCGATCATTCGATTGTGATCACGCCCGACGTGAACGTGAATCGCGGCGTGCTCTGGGCGAAGGCGAACATGCTGCGGACGCAGCTCTGTGCGCCGACGGGATGGTGCTTCGTGAACGATCCGACGCGCTCGAATAACAGCGTCGGAAGGGATACGGCCTCGTTTGGGCTTGGTTCCGATTATGTAACGCCGGAGTTCTCGCGCGAATCGCTGCGATGGTACCTGCGCCACGCCGAGCGAAAGGGCAAGATCGTCGAATATTACGACGTTCGCAACGGGAAGCCGAGCGACTACGGCCTCAACGTGAACGACGATACGCCGCTGATCGTTCTGGCGCTCGCCCACCACTATCGAGTGACCGGCGACCTGGAGTTTCTGCGCGAAAGCTATGCCGCCGCCAAGCGCTGCGCCGATTATCTGCTGACGCAGCGCGACGCCCGCGGACTCATTTGGTGCACCGCAACGAAGACCGCCGAGTGGGGGATCGTCGGTTGGCGCAATATCATCGACGACTACCGGATTTCGGGCGCCTCGACCGAGATCAACTCCGAATGTTTCGCTGCCTTCGCCGCGATGGCATCGCTCGCGCAGGCGCTCGGAAAGCAGAAGGAGTCTGAGCGATTCGAGCGCGAGGCAGCCGAGCTGCGCGCTGCAATCAACGAGCATCTGCGCGATCCGATAACGGGACTCTACTATCTCGACATCGACGTCGACGGGCAGCCGCGTTCGAACGTGACGGTCGACATGATCTTTCCGGTGCTGCTCGGCGTTGCCGATCACGATACCGCAGCGCGCGTCGTTAGCCGCCTCAGCGTTCCGTCGTTTTGGACCGAGGCCGGCATTCGCACCGTGGGTCGCGACGACGTCGAGTATAGTCCGACGCGGAGTTGGGGACTGCTCGGGGGCGTTTGGGTCGGCATGACCTTCATCTTCGCCCTGGCCGCCGCACGCTTTAACTCCGGGCTGATGGCGTACGCGCTCGGAACGAGCTTTCAACACTACTCGCGCGATCCGGGGCGGAATAACACGGTGCCCGGGCAGTTCTCGGAGTGGCTGCATGGGGAGACGCTCGCCAATCAAGGCATGATGCTCTCACCATGGTATCCGCCGCGCTACGTGTGGTCGGCGATTGAAGGCGCCTGTGGCCTCGACATTCACGGACCGCGACTCGCGTGTAACCCGCGCTTGGCGCCGCAGTGGAAGTGGATCGGCGCGCGCAACGTGCCGTTTCGCGGAAAGAGGCTCACCTGGTTTGCGGCGCGTCTTCCCGAACCGGCGCTCTACGCCAACTTCGAGTGCGCCTCCGATTTCAGTCTTCAGGTTTACGGTCGTGACGTGACGCCGATGTTGCAGCGGGGCGAGAACGTCACCGAGATCGCCTTGCAGCGAGGCTCCGATTACGTCATCTTTCTGGGGAATACCGCGGCGCGCACGATCACCACCCCACTGCGCTTCACGCGGCCGTTGCGCGGGCGCTATCGGCTTCGCTATTTCACGAGCCTGCTCGGTGAGTGGCAGCAACGCGAGAACGTCGAGGGGCGTGAACTCGAGCGGGGACTCGCCGTGGACGTCGACGCCTCGGGATTCAGCGTGATCGAGCTCACGCGATTGCGCAGGTCCCGCGAGCGCCGAGCGTAACACCTAGAGTTTGGAAAGAAACGATTCGGGTCAACCGAGCGTCTTTCACCTTGTGTTGACCGGCGAGCTCGACCTGGCGGATCGCGAGCGCCTCCTCGAGCTCTTGAGGCCGGCTGAAGCTGCCGAAGACGTCGTCATCGACGTGCGCGAGGTTCCGTATATGGATTCGACCGCACTTGGGTGCCTCGTGCGCCTGAAAAGAAAGCAACTCGAGCGCGGCAACGGTTCGGTTCGTTTGACCAACGTGGAGCCAACAGTCGAAAGGCTTCTGAGGCTCACGGGGCTCGACCAACTTTTTGAAATTACAAACGATTAAGAGTGAAGCCGACGCGGCAAGATTGCGGTCACCATCTTGCCCGACGGGACTGCCTTCACGTCAACGCTCTCCGCAAACCGTGAAACGATAAATACGCCGCGACCCGATTCGCTGATCGGGGGCGGCAGGCGCGGATTCCACTCGAATGCGCTTCCACTATCCTTGACCTGCAAGGAGATGCTATTGTCGGCGCACGTCACGGTGATGTCGATCGCGCCGGGTGCATGGAGGGCGGCATTCGCGACGAGTTCGGTGAAAATGATTTTCGCCGCTTCCTCGTCGATCTGCCAACCGTCATGGCGGCGGAGCTCTTCGACGAAACGCCGGCGCAGCGCCAGAGCGGTCGTAGCATCGCCGGCCCGATCGTGCCAAAGAACTCCGAGGTTGCACACATTTTGAAATTCCCATTCGGCACCGGCGTCAACCGCTCGTGAGCCAACAATCGCAGCAACCGATAGTCGCGATTCAACGATTCGCGCCATCGATCGCTTCGAGATGATAGAAGGCTAGGTTTCGCCGTGTGTGCTGGCGGGCAGTTTGAAAAGAGACTTTTAGTGAGGAGGTGGACTTTGGAGCGAAATGCTTATACCGGGCCCGAAACGTGGGTAGCCTGGAGCGTTAATTGGAGCGCTGTTTGGGTAGGGGCCCTTGCGGCGCTATCGATGGCGCTGATTCTGGGCATGCTGGGTACAGCGCTTGGCGCAACTTCCGTGGAAAAGTTCAGCTCGTGGCATACCGTCGCTAGGATCGACGTGATCGCCACGATTTGTGCGGCTTTCTTTAGTTACGTTGTCGGGGGTTGGGTCGCGGGGAAAATAACCGGTGCCCGATATTCAGAACCGACGATTCTTCACGCGGTCATCGCGTGGCTCGTTTCCACACCGCTCTTGGTCGCAATGTTGGCGCTGGGCGCTGGAACGACGTTCGGAGGATGGTACGGGGGTCTTATCACATCACCGATCGGCGCGCCGGCTGCCGCCGTTAGCCCAGAGATCGTGCGCGACACGGCCATAGCTGCCGTAACGGCGCTCTTGATCGGCATCATCGGCAGCGTGATCGGCGGATGGATGGCCTCCGGAGAGCCAATGACCTTCACATACTACCGACATCGCATACCAAAACCGCAGTCGCAGAAAGTGGATGCATAATGCCATTAATCATCTTATGGCTCTTAGGCGCACCGTTTATCCTGATCCTTATTCTCTTCATTTTCGGAGTAGGTCGATAAAAAAACCGCCACCGGCGGCCGCGACGCGCAATACGGACGCTTGCCGGGCTAGTAGGCGAATTCGTTTCGTCTTGCTAGTGACGAGGAAAGACCGAAGTTTACACACTGGAGGCAAGCCCCATGTTTTTACATAACAAGCGAATGCAGTACACGGTGCGCTGCGATCGATCTGACCCGCTCTTTGCCAAGTTGCTTCTCGATCAGTTCGGCGGCCCAAACGGAGAACTGGCGGCGGCGATGCGCTACTTTACTCAAGGCTGGGCCGAGAGCGACGTGCCGCGCCGCGATATGCTGCTCGACATTGCGACCGAAGAGCTCTCTCACTTGGAAATGGTCGCTCAGTTGTTGACGATGTTGCTGCGTGGCGGCCCGAGCGCCACGATCGACGAGGTCGAGGGCAATTATCTGGGCGAGCTGCTCGATGGCAAACACGAAAAGTATGCAGAAATGTCATTGATGAGCGGCCAAATGAATAGCGGAGGCGCTGGACCTCGCCTGACCGATTCGATGGGATCGCCTTGGACCGCAGCATATATCGACACGATTGGGCAACCAACGGCCGATCTTCGATCGGACATCGCCGCCGAGGCGCGAGCCAAGATCACGTACGAGCGGCTCATCAAGCAGTCGGAGGATCCCGGTTGTATAGACACGCTGACCTTCTTGATGACCCGCGAAATAGCCCATCAAAAGATGTTTGAGGCAGCGTTGCAGGCGATCGAACCGAATTTCCCACCGGGCAATCTTCCGGGCGACGAGAAATTCGCGCACGTTTATTTCAAGGATTCGAAGAACGGCGAGGCCGACGAAGAAAGCCCCGGCGTCAAGCTCGTGGCCGAATTTACCGATTGGGGCTTTGACGTCAAGTCCCGCTCTCGGGGAGTCGAGCCCGAGTTGCCGGATCCTAAGCCATCGGTTGCGAGCGTCACGCCATAGTCCAGGAGTCCGCAAATTCGGGGGTCTCGCGGCGACTGCTTCGAGACCCCCCTGCAATTGCGGTTCTCGGCTTCCTCGCAAAAAGACGTTTAGCGGGATAACCGTGAGGTATAAGTTCGAGGCCCCCAGCTTTAAAAATTGAACGCGAAGGGCGTACTTTTAGAAAGGTTCACCTTGATCAAGACGCTGACAGACCTGTTTTACGAAACACTCCGCGACATGTTCTACGCGGAGAAGAAAATTTTACGGACACTTCCAAAATTAGCAAAAGCCGTCAACTCCGACGAGCTACGCGAGGCGTTCCTGCATCATCGAGAAGAGACCGAAGGACAGGTCGAGCGAATCGAACGCGTCTTCGAGCTCATCGGCAAAGCTGCGCGCGCAAAAACCTGCGATGCTATCGATGGAATCATCGAAGAAGGCAATGGCATCATGGAAGACTTCAAGGGCAATCCTGCCCTGGATGCCGGCCTCCTTGCTGGGGCTCAAGCGGTAGAGCATTACGAAATCTCGCGCTACGGGACGCTGATTACCTGGGCGAAGCAAATGAGATTGTCGGAAGCAGCGAGCCTCTTTCAGGAGACGCTCGAACAGGAAGTCAAGGCTGACGAACTGCTTACCAAGATCGCGAAGAAGGCCGTCAACGCCGCCGCGGCTTCAAAATAGTTCCCGGGGCGAGGCACCCCAGAAGGTGGCGTTTCTGGCGGATCTAACCGCCATCGTAGCGGTCTGGGACGACTGCGGCGCGTTTACGATAACGCCCGCGGCCGCGTTCACCGGCGACTTTGGCGGTCTGGGTTTTCGGGCGCCGATGCTCTTGGCGTCGCCGTATGCGATTGCCGGGAGCGCAGGCAAAGGCTCCATCACGGTGGTGTGCTCAACTATAGCCAGACGGCGCGCAAGTTTACCGTGATTCGTTCAAAATTGCCGGCAGAGCATTCTCTGAGAGAGTCGCATACAGTCCAGCAGGGCGATAAGCTGATCGCCGCGGCCGCGCCTAATGCAATGGAAACGGCAGACTAGGCGCGAAGCATTTTCCCGGCTGGTCCGTTCACGGGCCGGGGAGTAGCGCATATGAGGACCTTGGATTTTGACCGTCGCGCACTTAGCGTTTGCGCGGCTACGCTATTGCTCGCGGGGTGCAGCGCAAATATCGGGACCCCACCGCAAACGAGCAGCAATGGGGCATCGGTCAGGTCGTCACGGCAATCGATCGTCCCGCTCGCCGCGACGAGATGGCAAGAGAAGAACCTAATTTCATTCTCGCCGTACGACCCAGCGGTTCCCGAAGCGCCGGTAATCTTCGATACGAGCGGCGCGATCTACGGCACCGTGGCCTTCGGAGGCACCTGCACCGCACACGCGTGCGGCGGAGGGGTGTTCAAGCTAACGCCATCTTCGAGCGGCCACTGGAACGAAACCATTCTGTATGCGTTTTGCAGCCGAGCGCACTGCAAAGACGGCGCTAATCCCCAGGCGGGCCTGACGTTTGACTCGCAAGGATCGCTGTACGGCACCACGACCTACGGGGGGAGTGCCAATGAGGGTAGCGTCTTTAAGCTGACTCCGTCGAAATCCGGCTATCGCGAGAGCGTACTCTACAGCTTCTGTCAAGCTGCAAACTGTGCCGATGGCGCCAACCCGACCGCTCCGGTCATTTTCGATAAGAATGGCGCGTTATACGGAACGACGTCGGGGGGCGGTCTCACCGGCTGTCGATATTCAGAGTGCGGGACGGTCTTCAAGCTGACGCCCTCGGCTTCCAGTTATAGCGAGAGCGTGCTCTACCGTTTTTGCATGCAAACCGGCTGCTCGGACGGAGCAGCCCCGGTTGCAGGGCTGGTCTTCGGCGCGAACGGCGTTCTATACGGCACGACGGAGTATGGTGGTCGCAGCGGTTGTACGTATTACGATGCGGGGTGTGGAACGGTCTTTCAGTTGGCGCCTTCGGCTTCCGGTTATAGCGAGAGCGTGTTGTATGCGTTTTGCAAGACCACAACGAGTTGTACCGATGGTGACAATCCGGCGGCCGGCGTGATCGTCGATCGTGAGGGTGCGCTGTACGGCACCACGCTCTATGGCGGCCCCGGCGGAGGTGCCGTCTACAAGCTCACTCCGTCTAGCTCGACCTTCCGCTATAGCTTGCTGTACGGCTTTTGCAACAGGAGAAACTGTAACGATGGTACGGAGCCCTTCGGTGGGCTAGTGTTCGGCAAGCGGAACGCACTTTACGGTACGACGACGTACGGTGGCGTGCAGGGTGCCGGCACCCTTTTTAAACTGACGTCCGCGGGCTCAATCTACAGGGAGCGCGTGTTGCATAACTTTTCGGCTTCGACTACACAGTCGTGGCCGTACGCGACGCCGGTTTTTGGTCCTGACGGCGCCCTTTACGGCACGAGTACGGGCCATACGCTTCAGGATTCCGGCGCAGTTTGGAGAGTCTGGCGCGACTGAAGTTTAGAGAACGTCGGGGAGGGCAACAGCCCCGTCGGCGGGGGCGGCGGCGGATCGTCCTGGGTCGAACGCCGCGCCAAGCACTTCCAAACGTGGTCGCGCTGAAAAAGCGCGGTATAAGGCAACGCATCGTCGCATTTCTGCCGCTACGCGCTTTGTCACTTGGACGCTCTCTTTTCAATGGAGCAAATGCCGTGTATCGACAGACCTTCATTTGCGGAATCAGCCTAATGGTATTGCTCTCGGCGACCCCTAATCCGAGTTCAGTAAGCGCGCCGCAGCTCGCGCGGCCTTGCGTCTTTCCAAGTCGGTACGGTCAGGGCTACGAGCCCTGTGTGCCTTTCGCAAGGGTGCGCGCAAACGTTCTTGCAATCATTTCCGCTAGCGCGTTCGGCGGCGATCTCGTATACAACAGGCGCCCCTATATGGCGTTAAACGACGGGTCAGCCATAGTGGCTGCCGGCCTGGGTGGTTTATTTAGGATTAATCGTCAGAATCGTGTGTCCGTTCTTTGGAGGCCGGGCCAAGATGACTATTGGTTTATCAATCCAATAGAACTGCTAGCGCCGTTTAACGATGGAGTGGTTCTCTATGCTGAAAAGTCCGTTATGGGTGTTCGAGAAGATGGCACGATAGCGTTTCGCACGCGAATCAATCCTACGGAAGAGAACGACCGCGGAGAGAACGTAACGGCCACGCAAGACCCCGACGGGACCATATGGTTCGCCCACCGGAATGGACCGGACAAGGCCATCTACGCCTACCTAATGCGAACACAACGGGTGGAAGAAGTTCCAAGCGAGATCGCGCAAGGCGCGCTGATAGCGTCCTCAAATGGGTGCGCATACGAAAATACACGGGACGGCCTCTTCGAGTTAGAAAGCGTGCCAGAGTTTCACCGGTCCTTCGTGCACAAACCGGTCGCATTGCCTTCGCCGCCTCAAGGTCAGTTTGGACTCGACGGCGGTTCATCACCCTTGGTCATACGGGCAGTCGGCTCGGATGGATCGCTGTGGGCCTCGACATGGACGCAAGTTATCCACGTGCATCGGGATGGTAGTATCCACGTTATTCGACTCGCTCCTCCGATCACCGCGGTTCATATACCGCCGGCAAACATCGATCTGACCATTACGCACGATGACTCGGTGTGGGTCGGTTCAGGGCCGGTCCGGATTGCAAATGACGACCGCGTTCAATTGATCGATTTTCCGGGTTACTACGGATGGCGACGCCTCTCGTTTAGTCCGGATAATAGCGCCTGGACGATGCTAGACGGAACGAATGGTGCAGCCCCTAGCGTCGCGCATTTTAGCATCATCCCATCGGATGGGCGATTGTAGAAGGCGAGCGATGGGTACGCCATCGCCATGCAAGGTAAAGCACAAATCGCGGGACATCCGCTCCATCCGATGCTGGTCACGGTTCCGATCGGCTGCTTCGTCGCGGCCGTCGCCGCCGACATCATTTCGATTTGGCAGGGGCCCGTTTTTTGGGCGCCGATGAGCACCTGGCTCATCCTATTCGGGGTAATTAGCGGGGTCGTCGCGGCTTTTTTCGGCTTCGTCGACTACATCAGCGCGCCGATGAGCGTACGCGCCAAGAGCATCGCAGCTTGGCATATGACGTTCAACCTTGCCGCGATCGTGATTTTTGGCTGGGCCTGTGCGATTCGTTTTCTCGACCACACGTCGGTCGCGGGTTATGCGTTGACGGCGCTGGGCATTGTGCTGATCGGCGCAGCAGGTTGGCTCGGCGGCGAGGTGGCGCACCGGTACCTCGTCGGCTCGTCCGAGGCGGAGGCGCAGCGCAACCGCGAAACGGCCTAGTTATACCCCGGCCGCGATGACGGCGCGAGCGGTTCGAAGATCCTCGACGAACTTGCGCATCTCGCGGTAGCGCGTCTTGGTGTCGGGCGCGCGTGGAATCGCCGACGGATGGATCGTGGCGAGTACCGGCCGTGCGAGTTCGCCGTCGATCACGCGGCCGCGATTGGCGAGCAGCTTGAATCCGGAGCCGAGGAGTGCGTGCGCGGCGGTCGCGCCCAGTGCGACGATCAAAGCGGGGCGAATCACGTCGATCTCCGCTTCAAGCCACGGCCGGCAGGCGCGAATCTCGACGACCTTCGGTTTGGCATGGATTCGCCGTTTGCCGCGCACCACGAACTTGAAGTGCTTTACAGCGTTGGTTACATAGATCTCCGAGGCCGCGATGCCGGCTTCTTCGAGCGCGGAGCTCAGCAGCTTCCCGGCGGGACCGACGAACGGATGGCCGAGACGATCTTCGCTGTCGCCGGGCTGCTCGCCGACGAGCATCATCGGCGCGCGAGCGCGTCCTTCCCCGAAAACCGTCTGAGTGGCGTGCTTGTAGAGATCGCAGCCGCGGCAATGCGCGGCGGCCTCACGCAAACTTCGCAGCGAGAGGCGCGCCGGCAAATAGGCCGCAGCGGTCAACGATGCACGTTAGGAGACCGATTGCGGCGCGCGGGTCAGCAAGTCGTGAAGGGCGGCGTTGAATGCCGGGAGATCCTTCGGGCCGCGGCTGGTCACGAGATTTCCGTCGACGACGACCTCTTGGTCGACCCATTGCGCGCCGGCGTTGCGCAGATCATCGGCAATCGTCGGCCAACTGGTCAAGGTTCGACCCTCGGCGAGACCGGCGGAGACGAGCAGCCACGGGGCATGGCAGATGACTGCCACCGGTTTGCGGCCGGCATTCATTTCGCGCGCGAACTTCTGGGCCTGGGCATCGGTTCGCAGCGCGTCGGCGTTGAGGGCGCCCCCCGGCAGCACCAGCGCGTCGTACGACTCGGGCGAAGCTTCGTCGAGCGAAACGTCGACATCGACCGTGCGCGTTTTATCGTGGTGTTTGAAACCCTGAATCGGCTTGCGCTCTTGCGAAACGATATCGACCTGGGCTCCAGCTTCCCGCAAGGCCTTGACCGGTTCGGTGAGCTCGCTCTCCTCGAAGCCGTTGGTAGCGACGACCGCAACGCGTTTCCCGTGTAAATCACTCATGCGTTGCGTATACCCAGCTCAGCCCTTCTTGCGCGTCGCTTTCTTTCGGGTTGTCGCTTTCTTTCGGGTTGAGGTCTTCTTTCTGGTTACGGCTTTCTTGCGCGTCGTCGACTTCTTGGCAGCGGGGCGCTTGCGCTGCGGCGAAGCGCCGAGGTCGCGCCAGGAGTCTTCGGAGAGCTCGACGCCGTAGTATTTCGCGGCCTTCTTGATGTTCGCAAACGCGAGCGCACGCTCGCTATCCGCAACGCCGGTCACTTGATCGAAGCGAGCGACCGCGTTGCGCACGTGGCGGGCGTCGGTCAATGGTTCCTTTCGCTCCTTCGGAAAGGCGTAGACGCTGTCGGGAAGATCGCTTTGGCGGGTGAGCCGGCCATGTTTTTCGTGCGGTTTCCAAGTGGTTCTCATGAGGCGTTCTTACCCATTCACGCGCGGAGCTCCGGCATTTGACGCGCCTGAGGAGAGTCACTAAGATAGTTCGATGGGGTCTCACCGGAAAGCGTGAAGCACTGCCGCCACGTCGTCGAGTTCTACGGCTCCGACGAGGATCGCATCGTTCGCAACGTCGCGACGTACCTCACGGATTCACTGCGCTCGGGCGGGGCGGCCATTGCCGTCGCGAGCGTGGCGCACCGCGTCCCAATCGGCGAAACGATTGCCCGCACCGAAAAGACGAGCCTCGCAGAGTTCGGCGAGCGGTTGCTCTTGCTCGACGACGGCGAGACGCTGGAAGAGTTAATGGATGGCGATCGGCTCGACGCCCAGCGCGTCGAGCTCATGTTTGGCCCGCTGGTCGGCACCCTCAGCGCGCGCTACGGGCGCTTGCATATCTACGGTGAAATGGTCGGTCGCTTGTGGAGACAGCGAGCGTTTGGTGCCGCCAACGAACTGGAGCGGATTTGGAATCAACTGCTCAAGCGCTTCCACTTCGATCTGTATTGCGGATATCCGATCGACGTGCTCGGTGACGACTTTCAAATCCCCGCGCTGCGCGCCGTGCTCTCGGCGCACGAGCGCCTGATGCCGACGCTCGACGAGGGTTTCGACGCCGCGATGCGCCGCGCAATCGGTGAGATGCTCGGCGCGCATCCCGATAGTTTGGGCAGCCTCGCCAGCGGTAACTTTAAAACGCTCAGGACCGCGTTGCCGTGCGCCGAAGGGATGATCTTGAAACTGCGCAGCACGCTGCCGCGCTACGCCGACGAGATTCTCGCTAAGGCGAAAGAGTACGCGTAATCGGAAGCTCGGCGCGAACGTGGGTGCCGAATCCGGGCAAAACTTCGACGCTGAGCCGCGCACCGAGCCGCTGAATCAGCCACAGACCTCTCCCGTGCTCGGTTAAGAGATCGGCGGCATTACATTCGGTCGATGCATAACCTTCGCCGCGATCGGTAATGTGGAGCACGGCGCGCTCGCCGCGCCATTCGAGCGCGGCTTCGATGGAACCGCCCGCATGCTGCGCAACGTTCGCGGCGAGTTCGCCGAAGATCAGCTCGGCGGCGCGCAGATCGCCTTCGGGCGCAACCGCGGCAAGATTCGCGGCAAACTCCCGGCGTGCGAGCCGCGCCGCGCGCCAATCGCCCGAATCGAACGTCCAGCGCTGCGATTTCACAAAGTTCAAGAGCAGCACGGCGACGTCGTCGGGCGATTGCACTCGCAGGCAGAACTTCTCGACGAACTCGGCCGGGTTTTCGACGTAGGAGATCGCGTCGCTGGCGAGCGCTTCGCGCAGCAGCAGCTCTCCGGCCGCCGTGTCGCGCGTCGCCTCGGTGAGTCCGTCGGTAAAGAGCGCGAGCAGTGATGCATCTTCGATCGACGCCGTAACGGCCTTTGCGGGCAGACCGACCGAACGCAATCCGATGGGAAGGCCGTCGGCCTCGAGTTCTTTGAGCGATCCATCGGTGAAGCGAAGGATTGGGTAGGGATGGCCGGCGTTCGCATAGGTGACCGTCCGCGTGCGCGAATCGAAGATCGCCACGAAGGCGGTCGCGACCGAGCCGGGATACCGGCGCAGCAGAATCCGCTCGGCAGTATCGAGAATTCGAACGGGATCGGATTCGTACATCGCAACGACGTTGATTGCGTGCCGAAGCTTTCCCATGACGATCGAGGCTTCGAGACCGTGACCGGTGACGTCGCCCACGGTTAGGAGCACGCGATTATCGTCGAGATCGTAGGCATCGTACCAATCGCCGCCCACCTGCACTTCGACGGCGGCGGGACGATAGACGGCGCTCAGCCATCCTTCGGAAAGCGTCGCCAACCGTGTCGGCAAGGTAGCTTTCTGCAGCGTCTGAATGAGCCGGCGCTCGCGCTCAAAACTCTCGGCACGATCGAGCGCGAGTGACGTGCGCCGCCCGATCTCTTCGAGCAACTCGAGTTCTCCGGCGACATATACGTGAGCGTTCGAAGAACAGACGATCGCTCCGGAGACCGCGTCGCCGGTGAAGAGCGGAGCCATCATCCACGAACGGGAGTGCGGCGCTTGAAGGAACGGACCGGCTTTGGAGTCGCCGACGAGCATCGAGCGACGTTCGCGGAGCATCGCAACGATTTGACGCTCGTAGACCTCGCGAAAGCGGGACTTCGTTCCCGATGACGCGATCGTGCGCAGCGCCGCGCCGTCGAGCGCAACGACGATGGCGTCGTCGGCGAATCCTTCACGCAGAGCGTCGAGGACCATTTGCAAGGTTTGCTTCGAGTCGAGCGTTTCGAAGAGGCGTCCGGTGACGCGTCCCAAGAATCGGAAGCGTTGCGTGATTTGGCGTTCGCGTTCGAACGTTTTGATGTTCTCGAGCGCCATCGCGAGCTGACGGGAGACGACGACGGCGACCTCCATATCCTGCGCCCCAAAGCTCGCCGATCGCTCGGATTCCAGAAAACTCAACGCGCCGATGCAGCTGGTTCCAACCAGGAGCGGCGCGACGATCATCGAGCGAGCGCGCGCGGCCTGAAGCAGGTCGCGCATTCGCGTGTGGTCGGGATCGCGCGCGGGTGCAGAAGCGAAGAGCAGCGGCTGTCGTGCACGCACGGCTTCCTCGACGGCCTTCGCGAGCGCCGCGCTGCCGCCGGCACTTTGTGGGCGTCGGTCGGCCGTGGCCTCGAGCCGCATCGCTCCGTCGTCGTCGAAGGCGTGAAAGGCACAGAGATCGGCGAAGTGCTCGGTAGACGTTTCGACGAGCCGATTGAGGATGGTCGCGCGGCTAAGCGACGAGGAGAGGACGGCCGCCGCCTCCGAGATGAAGCGGCTTCCGGCGTCGGCAAAGCGATCGACCTCGGCGGCGCTTCCCGACCAGTAGAGCACTTCGTCACGCTGATCGAGGACGGGAACGGCCTGAAGCGCGAACGTGCGCGGCGCCCCGCCGGCGCTGTGCACGTGGTAGACGGCATTGAATCGCTCGGCGCAGCGCACGGAGCGGCGCCAGAGTTGCTCGATGCGCGCAACCTCGCTTTCGTCGAGTTTGCCGTCGCCGCTCGGTGCACTCGGGCGGCACGGCGTAATGCTCGTGACGTCGCCCGCGGCGTCGGCCTGCCAAATAACGTCGCACATGCGCGTCATCACGGCGCGTGCCGAATGCAGGGTCCGCTCGGTGGAAACCGGCGAGTCTTCTCGCTCGTTCAATCGTTTCATCGCTGCGTGCTGGCACCCACCATACAGGATTCGGCTCGAAGCGTCGGTAACACGGCGGACACTATCTCCCGTCCGAATCAGATCCTTTCGCGCCTCTCAGAGGATCGCTTCAGCGCTCTTTCCGGCGCTCTCGAACCCGTTACCTTCGCCGACGGTCACGTGCTCTACGAGGCGAAGGGCAGAATCGACCGGGTCTACTTTCCGCTCACGGCCGTGATCTCGATCATTCAGGTGATGGAGGAGGGCACCGCCGCGGAGGTCGGCATGGTCGGCCGCGAAGGCATGGCGGGACTCGATGCCATCCTGCGCGACGGCACCGCAGCGGCTCGCCACGTCTGTCAGGTTCCGGGCACCGCCTTGATGATGACGACCGCAGCGTTGCGGCGCACCGTAAAAGAGGACGAGAACCTGCTCGATGCGCTGCTCCATTATGCGGGCGGATACTGCGCGATGCTGGCCCAGCTCATTGCCTGCAATCGCCTCCATCGAGTCGAACAGCGCTGCGCGCGCTGGCTGCTGATGACCGTCGACCGCATCGCACGTTCCGAGTTTCCGATGACGCAGGAGCGGTTGAGCATGATGCTGGGCGCACAACGCCCGACGGTTACCGCGGTGCTCACCTCATTGCGCGACGGCGGATGCTTGGAGAGCAGCCGCGGCCAAATTCGGGTGGTCGAGCGAAAGCGTCTGGAGTCGTTTGCCTGCGAATGTTACTCGACGTGCGCCGACTATTTCGAGTTGTAATCTCCGCCCTGATTCAGCCAAGCCCGATTTGGGGAAGAGTGCTTGCAGTAACGCCGAGGAGGCAAGCTTGAACTGATACGAGGAGGAAAAATTGGCAGGCATTCTTTGGGCGATCATCGTGATACTCTTCATCTTTTGGCTGCTGGGATTCATGGCATTCCATTTGGGCGGCCTCATTCACCTCATCTTGCTGGTCATCGTGATTCTCATCATCGTCAACCTGCTGACCGGCCGCGGCCTTCGGGTCTAGAGACGCCGATCGGAAAGGAGTGATTACTCATGGCCGCACGCAAGAAATCGAGTTCGCGTAAGAAGAGTTCGACTCGAAAGAAGAGCTCCACGCGCAAGAAATCGACAGGCAAGAAGTCGACGCGCAAGAAATCGACGCGCAAGTATGGAGCGAAGGCGGGCCGCAAAGTGAAGCGCGCGATGCACGAGATGAAGCGCGGCGAGCTGAAGTCGGGACGCTCCGGCAAGAAAGTCACAAGCCGAAAGCAAGCAATTGCGATCGGCTTGAGCGAGGCGCGCCGCTCGGGCGGCAAAGTTCCGAAACGGAAGCGCTCCTAAGCGGGCGCTTCCAACTCCACCGCCTTCGCGAGCGGGCCGCGGTCGGTCGTGACGCAGCCGCACGAGTGGAGCGCTCGATCGACCAGCCCCTTCGAGGTGGTATCGTCGCCGCAGATGGGAATGTTCGCGCCCGTCTCGGGCAAATTGATGAGCGCCCGCACGACGCGGTGCGAGTCGAGTTTGCGCGCGAGTTGCTCGGCACCGCTTTGATCGCCGGTTCCGTGTTCGGCGTCGACGACGTCGACGATCACGGCATCGGCTCCCGAGCCGACCGCTTTGACCGCGGTGTCGACCTCATCGTTGGGCACGGCAAGCACGAGCAGATCCGAATGCATAGCCTGCTGGTAGGGAATCTCTTCGCGCGCACCGATCTCGGCGGCCGCCCGCCTGGCTCGCTCTTTGGCGCCGGGGTCGGCGAGCGTGAGTTTGTGTCCTCCGGTAAGTAACAGGCGACCGATCGCCTTGGCGCGGTCGTCGGAGCCTACGATTCCTATTCTCATGCTCTGCTCGTACCCACCCGCGCTGGGAAGCCCTAACGGATGACAGGCCGAGGGCCTTGTGGTAAACTATCCGTCTGTGCCCCGGGCCAGCGGCGGCGGTGGGAACCCTTACGTGACGACGTGAGACGCGATTCCCTGCGTAAGCTGCAGCCACATCCGATCCGTAGCCTCCCGCCCTTGCCCTTCGCCCTCGCCCTTCGACTACGCGCCCCTTGGGCGCTACGCTCAGGATGACAAGGTGAGAGCAAGATCGCGATGACGGTGAAATGCTGCGCTCAGGATGACAAGACGAGGCCAATCTTGAGGAAATCGAATCCTTGAATCTGATCGACGTCAACAACTTCGACGCCATGCGAATCGGCCTGGCATCGCCGGAGCAAATTCGCGCTTGGTCGTTCGGCGAAGTCAAGAAGCCCGAAACGATCAACTACCGCACGCTCAAGCCGGAGCGCGACGGCTTGTTCTGCGAGAAGATTTTCGGCCCGACTAAAGATTGGGAGTGCCACTGCGGCAAGTACAAGCGCATCCGTTTCAAAGGTATGATCTGCGATCGCTGCGGCGTCGAGATCACGCGCGCGAAGGTTCGCCGCGAGCGCATGGGCCACATCGAGCTCGCGACGCCGGTGAGCCACATTTGGTATCTCAAAGGGGTGCCGAGCCGCATCGGAATTCTGCTCGACATGTCGCCGCGCCAGCTGGAGAAGGTGATCTACTTTGCGGCCTACGTGGTGATCGATCCGGGCGACACGACGCTGACCAAGCGCGAAGTGCTCTCCGAACAGAAGTACCGTGAGGCACGCGAGAAGTACGGCAACCGATTTAAAGCGGGGATGGGCGCCGAAGCGATTCGTGAGTTGCTGCGCGATCTCAACCTGCGCAAGCTGCAAGAAGACCTTCGCAAAGAGTTCAAGGAGACCAGCGGCCAGAAGCGCCTCAAGGCGATCAAACGGCTCGAAGTCGTCGAAGCCTTCCTTTCCAGCGGCAACCGTCCCGAGTGGATGGTGCTCGCCGCCGTGCCGGTTATCGCGCCGGAGCTGCGCCCGATGGTCCAGCTCGACGGCGGCCGTTTCGCCACTTCGGATCTCAACGATCTCTACCGGCGCGTGATCAATCGCAACAACCGCCTCAAGCGGCTGCTGGAGCTCAACGCGCCCGAAATCATCATCAAGAACGAGAAGCGCATGCTACAGGAAGCGGTCGACGCGCTGATCGACAACGGCCGGCGCGGGCGCCCGGTGACGGGTCCGAACAATCGTCCCCTCAAATCGCTCTCCGACATTCTCAAAGGTAAGCAGGGACGCTTCCGGCAGAACCTGCTCGGCAAGCGCGTCGATTATTCGGGACGCTCGGTGATCGTCGTTGGTCCGACGCTCAAGCTCCATCAGTGCGGGCTGCCCAAAGAGATGGCGCTCGAGCTCTTCAAGCCATTCGTGATGAAGAAGCTCGTCGACCGCGGGCTCGCGCACAACATCAAGAGCGCGAAGCGCATGGTCGAGCGCGTACGTCCCGAGGTATGGGACGTGCTCGAAGAAGTGATCAAAGAGCATCCGGTGCTGCTCAACCGCGCGCCGACGCTCCACCGCCTCGGCATTCAGGCCTTCGAGCCGGTGCTCGTCGAGGGCAAGGCCATCCATCTCCATCCGCTGGTCTGCACGCCGTACAACGCCGACTTCGACGGCGATCAGATGGCCGTGCATCTGCCGCTTTCGGCGGGCGCGCAAGCCGAAGCTCGCATCCTGATGCTCTCGTCGAACAACATTCTGTTGCCCGCTTACGGCAATCCGGTTTCGATTCCGACCCAAGACATGGTGCTCGGACTTTACTATCTCACGTTTAACCGCGACCAATACGCCGGCCCCGCAAAGGCGGCGGTGCTCGACGATTCCGAAAGAGTCGAGCGCACGGCGAAGAAGAACGCACCGACAGCCGACGCGCCCGGAGCGATTCCGACGTTCCGTGATGCCAAAGAAGCCGTGATCGCCTTTGAGACCAACCAGATCGGCTTGCAAGAGTGGATCTACGTTCTTTGGAAGGGCGAGCGGATCAAGACGACCGTCGGCCGCACGATCTTCAACATGGCCTTCCCCGACGAGTGGGGTCACGAGTTCGTGAACCGCATCATCGACAAGGGAAGCCTGCGCAAGATCATCACCGATTGCTACCGGCAGTACGGCAACTCCGAGACAGCGCGTTTCCTCGACGCGGTCAAAGATCTCGGCTTCCATTACGCGACGCTCTCGGGAACGACGGTGTCGATCAGCGACGTCATCGTTCCGCCGAACAAAGACGAGATCGTCGGCAAGGCTCAAGACGAAGTCGACGAGCTCCATCGTCTCTACGAACAGGGCTTCATTTCGCAGGACGAACAGTACAACAAGACGATCGACGTCTGGTCGAAGGCCTCGGAGGAAGTGACCAGCTCGATGCAGGCCTCGCAGAATCCGCTCAATCCGGTCTTCATGATGGCGACCTCGGGTGCACGCGGCTCGATCGCTCAGGTGAAGCAGTTGGGTGGTATGCGCGGCTTGATGTCCGATCCGTCCGGCCGAATTCTCGAAATTCCGGTCAAGGCATCGCTCAAAGAGGGCCTGACGGTTCTCGAATACTTCATCTCGACGCACGGCGCGCGTAAGGGTCTCGCCGACACCGCGCTGCGCACGGCCGACTCGGGTTACCTCACGCGGCGTCTGGTCGACGTCGCGCAAGACGTGATCATCCGCGAGGAAGATTGCGGCACGACCAACGGGATCGTGGTGAGCGACATTCGCGTGGGCAAGGAGATCATCGAGCCGCTCATTGACCGGATCATCGGGCGGCGCGCGTCGGAGGAGATTCGGCTCGATCCGAAGCGGCCGACGACCACGATCGTTGCGCGCGGCGACGAGATCGATGAAGAGAAGGCCAACAAGCTCATCGCGGCGGGCGTGACCGACGTCAAGATTCGTTCGGTGCTCACCTGCCAGTCGAAGTATGGCGTCTGCTCGCTCTGTTACGGACGCGATCTCGCAGCCGGAAACAAGGCCGACATCGGCACGGCGGTCGGGATTATCGCCGCGCAATCGATCGGTGAGCCGGGCACGCAGCTGACGCTGCGGACCTTCCACACCGGCGGCGTGGCCACGGAAGACATCATCACCGGTTTGCCGCGTGTCGAAGAGATCTTCGAAGCGCGTAAGCCCAAGGGTCAGGCGACGATCTCCGAGCACGCCGGCACGGTGAAGTTCGGCGACGAGCGCAACAAGCGAATCGTCTACGTGGTCGATTCGATCGGCGACGAGCACGAGTACGAGATTCCCCCGGGAACGCATATGCTCGTGCAAGAGAGTCAGCACATCGAGCCGGGCGATCAGTTCAACGAAGGATCGCTCAATCCGCACGACATTCTGCGCATCAAGGGCGAGACTGCGTTGCAGAACTATCTCGTTCAGGAAGTGCAAAAGGTCTACCGGTCACAGGGCGTCGACATCAACGACAAGCACATCGAAGTGATCGTTCGCTCGATGCTGCGCAAGGTGAAGATCGTCGAAGGCGGCGATACGCCGATGCTGCCCGGTCAGTTGATCGAGGCGGCGCAGTTCCACGAAGCCAACGAACGGATGAAGAGCGCCTCAAAGGAGCCGGCGACGGCAAATCCGGTGCTCCTCGGCGTCACCAAGGCGTCGCTGGCCACCGAGTCGTTCTTGTCGGCAGCGAGCTTCCAAGAGACGACGCGCGTGCTCACCGATGCGGCGATCAAGGGCAAATACGATCCGCTGCTCGGCCTGAAGGAGAACGTGATCATCGGTAAGCTCATACCGGCCGGCACCGGCATGTCACGTTATCGCAACGTTGACATCGTTCCGCAGGATCAGGACGTGGACGACGACGGTCGCCCGCGTCACGAGTACGAGATGCCGTATACCATGACGGCCGACGACGCGGCGCTCGCGGAGGTGATGGGCGGAAACGGCGACGGCATGAGCCGGCTCGTGACGGCCTACGAACGCAACCGCGAACCGCTCACCGTTCACTACGAGGGCGACTACGAAGAGGCGCTCAGCCCGCACGCCGTTCCGAAGAAGACCCAGTACGACCGGCTGAAGGGCATCAACCCCGAAGACCTGTAGTGCGAAGAGGCCCCGCATAACGCGGGGCCTCTTTGTTTGCTTTTCGAGCGATTACGACTTGGTCGGCGCGGGGCCTTTGTAGTCGATCGAGCCGTCAACGTTGATCACGTAGAGCTGCCCCTGCGCATCGACGTAATCGGGAATCGACGGCCTTCTCGCGAGGACGTGGAAGACGTCGGTATCTTGCGGTACGTTCTCGACAACGACCGTATGAAAACCGGCGCGGAGTTGGGCGCCGTTTGGAAGGCTTGCACCGACCGGCTGCGCGAGAACGCCGATATGCATGCGGTGGCTTTCGAGTATCTTCGAACCGTCGGCCGAAACCGTAAAGCGCTCGTCGCCCCCGATCGGGAAGATGCCGGCGTCGGTCTGCGCGGGATAGAGATAGACGTACATCGTGCCGTCGGCATTGGGAAGCACGGCAACGTTATAGCGAAACCCGGAGACCGGCTTGAAACTTGCTTGTGTGAGCGCGATCGCGTGCGCCGCCGCCGGCAGAAATCCCGTATCGCTGCGCGTGGGAACCAGGCGCGTCGCCGTGAAGTGCTCGCCGTCGGTACTCACCGCTTCGAGCGTCGTGAGAAACGCCGTTCCGGCCGAATCGAGTTTTCCAAAATCGACCGCCCACCCGGTGCCGGTTTTGCGCGCGATATAGTATTGCAAGCCGGTCGTATCGTTGCCGCTAACGGCCTGCGCAGCATCGGTGCCGTGCCAGGCCGCTTGATCGTAGGCCTCGAGCGCTCTGCCCCGCTGGGTGATTGCGGCCAACTGTTCGGGTGTGGCGGGCGCCTGCGCCTGTGCCGTCTGCGCGCGGGCTGGCGCGACCGGCGCGGCGATGCCGATCGCTACGGCGAGAGCGAGGAGCAATGGAGTCTTCACGATCGTTCCTTTCGCGTCGGTTAGAAGTCGCGTTTCATGATCTCGTCGATGGCCGCGGAGTGCAAGAGGTCGTGCGGGATCTCGGGACACGACGCCACGCGCGCCGGCTCGCTGGTGCCCGAATCGCTGCGCCAGCATTTGCCGGGTACGATCGCGCAGTAGCAAATGCGGAAGGTCAACCGGCGGTACGCTTGGAGAAACGTCTTCGCAAAACGTTCGCTGGTGAAGGAGAAACCGAGGCTCCGATCGCCGGGGCGAATCACCGAGCCCGTTTGCGCGCTGTTGAGAGTAAAGCCGAGCTTCTGGCCGTGCGGCGTGCGGGCAACGATGTGCTCGCCGAGCACCGAATGCAGTAACGCGATGAAACTCGGCTGCGGCTTACCGTCGACGAACGCCGAGAGGCTGCGGAGGATTGCCGGACCGAGCCCGTCGTTGGCAATGGTGATCTGCACCGTGTCGCGGTTGATACCTTCGGTCACGGAGACGTAGGGCCAGACCTGCGCACCGAGCTGCTCCTGCAAGACGAGCGTCTGCGTTTGGAGGACGCGCGCCTGCCACCAGGATGCCCCGGCCGCCAGGGTCGAGATCAGGAGCGCGCAGACCGCAATGGTGAGATCGAGCCGGACTCCGCGCACGATCCGAGAGACGCTGTCGTCCTCGCGTTTGTCGTCGTGTGCCATCGCGCGCGAGGATTCTGCGATCGGCACACGACCTCATCCGACGCGCCCGGCTACGGGCGTTGCGTTAGCACCAACGCCCTTCGGTCCAGTAGTACCCGTGGTGATTGTGATGCCAATGGCCGCCGCACCATGCACCGGCGTGACGGACGTAGGTGCCGTGCACCCAGACGTAGCGGCCTCCGTCCCAACGGTAGTAGCCGGGAACCCATACGTAGCCGCTCCCCGGCCGTGCCGGGACCGTTTCAACGATGGGAGCGGGCGGCCCGATCTGCACGTAGACATACGCGAGGGCCGGCGCCGAGGTGAGCGTGAAGCCGAGGGCGGCGACTGCCGCAATCAAGACATTTTTTATCAATTTCGTATCCTTTCACGTTGGCAAGGCTACCGAGAATTCTACCCGGGATTTCCCCTCGCCACGCTCGCGGATCGTTTACAGCGAGCCGACGTACGCCGCGACGTCCCGTACTTCCGATTCAGTAAGAAATTTGGGATAAAGCACCGGCATCGGGGGTTCCGGATCCTCGATCCATGAGACGAGGCCGCCGTAGGTCATTCTTTGCGACTCGCCACGCAGCGAAGGGCCGACCGCGCCGCCGATGCCTGCGGCACCGTGGCAGGTTTGACAATTTGCAGCGAAGATGAGTGAACCAGCCTCTCGCTCGCCCCCGACCGGCGAGCCTTGGCCGGGACCAGCGCCGTTGGTTTCGTACGTCGCGGGGGTGCATCCGGCGAATGCCAGAAGCGTGACCAACGCTGCGAGAACGTGCTGCACCATCGCTGTGGGTGTAGTGTACCCGATAAAGGGACGGGTAAAAGATTTGATACGATGAAGTTCGCGATGGCCGCCTTCGTGTTTTTCGCGCTATCGCCGGCTGTCGCAGCGGCTTCGGATCGGGGCCCGAAGCTGTACGCGACCTACTGTTCGTCGTGTCACGGTGACCGCGGCCAGGGTTCAAACGTCGCCCCGTCGCTGATCGGGCGTCCCGCCGTCGACGTTCACTTCATGCTCGATAGCGGCCGTATGCCTGCCAGCGCGCCGAACGTGAACGAAATCCCGCGAGCGCCACGCTTCACCGAGGTTCAAATCGCGGCGTTGGTCGCATACATTCTGACGTTTTCTCCACAACCACCGCCCTCGGAGCTGCCGTTGATCATGCCGGGGAATCTGCGCCGGGGACGCGAGCTCTTTGCAGAAAACTGCGCGCAGTGCCACGGCGCTGCGGGGAACGGGGCATCCGTTGGGGCCGACAACGTCGCACCGTCGCTCGCGACGGCGACCGTTTTTCAAGTGGGCGAGGCGATTCGGGCCGGCCCCGGCGTGATGCCACGCTTTGGCCCCGACGTGCTGAGTGCGAGCGACGTCGACGATATCGCGCACTACGTGAACTTCATGCAGACGCACGGCAACATTCCCGACGGCCCAAATGCGGGCGGCTTTTCGCTGGCACACACCGGACCAGTTGCGGAAGGTTTTATCGCCTGGCTCTGCGGCCTCGGCGCGCTGGTGCTCTTCGTTCGGCGCATCGGTACCGCGGGCGACGATACAAACGGTCCCGAGCCTCCGGCGTCCTGATGCGAATCGCGTTTATTGCGGTATTCCTCGCGCTGCTCGTGCCGCGTCCCCCGTCATTTACCGATGACCAGGCCACGAAGGGCCAAACTCTCTTTTACGAAAACTGCGCGGAGTGTCACGGCGCTCGACTCGAAGGCAACTTTGGGCCGGCGCTCGCAGGCGACGCGAGCAACGTGCAGTGGGAGAGCGTCACTTACGTATGGGGTTATATGACGGCCCACATGCCGGCCGGAAACGCCGCCGGTCTGAAACCGCGCGAATATTTGGAGATCATGGCCTTTTTGCTGAAGGCGCACGGAAACGTGCCCGGCAAAAGAGCGCTCTCCGCTACCGACGCCGCCGCATCGAAAGCGTTGATGGGCCATTGAAGAGCGCTTTCGTTACGCTCGTTTTGGTTTTGCTCGCCGCATGCACCCCGGCCGTGCCGTGGCAGCCAGTGACGGATGCGCGGCTTCGAGGTGCCGCACACGACGACGGATGGCTGATGTACTTACGCACGTACGACGGGCACGCGCATGCTCCGTTCGTCCAGATCAACGCCTCCAACGTCAACCGGCTTCACGTCGCCTTCACGCACGAAGTATCGATCCCCGAGGGGTACGAGGCGCCGCCGATCGTCAATGGTCGCACCATGATCGTCACGACGCCGCTCGATCGGGTCTACGCGATCGATGCGGTGAACGGCGCGAAGCTCTGGGAATACGATCGCGAGATTCCCAAAGTCGCGCTGCGTACGGTCTGCTGCGACATGGTTAATCGCGGCGTCGCTCTCTACGGCAACAACGCCTATTTAGCGACCTTGGACGACCACGTGCTGGCACTCGATGCGCGAAATGGCAAGATCGTTTGGGATCGTGCCGTGACACCGCCCGGCGTCGGCTACGCCATGACCGCGGCGCCGCTTGCGGTGAACGGGAAGATCGTCACCGGGATCGCGTGCGGTGAGTACGGGCGGCGGGGATTTCTCGTTGCGCTCGACGCGGCGACCGGCGCCGAGCGCTGGCGGTTTTACACCGTACCCGCGCCCGGTCAACCCGGCGGGGACACCTGGTCGGCGAACGCGTACCAACGGGGCGGCGGCTGTCCGTGGATGACGCCGAGTTACGATCCCACAACGAATCTAATTTTCGTCGGAACGAGCAATCCGTCGCCCTGGCTTTGGCTGGAGCGGCCGGGAATCAACCTATATACCGACTCCATCCTTGCACTCGACGCGGATACCGGGAAGCTGCGGTGGTACTTTCAACAGACACCGAACGATCCGTGGGATTACGACGCCACTGCAACCCCTTTGCTCGCCGACCTGACCATACGCGGGCAGTCGCGGCACGTTTTGTTTCAAGCGGCGCGCAACGGTTGGCTCTATCTGCTCGATCGAACGAACGGCTCGCTCCTCTATATGAAGCGATACACCGCGGCGACGGCGGTGACCGGGTACGATCGCGTTCTTCGCACAGGCACGGTGAATGCCGCGCTTAAACCGCAGATCGGTCAGTCGATCGTCGCCTGTCCGGCTTTCTTCGGCGGCGATAACTGGTGGTCGTTCGCACTCGATCCGACGACGAACTACACGTTCGTGCCGACGATGCGCACCTGCATGAAGCTTGCCGGCGAGGAACCACCGAAGGTGGTGCACAAGGGGGCGGCGGCGCTCGACGAGGGCTTCGCGGTGTTGCCGATGCCCGGCGCCTATGGCTGGGGTGCGCTACAAGCCTTCGATGTTACAACGGGAAAGCGTGCCTGGACGAAAGAGACGAAGTATCCGTGGACGGACGGCACGCTCTCAACCGGCGGTCTGGTCTTCAGCGGAACCCCCGATCAGAAGTTTTATGCCTTCAACGCGCGAACCGGCGCGATACTCTGGACGTTCCACGCACGCTCGGGATTTATCGGCCAGCCCGTCACCTATCGCGTCGATGGAAAGCAGTATATCGCCGTCCAGGCAGGGTATGGCGGCGTTGCCCCGTTCTGGGGCGGCAAAAAAGTTGCACCGATGTTTCGTCGCATCCCGCTCGGCGGCACGCTCTATGTCTTCACGCTCTAACCGGCACGATTACGATGAACGCGATCGAACCGATGACGCTCGCGGGTTACGGTGTGCGTCTCGAACCGCTCGCGCGCGAGCACGCAGCCGGTCTGCGCGAGGCGGCGCGCGACGGCGAGCTTTGGAATCTCTGGTATACGACGGTTCCCGAGCCGGACGGCGTGGAGCGGTACGTCGACGCGGCGCTCGAGGGGTTGGCACAGCGGGTGATGCTGCCGTGGGCCGTGCTCGATGCAGCGACCGGCGCGGTGGTGGGGAGCACGCGCTATCACGATATCGTGGAGGAGGCCGATCGGGTCGAGATCGGTTACACGTGGTATGCGCAGCGGGCGCAGGGAACGCACGTGAATCCGGCATGCAAGCTGCTGTTGATGAGCCATGCGTTCGAAGTGTTGGGGTGCCGCGTCGTGGGGTTACGAACCGATAATTTTAATTTCCGATCGCAAGGCGCGATCGAAAGGCTCGGCGCCAAAAAGGACGGGGTGATACGCCACCATCAGGTGCGGCGCGACGGCAGCGTGCGCGATTCGGTGATGTATAGCATTCTTGCGCACGAGTGGCCGGACGTGAAGCGCAACCTGCTGTTGAGGCTGCAGCGCTAGATGTTGGAGATTTAATTCGCAGCCGGCGCGGCGTTCGCTAGTTCCACATGATGAAGATCTCGCCGTCACCGCGCTTCGCCGCTCCGCGACGATCCGTAACCCCAGTGGCGCCGGGCTCGACGTAGGCAGAACCGCCGCCGCCACCGCCTCCGCCGCCGACTCCGCTGGTGCTTAAGGTGCCGGCGCTTCCGCCGCCGCCGCCGTAATAACCACCGCCGCCGCCGCCGCCGCCGTTCCCGCTATTATCATTGCCGCCGCCGGCCCCGCCGACGCCGAGTTGGCCGCGCTTACCGTGAGCGGAAACGGGAAAGCTGCTGCGGTGTACGCCGGGGCCGCCTTTGCCGCCCGACGTTTGCGTGCCGCCGTATCCGCCGGAGCCGCTCGGACCGCCATCGGCATGACGAAATCCGCCTCTTTTTCCGGTGAGGCCGCCGCCGGCTCCGCCCTCACCGGCGAAGTAGCCGGAAAAACCGCCGGCGCCTCCTCCGCCTCCGGCGACCAGGATGCGATTTGACAGAGCGTCGCCCCCTTCACGCACGTCCGACGCGCCGCCGCCACCGTTGCCGACGGTCGAACTTCCCATGCCGGGCTGCCCGCCGGTTCCGCCGCCGTTGAAGCCTCCGCCACCGCTCGCGCTGCTTGGGGCGCCTCTGCCGCCGACGAAGATGGCCAACTTCTCGCGGGGCGTAACGGATATCGTCGCGGTGACCGAGCCGCCTTTGCCGCCCATCATGTGCGGGCCTGTGCCGCCGCCGGTTGCGCCGCTGACCGTAACCGTGATCTGCGTGACGCCGTGCGGAACGACGAACGACTGTTCAGCGCCGGTGTATTCAAAGGTCATGCTTCTTGGCTGGGGGGTGCGCGCGCCGGCGAATTCGTTCGCGTCCAGCATGGTGGTTGGGCCGCCGCAAGCCACGAGCATCGCTCCGACGGCGACGGTGACGGGCGCGCGGCTACGGTGAAACGGGGTCATGTGAACCTCCGAGCCTGTAGGGAAAGGCTGGCGCGAGACTTCGGTCTCCATCGCGCGCACCCCGCCGGAGCCACTCAATAAACAAGAAGGCCCTCTGACAACACTCGTCGTTGCCAAAGGGCCCTTGGGAGCCTCGAAATCATCTTATCAAACCGCACCAAGAGGGCTATGATTGCGCGGACGGCGGCTCCGGTCGGGTTGCGAACGGCGCTCTCCATTCGCGATTACCGACCTTCAGAACCCAAACGTAGGTCCGATCGGCCGCCAGCGGCATCGGGGCGATGTTCACCGCAAAGGGGACGTTCATCGCCGACCCCGGCTTCACGCCGGGCGGACGACCGACCTCGATCTCGTTCTCGATATGAATGCCGTGAAGGGCGTCCGCAGCGCCGGGCAAGATCACCGGGTTACCGTCGGCGTCTAAAAGATCGAGCGACCAGGTAATCTTCCGGTTCGTTTCATCCCACGGCACGTGCAACACAAAAGCCACAGCGGATGGCGCCGTGAGCGGGCTGCTCGTTTGCGTCCAGCCGATTCCGAGCGCGTGAAGCTTGCCGTCGGTTGAAACCTGAGCGGCGTCAGCTAAGAAAAGTGTGGCGTTCAAAATGTTCACTATCCTCGAAGCTCGGAGATCAATGCTGAAAAGCCGCTCGCATTCTTCAAGATGCTGCTGTAGGTTCTAGGCAAGACCTTTTGACTCTTTGGCCGGCACGGCGAGCGAGACGACGATGAGCACCGCGACGTTTGCCGCGAGGCCGACGAAGCCGGGATTGATGCCGAGCGGGGCAGCGTTGACCGCAGCGAGTGGAACCGCAACCGCGAGGCCCGTGGCGATGCCCGCAGCGACACCCCACGCGTTCGCGCGTCGCCAAAGGAACGTCGCCATCACACCGGGTGCGAACTGCGTGATGCCGTTGTAGTAGAGCAGCAGCATCTCGACGACCGTGCGCTGCGCTACGAGCCAGACGCCGAGCGCAAGCAGCGCGACGACGAGCACGAGGATGCGGGTGAGGCGCGTGCGCGACGCATCGCTGGTCGCCAGGTTAAAGACGTCGCCGGCGACGTTCTTGGTGATGACGCTCGCGGCCCCGAGCAGCAGCGCCGATGCCGGAACGAGTGCGGCGAGCGCCCCGGCCGAGCAGATCAACCCCAGAATCCACGACGGGTAGCTATGCTGCGTGACCAAGAGAAACGACTGGTCCACGGCGGTGCCTTTGAGCCCCGGAACGACGAGCGCAGCGGAGAGCCCGGCAAAGATCATGAGCACCAGAAAGACCTGATAGAAGGGCAAGAGCATCGCGTTGCGGCGCAGTGTCTGCGCATCGCGCGCGCTGTAGATCGCATTGTAGTTCTGCGGACCCATGAAGTAGCCGATCGACGTCAGAACCACGGTCGAGACGAACCAGGTAGTTCCGTGAAAGACCCCGGGCGGTGCGAGCACGAGCATCTGCGGATGCGTCTGCACAACGCGATCGAACATCGCGGCCGGCGAGCCGAAGAAGTGCATCGGAATGGCGATGCCGGCAAATGCGACGGCGCCGAGCACGAAGAGATCTTTCACGATGCTCGCCCAGGCCGTGCCGCGCAGGCCCGAGCTGAAGACGAAGAGCGCGAGCACGATGAACCCGACGCAGACTGAAACGGTCGCGTCGTAGGCGCCGTAGCCGGCGATTCGCAGCAAAATTTGCAGTCCGCTGAGCTGCAGCGCCACGTAGGGCACGATCATCAGAAACTGCAGTACTGCAATCGAAACGCCGAGCGCGCGGCTCTTGTAGCGGTTCTCGAAGAAATCGGGGCCCGTGAGGAGATTGTGTTCCTTGCCGACGCGCCAGATTGCGGGGGTAAGAAAGTAGCCGATGATGTAGCCGCACGTGCCGTAGGCCAGCGTATAATACGCCGGCGCGCCTTGCGAATATGAAAGCCCGGCGATGCCGAGGAAGGTGAACGTAGTGTAGATTTCGCCGGCGAGCAGCACCCAGAGAAAGATGGTGCCGAAGGAGCGTCCGCCGACGATGAACTGCTGCGGATCCATCTTGATGCGCCGAACGCCGAGCAGCGCGAAGACGATGGTGCCGAAGACGACGATCGCGACGATGGTGAGCGCGACGGGAGCGCCGCTCACGGGCGCGTCTCCAGCTTTCCGGCGACCCAGAGAAATGCCGGCGCTGCCAGAATCCACGCCAGAATCCAGCCCAGCAGAAACGGCATGCCGAAGATGCGCGGCTCGATGCGGTTGACGAGCGGAATCGCAACGGTGAGCGCGGCGAACGGGATGGCGGCGAGCAGCACGCGCCCGAAAAGGGCGGTCGAGAGAGGGGTGGGCCGCATAACGGCGCATTTGCCCCGCTATGCAACAACGTCCTTCGTACGTCGGCCCGATCGTGATTATCGCGATCGTGGTGATCGCCGGCTTCTGGGTTGCCGCGACCTACAACTCACTCGTCACGCTGAGTCAGGCGGTCGACGCCCAGTGGGGACAAGTGCAGAACGTCTATCAGCGGCGCGCCGACTTAGTCCCCAATCTCGTCGCGACCGTGAAAGGTGCGGCGAACTTTGAATCGAGCACGTATGAGGCGGTGGCGAAGGCGCGCGCGAGCGTCGGTCAGATTTCGCCACAAGTCGTGCAGAACGCGATCAACAATCCGCAGGACTTCGCAAAGTATGCCGCCGCGCAAGACCAGCTCGGCTCAGCGCTCTCGCGTTTACTGGCAGTGGTCGAGAACTATCCCCAGCTGCGCGCGACCGAGAACTTCCAGACGCTGCAAGCGCAGCTTGAGGGCACCGAGAACCGGATCGCCTTCGAACGCAAAAAGTATAATGACGTCGCGCGCGATTTCAATACCAAGCGCGACACCTTCCCGACCGTAACCATCGCCGGCATCTTCGGCGGCCGGTTCAACGAGAAGCCGTACTTCCAGGCGCAGCCCGGTGCCGAGAAGGCGCCGGTGGTGAACTTTAGTCCGTGACCCGCGCGCAGCGGGCGCAGATCGCTCGCGCCATCGCCGAGGCCGAAGACGGCACCACCGGGCGGATTGCGGTGCGGGTGATCCCAGATGCCGACGTGGACGCGTTCGAGCGTGCACAGCGTGAGTTCGGCGCGATCGGCTTGCACCGTCACGAGCACGAAAATGCGGCGCTGATTTTGGTGGCGCCGAAGGCACGGCGCTTTGCCGTGATCGGCGATCGCGCGCTGCACGAACGGGTCGGCGATGCCTTCTGGAACGCGACCGTCGAAGGCAGCCGGCCGTACTTCGCGCGCGGAGAGGTGGCGCCGGGGATTATCTATGCGGTCGGACGATTGGGCGAGGCGCTGCACGCGCATTTCCGCGCGGAGGCAGCGCAATGATCGCGCTTGCGCTGACGGTGCTGCTGGCCGCGGCCGACTTCAACGTTCCCCCCAACGCCAAATCATTACGTGACCGACAACGCCGGCGCGCTTTCGAGCGACGCGCGCACGAAAATCGAAAACGAGCTGCAAGCCTACGAAAAATCCACCGGGCATCAGATCATCGTTTATATTGATAAGAGCACCGGCGACGTTCCGCTGGAGACCTGGACGGGCGAGACTGCCGATCATTGGAAGGTGGGGCGAAAGGGCAAGGACGACGGCGCCGTGCTCTTTCTCTTCATGGCCGATCATAAGGTGCGCATCGAGGTCGGCTACGGCTTGGAGAGCTCGCTGACCGATGCCGATTCGCATCGGATCATCGAAGATGACATCGTGCCGCGGATGAAAGCCGGCGACGCCGACGGCGCGGTTTCGAGCGGCGTCGCGGCGATGCTGACCACGGTGACGCCGGCGTACAAGGGCGTCACGCCGCCCCCGGCAGCGGCAGAAGAAGGCTCGACGATGAACACCGGTGTGGCGGTGCTGATGATCATCGTCATCGCGCTCGGCTTCGGCTTCCTGGCGATCGTGATCGTGCTGCAAGTGATCGGCACCATTCGCTATGGCTATCTGGTGATGCGCGAAGGCTCGGTCGGGGCCAAACGCGACATGAAGCGCTGGCCGATGTGGGGCGGCGGCGTAATCGTTGGCGGTGGCACCTCGTTCGGAGGCGGCGGTGGCGATTTTAGCGGTGGCGGTTTTTCCGCGGGCGGCGGCGGCTTCGGAGGTGGGGGCGCTTCGGGCGGCTGGTAAGGACTTCGGCTGAATGCTCCATCTGATTCTCGCGGCTGCGATTTTACAATACGACGTGCTGATCTCGGCCGGGCACGAAGGGCGGCCGGCGAGTTGCGCGCGTTTCCCGCAACATCATTGCAACCTCGGTGCGGCAGGTGAGCGCGAATGGACGCCGATCGCCGCCAACGCCGCGACGAAGATTTTGCGTGCTCACGGCATAACGGTGGCGCGATTGCCGGCGGATTTCTCGGGGCAGTATAAAGTGAAGGCTGCGGTCTTCATTCACTTCGACGGATCGAATCCGCCGTGTGCCAGCAGCGCCTCGATTGGGTACGCGCACAAGCGCGATGTTGCGGCAGCGGTGGCCTGGCGAAGGCTTTACGGCGCGTACTGGCCGTACGGCTTCCAGCCGGATAATTTCACGGCCGGGCTGCGGGGGTATTACGCGTACAAGCAGGTTGATGCATCCGAGGCAAGTCTCGTGCTAGAACTCGGAGAAATTAGCTGCGCGGCTCAGCGCTCATGGCTCGCGCCACGCCTGCATTGGGAAGGTGAGTTATTAGCCTACTTTTTGAGTCAGCGGATTGGAAAGGGAAATGTCAGGAAGCCTGCTCCGGACACATAGTGCGATCGATGCCTCGGCACCGATAGAGCGATCGCGCGTTGCAGAGCGGCTGGCTGTAGCTGCGAACTATCCCATAACGTTGCTGATCGCTCCAGCTGGTTACGGAAAGTCGGTCGCGCTACGCCAATATCTCGGCTCGTTAGTTGAGCATAAGGTATGTTTTTCGCTACGTTCGGACCATTCGACGCTGCTCGGATTTCTACGCGGCTTCGCGGAGGCATTCGCTGATCATGCGCCTCACGCGATTGAGGCACTCGCGGGGGCGTACGAGCGCAATACGTCGTCCGCGAATCGCGGTGCTGATTTGGCGCGTTGGATGTATTCTCATCTCGAATCGTTCACGGGGGTCGTCGCGGTCGACGACGTGCACCTTGCGGAAGGAGATCCTCAGGTCGCACAGTTCCTCACTTCGCTTATCGAGCAGACCAAAGAGAATACTCGGTGGATTCTGGCTTCGCGATCAACGCTGGGCCTCCCGGTTGGAACGTGGCTGACTTATGGCGATGCCGATTTAGCGATCAATGAGAGGGACCTGGCGTTTTCACGAGGGGAGACCTATGAAGCGGCAGAGCGCCTTGGATTGACTATGCGTGACGAGGAGCTTGCCGATATTCTTCGATTGACGGAGGGCTGGCCGGCGGCGGTGAGCTTCGCCCTACGCACATCGATGCGCTCGGCGGACCTTCGCAACGTCTCTGCAACCACTCGTGAACTAATCTATCGGCTTCTTGCCGAGCAGGTTTATGCCGATCTCGATGAGGACGAACGCGCACTCCTGAAAGTGGCAATCACACTACCGTCCATTGACTTGCGAGTACTTGAGCGCGCCGGGTTTGATCGGGCTTTCACGATTATCGAGCAGCTGCGCGAGCGCACAGCATTCATTTACGAGGAATCACCGAGAATCTACCAATGTCATGAGCTTTTTCGTGAGTTCCTAAGGCATCAGAGCGCGTTGGCTGGTAAACGCTCGCAGGAGCTCATCCATGAGCGCGCTGCACGAGCACTCGAAGAAAGCGGCAATGTTGAACACGCTATCGTCTCGTATATTGCTGCGGAGGCGGCGCCCGAGGTGGTGCGACTGCTGGAACGACACGGATTCGATCTGCTAGAACGAGCCCGTAGCGATGTCGTCGCTCGCGCAATCGAAGCCGTGGATGAAAAACGTCGCCGCGACAACCCGACTATGTTAGCGCTGCAGGGTGCGCTTCAGGCGACGGCAGGCAAGTTTGCTAGGGCTGAATCGCTCTACCGTCGCGCTCTCGCAGGGTCCGAAAATCGGGATCTCATGGCGACGACGAGCCTTCGTCTTGCGTCGCTGTTGGCTAATCAAGGTCAAGATGTGACGTCAGCATTGCTTATAGTTGGTAATGACTGCGAACAGACTCTGGCACACCGCTTAGAGGCATTTTCACTCATTGCCGGGCAAAGCGCCGTAGCTGGAGAACATCAGAGGGCGCGCGAGGCCATTCTCCAAGCTAAATCGCTTATGACTGAGGTCGATTCGGATGCGGTGCGCGCCAAGTCACTTCAACACATTGGGATCGCCTTTCACCATTTGGCAATGGCCTCAGAGGCTGTTGAAGTACTTCTGCAGTCGAGTGAGTTGGCCTCGGAGCTTCACCTTTACAGCATAGCCAGTCGTGCTAACGCGGTACTTTCTAATTTAGCGCTTCACGAAACTGACGACGTCGCGAGGCAGCTCCATTATGCCGAAGCGGCTGCTGAGGCCGCGGTAAAAGGTGGGGATACCTTTGCCCTGCGCACTGCGTTGCTTCAAACACTGAGCGCAAGAATGCGCCGGGGGGAAGTGGAGAGAAGCGTAGACATTGAGCAACGACTTTCCGCGCTAAAAGGTGACGAGTTAACAACTCGATACATAGTACTGTTTCGTTCGATGAGGCTAGGGTGGGAGGGGCGATTCTGCGAGGCTCAACAGCTGGTCGCGACTTGCTGGACGGAATTAAGGTTTGAAGTCGATCGCAGTTTTTGCGGAAGTCATTACGCGCTGTTTTTGGCGTGCGATGGACAACACGAAAAATCGGCAAAGATCGCAAAAGAGATGCTAGAGTCGTTGGCTTCGATAACCGTAGCTGGAACGTTTCGAATTCGGACTATGGCGATTTCAAAGGCGTTATGCGCCTTGTCCGAGGCAATAAATGGGAGGCGAGCCCATGCTGACCGCATCTTGCGGGGCCTGCGGAAAACGAACGATGCGGTGATTGCCTTAGCTATGAAAGCCGTTGATGGACTTATACTGCGGCTTCGATATGGAGGCGATGCTGGAACGCGCAGAATCGGCGAAGCCATTGAGGGGCTAAGCACGCTAGGATATGGAGACGTAGCTCGTCTGTTATCGGCCGTAAAGGGAAACGTAAGAAGCACTGCGACGGAGGCGTCTAGGTACTGGGAACTAACGTCAGCAGAAGTATCGGTCTTGCGTCTCTTGGCTGAGGGTCTGGTTCCAAAGGAGATCGCGGAGCGCGGAGAGCGCAGCATTTACACGGTGCGCGCGCACATCGCTAACGCGATTTCTAAGCTTGGATGCCACGGCCGAGCGGAAGCAATACGTAGGGCGCAACAAATGAAGCTAATCTGAGGAACGAATCGGACCAAGCGCCGTGAGTAAAGGTTGTTATGTTCGCTCCGACGGCTGTGCACGCTCGGCCGAAACCGTGGAGAAGGCCGGAGGGCCGTTGCATTTCATGCAGGTCCATTTCGGGCACTAGCCGTGCCCTCGCCGCCAATTTGGGTAGCTCTGAAACAGGTGCGCTCTGAGTCGAGGGCCACCCAGTTGGCACTCGCCCATGCCAAAATCGCGACATGGACGAGTATTTCATTGGAGCAGGCGCGGTCCTAACGGCGGGGCCAGCGGCCTCGATCACCGGGGCTACCCTCCATGCTCAACCGGACTTCGGGCTCGCCGGACAGGTCGAGGCGGCACTGATCGACTTCGAGGCAGCGCAACTCGGCCAAGTTTCGCGAGTTCTGATCACGGCCGCGAAGTGGACTGGCCCGCGGTTCCACGCAGAGGTCGTCCGCAATCTTCTGCGCCAGGCGGAATGCTCGCTCGCCGAGGTGGTCGCGACGCTCGCTGACTCTACCGGCGCAAGCGAGGTTCACCTCTTCGCCCACTGGGTTCCCGACGGTGCCTTGACGGCTGCTGTCGCTCGGCGCGGCGTCCGTATCGTGGCCCATCCCCTTGAAGCTCTCGGCCCCGCCGCGCTCGTTTCGGGTCAGCGACTCGAGCGCTGGCCGGCCGCCGCCCGAGCCGCATAAAGAGCGCCGTTCAGCAAGCTCCAAGGGTGAGAACGGACGATGCAGCGTAGAAATGCTTGCTATGCCCAATGCCCGCGTTGCGGTTATCGATGACGACCGCATGGTGCGGGAGATGTTGGAACTCGGACTCTCCCGCGAGGGCTACGAGGTGCGGACGGCCACCGATGGCCTAGCCGCCCTCGAGCTCGTGAAGGTCTTCGATCCCGAACTGATCGTCCTCGACATCATGATGCCGAAGATCGACGGCGTCACGCTGCTGCCGCGTCTTCGCGAGATCACCCAGGCCCCGATCGTGATGCTCACCGCCAAGGGCGGTACCGAAGATAAAGTCCGCTCGCTCAGCTCCGGCGCCGATGACTACCTGGTGAAGCCCTTCGTCTTTGAGGAGCTTATCGCGCGCCTGCAGGCCAAGCTACGGCGTCCGCAGCTCATCGAAGAGAACGTGCTGCGCTGGCGCGATATCTCGATCAATCCGGCCACCCGCGAATCCTGGCGCGGCAAAGAAGTGCTCGAGTTCACCCAGCGCGAGTTCGACCTGCTCGAAGTCTTCATGCGCGAACCGCGCCGCGTCTTCAGCAAAGATCATCTGCTCGAGCTCGTCTGGGGACACGATTTCGAAGGCGGCCCCAACATCGTGGAGACCTACATTTCCTATCTGCGAGCGAAGGTGGATCGCCCCGGCGAACCTGGCTCGTTCGTTCGCACCGTCCGCGGCGTGGGCTACGGCCTCTCGCAATAAGCGGCCCCCACCGAAAATGATACTGGCAGCGCGACTCTCTGCCCTCTATGCCGTGCTGCTTGGCGTCACGGTGCTGATCGTTATTTTGGCTTCATCGATCGCGCTGGTCTTCGAACTCTGGCGCTTCTCGGGCGACGTGATGATCGCCAAACACGAAGAGGCGCGGATTCTGGTCGATCAGTATCGGCGCGAAGGGAAGTCGCTCGCGCAAGCTGCGCCCGATATCGTGAACGCGCTCAGCGGCATCGGCCTGCGCGTGACCGTCTACGATCTCAAAGGTCGCTATCTCGCCGGCGATAAGACGCTGCGGCCGCGATCGCTCGCCGGCGTGCTCGCCGCGGGCGGCATGCAGCACTTTATTCCACCCTCGCAGCGCGGGCCGCAAGTCACGACGATTCGCTCCTCCCACGGCGTGACGCACGTGCTCACCGACCGCGGAGGATCGTTGCCGCCGATGCCGCCCGATCCGACGCGGCTCGAGCCGGTCTCGCTGACCTATGTTGAGGGCGGCTACGTCGGCTTTGGCCCCTCGTTTCCGCTCCTGCTCGTTTCGCTGGTGCCCTATTGGCGCATCGTCGTGACGATCGCGGTGGCCGCCATCTTTATCTCGTGGTTCGTCGGACGCGTCTTTGCTGCGCAGTCGCTGCGCCCGATCAACGAGGTGAGCGATTCGCTGCGCGCGCTCGCCGACGGCGATTACACCCAGCGCCGCTTCGTGATGGCCGGCGGCGACGAGATCGCCTCGCTCACCGCCGCGTTCAACGATGCCGTCGAGAGCGTGGCGACCGCGATCGATCATCGCCGTCACGCCGAGCAGCGGATGCGGCAGTTCGCCGCCGATGCATCGCACGAACTGCGCACGCCGCTCACCGTAATCGCCGGCTACATCGACGTGCTGCGCCGGGGCGCGATCGAAGAGCCGCGGATCGCGCGTCAGATTCTCGCGACCATGGCGATCGAGAAAGAGCACATGCGCGGGCTGATCGATCGGCTGATGCGCTTAGCCCGGCTCGATTCGGAAGCACCGCCGCAACTCGAGCAGATCGACGTTGCCGAGCTCCTGCGTAGCCAGGTCGATGCGGCGCGCCGGCTCGACGACCGCCGCACGATCGATTACAGCGTGGAGGGCGTGAAGACGATCGAGGCCGATCGCGGCGAGTTGGGCGAAGCCGTGTGGAACGTGATCGAGAACGCGCTCAAGTATGCGCCCGAAGCACCGATTCATCTGCGCGCCGCGCGCAGCAACGGCCACGCGACCATCACCGTCCGCGACGAAGGCCCGGGCATGTCCGAATCCGAGCGCCTGCACGCTTTCGAGCGATTCTATCGCGGGGATCAGCGCGGTGAGATTGCCGGCACGGGCCTCGGCCTAGCGATTGCCAAACGGGCCGTCGAGCGCGCCGGCGGCGCCATCGCGATCGATAGCGCGCCGGGTCACGGCACCGCCGTTATCATCACCATCTAAGCCGTTCCCAGCCCAACTTCAGGACGCGTCGCGCGCGCGTTTCCTATAATCAGGCGGATGTTGCGACGAAGCGCCGCGGCGCTTAGTGCTCTGCTGGTCTTCGTTGCCGTGCTGACGCAGCGCGTGCCGGCGCAATCGGATTCGAGCGAGATCGATATCGTCGTGACCGATGCGACCAGCAAAGCGCCGCTGGAACTGGCGCGCATTCTGCTCGACGGACCGGTGATCACCTCCGAGCTGACCGGCAAGAACGGCAAGGTCACCTTTACCGACGTTCCCGACGGCATCTATCGCGCGCGTATCGTCAAGCGCGGCTACACGAGTTTAACTTCGACATCGTTCGAAGTGCTCGACGGGCGGGTGGTGACGGTCAGCTTTTCGTTGGCCCTGGCCAACGGCGGCTTAAAAGTGATCGGCGAAGTCACGGCCAAGGCCTCGGTGACGATCTCGTCGACGAGCATCGACCAAAACTCACCGCAGCGCCGGCTCTCGACCGATCTTGCCGACGCGCTCAACAAGCTCTCGGGCGTTTCGATCTCAACCTCGAGCGACGATAGCGATGCGACGCAGACGATCTCGCTGGAGGGCCACGATGCCTCGCAGACGCAGCTCACGCTCGACGGCATTCCGCTCAACGCGCCGGGCTCGGCCGGCAATCTCGGCGGCTTCGCGACCGATCTCTTCCAAGGCGCGTCGGTGCACATGGGCGCGTCGCTGGGCGGCCTCGGCGGCTCGGTGAACTTCAGCACGTTGCAGCCGACGTTGAGCTGGATCACGCAGTTGCAGGCCTCTATGGGAAGCTACGGGCGCTACAACTATTCGGTCGGCGAGACCGGATCGGATGGCAAACTTGGCCTCGCGGTGCAGACGGTGCAGCGGCTCTATCCGAGTCTGGTGGATGGGCAGGTCTATCTCGACGCGAGCGGGCTCGATTACGAACACGACGGCGACAGCACGATCAACGGCAACATCTTTACCGCACGCTACGACTTCGGCGAGAACAACTCGCTCACCGGCATGTTCATGAACTCGACCCGCGATACCAATATCGTCTGTCTGCGCTACAACGGCGACCCGGCGACGACGCTCCCCTGCGGCTACGGCCCGAACAACTTCGATAACTCGAACGTGCAGCTCTATTCGCTCTCGGACACGGCGCTGATCGGGGCAACGCAGCTGCAGGCATCGATCTACTCGTTCGATTCGAGCAGCCTGCTCGACGAGTTGGCGCGCTACGTGAACGGCGCGGCATCGCCGAACGGTTTTTCGACCGATACCCGTTCGAGCGGTTATTCGCTCAACGCCACGCTCCCGGCGCAGGAGCGGCATACCATCTCGTTTCAGGCCTACGGCACCTCGTCGCAGTTCACTACCACGCCGCTGGTGCCGCAGGCCGCGCAGTTTTATAACGGCGCCGAGACCACGCAGTATAACGTGGCGCAGGCGACCGACACGATTCATTCCAGCGACAAGCTGACGCTGCAGGGATCGGCCGGGGTGAGCGGCGCGACCGGCAATACCGGACTCTCGGAACTCGCCAGCGTCGGCGCCACCTGGCGCCCGACCTCACGCGATAGCTACAGCGGCTCGTTTGCGCTCGGCGGTGCGGCCGCAACGCAAGGGCGCTCGCAGATTCTCAGCGATCCGGCCTCGCTGCGCTTCGATTGTAACGGAAAAGTGGCCTACGGCAACGCGCCGGGTCAGCAGCCGACGAACAGCTCGTCGAACTCCCTGCGCTTCAGCTACACCCACCAGCTCCACGGCGGCAACGTTTCGCTCACGCTCTATCGCCAGGTGCAGAACGGCGTGTTGCTGCCCGTCTACGTGAACGGCACGGTGCTCAACCAGTTCGGCGAGTTGCCGCCGTTCTATCTGGAAGAGGTCGCGGCGATCTACAACTCGTCGGCCGGCTGCAACGGGGCGCCGGGCACGCCGTTTCTGCCGCAGCAACTCTACATGACGACGCCGGTCTCGGGCGTGAACCGGCTCTACCAAGGTGCCGAGCTGACCGGCTATGCGACGTTCGGGAATTTGGTGGCGCAGGCGTTCTACAATCTCACCGGCGCGCAGGCGGCATCGGAGGGCTACATTTTCGATAACCCATGGTCGATCACGATTCCGAACGAACAGCTGCCGAACGTGCCGCTGCAGCGGGCGGGGCTGGTGCTCGATTATAAGGCGCCGCATTCGATCTTGGAGTGGCTCGCCGATGCGCAGCACGTGGGCACGAACAATCCGAATAATCTGCCGCCGTATACCACCTTCGATGCGGGCGTCACCGCGCAGCTCACGCGCGGCACCGTCACCTTCGCGGCGACGAACCTCACCAACACCTACAGCGGCATCTTTTCCAGTCCGGAGAACGCGGTGCCGTTTACGACCGCCGGCGGCTATCTGCTTCCCAACATCGCGCGCCCGCTCTCGCCGCGCACCTATTCGGTGACGTATTCGGCGCGCTTCGGACAAGGCGTGAGCAACTCGCAGACGGCATCGACGTTTTCGCCGCGCGGCGGGGGACGCGGTTTCGGCGGTGGCGGAGGGCCCGGCGGTGGGGGTGGATCCGGTGGACCCGGAGGCGGTCCAGGTGGACCGGGCGGCGCCGGCGGCGGGCGCGGATTCGGGTCGCTCTTCTCACCGCTGCCGCAGACGCCGCCGGCCGATCCGTTCGTTGCCGGTGCAAACGCCGCGACGTGCAGCAATGAGAACGTCGGCAGCGCGCGTCAGTTGGCGGGCGAGTTGAAAGCCTACGTCGCGCAGATCGAGGCGGCGCGCACCGCGGCCGGCTATCCGGCGACGATGGCGGCGCCGGCGCTGACCGACGCGACGGTAACCTATCACGGTCTCGGCACGACCTACGCGCTCTCGATCACGCCGAAAGGCACCCGAGTGCTGCGCGCGCTCGCCGGCTGCTTGACGCTGCACATCGCGCGCGCCGACGACGTGACGCAGCGCAAACTCTACGCGTCGAGCAGTCCGCTCTTCTTCGTGCCGCAGCTCACCTTTATGCCGGCCGTCGGGCTCTACTTCGTCGCGCGCCAGCAGCAGGCGGGGCAAGAGTCGTTCCGCGTGTACAAACTGCCGGCGACCGCGCCGACCGCACCCTTTGCGGTGCGCACCTCGACGACGTGCACCGGGCCAGTGCAGAATCTCGCGACGCAGGCGCTCAACGAGCTCAAGAACCACTTTGCGAGCGGCGCGGCGACGCCGAGCTGGACGATTACCGCGCATACCGCCAAGAGCGGGGCGTGGTACGAGCTCGATCCCGGCGATGCGACGGTGGTTCCAGCGCTGCTCTTCTGCGGGCGGGTCGCCGCGACGACGCCGGAAGAACTCGCGCAGCACGGACTCGACGGCAAGATCGTGCCCGAGCTCAACTATGCGCCGAGCCTCGGCCTCTACCTGATTCGTCCGGCGCCGCGCGTGCGGCCGTCACCCACGCCGTAGCGCGTTTTAGGACGCCGCGAGTTCGGGCGAGCGGCCTTGGCTGCGCGCGAGCTCGACCATCTCGCGCATGCGCGGATGCTCGCCGCGGATCGTGGCGACCCACGATTCGAACGGCGGCACCGGTTCGCCGGTGCGAAAGAGAAAGTACCAAACATTCATGTCGCCCATCAGCGAGAAGCGGCGCTTGAAATCTTTCGCGAGCGGCTCGTAGGCATCGAAGGCGCGCAGATACTTCACGAACGAACCGTGCTCGCGCGCGGCATCGAGCAGGGCCGCGGCGTTGGCAACGGTCGCGCGCACTTTCGTGGGCATGCGCAGAATGCCGGGCGTGGCGAGCACGCGATCGAGATCGAGCTCGCCGTACGCGGCGACCCGCGCCGGATCGAATGCTTCGAACGCCGTGCGATAGGCATCCCAGTTGTCGGCGATCTGCTTCCAGCGCACGCCTGCCTGGAAGACCGCCCGCGTCATCACTTCGAGATAATCGGCGGCCGAGCCGGGCACGATTACCTCGGGAATGGTCTCCGCCACGCGGGTTGGGTTCGCGCTGCCCCCTTCGAGTTCGTCCTTCGACTACGCGCCTTCGGGCGCTACGCTCAGGATGACACGGCTACGCGCCTTCGGGCGCTACGCTCAGGATGACACGGCTACGCACCTACGCTCGCCATGACACGGGTGCGCGCCGACGCTCAAAATGACATCAAATAACGCGGAGAAGGCGGCAGGGACCGGCCGCGCCGAGGTCGCAGAATCGGTGACTACAATGCTGCTCTCGTCACGTGGTCGGATTCTCGGTTTCTCGGGGCTACAAGTCCACACCGTCGGCAGAGTCTAAGGAGTTTCTCGTTTCGTGTACGTAGATGAAATGCTCAACTGTGTGGACTGTGGACGCCAGTTTGTCTTCAGTTCGGGCGAACAACGCTTTTACGAGCAGAAGGGTTTCCAGAACAAGCCGAATCGTTGCCCGGATTGCCGCCAAGCGCGCAAGCAGATGCGCGGAAACGGCGGCGGGGGCGGCGGCGGCGAGCGCACCGGGGGTGGCGGCGGCGGGCGTCCGCGCGAGATGTTCACCGCGACGTGCAGCCAGTGCGGCGGCGTGGCCGAGGTTCCGTTTAACCCGCGCGGCGACAAACCGGTCTATTGCCGGGATTGCTTCGCCTCGCGGCCCTCATATCGCTGACCGCTTCACTCCACCCTAAGCAGTCGTACGACGCCGTCATCGTCGGCGCCGGCCATAACGGCCTGGCGTGCGCGGCGTTATTGGCCAAAGCCGGGTTGCGCGTCGCCGTTTTCGAACGGCGCGCCGCGATCGGCGGTGCAGCGGTGAGCGAAACCGACATCTGGCCCGGTTACACGCTCTCGACGGCCTCGTACGTCTGCAGCCTGCTCGATCCGTGGCTCGTCGACGAGCTCGATTTGCGCGCACGCGGCCTCAGCTATTACCGCAAGGATCCGTACGCGTTCACGCCGCTGCTCGACGGCCGCTCGCTGCTGCTCGGAACCGATCATGCGAACAACGCGCGTGAGATCGCGGCCTTCGACGAGCGCGACGTTGCCGGCTTCGACGCGTACGTCGAACGGACCGACCGCTTAGGGCGCGCGCTCTTCGATTCGTTTTCAGACGAAGATCCGGACTTCACGCGCTTCGATGCCGATACGCAGGCGCTGCTGCGCGGCTCCGCGGCCGAGCTGGTGGAGCGCTACATCGCAACGCCGGTGCTCCAAGCCGAGCTCGTGAACGACGGCTTGATCGGCACCAATCTCGGGCCGCGCGATCCGGGAACGGCATACGTGCTCGCGCATCATTTGGCCGGACGTCTGCTCGGTTCGCAAGGCTCGTGGGCCTTCGTTCGCGGCGGCATGGGCGCGGTCTCCGGTTCGCTTGCGGCGGCGGCGGCGTCCTACGGCGCCGAGATCTTCCCCGACGCTATGGTGTCGCGCGTGCTGCTCGACGACGCCGGCGCCGCGTGTGGGGTTGAGCTCGGCGACGGTGCACGCGTTCTGGCAAAGAGCGTCGCATCGAACGCGCACCCGCGCACCACGTTCCTCGAGTTGGTCGACCGGTCGGCGCTCTCCGACGAGTTCGTTGCGAAGGTGGAGGGCTGGAAGAGCGACGGGCCATCGCTGAAGGTGAATCTCGCGCTCGGCGAGCTGCCGAACTTTACGTGCCGTCCGGGCACGCAGCCGCAGGCGCACCATCGTGCGACGATTCACGTTGCGCCGACGATCGATTATCTGCAGAAGGCCTATACCGATGCGGTTGCCGGCGGCGAGAGCGACGAGCCGCTGATCGAATGTTTTCTGCAGACGCCGACCGATCCGTCGCTGGCACCGGCCGGCAAACACATCCTCTCGATCTTCGCGCAGTACTTTCCCTACGATCGTGCCGACGGCTGGAGCGCCGCAAAACGCGAAGCGGCCGGCGATAAGATCGTCGCGATTCTGGCGCGGTACGCGCCGAATCTTCCGGCGGCGATCGAACACCGCCAAGTCTTGGCGGCGCCCGATTTAGAGGCGCGCTTCGGTTTGGTTGGCGGGCACATTTTTCACGGCGAGCTGCTGCAGGGGCAGATCTACGAAGACCGCTTTGCAACGCGTACGCCGGTTGCCAATCTCTATCTCTGCGGCTCGGGCGCCCATCCGGGCGGATGCGTCAGCGGCTTTCCCGGCAAGCGCGCGGCGCAGGCGATGCTCCGGGACGCCTAGCGTGAGGCGGCTCGCCGGTTTGCTGGCGGCGGCGCTCGCGATCGGCGCCGCGCCGATGCCCCGCTATCAGATCGATCAGGCGCGCTACTTTGCGAGCGCGGCGGCCGAAGCGTCGAGCCGCACGACGTTGACGGCCCGGGCGCGAGCCTTCATCGCATCGCCGACCCCGCGCAGCGCGCACGCGATGCGCGGGTGGCTTGCGGAGTACGACGCGCTCTTGGTCGAGCTCGAACGGCACGACATCTATGTGTATCTGCGAGCCCAAGAGGACGATCGGGATATCGCCGACGCTCAGGCCGACGATGCGCTCGGAACGCTCGAGGACCGGATCACCGCGCGCGTGTCCGATGCGGCGGCGCAGCTCGGAGCGGCTTCGGTAGCGAGCCTTGCTCGAAGCCCGGAGTTGGTGCGCTACCGGTATCTCTTAGCCGATGCGCTGGCGCGCGGGAGCCATCGTCTGAATGCGGCGCAATCGCGCGCCGTTGACCTCGCGGTCGCGCCGGTGCTCGCGGCGGCCGCCGCAAGCTATAAGCGGTTCCGCAAATCGAGCGATACGATCGCGGCAAATCAGAACGCCTACGCGGCGCTGCTGATCTCGATCGCGGCGGCGCGCAACGGCGTCGCACGGCTGCGCGGGTTCTCGGGCGCGGCGCAGGCGTCGTACTTCGATAAGGGCCTGACGGTCGATTCGGTGCAGCGCGCGCTGGCAGCCGTGGCGGCCTCGCCGGCGCAGGCGCGCTACCGAAGCGTCGCCCAAGCCGCGCCGAAGGCGGCGTACTCGCCGGCGCCGCTCGGAATTTCCGACGCCATCCCGGTGATTCTCGCCGCCGAACGTGGGATGGGCGACGAATATGCGGGCGCCTACGCCGCGTTGCTCGGTGCGCAGAATAACCGGCTGGAAATCTGCACCGGCGAGCATTGCGACAATACCGGATTCTCGCTCGGGTTTTTGGGGACGGAGTCGGCGGTCTATTACGGCGCATTCAACGGCAACGTGAACGCGGTACGCGCGCTCGCCCACGAATCCGGGCACGCGGTGCACCGGCACTTTATGGCGGCCAATCAGCCGATTGCGGCATACAATCGCGGACCGGCGTTCATGTTCGAATCGTTCGCGCTCTTCAACGAGCTGCTCTTGCTCGATCACCTCTATCGAACGGCCTCGAGCGATTCGGCCCGCGCGTATTATCTCGACTACTTTTTGAAGGACGCGGCCTTTCAGGTGTTCGGTTCGGCGGAAGAGACCGAGCTGGAGAGCGCGATCTATCGCGGCGTTGACGACGGCACGATCCGTACTGCGGCCGATCTCAACGCGCTGACGGTGAAAATCTTCGCGCGCTACGATCCGGCCTTGGCGCAGGATCCGCAGACGCCGCTCTACTGGGCGCGCGACCGGCTCTTCTTTACCGATCCGCTCTACGACGTGAACTATCTCTATGCCGGTCTGCTGGCGCTACAGTATTTTTCCGATTTCGAGCGAGAGCCCAGCGGGTTTTCGCGCCGATACGTTGCCCTGCTCAAGAACGGATTCAACGATACGCCGGCCGCGCTGGAGCGGCGATTTCTGGGCATCGATCTCACTAACGAGCCGGCGCTCGTTGCAAACGCCGGCGCGTTGATCGAGCGGCGGACCGCAGTGCTGAAGGGCTTGCAGACGACGCAGTAGCGGGGCGGAAGAGTAGCCTACATGGGAGGCGCGGTCATCATTTTTGCGCCCATTGCCGTAGCTTGCGACTTGCACATCATTTTGACGTTATGTTTCTTCATCATCGCTTCTTTTTGCGCCATGGTCATGCCGGCCATTTTGGTTTTCATCTGTGCCTGGGTCATGTATATCTTCGTGGTCATGTTGACGCCAACGACCGCGTCACCCGACGCGCACTTTGGCATCGTCATCATGGAACCCGAGGAAGACATGCTGCTCTGAGCGAGGCTTGGTTGCATGCTTACCAGAAACATGCTCATCGTCAAGAGCAATCCCGCAGTAATACTTTTCAATTTACTCTCCTAGGGGCTTTTGCAATTCTGCGAAGCAACGCAAGTGCTCCACGTATCCGTAACGCTTCTAGGGTGAGATTTGGATGACCCGGGCCCCCTCGCCCGGCCGGCCGTTTTGTTCGGCTCCTGGAAACGCAGGTACCGGCACCACGACCTTCGCGGCCGGGCCAAGCACCGAATCAGGCGCGCGAAGACGTGGGGACTAGTACGCTACGTCACGCAGCCGCACGTCGAAGATCTTGTAGCGCGGGCTGCGCCGTAACGAGAAGCCGTTGATGCGCCCGGCTCGATCGACGGAGAAAACCCAGGTCCAAATCTGCGACGGGTAGCGCACTCGATAGTAGGTGGCGACGCCCTCGGCTGTGATCCGTTGTTCGAAGGCAAAGATGCCTTCGGGCGTTCCGAGTGCGGCGGCATGCTCGGCTGCAGCGGCAAAGCCGGTATCTGAGAGAAGGGCAGCCAACTGGTCGTTGAGCGAAAGCCGGTCGATGTCGCCCGACGTTACCGCTCCGAGAAATGCCCGAGCCCGTTCGTCGATCGCGGGATCGACCGAAATTGGCAACGGCTCCGGAATATTACGCTTGGGGGACGTATCGTCGGTCATTTTGATGGTATGCCGCGCCGGCGTTCCACGCCCCTTGCTTGCGGCCTCCGGACGGCTTTGAAACCACACGGTACGGCGCCGGCACGCCGGGCATCTAGAGTAGTGCCATGACGAACGGTAAGCAACTCGAGTTGCGAAAGGAGTTCAGCATGCGTGGTACTTTCGTTTTAGCGGGAATCGTCGCCGGCCTTCTGCTTGCGGCGTGTTCCTCGAACGGCTCTCCGTCACTACCCGGCGCTTCGCGGGCGGTCACTTCCGATGCACATAGTCCTTTGCACTTCGCTCTCGTCGGCGTGAAACCAGACAAGTCGTGCCCGTCGGGGTACTTGGCCTGCGAGACCATCTCACGGACAAAACATGCAAGGCTCACGATCTGCGTCGACTCGTCCAGCGCGTGCCCTGCCCCCGGCAACTGGACATGGGCTGAATCGATCGAAACGTTGGCGGGGAAGCCCGTCCATAAGATCGTTGGCGACATCTCCCCAAACCCCGGCAATCCGATTACCGATAAAATCAGCGAAAAGAAGCGGGAAAGGCCGAGCAAAGGAGCGGTCAAGTTTCAGCAACTCGTCGAGGCTTGCGACTCTTCGAGCAATTGCCTTCAGGCTACGATAGGAATTATTACGAAGTAAGAAAGTCGCCGCTTACGGACGTGAATCTGCGGAGAAGCCGACGGCCGCGGGCTTCTCCGCCTTTTTAGTCACATGAGCTGACCGTGCGAACGGTCCGGAACTACCGAGGCACGTATAGAGTGCCGGCCGCATTGTCGATGGGCGCAAGTCTCTTTGGCCATTCGGCTATAGAACACCACTGCTGCGACACAGCAGGATCGCGTAGCGCTGAGCCCGTTGAGCAGACCTAGCCGGCATGTCCCGGTCGCGCGTAGGGCTTGATGGATCTCTGCCTCATGCTCGATCTCTTGTGACGACGGCGCGTTGCAATAGTCAAGAAATCGTCAAGATTTAATTTGCACACGAACCGGTAAGAGCGAAGCTAATGGTTTCCGCAGTGGAGGGAAGACCGTCCTAACTAAGAAGTTGGCGGCTGTCGACGGCGATCCGATCGCGTATGCAGATTGGATACAACCGCGTTCTATCGCCGTTCTACAGATTTTGGAGCAGTTTGTGTACGGTCAAATTCCGGGCGCGCTGGTGGGGGCACGGCAGATCTGAGAGAGGACGCGACGTAGCCCGTGCGCCTCGCACTTCGGACGCTCGCAATGTTGGCGCTGTGCGCGGCTGCAGCCGCCGCAGCGCTGGCGCACGTCGCGATCGACATCATCGGCGATTATGCTCTGAGGCACGATACTTACGATGACGTGGCTCATGGCTCGCGCGGGCTTGTGACCGGGCTAGGGCTGCTCATAGCAGGAATCTTGGCCGCGCGTGGCCTGCGCGTCTGTTTCGACATCGCCGCAGCGAATCGAAAGCGCATTCCGGAGCCGGGGTTCCGTCGCGCCGAACTGGTTGGTTTTATAATCGGCGTGGCCGGTTTGAGCGCGGTGATCGTTCCGGCGATGGAATGGCTCGACGGCAGACTCAGCGGCGTGCCCGTGAAGGAGTTAGACGACGCCTTCGGCGGTTCGATTCTCTTGGGCCTGAGCACGACGATCGTCTGCGCGGCGCTCGTCGCAGCGTTCCTCTATGCCATTGTGCGATGGCTTATCTGCCATCGCGACGTTCTCGCCGCGATCATCGAAACATTGTTGCTCCGGGGCACGGGATGCGTTCGCCCCTCGAGCCACGATCTCGTGCTGCAACGGTTTACACCGCGGCGCCGGCGGGCGCCGCAAGCACTCCGACTCTGTAAACGTGGGCCTCCGGATGGCGCCTTCTTTCTGCGTTATCCCAATTACACGACTACAGAAGGAGTTTCGCGTGAACTTTACGTTTCGACTAAAACCCCGCCAACTCGTTGGCATCGCTGTTTGGGTCGTGATGGCCGGCTGTTCGGCCGCACCCCAATCGCAATACACTCCAACCGCTAACGCCCTCGCGAAGGCTCACCCCGCGGGAGCGATCACCGAAGTCTTGTACAGCTTCAGCGGACCTTACAGCTCCGATGGCCAGATGCCTCATGCAGCGGGCCTGATCAACGTGAACGGCACGCTGTACGGCACGACCGAGTGCGGCGGCGCGAACGGCAACATCGCGTGTCCCGAAAGCGGAACCGGTGGAACCATTTACAGCTTCGACCCCGCGACGTCAACAGAAACGGTGGTGCACAACTTTGGTAGTGGCAAAGATGGTGATTTCCCGCAGGCAAGCCTGGTCGACGTGAACGGCACGTTATATGGGACCACGCATGCCGGCGGCAAGTACGGCACGATCGCCAATAGCGGGACCGTCTACAGCTTCGATCCGACGACCGGAACGGAGAAGGTGATTCACAACTTCGGCAAGGGCAAGGATGGCGCGTGGCCCGAAGCCGGTTTGATCGCCGTAAACGGCACGCTCTACGGCACGACGGTCTTCGGTGGCAAATATGGTGGGTCGTTTTGCTGCGGAACGGTCTTCAGTATGAGCTTGGACGGCACGAACTATCGCGTGCTGTACAGCTTCGGCAAAGGGACCAGCGCTCGTAACCTCGTCGGAGGTTTGCTTGCCGTGCAGAACGGGTCGACATACACGCTCTATGGCTCGGCTGCCTACGGCGGCCCGTATGGTGGTGGAAGCGCCTTTAGCATCAGCACGGCCGGCACGAACTATCGCGTGCTGCACAACTTCGGGCAGGCCCCGGATGGTTTTTCGCCTGCCGCAACCTTGATCGACGTGAACGGTACACTCTACGGCACGACGTTTGCCGGCGGCAAGTACAGTGCGCCATCCAGTACCGGTGGAACCCTCTTCCGTATGAGTCTGACCGGCACGGAGAAGGTACTCCACAACTTCGGCGGTGGTCTCGACGGACAATACCCTTATGGGCCGTTGATCGTCATGAACCGCACGCTCTACGGCACGACGGCTTGCGGAGGCCTCTACGGTAATGGTCTCTGTCTCGACGGGGACGGCAGCGGCCAAACCGGGGGAACCGTGTTCCGCATAAGCACCAGCGGCACACACTATAAGGTGCTGCACAACTTCGGCAGATCTAAGGACGGGAACAAGCCCTTTGGGGGCTTGCTCGACGCAAACGGTACGCTCTACGGCGTGACGCATGTCGGTGGTCGCTTCCGCCGCGGAGCGATCTATTCGTTGACGCCGTAAGCTAGTTCGAATCGACTCGGATCCAGAGGCGCCGGCGAAATCGCTCGTCGGCGTCTCCGGAACCCCTACCGCCCCGCCTGCCCGAGCGGGCGCCGAGGTTGTGCGGGGAGACCCGTCGTATTGCTTTTTCGGTATGAAAAGCCAGCCCGAGGTCATCGAGTGCTTGAACCAGATGCTTACGAACGAGCTGACGGCGATCAACCAGTACTTCTTGCACGCCCGGATGCACGAGAACTGGGGATACTATCGACTGGGCGAACGCATCTACAACGAATCGCTCGGCGAGATGAAGCATGCCGACTGGTTGATCCGCCGCATTCTCTTTCTGGAGGGATTGCCGAACCTACAGACTCTTGGCCAGCTCCATGTCGGCGAAAACGGCATTGAAGCGCTCGAATGCGACCTGCGGCTCGAGATGATTGCGCGCGACGATACGGCCGCAGCGATTACGCTCTTCGAAGCGAAGGCCGACTACGCGAGCCGCGAGATGGCGGCACGTATCTTGGAAGATTCGGAAGAACATGTAGATTTTCTGGAAACCCAGCTCGCGCTCGTCAAGTCACTGGGCCGTGAAAACTATCTGCAGCAGGCTATGGCAAAGCTCCCGACCGAGGCGTAGCGCCAGCGATCATTTCCTCGATCTCCGCGGCGCAGGCATAGCACCGCGCGACACAACCGCACCGAGCGTAGACCTCTTCGTGGGTGCGCGCTCCCTCCTCGATGGCCGCCAGAACTCGGCGTTGGGTGAGAGCATTGCAAATACAGACGAACACGGCTCATGCCTTCGGGCTCAACGGCGAGTATCGCTTCAAACCAAGCTGCCTGACGCGCTAACCGCCGTCCGGCGGCCGGCAGGCGTTGCCGCTACGCTTGCACGTAGCTACGTCGCTGTGCGAATGCCCCGCGGCAAGCGACGTTTTTCCGCAGCCTGGGGATCTTTCAGACGGCCGCCTCGAGTTGCGCTCGCAGATCCGATTTCGGATGGCGCCCGAGTCAGCGCCGCTCGCCGAGGGGTATCGGGCTACAGGACAGGCGCAGGTCCTGGCCGACACGGACTTCGAGCACACGATTAGCTCCCCGAGCAAAACAGACGGGGCGCTGTGGGTTGTTGAGGTCGTTCACCATGGAGAGAAGGGGCAGGGGCTCATCGAGGCTCGCAAGATGGCTGTTAGAGGGTTCTATAACTCATTCATGGGCACGCACCCGCCGGTCGAGACCATTGCCAGCAATGCGCTGGAGGCATCACCAGAGCGCGACAAATGGGTTAAGATTTCCTCGGTGTAGGCCGTGCAAATGCGCAGTCACCTCATTGGGAAGGTGCCGCGGTCGGTTCTTGAACCAACTCCTCGAGCGATCCGAGGCGCGCTATCACGTTCGCTACGGACGAATAATATGCGCGTTCACTCTCATCGAAGAGAAGACCGCCGGTGCAGCGATCGGCGGGATGGGTTGGTACGCGAGAACCTTCATTCTCTCCAGGGCATGACGCTGATCGGTTTGCCTCGTTCGTTTTATAACGAACTTGTCAACAAGAGCGAAGACAAGTGCGTTCTGCGCTGGCAACAAACAGTCGCGAACGGTGCCGTCGGGCACATTACCTACCCTGAGGCTCTTACGCTATATAATATCGCACACCCGTCCGCGGCCGACTCTCAACGCCTGATGGAACCGTACGACGCTCTAGGTAATGAAACCGACGGAACCGCCTATCGTTGCTCCGTCATGTTGGCGCGGCCCTCCTACAGTCAAGACTTGTAGCATCGTCGATTCAAAGAATCAGATTCTTGCTCTGATCGAACCGTTTTAGACGGTGTGTCGGCCGCTTAAGTCTTAGGCCGTCTTGCTTCGACCTGCACGGGGCGGTTCACAACTAATCGTGAGCTTGAAAAGGTAAAGGCGGCGATCAAGGTAGTTGCGGCGCAACATGCGGGTTCGTAGCGCTGCGATCGCTTTGCGTTAAGCGGCGGCGGGGACCACACTGCGCTCGGACGGGCTGTCAGGGTAGACCGTGACCAAGTGTCGATACAAGCCACATGGTTCTTAGTTCACTCCAGGCTGCTGACCGTAACTTCGCGGTCGCGCGACGGTAGTAAGGCGTGCTGGACAGGCCGTTCTCGGACGTAAAATCGAGTGGCGCCCCAGTCGCCGTTTGAGCGACGAGTGCCGTTTCCGGCATCGTAAATGCCGGTGGTGGAGGGGACGGGTCGGCCCCGATTCGGGACCGATGGTTACCCCCAGCAAGACGCTCCGAACCGGAACGCGCTAACGTCGAAGCTTTTGGCCTGGGACTACCAACTGACGCGGCCTCGGTTACGCAGACTCATTTCGTCGATTAGCCTGCTGCGCACGAAGCTGACACACACGGTACGCGCCTGCGCGCCGGGGCAGCAACCGGCATAGAACAAGTGTTCCCAAACATCCTCAATCAATTTAGCGCCGCATAACAAGCGTTCGGGTTTTTAGGTTAGAAAACGAATGACGCTAGGATGATAACGAGTGTTCGGCTTTGTGCTATTGGCGAACGCTCCGAAACACTTGTTACGCGACAATGCTCCGATCCACTCAACGCAAAGGCGCATCAAAATGGGCACTTGACAAGCGGGTATGCGCGCGTGTTGGGGCTGCAATCCTACGCGCCCCGAAGGCAGATATGCTCACGATTGCCCTTCAACGATCGATCGCGCTTATGGCGCATAAAGTGTAGCTACGGTCTCAGCTCGTAGACAACGCCGGATCCAACCCCGGTAGCACCGCCGCCGTAGGCTGTCGTGCCGTAGAGCGTGCCGCCGAGCTGGAGTAGCGAACCCTCGGGTTCTCCGCCGTCGGTTCGACCGGTAAAATTGTGAAGCGCGCGCTCCGAACCTGACGTGGTGATTTCGAAGACCGTGCCGTTGAATCCCGAGCCCCCCATGTCCGTCGTGCCGTAGAGCATCCCCTTATAGGCCGTCAGCGCGGTCTTTGGATAGTTCCCGTCGGTGGAACCCGAGCCGAAGCTGTACAGAATGCTTTCTTTGCCGGACGGAGTCACGCTAAATACCGTTCCCGCGCTTTGGGCGCCGCCAAGTAGCGTTGTACCGTAGAGCGTTCCGTTCACGGCGACGAGCCCATTGGGGAACCGGCCATCTGAGGGCCGGCTGCCGAAAGCATAAACTACCGATTCTTTGCCAGTCGGAGTTATCGTGAAGACAACGCCGTCCTGGTACTGACCACCGGAAGCGGTCCCATACAGACGGCCGTTAACCTTAATGAGGCCGCTCTGGGGATTTGCACCATCGTTTCCCGTCGAAAAATTGTAGATGATAGTCGCGCTGCCCGAGGTTGAGACTTTGAAGATCGTTCCACACGTGTAGTTCTCGCACGCGCCACCCTTCCCGCCGTACTCAGTTGTACCATAGAGTGCATTGTTGAGTTCCACGAGAGGGCCACCGGGCTGCTCTCCATCTGGGCCTTTGAAGCTATGAACCCAGTTCTCTTTTCCGCCGGTCTTTATGCTGAAGACCGTGCCGCTGTTATGCGCGCCTCCATCGAGAGTGGTACCATACAAAGTCTCTCCAAGTCGCAGCAGTTGTCCAGTTGGGTAATCACCGTCGTAGTGGAAGCTATGGATCACTTTTTCATGACCGTCCGCGGTGAGCCTGAAGATGTTTCCGTGCCCAAAAAGCCCGGCCGACGAGGTAGTACCGTAGAAAGTGGTTCCCTTTGCGACCAGACCCCCAACCGGCCGAGCGCCGCCGTATCTACCATTGAACGCCAGCAACGTACTGAAATTGGAACGGTCGAGCGCACCCAGAGGAAGTGGCGCACGCGAGCCCCCGGGGACGACATCTTGTCCGAAACGTGGAGAACAGGCTGCAAAGCCGAGTGTAAAGATCGCGAGGACTACATACTGCTTCATCTCACCTCACCCGTTGATCGTAACGCTGCCGGGATTGCAGGACGTTGCTTGCGCGTTTCCTTTCGCTTCCGCGACGGTGCCGTAGAGGTGGTCGCCATTGCCGGACGCGCTAAGGTAAAGGTGCCCATGCCCGTCGGGGCCGGGTGCTCCGACTGGGCTGCCGCCATTATAAGCGTTGAAGTCGTACAGCGTCTCTTTGAAGGCACTCCCTTTCGGCGTCAACAGAAAAAGCGTGCCGACGCCCACCTTTCCGCCGGCGCGCGTGGTCCCGTAGACCGCGCCCTGAGAGTTCACGACCACGGGCGCCACCGGGTTGATGCCGTCATGGTAGAATCCACCGAAGCTCCAAATCACGTGCTCTGGACGCTTCGCGCTGCTGGGACGGATTTCAAAAACGGTGCCACCGCCATCGTAACCGCCAAGCGACGTCGTTCCGTACAGCGTGCTGCCGGTTCCGGCGCACAGACCCGCTTGGGGTTGTTCTCCGTCCAACGGTGGTCCTTTGAATGAATAGAGAACGCTTTCGGTATAACGACTTCCGGAGGGCGTCAGTTTAAAGACGGTTCCAAAGCCTTTGGAGCCCCCCTGTGACGTGGTTCCGTAAAGCGTGTCGTCGATGTCGACCAGGTTACCGTAGGGATAGTGCCCGTCCGTTCCCACTTTAAAGCTATAGATCACCCTTTCCGTGTATCCCGAAGCCGTTGGGGTCAGTTCGTAGACCGCTCCTTTTCCGTGCGTGCCGCCGCCAAGGGTCGTACCGTAAATGTTGCCGTTGGCGTCCTCCATCGGAGCGCCTTCCGGCCCATCGCCATCGGGCGTGTCTTGGAAGCTATACGAGGTGAGGAGCGTCCAATTTCCGCTTGGGCTCGGTTTCAACACAGTTACGCTGCCGTCGGAATTACCAAACCCATATCCCGTCACAAAGACTCGAGAGTTTTCGGTAAGCTCCTCAGGTGCTGAAAGGCCTACGGGACGCGCAGCAGTGTAGGCATCGAACGAATACAGCACCGTCTCGTCCCAACCCGTTTTGCCTTTTGAGAGACCGTAGAGCGTCCCTTCGCCGTAGTAGCCGCCGAATTGGGTCGTTCCGATAATTTGAGGATATGGCCCGCGATGTTTTGGAGCAATTGCGCCGGAGTTGGGACTCTCCCCGTCAGGGCTTCCACCGAAATTGTATAAGGCATGCATTTTCCAATCTGGCCCGACACGTGCACCGGCCGGCATTGGATGCGAGAGAAGCATCTGCGCGCTCTCCTGCGGAGGCCTTATCTGTGCGGAGCGATCGGGGAGCATACCGCAGCCCGAGACTCCCGCGATTGTAACGCCCAGGGTGCAGATCGAGCCAAGGACATCCGGACGTTCCTCCAATGGCTAAACGAGCTAGGCGATTGAAGTTCTGCGTCCGTCCCCAGTTCCTTCCCGGTGTCGAGCTGCTCTACAGAGTCCCGGATGATACGCGTGAGGCGATTGGCTGTAAACGGCGAACGAATCAAATTGCAAAAGCCGGGTGGCTTGCAGCCCCAACACGCGCGCGCGTATCCTGCATGTCAAGCTCCGCTTCGATCTTCGGCTCTTCAAACTGCCCGGCCGCTAATACCAGCAGTCGGGACTCAGGGCCACAGTATAACCGCCTCACACGAGAAGCGTAAACACGTTGAGGGTCTGGGCTCGGAGCGTCGAGGAGATCGATAACCGCAACCCTGTGGTTCAAGTGCTTTGCGCTCAGTGAAGATGAAGACGCGTCTTTACGGCGCGAGACTTTGCCGAGCTGTCGAACGGGATATGCCGCATCGCCGCGGCACTCACGCACGAGCTCGCACTCACGCTGCTGCATTGGCGCGAATGCCTGCGGCCGATCGCGGCAAGCCTCGCGCAGACGTCCCCGAGGCGCTCGTCCATGGATGCGGAACGCCTCGCATTCGATCGGCGAATGCACGCATTGCACGGCGTACAAAGCCCGCACCGCACGTCGCTGCGCAACGCCCCAGGCCTCGCAGCTGCGGCCGTACGCAACGCGGAAATGGCGCACGCCTACGGTCGAGGCGCCGCCAAACTCGCCGATCTGGTGCGCAATGTGCGGCGAGCCCGTGCTTAAGCGCAGGCGTCGGCATTGCGATGCGTGCATGCCGCAAGCGCGACGCGAGCATGGCCTCCGCGCGATCGCCGCAGCGCGTAAGGCACTCGCAACAAAAAACTGCGGCCGGCAACGATCCACGCCGTAGCGCAGCCGTAAGTCGTGCGCGCGGCGAGGCGATCAGCGACGCCCATCACCGCAATCGCAGCTGGGCGCGCGAGCATCCGGGCCAACGTGACGAAGGCTGGTTTAAGCGCGAAGTCGCGCCGAAGCTCGATGCATTCACGCTCAAGGAGATCGCGCGTGACGGGATTATCCCTCGCAGCATGCTCGCGCGTCCGGGCGGGTGCGAGGGCAACGCATCCGAGGCATTGGGAAGACTTGCGCGAGCTCATGGAGTCGAAAGAAGCGCTTGGCTCGCTGGGACTACGCTGCAACATGGAGAAGATTCCAAGCCACTCATCCGTTCTGCTTCGGAAGGCATCGAACATGGGGAACCTAGCTCGCATTGGTCTTAGCACCGCCGCTGTCGCGCTATTTGCCGGCTGCGGCGGATCGCAGCAAATCGGGCAAACCGCCTTCCCGCAACTGCAGCAGAAGGGGGCTTCAACACCGTTGCCAGGCGGTACGGTATGGTACCCTGCATCGCGGCCGCTCCAGCGCTACCCTCAAAGCAGTCAGCTACTACTGTATGTCGGCGACGATGGCCAAAGCGCCGTTGACATTTTTCCTCTCACGGGGCCGAATCAGCAACAGATCGGCACAGTCTCCAACGGCGTGGACAGCCCCTGGGGACTAAGCATCGACGCGAATAGATCACTTTACGTCGCTAATTCGAATACCGTCACCGTCTACCCGTACGGCTCGACAATCCCATCGATGACGTACTCGCCAATACACAGAGCGTTATACGCATTAGCCGATACGGCAGGACACGTCTTCGTATCGGGTTCGAACAACCACGGCGTAGGACATGTCATAGAGTTCAACGCTGGCAGTAACCAGGTGATCGCGCACGTTAAGTTGGGCTCAGAAACGGACGGAATGGCCGAGGACGGGCAAGGCAACCTCTATGTGGCCTACCGTGGCAAAGCTGACGGTTCTATCGCCGAGTTCGGACCTCGCTTGACAAAAAAGCGGCATCTGGGTGTCAGGATCTGGGCACCTCAAGGATTACTCGTTGATCGTACCGGCAAGATCATCGTCGTTGAATCGACGCAGGATCGGATTGATGTGTTTCCTCCGGAGCAACGACGCCGTCGGTAACGGTGTCGATCTTTGGGATCCATGATCTCGCCGAGTTGGCAATGCAGAATAACGAGACGACGCTGTGGGTCTGTTCGGAGGGTGGATTCGTGTACTCGATGCCGTACCCCCTCACGTCGAGTACGGTGCCGACCGAATATGAGCAAATCGGCGGGGGATCAAACGGAATCGCCGTCAGTCCTTAGGGGGCGCCTAAACGGTTGGCACCGTAAGGGAGCAAAGCAAATGACGCGCTGGAGCCTTCGTAGCTGCGCGCTTAGCATTAGCATCGCCGCTGCGATGCTCGCAGCCTGCGGCGGATCGCAGCAAGTCAGCCAAACGCCCCCGCAGGCACAAGGGGACGCGACTTCAACGCTCTTGCCCGTCGGCGCGCTGTCGCACGGTGCGTCGAGGCAGCTTCGGCGCTATCCTAAACACCGTCATGGCCTGTTGTATGTCGCGGGCTACAACCCGAGCGCGATCGACATCTTTCCTCTCACGGGGCCGAATCGGAAACAGATCGGATCGATTACCAACGGCGTTGAGTTCCCGAAGGGATTGAGCATCGATGCCAACAATTCACTGTACGTCGCTAACGCGTACACCGGCAACGTCACCGTCTACGCGTATGGCTCGACAATCCCGTCTATGATTTACTCCGGGATGTACAGATCGTTATACGCATTGGCGGATTCCTCAGGGCATGTCTACGTATCCGGTCAGAACCGGCACGCTCGGGGACATGTATTGGAGTTCAATGCCGACACTAACCGTATTGTCGCCCACCGGCGAATCGGCTCAGAAGCGGATGGGATGGCCTTTGACGGCAAAGGCAATCTCTATGTCGCATACCGGGCCGGCGGTGGGCTTAAGAAAGACTCCATCGCAGAGTTCGGGCCGGGCCTTACGCATATGCGCCTTCTCGGTATGACGCTCCAGCAGCCTCAGGGGTTACTCGTTGATAATGCCGGGAACATCATCGTCGTAGAGTCGCACGCCCAACGCATCGACGTGTTTCCGCCCGGAATCAAAACGCCGTCGGTGACGGTAACGATCTTCGGTACCAGTTATCTCGAAGGGCTGGCGATGCAGAATAGCGAGACGACCCTATGGGTTTCTACCTGGGGCGGATACGTGTACTCGATGCCCTACCCGCTCACCAAGAGTACAGTGCCAACTGAATATGAAGAAATTTATGGGCCAGCAAACGGAATCGCCGTCACACCGTAGCTGTCGCTTGGTCCTGATTAAAATCGACTCGCCCGCGCCACGCTCGCATCCGACTTAGCTTTACTTTGATGGCGTAGCTGCGGCGCGACCAGCGATGGCAGCCCTTCCAAGTCGCTTATCTTGACCCGTAACGAGTGCAATGTTTCACTTTAAGATCGAGGTGACCTTTTTGCCGCTGCAGAGGCTTCATGATATCATCAGGCGGCGGTGACCTTTTTGCGCTTTGGGCTTCCGGTGTTCATTGTGCTGATCGTTGGCTTGCAGGGCTACAAGTGGTACCGAATCCGCCAACTCGCTGCAAGCCGAGAGCCAATGCCGCCCACACTTTGGAAGATTATCCTCTTGCCGTGGGCAGCGCTAATCCTTTGCTTTGGCGCGCTGCTTGTTTGGTCCCTAAGTGGAATGGCTCACTAACCGCTAACGCCCCCGTCCGCCAGGCCGCATCACGCTCGTGGCGTAGCGCAGTCACGCGCAGCTGCACAGCACGGCGCCGATCGCGCACCACGTAACCGCCTCGCAGCTTAGCTCGCAGCGCCTCGCACTCTCGCAGCTTGGACTCCGGATTCTTGGAGCCTGGACCGCGGCACTGCGATCGGGCAGCTCAGCCGGCCCGGCAGGGGGGCGTGGGCGTGCCAAGCATTCACGGCCGGCTCACTGGTGTGACCACACGGCCGGGAGACCGCGTGACAAGTGTTCGCAGATGGCTGTAAGTAGCGGTGCGCTGAAAGACACCCTTGACTTCTATGATACGCGCGCGCGTGTAGGGGCGGTAACGAACCCTACCACCGTCCCATCGATAATCGTGCGAACCGGGGGCTTGACGATGACATTCATCGTCACGCCGGAAATGCGCGAATCTATGCTGAGGACGACATCCTCCTGATAGCTATCGGTAAATCTTTCGTTTGGGACAGGTGTTGGAAACGCTCCAGGAACTCTTTGGCGGAAATACGCGTCATGTCGACAGAACCTCTACGTCTCGTCCTGGTTTTCAGCCCTGGGAATTGCGACCGCAGCCGCCCCGGACAGAACGGGCGAACGAGGCTTCCTGGGGACGAAAGAACCTGCTAATCCATCGTCGTCATCCGTAACGCGTGGAGGCCGCTTAGGCCCTATTCTGTTCAGGATTGAAAGCACGGAGGCGATGAAGTCCGACCTTCCTGAGCGTTTAGGCATCCCTTAAAAACTAGCACGATCTAGCAGCTTCGCCTAGGGGTCTCCAAAGGCGACCAACTACCCGCATAGTAGGCCGCATAATGGACCGAGAATCGCAGGTCGCTTCCGTATTCACGATCTTCTTCACGCTGACCGCCGACAAGTGCGGTCAGCCAAAAGCGGCGACCAGACGCCCGTCGCGGCGCTCGGCAAGTTACGATCAACGCCCGTACGCGGTCCTTCGCGCCAAAGCGACGATGATCTTCGCGGTCTGGTCTCACGATGGGAACTGATGGTCAGCGCTGAACGTTCCTAGCCGCTATCCCGTTCGTCGACCGAGGAGTCCGAGAGTTGAAAAGCCTAGTTCTTAGCCGCCACAAACTGAGTTGCGCTGCTCTAGCATTGGTTGCCGGGTGCGGTGGATCGCAATCGCCAATCAGCGCGACACCACAAACCCGCCCGGTCACAAGTCATCTCGCGGGTGGCGGATCGTGGATGCTGCCGGAAGCGAAGGGCGAGGATTTGATGTACTTAGTCACGGATGTGGACTTTGCTTACGTCGTGAGCTACCCGAAAGGGAAGTCGGTCGGGCAGTTAACATTCGCGGCCGAAAACGGCAGCGGCGTATGCTCGGATTCGAAGGGGCATATTTTTGTAACGGCATATGGTTATCAGCCGGCGCACGGCTACATTTACGAATTCAAACACGCTGGCACAAAACCGATCGCAACGATAGATGATGGATCAAACATTCCAACAAGCTGCGCCATCGACCCCGCGAGCGGCAACCTAGCCGTTACGAACGACGCGGCGACCGCTTCGCACGGTGGCAATGTAGCTATCTACACGGAAGCTCGGGGTGCGCCCACGACATACAGCGACTCCAGCTTTATATCTTATGCTGGAGTGACATTTGACGACAATGGAAACTTGTTTGTTATCGGACGGGGACACACGCCCTTTGCATTTGCCGAACTTCAGGACGGAGGTTCGGCGCTGATCGATATATTGATCGGCCAGCAGATCTACGGTACGCATATTCAATGGGATGGCACTGACCTAGCAATAACGGAGCGTGCTGCCAACAACAGAAGTCATCCCGTAGTCTACCGGGTGAACGTTTCGGGCTCGATAGGTACCGTTGTGGGGACCACGACTTTCAACATAAGGGGGCCTTCGTCGGGCGATGTGTCCTGGATTCAAGGTAAAACCATAACCATGGATGATCGACTGACGAAACTCGCTTTTTGGCCGTATCCCAGTGGTGGAAACGTGCAAAGAGCCGTTGGTTCGTTTGACTGCGGTCATACTGGCTTGACCATAAGTAAACCACTCAGCCATTAGTCTACATCGGACGCAGCACGGCCATTTCGCTATCAGATGTCCTCACACGTAGCGCTTTGGACAGTAATGGCGATCACGGCGCTTATTTGTCACGAATTCTTATCCTGTTCGGCTGAACGCCGCGCGCCGTCTTAACCTAGCGTTTGGCCGCGGTCATTCGCTGTCTCAAGTTCGCAGTCAATCCGCGGGATCTTTGATATATTTGTGCGCCTTATTCGGAAGCTGCAGCGCCACTACTGCATTTAGCGCGGCCAAGAAAACGAATCTCAATCCCAGCGAGATTCGCAGATAGCGCCGCTGCTCGTGCCCCCAATATTGAATCGTCCAATATCATAAGGGCTTTTGACGCTTCCCGTTCCGAGCCGATAGAGGCCTAAGACTATCCGTTTCTGACTCGTCGGCACACGAGGTTCACAGCGCGATCAGATTCTCATTTACCCACTGCCCATGACAGGTACGGGAATCTCACACTAGGACCCCTTCGGCCGCGCCAGGTGGGAACCCCTAGCCTCCGTCGAACGTTCCGCTTACGGCTCTGGGAGGGGCGAGAAGATGAACTCGTTGTGCTTGATTCTGACGCTGATCGCTGTAGCGCCGACGCCAGAGATCACGGGGACGATTGTCGATGGGCACGCCAAGCCGGTACCGGGGATATCCATATCGGCAGTTGCGCTACCTTCGAGCCTTGTCATAGCGAAAACGGTATCGGGGCCTGACGGCTCCTTCAATTTTACCGGCCTTGCCCGCGGTGGTTACGGCATAGAGGCTAAATCTGATTCGGCGTGCGCATTTTCTGATGCGATCCAGGTGGACGATGGATTCACCAGCGTTGTCCGCCTCCTACTGGTGAAGGGCTTATGCCAAAATCCGGTCGAGTTGCAGCAACCACCCGTGACAAGGTGACTTTATGCGATCGGCGTCGGTTAAAGCAGGTGTAGTGGTTCTTTTCGTTGCGGCGTACATAGCCGCAACGTTAACCGCCGCGATGGCAGCCGTAAAATCTGCCTCATCAGATGGTGAGGCGACGGTTTACTTGATGGCTGACTTTACGAAAAGCTTTGATATCGCCTACCGAGTAACGCTCAAGCCTGCCGCTCACAACAAGTCGTGGTCGAGCGTAAGCATCCTGCTCGTTGGTCGCCAAATTCCAGGGGCCGGAGCATCCTTAGGAATCATCAGCGATCCTCCAAGTCATACACTCGTACATTCATTTACGTATGTGGTCTACCCGAACCTCAAGGGCGATTATAACCGTCAATCAGGAAGATGCCTGACGGGATGCTTGATAGAACTACGCGGTGACCAACATAGCATCTACGCTTACGTTAACGACAGTCTCGTGGCTTCATGGTCGCGATCCGACCTTTACCTTCAACATCCTCACATTCAACTAAACGCAGAAGTCCATGGTGTCGGGGACTCCATATATGCTGTGCTTATTCCCGTTCGAACGGTAGTTGCTGACCGGACGCTCCCGCATCCGACTTGCGCATTTACGACACGCGGCATCGAACCCGCCGGACTGACAGCGCTAAAGTTTCGTGGGAAGGCCAACGATGCCGGAGGGGCTTTCATTAATCTCCTAACTGGAATCCGGGGAGACAAGTGTTGACGCGCTCAAAGGTACGCCCCGGCCGCACGGGCAAAGTGGGCGGTCCGGCGTCAAAAGAAAACCCTAATGACGGGAAACGACTTTCTTACCAGCTGGGCGGCGAAGCCTGATAGCGAAATGTTTTTCGGGGTGAAGCATGGCGAGAGGCCATACGAGGTCATGCGCATCGAGGCTGGCGACCGTGCGAGCCTCTTTGAAAGGCTTGCGAGTCATCCGAATTTCGCTAGCCATGCAAGGGTCGCGTCGATCAAGGGCGTCATATGTTTGATGATCGAGGGGGAAGTGGCCGCACCTTGGAAGGAGCCTTTTCAAATCATCAATATCGTGCCATCCTCGAACCACTGACGTGTTTGGCGCCTGACGAGCTTCCAGTCGCGCACTTAAGGCCGATGAAATGATCGCAAACGCTCGCGGATCGCGGGCGCTTTCCGCCTGTTAGGCCTCCGACACGCACGTTATCGGGAGCCGGGGCCAAAGAGGAACCACGGGAAGCTTATACCTAAACCTGTGTTGCTTGTTTGAATATTTCGCAGCGGCCATAACTCGACCATTACTGGAGATTGCCCCCAATACGCTAGTGAAACTTGAGCACCTCAAGAAAGCCCCGACGCGCCTTTTATTCGTCAAGGAGCCCTCTGGCGGCACTCGTCACCGCCAAAGGACTCCGAGCCCGAAGATAAATCTTCGAGCCCATCATCATTTTACGAGGGATCAAGAGAGCGGGCAACTCGCCTCGGCCATCCCGCCCCATTTCGCTAACATATTAGCGTTCGGTTCAGATGCGACGGGTCTCGGAGCGCGGGTTACGACGCTCCAAAGCCCCGGGCCGGGAAGCAACGGACTTCGGGCCGCGAAAGCTCTTATCCGAAGCGTAAGAACTTACATTGTGGATCATGCGCGGTCCGTCCCGGATGCTTCTACGCCTTCTTACGTTAGTCACAGTCAGGCATCCCTGAAAGAGCGCGCGAGCGGAAGTAGCACCGCATCGCCCTGCCGGGAGCGCCGAAGAAGGCTGCAGAACCCGGTGTCAATGACTGAGAAGCAGTTCGCGCGATCATCAAAGCATTTGTTTCGCTATCTCAACAACGCTGACCGGCTGCGTCGCAATCCGATCGTTCACCGTTTCTACGAAGATCCTACAATTGGCGGCTTTGGTGTGGCCCGCGATCGCGCTGTCCTTGCTCGAATACATCACCTCGTTCGCGAGGCGGCAAATTATTACAGAGACATCGATCTGCGAACCGGAGAGCGAACCCGCGCTTTGCGGCAGCATGCGATCGTTATGCAGCAATATTTTGGCGGTGTAAGCATTTCGGTGGTCGCTGATAATCTAGGAATTTCCGCCAACCTGTGCTATCGCGAACGCGCACAAATCTGTCGTCGCATTGCTAGCCGCCTTTTGAACTACTCAAGTGCGCCGGCACTGCAATACCTTCCTGGCATCGATTCTTTCGACATTCAGGCGGACCGCGTTGTGCGCATTGCTACCTGCGGTGAGATGACAGCATCGGTTCACTCTTGTGATGCGCTGATTCAAGCCGCCGAGTCCGTGGAACAGCGGCTCCGCGCACTTTGTGTAAGCGCATCCGTCCATCTGCACTTTGGTAACGCTAACCGAGCCCAGCGAGCTTTGGACGAGGCTAGGCGGTCAAGTCGACGTCGCGGATTTGACGTACCTTCGCCGCTGTGGCCGTTGACCTTGGCGCAGATCGCCGATGCGGAGGCGCAGCTCGCTCATTTTTTGGGTCAGACCCAGAAAGCTGTCGAATTGGCCCAAAGCGCGACTGAGAGTTTGCGGACGGTCCTTGCCGATGGGCCCGAGAGCGTCCGCGACTTGTATGTTGAAAGCCTCAACTTCCTCGCCGGTGCGCTATGGAACCTTGGTGAGACTGACCAAGCCTACGATACGTTTGTCGAGGCGGAAACGAGCCTACGACATACCCGCCGGCCAGATCGCATAACATCCGCTGTCACGGTGCAAGCTTGGCGCGTCCGAAATCGATTGCTCATGAGTTCCAAAACGTGGTGTCCGAGCTGGCGTCGCATCCAAGTGCTGCAGCATACGTTTGAGGATGCCTACCGATCCGGCGCGACGATCCAAGCGATCGAAGCCCTTGCAGGCCTGACCGAGATCTACACCTTCGGAAGAAACGAGACCGAAGCACTGCGTAACAGCCGCTTAGCCCTGAGCCTTGCGAACCAACAGGCGAGCCCGGTAGTCAAGAGCCAAACACTCCTAACTCTCGCACAATTGCTCCTGCGCACTCATCATGCAGAATATGCGCTCGCTCTGCTGGCAGACGCCGAGCGCACTAACCACAACGACGCCATATGTCGACGCCGACGTTCCTGCATCATCGCAGAACGAGCGATCCAACTTGGCCGATTTGATGACGCGTGGCGACTTGCGAAAGCACCCGAGTCGTTTAAGGCACCGGCGGAACTCGGACTTCGCAAACGAATTGTTGCCGTGCGATCGGCGTACGCGCTAGGGTGGCTGCCTCAGGCCGCGAGAGAGCTCGAGATCCTTATTCCGCTCGCCGAACGATTCGGCTCAGCGCCGGTCCTGGTTGATGCGTACGCTATTGCCGCCCGCGTAACGTCAAGGCGTGACTTTTCCAAGAAAGCCACCGAGATCATCAACCTGCTTGCCGCGTAGCGCGAACTGCGATAACCTCGGTCATCGAGTCATCCACTTTTTGCAAACAGCGTCCAGTTTTTGCGTGCTTGCCCTTGTCGCATACAGAGTATTGATTACAATAAGCGCATGTTAATAAGAGCATGTTCACCCCTGGTGTTCTGTACTGCGATCGCGTGGCTTTCTGGCTGTAATGGGTTGTCGCCGCAGAGCGTAAGTCCGATCAACGGCTCCGCTCAGGCGCAAAACGACGGTCAGCGTCAGTCCAGACTCAATTCGCAATCCGATTTTGCTCGTCTCTTTAAATTTTCACTGAACGACGGCGCGCTTCCCACGGCTGGCCTCGTTTCGCTGGGTGGCGCCTTCTACGGCACGACGCAACTGGGCGGTAACGTCGGTTGCTTTGGCGGCTACAGCGAGCCGGGCTGCGGCGTCGTGTTCAAAGTTACGCCGTCGGGGAAAGAATCCGCCATCTACAGCTTCAAGGGCGCTCCGGACGGTTCGCATTCCTTTGCGCCCCTGATCGCAGTCAACGGCAACCTCTATGGGACCACTATTAAAGGCGGAAGCTACTGCGACTCGAGCTCATCTGATGGTTGCGGTACCGTTTTTAAGATCACGCCGTCCGGAAAAGAGACCGTATTGTACCGGTTCACTGGCGGCAATGACGGCGCCGTTCCATCGTTCTACAGTCCGCTGGTCTACGTGGACGGCGCACTCTACGGCATCACGAAAGAGGGCGGCGCAAACCATGCAGGTACGCTCTTCAAAGTAACGCTCGCCGGAGCTGAGAGCGTGCTCTATAGCTTCGAAAACCTATCGCCCCAAGCATGGCCCCAAGGGCTAGTCTTTGCCAATGGCGCCTTCTACGGTACTTCCTTGGGGCGCGGTCGACCCTATAGCAACGTTTACGGAAGCGTATTTAAGGTTACACTATCCGGCAAAGAAACGACCCTCTATAACTTCAAGGGATCGCCGCGCGATGGCGCTCTTCCGAGTGGACAGCTCGTCGCAATCGACGATACGCTCTACGGCACTACCAGCGCCGGCGGTATCTCCACGTGCGGACCAGCCGGCTGCGGCACTCTTTTTAGCATTACGATGAAGGGCAAAGAAACAACCCTCCACCGATTCATTCCGAAGAAAGAGGGTGCGATACCATATTCCGGGTTAATTGGGGCGAGCGGCGCTCTCTACGGAGCGAATTGTTGTGCCGGACCCGGCGACGGTGGAACTATTTTCAAGGCGACCACGGCCGGACAGGTGACGATCTTACATTCCTTTACCTCGTATTCAAAAGCCGGCAGTACCCCCTATGGTGCTTTAGTAATGGCCAACGGAAAACTTTACGGTACCACCGGCTTCGGCGGCAACAAGAAAACATTTAACGATGGCTATGGGACGGTCTTCAGCCTAACACCCTAAACCAGCTCTACGGGCTCTCCAAAGCCGGAAAAGTTACATTTTGAAACGGAGAACGATGCGGTACCGATAGCATGCGTGAGAAAAAAGTGAGCGCGCGCGGATAGACTTTCGAGCTTCAACGAACTACCCGAATAGGCGCGTGTGAGCCCGCGATCCCGCGTCGGACCAACTCCCCGAACTTGCGAAAAGGTTTTGACCCGCCCGGTCAGCCGATGCGGCAGATCCTGATAGACCCACTGCTTTTCGGCAGCATCTTGGCCGACTTTTTCAAAGTCAGAAATCATCTATCGACAGTTGACGCCGGAGCGTTTGGATAATGCCCGTACGTAGCGCCTGCTCTCGCCATGCACCAAACGAAAGCAGCGCCTTTCGAGTGCGCTCCGACCGGTACATACGCAGGATCGCCCATCGGAGCCGAGTGACACCCAGTAAGCGCGTCGAAAATATCGTCGTGGCGGGCGGGAAGCGTAAGTAGCGCTCGCGTTTGTATTCGGCTACTTCCGTGGGTGTAGCTTAAAACCCGCTACAGGTCGTGATCGTCGGCGTCGTCCTACTGGTGCTCGCTGCTGACCCTTGGTTTCGCCGTTGGGAAGCCTGTCACTGTGTGCGGATCTATTTAACCACTAAACCCAACTCAGAGCTCGACCGATCGCAATTCCGGCTGCAACGCCCAAGACCACTCCGATTGCGATGTGATGGTCAGCGGCACCCAATGCTGCGCCAGCGCCAACACCAATCACTACACCAATCCAGATTCGCGAGCGATACATACCTGCGAGATTCTCGTATGTGCGCATATTGCCTCGGCGCGACTAGTCGCCAAGAGGACTGCCGCGCCGATCGCCGTTTGAGTTACTTACGGCGGACCCTCGTGAGCAAGAAGGCGGGAAGGATAACCGCGTAGATGACCAGCGCCATCCCAAGAGCAGATCCCCAAGTCTGCTCAACCCCGCTCCAGAGCAGAACGAGAGCAAGGAAAATATAAGCCCAGCCGAAGCCCCAGCAGTAAAGCTCCCAGCGCCGATACCGCCTTATGCGGAAGAACATGTTTCCGTAACTTCGAGCCCTGCCACGCTGACGCTTTCGAACCAGCTCGGCCCCTCCCTAAACCGTTCGTCTTTGGGAGCGCTGCTTTTACGCTCAGAACTGCTATTGCGGGACGCCGTTACTGTAATCGCCGTTCCATTTGGTAAACTACGCACTGCAGCGTCGATCGTGACCGGATCGTCGCGATTGGGCGCGTCGGCGATCAGTGCTCGAAGCTGCTTCACTAGGTGCACCGAGCACTTGAACCACCTGCTTGCGGTTATCGATCGTTCCTCGGCGCTCCGAGCCCAGACTTTCAACGTGTTTACGCTTCTCGTGTGTGGCGTGTTATACTTTGCCCCTGAGCCTCGACCGCTGGTATTAGCGGTCGGGCAGCGTGTATTTCCTCTGAGAGAAGGGCCATCCATGAGCACTCCGATGGAGCGCGTTTAAACTCGCATGAAGAGCGCCGCGGCCAGAGCCGGCCACCGCAAGGCCTTTATCCGCGCGAGTGAGGCGGAAAGAGCCATACTGACGATCTGGCAATTAGAGCGAGCGACGCCTCCACCGCCCGATGCTCTCGAGTATTTGTCCTCAGAGTGCGTTCGTATGAGCCAGCTCGCTGCGAAGCTCCGGGCGACGGCTAAAGAGCCGCATCATAGCGGCCCCAGCTAACGGCGCCCCGACCATCTCTAACGGCTCGGTTTTGGCACACAGCTCCCCCCAGCCGAATGGCCATGCCCGGGTTCAGGCGACAAACGTGCCGCAGATGGCAAACACTTGTTACGCGTAACACTTGTTCCAACGCTCCTGTAGCCGATTTGCACTAGGCAACGCAATTTCCAGAGCGGAACACTTGAGAGCGGCGCGATTAGAGTTTGCAGGTGCCGGAAACGAGCAGTAGCGCTCTCCTAAGGCGCGGCTTCGAAAGATTTGTTAAGTTACCGGGACGTGCTTGACGTCGAAACGTCTGGAAATGACGCCTTCAGCGCAGCGGCAGGATCGTGCAACGCTTCGGGTAGCTCGTTCATAGGATCATATCGATCGTGCACTGACTCCAGTGCGCGCTTGTACCCGGCAAGCAACACCCCTTTAGCGGAGGTCGCGACATCGGGGACGACACCTGTACCATCCCAGTTGGTGCCGGTGTAGGGATTTCTGGTCTCGGCATCCGGTACGCTGATAGACAAATGCTCAGTAAGGACGAAGGGGGGTGATCCGAGCCCCATCGCAGCGCCGGCACTAGGCTCCCCCAGAATCAGTGCGCGATGCAACGTCTTTAGGTCGTAAGCGAACATTTCTCCGGCGGAGATCGTCTGATGATCGATCAACACGAAGACTGGCTTACCAAGATATCTTCGACCGCCGACGGTCGCCGCGGTAAAGTCACGGTCAGTACGAAACTTTCCGTGTTTGCGTACCACGGCACCCGTGATTTCAATCGGCCGGGCGAAGAAATAACCGAGCAAGTATGCAACGGTATCAGAGTCCCCACCCCCGTTTCCCCGCAGATCAATGATTATGGCGTCCGTCGCTGATAACAGAGCCATTGCAGCGTCGAGTGTTGACTTGGCCGCTGGCATGTTAGCGAATCCCCCGAGGTTGAGATATCCGATATTCCCGGTCAAACGCGCTGCCGAATTGAAGCCGTAGTCAATATGTTGAAAGAAGCGGGTTTCCGCAGCCGCATCGCTTGGTAACGCGCTGCTTTTGTTGATCGGCTTATCTGAGTACCAGACAATGAGGTGTTTATCCCCAGACGCATCTTGTAGTTCACTTGTTAGCGTTTTTGCAAACGTTTTCTGATCTGGGATCTGAAGAAGGGATTGTCGATTGGCTTCGATGATGGCTTTCAGCGCCGCGACCCGATCGGGATAGAAGTAATTGTCCAAGACACGCTCGGTGCGTACCAACGCTTCCCGCCGCTCGGCTACAGACCACGAGGCGCCAGATTCAGGCGATGATTCCTGAGCAAGGACACTCGATGCGGTGGCTGGCAGAAAAGACAAAAGAGCCATCAGGAGCCGAATCGCTCGTTTGCCCAACGTTAGGCTAGACTCGGCAAATAAACTGCTTTGCCTCATACGTGTTCCTTTTCATTGCGAACGATCGCTGGCTGGTCCGAATGCGTCCGTTTGGAGGGTGGATAAAAGTAAATCGGGTGAGTTGTCAAAAAAGCGCAGCAACAGCCAGCGCACAGCTGAAAGCGCGGCCTGCTGTCGCGCGATTAACGGGCGAAATACAAAGGCCCTTCGACTCACAGCGTGTTTGACATACCCTTTAGCTTCGAGTTTTTGCAGAGTTGTCAGTACCGTGTTGTGCGCTAGGGTTGGCGTCGCTACGCCCGCCACCACTTCTGTGACCGTAGCATGACCTAACCGCCAAAGGGCCGCCATCAAACGCAGTTCGTGATCCGTTAGCAGCGTGCAGGGCTTATGCGTCATAGCGGCTAGGCCATTACAACTAGATTCATAAGTGATAAGACTAGGGGATATAGGTCGCGCTGTCAACTAGTTTACTAAGAGATGCCTGAACTTTGTGCGTCGAGCCCCCTACGCATCGCGCACAGCTACCGCCGACAACGATTGCGTAGTGTCTAAGGACTCAGGCGGCGCCGCGGCTGACTTGGTTGTGGCCGCATTGAGGTTGAGCGACCGCGGGCGCCCCGTGTGCGGCACTCGGCTGGGCAAAAGGCTGCGCGACTACTTTGACGCGGTGATCCAGAAGTTACGCGGCGGCGGCCTACAGCTTCCTCGCTTAGATCGAACGTGGGCGGGACGGCCAGGAACCGCCTCGACTCGGTTAGTAAATCGCACAGAGGCTGAGCATACAAGGCCACATGTCTGTCAAACGTACGAAGCGAGTTTTTCAAGAATGGACCGACTGCTAGGAAGAGCGTCTCCGAGTCCGATGCATGCCGAGTACTTGTCACCGGTAAGAATCGTAACCTCATTCTTTGCCGGCCCAACACGCGCGCGTATCATAAATGCCAATGGCCCCTTCAAATCTACCTCCAAGCGGTGCTTCCGGCCTTTCGGGGTGCCCGGTGCCCGGGTCTAGCCCCACCATTGCGCCGGGAACCCCTGACTCCCATCGAACGTTCCTTCCATGCTCTTGCGGGTGCTCATTGGTGGGCTATTCGGGCTTGTGGCTTCTGATCGGGGCGGCCGCCCAATACCAAAAGCGTCGAAATCGCCCTTTCTATTCCCACCGAACCAACGGGCTTCACGATGGCGTCAATGAATCGTCCGTGGTCGGCCTTCCGCTCAAACACCCGTAGCCTGTAAGGACTCTAAACGATGACGCGCACTTTGAAGGACGGCGTTTAAGTTGAGTACGTTCGAATCCACGAAACGTCTATTCTACGCGAGCGCACTTGCGACGGTCTTCCTTGCCGTGGAATCGCAGGCCCAGCGAGCTAGTACCCGCCGCGCATTAGACGGCCCCCGACACGCACGTATCGGGAGCCGGGGCCAAAGAGGGAGAAGAGACACCCTCCTGGCCACGGAGAGCTTATACCCAAAACGCTTTTACGTGTTTAATTCCTTCGCGCAAGGGACATATTCGGCCATCACTGGCCGTTCCATCAAGCCCTGACGCGCGCGTACCACAACTATCAAGAGCCGGTTCAAGGTCCTTTTCTATCCTATTGGCGCTGGCCGAGCTTGAATAAACGGCGATATGTTGTTGGCATTGCCGTGGACTGTTGATTTCAAGGCGGTGTGCTTTTGCCCAACTCACAAATTGCGATCGTCGCAGCGATTACAACAGGAACTTCGGCAAGTCGTGCGAGGCGCCAAACGACGACGTTGCGATTGAATCCCGCGCCCACCGCAAGACACATAAGCAATATGCCGATGAGTAAAATGGGCGCAATGCGAACGCACCATAGGTCGGCATCTTCGGTGAAATGATCGCACTCGCTAGGATCACAAAGCTCCCAGCTGTTCGGCTCACGCAGGTGAGGAAATATGCCTTTGTCGGGGCCGGCGCTTTTGGTCACAATGCCTCCTATGCTAGTAGGAGCCATCAGTCGTATCCACGACTCGTCGAGGCGAGCCCCATCGCCGTCTAAGTTTAGTGTTGTGGCGGAACGCCAATAACTCCTTGAAAATGGCGAAGCCGCCCATTCCTAAACGAATCACTAGGTGGACGGAGCCAGCCTCTGTGCGAGCGTCCGCCATATTCGCACAACGTTGTGGGAGGCGTAGAACGAGCAAGTATCGGTGACTTCTGCGAGCGATGTCCCGTCGTGCGCGCAAGGTTAGAGCTAACGCGAGCCCACCGCGGTACTTTGCTCGGTACGCGTGCAAGTTCCACCTATACGCCGAAGTAAAGCATTCGGCGCTGCCTGTCACCTCTAAACCCTTGCGTGAAAATCGCGGTTTGCGAATCGCGGTCCGTGATTCCGCAATCAATCTCATGGTTTGCGTCTGGGTGATCGCGCCGTTCCTGTGCAACTGCAGGATCGTGCTCCAAGCCTAAACCCCTAATATTGACGCGTCCGCCACCCTGCGATAGGCGTCGAGGACGTCCCGCCGCGTTACGATCGCCGTGACCTTCCACTCTTTGGATCGACGACCGGCAGCAGGGGCGTGCGTGGGTCGGCCATTGAGATCGCGGCTTTTTCTAGGCTGTCGGAGGACGAGAGGGTCACCGTCGGTGTGCGGCCGAGCTCGTCGATTCTAAGTTCAACATCTGAGCCCTGGGCGAGGTTCACTGCAATTTCGGAGACCGCCACCAAACCAACGAAACGTCCTTTGTCCAACAAAGGTATAGCCAGCTCATCGGTATTTCGAAGTCGCGCCGCAACTTCGCGCACTGTTTCGCCGCATTGCGCAACCACCGGAGCTCGGCGTTCTACGGTGCTCACGCGAACGCGCGAAAAGAATCCAGGATTACACGCCCGCATCCAATCGATCCCCTGACAAACGAGCTTCATCTCATAAATGGTATATCCAACGCAACCTCCGGCCGAGAAGCGTGGCGATCACCGTGCTCACCACTCAGTGGTAAAATAATCGTATAATCATTTGACATCTCGAAGACGATCATAATTGATGTGATCGGTGCCTCCGCAGCGGCCGCGAAGACCGCCGACATTGCGACGAGGCCGTAAGCAGCGGCGCCGGCAGTCCAAGTCGGGAATGCCGTATGAACCACGGTTCCAAATGCATCGCCGAGCATTGCGCCGGTAAACAGCGAAGGTGCGAAAATGCCGCCACTGCCGCCCGCACCTAGCGTCAGCGATGTCGCAACCGGTTTTAGAGCGGCCAACGCAAACGCGCGCAGCGCTGGAATGTGTTGCGAGAGAACGGCGTCCACGCTTTCGTAACCTACCCCGAAGACCTGTGGATACCGAACGCCAATGATGCCGACGAGTCCGAAACCTGCAGCTGCCTTTATCGTTTTCAGTTGGGAATAAATTAAATACGTCCTAGCTGCCTCGCGTTCACGCAATCGGTGCGCGCACCAGCGTTTCAGTCGCTGAACCGTTAACCTTCGGGAGGCGTGGCCGACCGACCGCGCGCACTTCTGGTGCGCTGCCCCGAAGTGCCGACGGAAGCGGCGCACACAAGAATATTAGCCGCTTTACCTATACAAGCGAGCCGCAAACTAAGGCGGCTACCCTCCGAGAACGCTGTCTCGGCTTACGGGTCGATTTAGAGACGGCGCGGAAGGAGAAGGGGCGATAATGAGTTCCGGTACAGACTCGGTGGAGCGTTCCGACGACGGCCATCGGCGAGGGCCACCCCATTACGGAGATCGAGCGATAGCGCTCGAAAACGTCGCCATTCGGCCAGCAATTATCGCTGCGAACTGCTAAACAAGAGGATTCGAAGATGAAGAATCCAGGTCTTAGTCGGTGCGCACCAAGCTGCTTGGCTTTCGCATTGCTCGCCGGCTGCGGCGGGTCCACGCCGATTGGCGCACCGCGCTCGACCATCGATGCGGGTGACGCACCGCCAAATCACCAGACATTTAACTATACCGGCGCGGAGCAGTCGTTCAAAGTGCCGGCCAGCGTGAGGTCCATTCACGTCGATGTTCGTGGCGGTGCTGGCGCAGGCGACTATAGTTCGGATTATGGCGGCCGTGGTGGCCGCGGCGGCCGCGTCATGGCGACGATCCCCGTTCAGCCGGGACACACATTGTACGTCTTCGTGGGCGGCGAAGGATCAAATGATAAAGGCGGGTTCAACGGCGGTGGGGATGGCGGAAGCGGCCTCGATTGCTATTACGGCTGGGGCGGCGGTGGCGCGTCGGATGTACGTGAGAATGGCGATGTATTAGGGGATCGCGTTCTCGTGGCCGGCGGAGGCGGCGGGTTAGGCAGCAACTTCAACGGCTACAAGCCCGCCGGCGGAGTTGGCGGCGGCCAAAAAGGCGGCGACGGTAACGGCCAGGCTTCAGGCGGCGGTGGCGGCGGCGGGGCAGGAACGCAAAAGAAAGGCGGCGCGGGCGGATCCCCTGGCGGTCCATTTCACCCTGGACATCACGGCAAGTCGGGAGCGCCGGGCATGGGCGGCAGCGGCGGTCTGTGCGGTCACACCCACTATGCCGGCGGGAGCGGTGGTGGTGGCGGAGGCGGCTACTTCGGCGGCGGCGGGGGCGGAGGCGGAGCTTACCTGAGTGCCGGTGGTGGCGCTGGCGGCGGGTCAGGCTACGTCGAGCCCGCCGCGATAAAATCGCGAATGTGGCGAGGCTGGAAAACGTCCAATGGCAACGGCCTCGTCGTGTTTAGTTGGCAATGAAACGAGTTTCAGTCGCGTCGCTTTGTGTCTTTACGCCATATCATTGCTCGCCGAATGGGCCCTCACAAGGGCGTTTTGAGTTGCTTAACTCCTTGTATTATGAGCGCGTGGCAGGTCACGCTGGTTGAACTCCTTGGGTTGAAACTCCGCGGGATAGATAGGCGGCCTGCCCGAATGGCGAAAGCGCCACCACTAGTACCGCGACAATGGCGACCCAGGTACCCCAGACTCCAACCGTGACATCGCTGAGTCCGTGGCGGTACATCTCTTCGGGCACCACTACGGCCAAAATGGCGAGTGCAGCAAGAGGCACCCACAGCTTAGTCATTGTCTGTTTCCAGCATTTCTCGACAGCGGACTTCCGCTAACGGACCCCGGAATTCCCGTACCTGTCCGTCCCGCAACGGTGACGACCGTTCGCCTAAGAAAATCGAAGCGCCCCATTCTTTTTAGGGACGCTCCGATTGCTTAGGCCTAACTTGCGTTATGCTTAACGCGTTCTTTCCCGTTGGATCGACGATGTAAACCCGCAACGGTTGGGGTAAGAAAGCTTTCGGCCGGAAGTCCCTTGCTTCTCGGCCCGGGCCTTCGGAGCGTTATAACCCGCGCTCCGGGGCCCGTTGAATCCAAAGTGAACGCTGACACGTTAGCGGTAACGGGGCGGGACAGCGGAGGCGCGTTGTCCGGCCCTCTTGGCTTTGTGATAGAATGATTGCGGGCTCGAAGCTTTTAGCTTCGGGCTCAGGGCCCTTTGGCAATGACGAGTATTGTCAGAGGGCCCTTTGATTAGGTTGCGCTCGAACGGTCATCGTCTCGATCCGCCGCGGCTCGCTAGATTATGGGCACGGCCTATGCGCAATGTCGTAGCTTATGTCGGACGGCACCCGCGGCGTATCTGGAGTCGTAGTGAAGACACTGCCATCCAACTTGTAATAGGTACTGCTCGTCCAGAAGACGTGCGTCGCGTCGGTCGGGCTTTTTAGTTCAAAGAACACTGCAAACGGTAAGCCGAAGGTAGGGTTTGAGGGAAACGCGTACTGCAGCAGGTCTCTTTGGCACGGCTTTATTGTGAGAGGGCCTTCCGAACTAGTTCTCGTTCTTTGGGCGTCAGCGGCGGATGCGAAGCGTTTTCGTAATCCTTCGCAGCGTACGTGGGCCACTTTGGAGGCGTATATGTCGCTCCGGCTGCCGACACGACGGCGCTGGACGAGCAATATACTAGAGCGATCGCCAGAACGAGTTGAAAAAGCCGTGCGTCTCGGTTAATCATGCAATGAGATCTTATCGTGCTCAGCGCTGCTGCCACTGGGATAGGCCCTGAAAACGGCGCCAGGGATAACTGTGGATTTCCGCCCAAACGGGCAGCTAGAGAGATCCACCTATGCGCAAGAGCCGTTTCACCGAGGCGCAGATCGTCGCGATCGTCCGAGAATACGATGCCGGCACACCCGTCGCGGAGTTGGGTCGCAAGCACGGCGTTCACGCGAACACGATCCGGCTTTGGAGATCGAAATACAACGGCATGGAAGTCGCTGACGTCGTCCACCTGAAAGAGCTTGAGGCGGAAAACGCGCAGATGCACCGCATTATCGCCAAGCTCACGCTCAAGGTCGACGCCATGGATAACCTGATCCGAAAAAACGGCTGGAGCCCTCGCAGCGACAAGAAGCGGTGAGGGCCGTGCAGAGTCGAGGACTGAGCCAATGCGAGGCATGTGCGATCATGCGCGCTCGTCGTCGTTCGTCCAAGGAGAAACCCGGCATCAGGCTACTTGAGGACGCACGCTTGATCAAACGAATCACGGAGCTTGCACAGGCGTATCCCCGTCGTGGCTGCAAACGCTTATATGACCGCTACGAGCGAGAGGCTCGCGAAGAGGATCCGTATATGAACTAGAAGCGATTTCGGCGCCTCTACCGCCTTGGGAATCTGCAGCTTTCGAAGCGCCGGCGTCGGAGCCGGGCCAAGTACGTTCGAGGGGTTCCGCTGCGCCGCTCCGATCGTCCCAATGACATCTGGACCATGGACTTCGTTTCTGATCGGCTGCTGCATGGCCGCGTGTTCCGCGCGCTGACTCTGCTCGACGAAAGTAGTCGATATTCGCTGGCGCTGCAGCCCGAGTTCTCGTACCCGAGCGCGTCTGTCGTCCGCACTCTCAAGCAAGTTGCTCGCGACCACGGATATCCGGACTGCCTTCGCGTTGACAATGGACCAGAGTTTATCGCTACGGCTCTTGAGATGTGGGCTCACGAACACACGGTCGAGCTGCTCTTCATTCAGCCCGGGAAGCCGACTCAAAACGCTTTTATCGAGTCGTTCAACTCCCGCGTCCGAGACGAGTTGCTGATGATGAACCGATTCAGGACGATCTTTGAGGCTCGAGCTGCCGCCGAAAGCTGGCGCAACGAGTACAACAGGACACACTCATACAGTTCACCGGGCGGGATGACTCCCGAGGAGTTTCTCGCTCGCTATGAAATTGCTAAACCGCCACAGAAATCACTGGCCGCATAATGGGACCTATCCCAGGCGAACCTGCGGAGTCGAAGGCGGCTAGGTGTCTTTCGGGGCTATCGTGCCAATGCCATAAGGACAACCTATCGCGTTGAACCATAGATTATTGTCAGAACCGACTGTTAGTCCAGCCGTCTGACAGGTCGTATAGGGCTCACTGATCGTGATTGTGCGGTAGTTATAGCGGCCCTTGAAGTGGATAAAGCCTCGGCCGGTAGCCACCCATACCTGATTATTGGGACCGATCGTCATTTCACCGCTTCCGGCGGCGGCTGCTCCACCAGGGAGCATCTTTCCGTGTATGCTGATTCTGTTGATGTAACCGTCTCCGCGTGAGTTGACACCTTCATACCATAGCTTGTCGTCAGGGCCAGTAATAATGTACGTGTTCGCCTGTCCTGAGTTAAAGACGCTGATTTGTCCTGCTGAGGTAGCGCGACCAATTTTACCAAACTCTAAGAACCATATGTTGCCATCTGGACCTACGGTCATTTGCGACGGTTGTCCCATGAAGAAGTCACCCGGAGTGAGCGCAAACTCTTGTGATACTCCCGTCAAAACATCAATATATCCAACGTATTGGCCAAACCGGTTAACGCTCGTAAACCAAACCCGGTTGCCTAAAGCGGCGCCGATTTGAAGCTCACAGAACGAACCCGCCGAGGGTTGACCGCAGATCGGTGCGGGATAATACTGCACGTTACCGGTGGTATCAATGGCCCCGATGCCGTACGTCGCCGATCCTCCAAACCAAAGACGCCCATCGGCGCCCTTGACCAAACCGAGTGGGCGGCTCACGCCGCACGTCTGGCAGGAAGGCGGAATCATATAGGTTACGGTGCCACTTGGTCCATACTTCGTTATCGCAAAGTCAGTTTGCGAAGGCGGTGGGACAGAAAAATACCAAAGGTTATTGTCGCTGCCCAGAACCAGAACAGACGACTCAAAGCCGGCGTAATCTTGCCAAGACTGTGCCGCCGGTGCATTAAAAGAAGCTGACCGTTAGCGCCGATGGCTGAGCTTTAGATGGAAGCGCCTTTGAGGAGCCTTGCGGAATAGCGCCGTTCGCTACTCCGTGTTGGAGCACGCTACACCCCGCAAGTACCCACATTGCCACCACAGAACCACTTATATGACCCAGAAGGGGCCTGATCATAAAACCACCGCCTTAAGAAGAAACTCTAAAGTCTCGTTTTCGAATAGCCTCGATGTGCATCCCTCATCGTCAGCATTTGCTCTTTGCTCCGGGTTCGTCGGATCTGGCGCGATCCACCTCGAACGCGGGGACATCCTCTAAGTGCGACTTCTAAATCAACTTGGTGTTGAAGCGGGGTCGAACGACCCAGCTATACTACGAACCGTGCAGAAGGGTGACTTTTCCACCACGGGCAAAATTTGATGGGCTACCGGGACCGTCATCGTGGACAAGGCGACGAATCGTTGGCCGACGCTTTAACGCAGTGAAGGAGTCAAAACTTCCCCCTCGCCTTGACCCCTTCACTATATTGGTTGCGAGTGTGGGTCGCGCACTCCCGTTTGGCTGGCTTACGCTCTCCTACCGTCGAGCGGGCGTCGTACTTCCGAAGGCGGGCCGCCAACGTTCGGTCCAAGCGCGGATCCCGGGCGATCACTTAGAGCTGGTAATGCTCACCTGGCCGTTTCCTCAAGCCCCCACGCGCGCGCGTATCACGACTGTCAAGGGTTCGCGTTCCCCCGATTTTCCTAAGGCCTCGGTATTGCCCGGATTGCTCAGCAAAGTGGGCCGCTGAGATCGCGTCGTAAAGGCGCGTGAAACGAATGCCGCGTGCCGCGCTCAATTGTCGATCCAAGTGCTAAGATGCCGCGCACTAACGCGCCTACGTGGACTTAGCGCGCATACCACGACTGTCAAGAGGCGGGTTCAAGGTCCTAGTGGGGCATTATGCCGGGGCCGTGTTGCAAGCGTAGCATCGTCGCGACGTGTTGGCATCGGCGTCCACTTGCAGCCATAATTGATGAACTGAGCGTATTCGATCTGCCGCTTAAACTACAGTGTCCCTTGCAAATGACCGTTACGTAGGAGCGGAGGCTACTTAATGTATTTGCTTCCCTTGATAGTGACTGTCCCGGTCTCCATGGTTTTCCCCGCGGGACTCCTCAGCGTCAACGTGCCCGACCCGCCTTTTGCAGAGACGCCCTTGACTGTGATGAGGAGCGGCCCTTCTGCGCTCGGCTTTGCGATGCCATAGCTGTAAACATCGGGCCACGCGACTGTTGCCCCATCGAAGCTGATTCCTTGATAGTTAATCCTTGCCAAGAAGAAGCATCCTACAATGCCACGGCTGAGCTTATACGTACCGTAGTAAATGGTATATGGAACCCCGAGATTTGGCGCCTTGTAAGGTAACTGGTTTACACCTTTCGGCACCTTGACGTTTGCCCATAGGGATAGCCCAGATCCCGTGAAGTTGCCGCTGTCGAACGAGCCTAGCGCTGCAAGCACCGTAAATGTCCCCGGTGCAAAGTATGCTTTCGTGGCACACGGTGGCAAGGTCACACCGGGGGTTGCACCTCGTTGCAGAGTCGAAAACTGCTTGCCGGCTGAAAATGTGCTCGGAGTGTAAGACTGGACTGTCTGATGGTCGCATGCGGCGGTAAGCAAGGCTGCCGCGGCAGCCGAGAGGGTCAAGGCATGACTACTTCGCATCAGCCGACCTCCTGAAAAGGCGGTGGATAACCCGAGTGCAGAAAGCTGCTTCCTTTAGAACTCCTCGGCAAAATCCCTGGACCTCGCAGCAAGCTATGGCCGAACGTGCGGCTCGGGACGTTGGTAGCTGTCTCAGCGTTACTTACCGCCTGCCATGCCGATGTGACCTTTCGGTTCGATGTTCACGGAAATGGAAGCGCACTCGCTAGTACGCGGGAAGTTCTGGATGACCAACTGTACCGGTTGGCACTAAGTCAGAACACCGACGGCGATCCCTTTGGGACAGAGCGCCTGCAACGCAACGGTTGGGCTGTCGCACGGACTTCGGATGCCTCCGGAAACCACGTAATCCTAATTTCGAAGCTGCTGACCAGAGCTGAGTTGAACCCCGCCGGTGACACGACACCTTTGCGTGGCGCGCCCCTGCCGTTCAGGTCCCTTGTGATCACCCGATCACCAAGCGTTCTTGTAGAGCAAGACTCATTATCAGCAACGATCCCCGCGCTTCTCCCCTGGGCGCAATATGTGTTGAATAAGCCTTATGCCGGCTTAGCATCTGCGATGATTAGCTCAGTAGTGGCCTTGCACTTAGAGCTTCGAACGCCAGGAAGGATTCTCGGAACCAACGGCGAGGTAGCACCCACTCGCTTCGTTCGATGGGATTTAGCCTTGGAGTCGCCAACGACGATTCGCTACACAGTGAGAATAATTCGCTTTGACCGCATCGTCGGAATGGTATTGATCATCTTGACGACGGTATCGATGCTACTTTTGATAAGAGGCAGGCGGCGAACTCGATGTCGCGATGCGTGCTAGTTCCTAGCTATTGACGAGTGCCTTATTCAATATTCGAACGAATCCGACGCGCGACGGACAGGTGCACCGTGCGGAAATTCCATGCGCGCATTGCACAGGCCCATCTGGGCTGGTCCGGCGCTAGTTCGACGAGAACCCCTTGAAGACGATGCGCTGACCGATCTCGATTCGCATCGACATGCGATCAGCAGAGACATCGCCGGTTAGTTGTAGCCACCCAAAGGCCACCTGAACGCCTCGGGAATGGATCTCATAGGCGAAGAAGAGGTCCTTAACGTTGCCGACCTTCATGACAGGCACCTCGTAACGCGATATAAGCCCTTCGCATCACATCACGTGACCGGACGCTCGTTGCATGGCTGTGGAGCAGGAGTTGCGGCGCGAATGGATTCGCCGGCGGCTAAAAGCGCTCGCCTTGTCGCGATCGTGCGGAAAGCGTCGTTGCTCGGCACCGACAGGCTGATAACGATCGGCTTCCCAGCATTTTTAAGATTGATGGCATAGCTTGTGGCGCCCTTGACGAACTTATACCATTCACCCACGGACTGTGCATCTTCACGTTGCACCGTGCCGAGGCTGATTTTACCGTTGACGATCGGCACGGCGTGATATAAAGGCGACGCGACGAGGCGCGCGTAGGGCGAAACTGAGTCGCAGTTCTTGTCGATCGCGGTCGGATCGAAGACCTCGCCGTTGGCGAAGTTTAGCTTGTATGCATAAATTTGGGTCGTCAGCGTCGTGGCCGGCGCGGTCTTCTTTGGGGTGGCGCCGATCATTTGGTAGCAGAATGTGGACGCGCCGTTTTTGAACGATCCGGTCCAGTTCGGTAACGAGAGCAGCGGCGAAGCGCAGGTACCGTTGCTATTTAGGTGACTGCCGCCGTTCGAATTCGACACGTATTCAAAAGGCAGAATCCATTCTGGATGGCCAGTGACGGTGATCGGCCGATACGTCTGCTCTTGCACGACGGGAGTATGCGCTAGCCGGAATTGGGAACCGGCTCCAAAGCTCGAAGGCACGGCTCCGCCCGATGAACCGGCACCGGAGCACGCGGCGAGAATCACCGCCGAGTCAAGCGTCAGCAGGGCCGGAGGGGAGAAAACGTAGCTGCTTCACGGAAAGCTCTTCGACTCTTGGACCCACCTCGGACATTACTGCCGTCGAACGTGCGCGCGCCCAGAAACACGTTCGACCGGCTGCGGCCAGGGCAGAGGCGTTTGAACCCATGCTTGTCATCTTCCTGCGCGCAGGGTCTGATTGAATGCCTCGACGATTTTCTGAGGCATGCTCCCACCGCCATGTCCGGCATCATCGATGACGCGGAGTATGCTCCCCGGCCATGCTTGGTGGAGCTTCCATGCCGTTTCGAGCGGGCTGCTGATATCGTAGCGCCCATGGAGAAGAATTCCCGGGATACTATGAAGCCGCGAGGCGTCGGCAATTAACTGATCGTCGGACAGAAACGCGGCGTGCCTCCAGTAGTGCGTCACAAGACGAGTAAAAAGCAGTCGAAATGCGGGGTCGTCGAATCGGCGGTTCGGGGCATAGCCGGGAGCCAGCGAAACATGCGTATCTTCCCAGGCGCACCATTCCCGGGCGGCCCGATCGCGCACCGCAGCATCCGCGCTGAACACCAGCGCGGCATAGCCGTCGACGGGATCGATTCCGCTTTGATCGTGCGAACTGAATGAGACAAATCGCTCCCACTGCTTCGGGAAAATGCGACCCATGTCGTGGGTTATCCATTGCACCTCGCGGCGCGTGGTGGTGGTGACGCATGCCAATACGATCGAGGCCACCCGCTGCGGGAACGCCTGGGCATAAGCCAGCGCTAACGTACTCCCCCAGGAAGCGCCGAGAAGGCTCCAACGATCTATCTGAAGGTGCTCGCGCAAGCGCTCCAAGTCTTCGATGATATGGGCAGTCGTATTGATCTTGAGGTCGCTCGACTCCGCGACGTGCGGCTGACTGCGACCACAACCGCGTTGGTCGGTTAAAATGATTCTGTAGATTGCCGGGTCAAAATAGCGCCGGCTCTGTGGCGAGCATCCGGAGCCGGGTCCACCATGAAGATAGACCGCGGGGCGACCATTGGGATTGCCGGAGCATTCCCAGTAGATGTGCTGGGAATCGCCAACGGCGAGCATTCCGCTCTCAAAGGGCTCGATCTTCGGGAACACCCATTGTTCTTCGCGCTCAGCGAATATTGATACTACGTGCGGTCTCAGCAGACAAACTAGCAAGAGGATGTGCCCGGATGGGTAAACTCAAGGAGAATGTTGAGGAGCCTTCGTCCGGTGGCTGCCGCTTTCGCCCGATTCGGGGCCTCGGCCGCATTGTTGGTTACGGCTGCGTGCGGGAGCGGCAGCACGCCGAGCACGATAGTGCAGTCGCCGGCGGTACGCGATCGCGCGACGTCGCAATATATCAAGCACGTCGTGGTCGTGATCCAGGAGAACCGCAGCTTCGACGATCTCTTCGCTACGTTTCCCGGAGCCGACGGCACGACGCAGGGCTTGATGAAGACGCCGAGCGGCGACACCGAGGTGCCGCTCAAAAAGGTGAATCTGGATTCACCGTGCGACCCGGGGCATGGGTACCCGGGTTTTCTGAAGAGCCTCGACGACGGTAAGATGGACGGTTTTGCGCTGACCGGCAGCAAATGCGGCGGCAATCACCAAGAGCCATACCAATACGTGGATCCGGAGCAGATCGCGTCGTACTGGACGATAGCATCGCAGTACGTGTTGGGCGACCATATGTTCCAAACGCAAGGCAGCGGCAGCTTTACCGCGCATCAAGACCTCATCGCCGGCGCAACGATTTTGAATCTCCAGAAGACGAAGAGCTTCGTGGACGTTCCGACGCAAACGCCGTGGGGCTGCGACGCCGATCCGGGAACGACGACGCCGGAGTTGATTTGGACCGGCTCGCAGATTACGCGCAAGGGAGATGGTCCGTTCCCATGCGTTAAGTACGAAACGCTGCGCGATCTTCTCGACGCAAAGGGTGTGAGTTGGAAATACTACTCGCCTCCTATGCTCGGTAGCCACGCCGAAGGTAAGCTGTGGAATGCCTTCGACGCGATCGACGCGGTACGCCACAGCAAAGAATGGGGCACCAACGTCACATTTTCAAACACCGTGATCTTCTCGGATATCAAGAAGAAGCGGCTGCCGGCAGTATCGTGGGTGATTCCGGATCGCGAGGAGTCGGACCATCCGCAGACGCCCTACGGCGACGACGGGCCGGCGTGGGTGGCGAGCATCGTCAACGCGATCGGGACGACGGCATACTGGGACAATACGGCGATCGTGGTGGTGTGGGACGACTGGGGCGGCTTCTACGATCACGTGCCGCCGCCGCTGACCGACCATTGGGGTGGCCTTGGTTTTCGGGTGCCGATGCTCGTGGTATCGGCGTACGCCCGCGAACGCCATTCGGGGACGCCCGGCTACATTTCGCATACGAAGTATGAGTTCGGAAGCATCCTGAAGTTTATCGAGCGCACCTTCGATCTGGGCACGCTGGATACGACGGATAAACGCGCCACCGGCATCGGCGACTGCTTTGACTTCACGCAGTCGCCGCGCACGTTTACCAAGATTCCGTCGAGCCATACTATGGAGTATTTCTTGCACAAGGCGCCGTCCCAACTGCCGGTCGACACCGAATAAAACGATCGGCTGGCCTATGCCGTGTTATGAATGCTCAGGGTAGCGGTGCCGATGGTTTTGCCCTTGACCTTATCTGTGAAGAGAACGCTGCAGGCACCTGATTTGGTGCCCCAGGTCGCGATATACTTGCCACCCGATCCGGTGACCGTGGCGATGTGTTTCATCGAGCACGTCTTGTCGTTAAAGGTGAAAACGCTACCCTTTGGGCCCGTTGCTTTGACGGTTGCCCTCGGCACCGACAACGACAGGCTCAGCGAGCACGGTGTAACCGAGACGCCGTGGTCCTTCTTGCAGGCCATGGGGTCGACCCGGTCGGCCGTTGGCGGCTTCCTCGAAAAGCCGAGCGCTGCGCTCGAAGGAGCATAATGCGACCCGGCTCCGGAGCACCCGGCGAGCAGACCTGCGACCGCGAGAGCGGTTAGCGGCCGGAGTAATGATTGAGTGCTGATCATTGCTGTGTGATCCCTTTCTGCTGAGTTTCTTGCAGAGTGGCAGCACGGCATAAGGAATCTCTGAAGGATCACGGTACAAGCCGTGTTGTGCGAACTTCGGATGCGTCTGTCGGGTCGAAGAGCGTCGTGGCTATCACGGGCGCTGCCCCCTATCTGGGCGGGCCGTCCACGTGGCTTCCGTTACGTCAAGCGGTGCCCGAACTCACCTTCGTTGAAGTCGACGTTTTAGAGTTTGCCAACGCCCCAGACGTAGCCGAAGCGTGCCGGCGGGCGATTCTGAGTGCAGCGCACGATGCAGCGTGCGTTATCGCGCACCACACCGCGGCTAAGCCGGCGATCGAAGCTGTAGCCCAAATGCCGCGCATCGTTCCGGTCTTATTGATCTCTCCGGTGCTCGTTCAACGTCGCACGCCTCTTCTGGGCGTTGTGCGATCCATTTTGGGGACGCGTCTCTGGGCACGAGCCCTGGCTTCGGCCGCGCGCTCGAAGAGGACTCGTCTCTTGCACGATCGAGAATATCTAAAGAGGCAAATGTCGTTATTGGTTGACGAGTCTTGCATCAGCGATGCAATGCTCCAGGAGGCCGTCGAGCGCACCGCCGATCCACGCACCGCTCGTTCGGTTGAAAGAACCGCGGAGATTCTGCTTGAGATAACCCATCCAATCGATTCGAACCTAGATGCCAGAGTATCGCGTCGGGCGGTGCTCTTGGGCTCGTCACGCTTGGATCGAAAAACCGCAGCGCGTATGCCGGCAACCATCCTTCCCGGCGTTCGCGGTGCCGCGATGATCGAGGCGCCTCACGCCGTGGCGCAAGCTCTGCGCGAGCTGCTAAGCTAATGCTTTGCGAAAGCGTATCGCGTGCTCCACTTCCGTGAAGCCGCAGGCTGCATGCGCGCGGCGCGATGCCTCGTTGCCGGCCTCCGTGTCGGACGCGATTTCAACGAACCCGTTCGCGCGCGCCCATTCTTCTGCGGCCCGCATTAACGCTGCACCCTTGCCTCGACCTCGGGCAGCGGCATCGACATACCAGCCTTCGATGAAGGGTACCGGCATTGAGTCGCAGCCGTCTGCAAACGCTCGCACCGAGAGTTCGAGAAATCCTATCGGAATCGAGGCCTCGTCTTCCGCTAGGAACACCGCCGTAACGTTTGGCAACGCGTGCCCTTCAGCGAAGCGCCGACTCTCGGTTGCCAGTTCTTCGGGGTCGGCGTCGGGCCATAACCGAGAGCGCATCACGGCCCACACCTCGGCGTCTCGTGCCTCAAGGAGTCGTACCATTCCACACGGTTCGACAGGGCCGGAGAGCGAACTAAGCGTCGCGCAGAGACGGCGAAAAGCCGCATGCTTAGTTGCTACCGAACTTCGGAGGGCTCGAGCGCGGCCCCGCCGTAAGCTCGCTACGCTGTGCCCGGAAGAAAAGCGCTATCAGTAGCGGCGTTGACCCTGTTGGCCCTTGCGGCTTGCCGGGGGAATAGCGGCGTGCCATCGGCGCTGCCGTTCGGCAGCGCGCAGCGCGGTCCAGTGGCCTTCGATCCACTTGCGAAGAAGAGCAAGATCAAGCACATCGTCATCATCGTTCAAGAGAATCGCTCGTTCAACAATCTCTTTTACGGCTATCCCGGCGCCACAACTCAGTCATACGGTTTGGATTCGGAGAATAAGAAGATAGAGCTGAAGCCCATCTCGCTCAAGACGACGTGGGATATGCAGCATAACGGCCAAGGCTTTATCACGTCATGCAACGGCACTGGAACAAAGGTCCAAGGCACCGACTGCCGGATGAACGGCTTCGATAAAGAGTCCTGTAGCCCCAAAGTCTACGGAACCCATTGTCCCGACAGCAAGTACCTGGCGTACTCCTACGTGCCCCATAGTGAGACGAAGCCCTACTTCGATATGGCGCACCAGTACGTCTTAGGCGACGAGATGTACGCGTCTGATTTCGATATCAGCAGCTTTATATCGCACCAGTACATTATCGCAGGGGTCAATCCAGAATCGGCGGTTGACTACCCCTCGGCCGATTGGGGTTGCCCAGGCGGCCCCGTGAAGCTGGACAGCATTCCCGTTCTCCTCAAGGGTCGCATTTGGCTAAATAAGCAGCGTCAGTCGATTAAGGTAGTGCGTCCGTGCTGGAATCTCAATACGCTCGCCGACGAGCTCGATGCAGCAAAACTCTCCTGGGCGTTTTACGCAGTTCCGGTGGGCGCCGGTATCAGTACCAAATACACGTGCGGAAACGGCGGCAATAGCGGGCCGGATGGCAAGAGTAGCCGGGGCTCGGGGATTTGGAGCGCCTACCAGGCCATCGAGCACATCTGTTACGGACCGGATTGGGCGACCGACGTCGCGCCCTTCGCTCCGCCGTCAAAGTTCCTGACCGACATTCAGCAGGGTGAGCTTCGCGCCGTTACCTGGATTACGCCGACCGACGCGAACTCCGATCATGGTGGTTCCGATTCCGACGCGGGACCGTCGTGGGTCGCATCCCTCGTGAATGCCATCGGCGAATCGAAGTTCTGGGATTCAACCGCGATCTTTATCTTCTGGGACGATCCGGGTGGCTGGTACGATCCCGAGCCGCCGCAGTATCTGAAGGACAGCGATTACGATAGCCTGGGCTACCGCCTTCCACTGCTGATCATTTCACCCTACGCCAAGCAAGGCTACGTCGACCACACGCATTACGAGCACGGAACCATTCTGAAGTTCGTCGAGAATCAGTTTGGTTTGCCGCCGTTGGAGGACCCCTCTGACAAAGGCGCCAGCGACATCCGCGCCAACCCGCCCTCGAGTGCGTTCAACTTCAAGCAGGCACCGCGCAAGTTCGTTCCGATCAAGGCGCCGCTCGATGCGAACTACTTCATTCACGAACCCCTCGATACGCGGCCACCCGACACGGATTAGGGCTCTCAGCAACCTTTACGTAACCGAGCCGTAGAATGGCTCATGAACAGAACACTTATGGCGCTGGCGCTTTCGCTCAGCGTCCTTCCCGTAGCGGCGCTCGCGCAGGACGCGAACGCGCCGGCACCCCCGACCGATGCTCAGCGGCAGTCGATGCATCAAACCTTCGAAGAGTTCCGGCAGCAAGCCGACCAGCTCCACCAGCAGATGCGTTCGCAGATTCTCGCTTCGATGAGCTCGCTGCACCTGCGTGAGATCGGTGCGACCATCGGCCAGCTGGCGATCTCGCCGAACCCGGATATGCAGACGGCGGCCCGGCAGATCGATCGGATCCTCTCGCCCGGCGAGCGTCAGCGGATTCTCGCGCTGCGCACTTCGTTTAGTTCGCAGATGCGGCAGCTGCACGAGCAGATGCGCAGCCAGATTCAGAGCGAGATGCCCGCGGGTATGAACCATCCGATGATGGACCATCCGAAGAACGGCCCGATGCACAGCATGATGTCGGATGCCGGATCGGTCTTACTGATGGCCCTCAGTCCGCACTCGATGATGGACATGATGGGCCACGGGATGATGCATTAGACCGATTCGGTAAAGACGCGGACGAGGCGTTCGAGGCCCGCGCGATCGGATTCGCTAAAGCGGGCGAGCAGCGGGCTATCGCAATCGAAGACGCCCGCGAACTCGCCCTTAACCGAGAAGGGAACGACGATCTCCGAACGCGAGGCTGCGTCGCAGGCAATGTGATCGCCGAAGCCGGCGACGTCGTCGACGACGAGCGTCGTGGCGCGCGTCGCCGCGGTGCCGCAGACCCCGCGACCAGCCGGTAAGCGCGAACAGGCCGGGCGTCCGCAGAAGGGGCCGAGCACGAGCTCCGCGGCGGGCGAGCCGAAGTAGAAGCCGGCCCAGTTTACGTCCGGGAGGGCGTGATAAACGAAGGCCGCAAAGTTCGCGGCGTTGGCGATGAAATCGCGCTCGCCGGCGAGCAGCGCGCGCACTTGTTCTTCGAGCAGATCGTAGTCGCTGCTCACGGCGAGTACGGATCGCGGCTGTAGACGGGTTTGGCAGTGCCGTCGACGGTGACGGCGTACCAGGGCTCGCTCGTGCTTTTGTGCAGCAGGTCGAAGCGCTCGCCTTCCTGGCGAATGTGCGCAACCTCGACCGTGTATTTCAGCGGCTGACCGGCGGCGAGCGCCGGAGCGTTTTGCGCGCGCACGAGATACGCGCCGCGCGCACCCTTTGCATTCAGCAGCGTGGCCATGCCGTCGGGATCGACGACGACGGCGCTCCCCTCGTCGACGCCGAGCGCGTAGATCGTTTGCGCGCCGGGAAGCAGGCCTTGGTGCAAGATGCGCGCGAGGAAAGCGACCGTCCGGCCGAAGCGATCGCGCACCGCAAAGTGCGTGTCGGTGATGGTATTGACGAGCGCTGGCCACGCGAAGAGTCCGGTGGTGAAGCTGATGCGCTTCTCGAGCGGATTCCCGACCGCGTCGCTCGTGTGGGTCTCCACGTTCATCGCATCGCCCGCGACGGAATCGTAGACGACCGCGCCTTGAATCGCTAAGCCGGCGCTTCCGCCGCCGACCACGCCGCCGCGCGCGTAGACGCGCTTCACGGCCTCCATGAGCGCGCTGCCTTTCCATGCGACGTAGTTTGCTTGGTCGCCGCCGGCAAAATAGACCGCGTCGGCCTTATCGACGACTCGCGCCGCCAAATCAACTTGCGGGCGCAGCGCGCACGGCGGAATGAGAATCGTCTGCACCGATGCGAAGTTTCCATACTCCACGAACGGATGGTCGTAGATGTCGGAGTACGACGCGCGCAAGACGACGACGTTGCCGCCGCGATGCGCCGAGTTGCCGAGCAGGCGGCGATGGAGCCATGCGATCGACGACGGCGGCGAGTCGGTGATCCCGGCGCCGTCGAGTAAGAGCCCGGGTCCGTGCAGATGCGGGGTGGGAACGTAGGTGCCGTGCCGCGGAAAAATCGTGATCTGGCACGCGAGTGCCAGCGCTGCTGCAATGAGTGCCATGCGCGAAGAGGTTCGCTCGTGCAAGAGGAAGGCCCGCCTGCCGGTGCTGAAGGGAGCCGCGCAACGCTAGGAGGGCAATGCCATGCACCGCGCATTCAGCTACACTCTACTCATTGCGGTACTCACGGCCTGTGGCGGAACGAATCCGCCGTTCGCGGCCGGCAACGCATCGGTTTCATCTGCTCGAGCAGATTCCGCCCAGCCTCCGGTTGTCGGCGGGTGTCAAATCTTTCCGGCCGATAACTGGTGGAATACCGACATCTCAAACTATCCGCTCGATCCGCACTCGTCGCAATACATTGCGGCGCTCACCGGCAACCTGCATCCGGACTTCGGCGAAGATCCGCATTACGGCATTCCGTTCAACGTCGTTCCGAGCACGCAGAAGAAGGTGCCGGTTCACTTTCGCTACGGATCACAGAGCGATCGCGGGCCCTATCCAATTCCGCCGAACGCGCAGATCGAAGGCGGCCGGAACGCCAAGGGCGACCGGCACGTGCTGGTGTTACAACAGGGCGTCTGCAGACTCTACGAGATGTGGGATGCCTATCCGATCGACGGCGGGAAGAGCTGGCGTGCCGGATCGGGTGCGCTCTTCCATCTGAACTCCAACAAGCTGCGTCCGAACGGTTGGACCTCGGCCGATGCCGCCGGATTGCCGATTCTGCCGGCGCTGGTGAAGTGCGACGAGGTGAAGGCCGGCGAGATCGACCACGCGCTGCGGGTCACGTTCAACGAGACGCAGCAGGGCTACATTCATCCGGCGACCCACTACGCGAGCGATAGCCGCGACCCGAATTTGCCGCCGATGGGATTGCGCATCCGAATGAAGGCCTCGTACGACATCTCCGGGATCACCGGAGAATCGTACGTGATCGCCGTCGCAATGAAGAAGTACGGCATGTTCGTGGCCGACAACGGAAGTAACTGGTACTTCCAAGGCCAGGGTGGTCGCCAGTCAAAGTGCTGGGATGACAACGATCTCGATCAGCTCAAGAGCATTCCGAACACCGCATTCGAAGTGGTGAAGACGGGAAAAATTTTGCGCAAAGAGTAGGCCCTTCGTGGTTCGTGGTTCGTGGTTCGCCCTTCGTGGTTCGACTACGCTCCCTGCGGTCGCTACGCTCACCATGACAAGGTTGTGGCGGGCGCTACGCTTACCATGACAAGGTTGTGGCGGGCGCTACGCTTACCATGACAAGGTTGTGGCGGTCGCTACGCTCACCATGACAAGGTTGTGGCGAACGCTACTATGACGCGGTGCGCAGGCTACGCTCAGGATGACAAGCTGAAAATTGCCGGCGCCTCGCGCCACCAGCCGGGATGGAGCGAGGTCGCCGGAGTGTTGCCCGCCGTCCCTTGGCATGCCGTTCGCATGGCCGCTGCAGAGGATGTGAGGAGTAGGAACGGCGGTGCTCTTACACCGACCGATGGTAGGCAGTGCAGATGAAGAAAGTGTGAAGGCGCGAATCTCCTCCGGTGTTGACTTACGCATATGCCGCCGCCTTGCTCCTGGGAATCGTCGCCGGTCTGCGCACCTTGACCGCCCCGGCGGTGTTATTGCTCGTGCGGCATCGCTCGGCGGCCGCCTACGTTCTGGCCGTGGGGGCGCTGCTCGAATACGCGGGGGACCTGTATCCGAAGACCCCATCGCGCACGGGCGCGGCCGGTCTGATCGCGAGGCTTGCGAGCGGCGGATTCTGCGGTTGGGTGATTACGGTGCCGACGGGCGGCTCCATAGCGCTGGGCGTGGTACTCGGCCTCGCAGGAGCGCTTGTCGGCGCGTACGGCGGCCTTGCGGTGCGCGTACGAGCGATCGATCTGATCGGGCGTGTTCCCGCCGCGTTGCTTGAGGATGCGGTGGCAATCGCCGGTGCGGCAGTCGTGGTTCTTATGCTGGCTCCGGCCTAGCGTCTTGCTTCACGCGAATCGCTGTGCTATAGTGCACGACAATATGTTCGTTCTTACCGCTGCGGCGTACTATTATTACGGCTACTTCGATCGAAGTCGGCCGGGTGGGCCATTGCAGTAACGAACGAGTTCGTAACACATGCAAAGCCGCCTCGCTGACGCGAGGCGGCTCTTTTTATTTTCAAGGAGCACCTCATGAGTACGGTTCTCGAGGCCCAGAACGACCTCGCCGAGTTTCAGGAAGCAGTCGCCCGAAGCGTGACCCGGCACCCGATCGTTTGCGGCAATGCGTATACCAGCTGGTTTTCGCGCGGCGAGGCGAGTCTCGAGCAGTTGCGCGATTTCACGGTGCAGTTCTCGGTCTTCAGCCATCTCTTCATCGAGGCCCAGCTGCGCAAATGCATCAACGCTCCGGATTTGCAGAGTTACCGGGCCGGAAAAGAGATTCTCATGAACGAGCTGGGCGTCGCCTTCGCGCCTTCGGGTACGGTGGAGGGCGGGACGTTCCGCTTCACCGCCGGACACTTCGAATGGCTGGCCAACTTCGCCGAGTCGCTCGGCTTGACGTGGACGCAAATCGGAAAACGCTGCCACGGCCGTGCGTCGACGCTCGCGTTCTGCGATGCATTGATGGAGTGGTACAGCTCGGCCGACGAATCGACCGCGGCCGGCGCATCGTATGCGATCGAGCATTGGGCCGCCGCCGGCTTTTGGAAGGAACTCATTTCCGGCCTGCGGGCGATCAAAACCAACCAGTTGCCGGAGCTGCCGCTGGGATTTTGGACGTGGCACGACGCGATTGAGGATCAGCACGCCGCGCACACGTCGGACGAACTGCGGGAAGCCTTTGCGAAGCCGGGCTTTTCGCCGGAGCGATTCATCCAGGCGGCAGAGGCAATGCTCGACGCCGTCGGCCGTTTCTGGAACGGACTCGAAGCGCCGAGCTCGCCGGTTACGCGGACTACTGCGTCTTTACCGTTCCGATCGTAATGCGCGTCTTTCCGTCGGAGGTGGTCAGCGATACCGACTTCAGTCCCGAGCTGGGATCGCCGATGGTGAAGACCGCCGCCGGCGGCGAAGTGGTGTGCGTCTTTTCGGCGCCGGCCGGAAGATGCTGCTGATACCAGGCATAGACCTTGTCGAAGGAGTCGTCGGTCGACATGACCGTGCCCGATCCGCTCGCCGACATGTTGCTGCCGCTGCCGGACGCCTCGGTAACGGCACCCGGATAGGCGGGAACGTCGCCCGGCGCGGTCGACGGTGCTTCGGTCGCGGCGTCGGTTGCCGCCGCGGTGGCCGTTGCCATAGCGTTGCTTTGATCGGAGCTCGTCGACGACTGATCCGAGCTGTTCGACGAAGATTTGCCCGCGCAGGCCGTCGAGGTCAAGAGCGCGGCGATAACGAGCGATAGCGTGACGTAACGCATGAATTCTCCTTAATGTAGCATTCGCGGAGTCTTTACTTCCGCAACGCTTCCCCGCTCGTAGCACGCTCGCCTGGGCACCGAATCGAGGGAGGCAGAGACCCCCTTCGCCGCAGCCTCCCTCTGAGGAGCCAATACTCACTCGGCTCGACCCCAGCCCTTTATCGACGCTCGCCGGCAGGCCATAGCCGCCATCCGGCCAGAACTTTTCCTTTCGTGCAGCGCGTGATCGACTTCGTCCTGAGTCTGTTGATTGCAGCCTCGCTGCTGCTCTTTGCCGCAGCGTTCGTGCACGTCAACGGCATCACGAACTCGTGGCCCATGATGCAACTGCACCACATCGGCGATCCGATCGTGGGCGGCATCGCGGGCTGGCTGCCGCCGCCGGCAAAGCGCTACGCGCCGCTGCTGCTCGCCGTCATTATCTACGCGATCATGCTGATCTCGGACCGGCTCTTCGCGGGCGCGCGGCGCGCGGTTATATCGGCGAAAGCCGCGCAAGGAAATAAGAAGAAGGGCCCACCGACGGCAGCGAGCGTGGAATCGGAACGGGCCCGGGCGCAGCTCTACAAGGAATACGAACAGATCGAGAAGGCGCTCAAAGATGCCAAGCGCCGTCGCTGCGCGTTTCTTTCGGTCGACGTCGTGGGGTCAACGTCGATCAAGTCGGGAGAGTCGGAGATCGCCATCACTTCGGCGTTTCGCGCGTATGAAGATTTGCTGCGGCGCACATTCAAGGCCACGCGTGCGTGGAAGGATTCGTGGACTCCGGACGGCGTGATGGTTTGCTTCGTGAATCTCGCGGATGCGATCAAGGCCGGCCAGAGCATTCTGCAGCAGCTGCCCGCCTTCAACGAGCGCAGCAACCGGATGAAGGCCAAGTTCGAAGTGCGTTGCGGCGTGAACGAGGGCGAGATCGTGATCTTCGAGGATTCCGCGATCGAAAAGCTGGTGGAGCAGACGATCGACGTCGCCGGGCACATGCAGAAGTATGCGACACCCGGCACCCTCTGGGTGAGCAGCGACGTCTACGATGCGCTGCAAGACCGGGCCGGGTTCCGGGCGACCGGCCAGGAGGTGGACGGGTACGCGACCTATGAGTGGTCGCCGCAACCGGCCGATCAGGGGGTTTCGGCACCGAAACTCGCCCCAGAAAAGGCCAACGGCTAGCCGTCTCTCGAGGGCAGCCTTCCGTTCGGGGGGCCTCCGGGTGTATTATGAGGGCGGCGCAGACTTTTTAAGTCTGTGCTGGGAGCGCAATTGGGCCAGGAGCCCTTCAGCCCAATTGCTGCTCCCGTGCACGGCGCTTCGCCGCTTGGCTTGCCCGGGCCCCTGTCATCCGAACGTGCCGTCGCTCCGTTGCCTGCTCAGGCGACAAAGGGAGGGAAAGCGCCGCTTGCGCCGCATCCCGCAGAGCAGCCGCCGGTTCCTCATGCCTTTTTGCGGGACCGTCAGCGAAGTGTAACCTCACGTTGCTATGAAGGAACTTCAACCATGCGTTTATCTCTTTTCCTGACGGCCGGCGCGCTGGCAGCGAGCATCGGACTCTCCGCATGCTCGAGCGGCAGTTCGCAGGCAGTTCCCGGCGCGCAGCAGGCGGCGCCGATGGCGAAGTCCGGCGGTCCGCACATCGTTGTGATTGGCGCGAAGCCCGACGCGGCGTGCACCTCGAACTTCATCACGTGCGTGACGATCTCCAAGAAGGCGCCGGGTGAAGTCGAGATTTGCATCCAGTACACGACCGGAACGTGCCCCTATCCGGGAACGTGGAACTGGGCCGGCCAGGTTCAAACCGTGAAGACCGGCAAGCCGTTCAAGAACATCAAGAGCTCGATCTCGCCCAACCCCGGCAACCCGACCTACTTCACGATCAAAGAAGGCAAGAAGAAAGTGAAGAGCACCAAGGGTAAGTATAAGTATCAGGACGAGATCGAGGCGTGCAACTCGACGAGTCAGTGTCTGACGGGCGCGATCGGCATCGCGGTCAAAGGCAAATAACGCTCGCAGAGCAATCAAAGAGGCCCGGCAACTGCCGGGCCTCTTTTTTAATCGTCGCCGATGATGTGTCCGGGCATTCCGCGAGCCCGTTCCTCGCGTTCGATCCATCGCCAATACGAAGCCGGCTTCGCACCTGCGATCTTCTTGAAGAGTCGCGGGCTCTGCGTGTAGTCGAAGACCGTGAGATCGTGCGCGGGATCGGCGGCGCGGGCGTCGCTTGCCGCAAGTTGCCCCAGCCCGAAGTTATCTTCGATATAGCGCAACACACTTGCGGTTTCGTATTGCACGTGCGTCACCGTGCCGCGTTTGGCATAGGGCGAGACGATAATCAGCGGCACGCGGAAGCCGAGTCCATCGTAATCTTCGTAGACCGGGGGCACCGGATCGTACCAGCCGCCCCAATCGTCCCACATGATGAAGATGGCCGTCGACTTCCAGTATTTGCTCTCACCGATCGCGTTGACGAGCGACGCGACCCAGGCGGGGCCGCCCTTCGCCCACAGGCCCGAGTGATCGGAGTTGCCCCAGATCGGTGTGATCCAGGTGACGTTTGCGAGGTGGCCGTTGCCGATGTCGGTGAGAAACTGTGAGGGCGGATTGATGACGTCGGTGCTCCAGTCCGGGCCGTAAAAGACTTTGCGGTTGACTTGATAGGCGTTCCAGAGGTCGCCGTCACCGTTGATGCTGCCCGTATAGAAGCGCCAACTCACGCCGGCTTTGTCGGCCTCGCTGCCGATGGTGGGATCGTCGAAGCAGGCTTGAATGCGCCGCCCCCGCTTGCGGTCTCGCTGCAGCGTTGGCACGGTGTCGGTCTTCCCGCCTTCGCAGCCCCAGTACGTCAGGGGAAAATCGACCGCGTGGCTGGCGTAGGCTGCGATGATGTATTGATGCGCCGTGAAACTGGCGTCGAGATTTGAGGCGAACATGTGGTCGGCGAGCACGTAACGCTGCGCGATCTCCCAGTAGGGCTCGATCTTTTTTCGCGGCACGTAGGCATAGGCGGGGTGCTTGGGAGCGCCTGCACCGCCGAGCTCGGTATTCCAACCGTTCATCTTGCAGTCGGTTCCGGGAATTTTGCCTTTACCGTTGCAATCGTTGAAGAAGGAGACCTCCGAATGATCGAGATCCCATCCGATGCCGAGATTTTCGGCGTGCAGCACGATTTTGTGGCCGCGCGCATCGTAACCGAAGGTCCGCGTCGTCGCGCCCGGATATCCCATGAAGAAGTTGTTGAACGAACGATTCTCTTGGACGATGAAAACCACGTGCTTGATGGGACTCGTCTTTGCGAAGGCTTCCGGCACGCCGGGCGCAGTTGCGGGGAGCGCCGGCGCGATGCCGCCATTGCGCGCGCAGGCGGCGAGCGCGCATGCGGCGGCGAACGTCAGCGCGCGTTTAATCGCCACCGGGAATATCCTCCGGAAGGCCGCGCGGCTGCGGGCCGCGCTGACTCTCGACCCAATAAGCCTCTGGTTTGTCGCCGGCAATTTTCTTGAACGCGCGCGGCGCCTGCGAGTAATCGAAGGCGTCGTCGACGGGATCGGCGGCGCGGGCGTCGCTTGCCGCAAGTTGCCCCAGCCCGAAGTTATCTTCGATATAGCGCAAGACGCTCGACGTTTCGTACTGCACGTGCGTAACGTAGCCTTTCTTGGCGTATGGCGAGACCATCAGTAAGGGCACCCGAAAGCCGAGCCCGTCGTAATCTTCGTAGACCGGCGGCACGGGATCGTACCATCCGCCCCAGTCGTCCCACATAATGAAGATGGCGGTTGACTTCCAGAACTTGCTCCGGCCGATAGCGTTGACGACCGACGCAACCCATGCCGGTCCGTCGGTCGACCAAAAACCGGCGTGATCGGACGTGGTGTAGGTGGGCGTGATCCACGTGATCGCCGCGAGATCGCCGCTCGCGATATCGGCGAGAAACTGCGCGGGCGGGTTGACGACGTTGGTCTGCCAATCCGGCCCGTAATAGGTCTTGCGATCGGCTTGATACGACGACCAGATGCCGCCGAGTCCATTGACGGTGACGGCGTAGAAGCGCCAGCGCAATCCGGCCTGGTCGGCTTCGCTGCCGATCGTCGGATTATCGAAGCAGGCGCGAATGTGCCGGCCAATCGTGCGGTTAGCGGTGAGGGTGGCGACGGTATCGCTCGGGCCGCCTTCGCATCCCCAGTAGGAGACCGGATAGTTCACCGCGCGGCTTGCATACGCGGCGACGTTATATTGATGCGCGATGAAACTGCCGTCGAGATTCGAGGCGAACATGCGGTCGGCGATGACGTACTGCTTGGCGATATCCCAATCCGGCTGAAGCTCGCTGCTCGGCACGTAATAATACGGGGCGTTCGGCGGTGCGTTGGGACTGGTGCGTTCCTTTTCCCACCCGTCCATTCTGCAGTTGGTTCCGGGAAGCGTTCCTTCTCCATGACAATCGGCCACGAACGCTTGCGAAGAGTGGTCGACGTCCCAGGTTGCGCCCAAGTTGACCGGACGCAATCGGATCTTGTGCCGCTGCTCGTCGTACCCGTAGTTTTGCGTGGTTGCGCCGGGAAAACCCATGAAGAGGTTGTTGAACGAACGGTTCTCTTGGATAACGAAGACGACGTGCTTGATTGGGCTTCGCGGCGCGCCGGGCGGCGGCAGGACGGGCGACGAGGGCGCGTTCGGCGAGCCGCCGTTACAGGCGGCGAGTGCGATTGCCGTGGCGAGAACCGCCACGAGCGCAAGGGGCCGAATATTCAATAGCAGCCGGGTCGTTTACGCTTGCGCCCCAGACAGGTCCTCCGTCTTACCAGCTGCGGCGCGAGAGCGGATCGATCGGTTTCTCAGGGACGTTCTCCCACGGTGCAAACGCGAGCATACCGAGCACGATGTAGACGCCGAGCGGAATCAAGCAGAGCAGCGACATCGCTCCGACCAAGCCGGCACGATCGAGGGCTCGCCATAGGAACCAGATGGGCAGTATTCCTAAGACGAGGCCGATCAAGAGCAGGTTCACCGGAATGTTGATAATAGCAAGCATACGCTAGTTTTCGCCGGGCGGTGGATACTTGCCAAAGATTCGGGCGTCACGGCGGTCGTGGTCACGAGCCCGGCGATACCACCACGCCGAAGAGCTTGCCGTCGTTCTTTTTGAGAACCTTCAGTATCTGGCTTTGCGGTTCGCCGCCTTGCGGGTAGGCCCAGAGCGATAGGACGTTCCAGCCGCTGGTTTGCTCGACGCCGATCATCGTGCTTCCGTCGATATAGCTCCAGCCGATATGGTGCCTGTTCTCGAGCGTACTGCTGGTTACGATGCTCGCCTTTCGGCCGGAGATGCTGAGTTGATAGAGTGTGGCGGGGTTGCTGAATCGTTTGTTCGACGTAACCGCTAGATACTGGCCGTCCCACTGAACGGTCGGCAAGAAAAGGCTCGGGTTGTAATAGAGCGCGGTTCGAAACCGGATTCGTTCAAAGGTGCTGCTCCCCGGGCGCAACACGGCGATCCCGGCGTGGTCCTTTCGACTCGTCGTGGTGGCGAGGTAGAGGTTGCCCTTGTTGTCGTAGCTATCCGACCACATGCCCAGCGACGGGCTGAAATACATCGTCGCATTGCCCTGCGCGCCGGCGTAGAGGGCGACCGAGCTGAACTTGCCGTAGGGGTTGAACTCGTCGAAACCATTGACCACCGCGAGATTGCCGGTCTTCGGATCGACGGCACAGCCGAAGGCCGATCCCTCATCGCTGAGGCTGGCGATCGGTGTGGTGCCTCCGTGCGCGTATTCGTAGATCGTGCTCGATCGCGTCTTCGGACCGGTGATCGAAGGAATGAATACGTCGCCTGCGGCGTCGGTGCAGAGACCCGAGTTTCCGTCAAACTCGGTTAGTTGACCGGCAGGCGCGCCTCCGGGATAGGTATAGATGTAGACCGTTCCATTCGTACCGAGTGTGTAGAGTAAGTCTCCCGAGGTCGCCTTGTGCGAGCGCGCCTGGGAGAGGCTGGAGGCCGGGATCGCGTTTGGTGATTGCCGGCCGCTGCAGGCGGCAAGCACGGCCAAGGCGCCGATCGCAAGGACGAGTTTCACGGTAACGCTCCTCATGAAAGATGGAAATGATGCGCGAGTCATCCTACTATCTTTCCCGCGGGAAGTACTCTGCGAATTACTTCGAATCGTCGCTGAAATGCCTGAAGAAACTCGGCAATAATGGCTGGAAACCGTGATGTTCTCGCCTTGGACTCGGTCGGCGGGAAAGGCCAACCGCGCCGGTGACGAAATGCGTTCTATGGGAACGTGGAACGGTTGGGATGCGAGCGTTCTGAGCGGCCTCGGATTCGCGGCCACGCCGGAGAACATCGATTTCCTGGATCAGTGGCAAAAGTACGAAGGCGGAACGGCCGCGTATAACCCCTTGAACACGACGTGGCAGATGCCGGGCTCGACGGAGTATAATAGCGCGGGCGTTCAGAGCTATCTCTCCGCCGATCAGGGACGCGACGCGACGATTCGCACGCTCAACGATGGGTACTACCCGCACGTCCTGGCCGCGCTGAAATCGGGTTCACCGTGCACGTACGCGGATCGCTCCGGATTGGCCGCCGATATCACCACCTGGGGAACCACCGGCTTTGCAAATCGATTGAAGAGCGGAGCCTGTCCCTAGCCGCAGGCGGAGGAGATGCTCGGGGGGCTGCGAAACGTTGATGGCGCCAGTAAAGTGGCTCGGCAATTTCCTATTAACTCTCTATTAACTCGGGAGTCGCCCATGACAGACACTGAACTTCGTCGTCATTTAGGTCGCACAGTAGAGCTACGGTTTGCAAGCGGCGCCGTTGTTGTTGGGCGACTCACCGTGAGCGATCTACCGCTCGCGCTCAGCCATCCCTACGAAGTCAGAGTGCCGGGACGCAAGAAGGTCTCCTTGGTGCGTATACCAGATGCCTCGGTCGTGGAATCCGTGAAGCCTTTCGAAGACGGAATTCCCGAGATGAGCTTCTGACTCGAAATCAACCTGTAACGCGCCACCTCGGAGGCGGTTACCGCAGAGGGGTCCGGGTAATGGCGGAAGCATCATCCCGGACCTCGCTTTGCGTCGAGCTTAGCTGACGCTCGCCGTCCGGCGCGGAACGTGCCGCTTTTCGTCGATGTCGAGCAGATCGGGCCACGTGGTGACGTCGGTTCGATCGGGCGCGATTTCCGCGCGTAAGTTCATGAAGGCGTCACGCGACGGACCCTCCGGTTCGTGCGAGAGCCATTCGTGGTTCCAGCGCTCGATCTCGTCGCTCGACTTCGCGTCGACGAAGGGGCGAGTATAGACTTCGATCTCCGCATCGGTCTTGGCGTTGCGAATCGCGTCGAGCACGCGCTCGTGATCCATGCCGAGAAAACCGAAGACCGCTTGATCCATCGGACAATTATAGTGATAGTCGCCCACGTCGCCGTGGGCCTCGGCCTTTCCCTTGTCAATCGCGCGTCCGAGCTGAACGACGCCTTGCCACTTCTCGCGAACGCTTCGGGGGTACTCTTTGGTCAAATCCATCCTAAAACTCCTTAACCTTGGTGCGTGCAGGCCATGACTGCAGGGCACCGCGTGAGAGTTGCAGCTGTGAACCCAGTCAGGCGACGAGATGCCGTAGAACCGCCGGAGCGTTATGGCTTTGCAAAATGGAATCGGAGCGAGCCGTCCGCGTTTTGTGAAATGCCCAGGACGACGCGCCCGCCGTCCATGCCGATGTGGGTGGGACGCGATCGCGCGCACCTGGGACGATGGGCGACCGGGTGTTCGTCGTAATCGACTTCACGCGAGAAAGAATAGATCGTTCGAGCACCGTTGGTGCGGTTGAAGCGCACGACATAGGGTTCGCAGTACGCGGCGCCTTCGGAATAGATCGCCATCCGATCGCCGTTTGGATAGGTGACGAGCGCACAAAGATCGGTCGCGTAGCAGCGCACGACCGACTCCCAGAGGCTGCCGTCGGCGAGGGAGATCCGCTGCGAGATCGGCCATGCGAATGCCGGCGCATTCAGAGCCATCGGAGGCGTAAAATAGATTGCGCCGCTGAAGTGATGCTGCACGAAGGGAGGCACGAGGTTTGCCGGCGGCAACGCCCCCGATGACGGACAGGCGATCACCGAAGCGGAGTCGCTGCGCGCACCGGTGTACTGCGGCGTTCCACTGCCCATGGCGCCTTCGATGACGAACTGCTTGTAGGCTTCGGGCGTGCCGGCGGGATCGTTGTTTTGATACTGTTCGGCCGGCCCGGGAAACGGTGCAATCGGTGCGGTTAACGGCTTCACCAACACTTGACCGAGCACGCCGAAGCGCGAGTAGACGGCCGCACTCCACGCCCAACGCACGGTGATGCCGGGTCGCGAGGCTGTGAACGTCGCGGTCCACGTGACGGGGCCGCTGAACCCTGGAATGAACTCCTCGGGTGCGGCGTACGGCATGCCGTCGAAAAAGGCTTCGGAAATCTGCGAGGGTGCGTAGGACGTCGACCACGTAGTGTTTCTCACCCACCAGCGCTGAGGATACTTCGTGGATGGATCGATCGTGATGATGCTATCGGGCATCGTGATGACGTGTTGCCATCGCCCAAAGGTAATGCGCGACTGCCGCACGTAGATGCGGATGGGTTTGCTTCCCACGTCGCCCCGATCGCTCGAGACGCCTTCGAGGACGCCCGTAAACCAGATCGTCGATCCGGTTTCGATGCGTGCGTTCGTGTATCGGTTGAAGAGCACTGGGATGCTCGACCTGCACGACGGCCCAACTTCTTGAGCGCGCGCGGTCGCGGCGCAGCCGGGAAGGAGCGCAACGATCGCCACTAGGCAGATAGCCCGTAGGTTCACCGTCATTCCTGCGAACGCAGATTCGCTGAGTGCCGGTTCGATACCCCGACGTGCCTCGCGGCTCGCGCGGGGACCGGCGTCGCCCCGGCCTAATAGTTCTCCATGCTGCCGATCTTGCTGACGGTCTTAGTGGCACAGCCATCACCATCGCCTTCGCCCCCGCCATGCTTCCGCGATGCGCAAGGCGCCCTCTTAAAGGACGGCCCGTACCCGAACGCCCGCAAAGGGTTGCCCCCGTATTACGCCGTGGTGGAAATGCACCTCAATGCCGACGACTCGGTGGCATGGGTGAACATTTACAAGTCGAGCGGGACGGCTGATTACGATCGCGATGCTCTCGCCATGGCGCACCAATTGCTCACGCTTCCGGAAATTGCGCACTGCAAGCACGTTGAAAGCACGTTTTTCTACTTGCATTATCCGCCGGGCTACACGGAGCCGCAGTTTACTCCTCATCCCTAAGGGTGGTTTCCGGCCCTGTTTGCGTGCCGAGCGGTCGTTTGCCCGATGGCTCTGCGACTTCCGATCGTGGCGGCGAGGGGGAGCGCCGAACCTTCCGCAAACATTTCAGCCAATGGAGGAGGGGAAGGATGCCAGCTAAACGGTCTCTCTTCCTTGCATTTCTCGGCCTTATCGTTGCAGCAGGCTGTTCTTCTACCGGTAGTACGCCCGCGGTTTCGACTCGCGCGGAGCCGCAGAGCGAATCTGCGAGCAAATACATTACGCACGTGGTCGTCATCATCCAAGAGAACCGCAGCCTTGAAAACCTCTTCACCGGTTATCCGGGCGCCGACGCGCCCGCGAAGGGCTGCGCGATTCCGGAGACAAAGGCGCGACCGCGGATAGCGCTGCGCTCCTTGAATTCGAATTGTCCCCGCGGAGACATCTCGGTCGCGCTCAAACCGATCACCTTTGACTCCGTCGATATAGGGCACGACTGGCAGACGTCCCAGGTTTCGTGGGATAAGGGAAAGATGGACGGCTTCTCCAAATTTTGCTGCAAAGGCGGTGCATATCCGGCGTATTCATACGTCGAGCGCTCGCTGATCGCACCGTACTGGGACATGGCGAAGCAGTACGTGCTCGCCGATGAGATGTTTCCGACGGAGTGGGGCGGGAGTTTCACGGGACATCTCACGCTGGTTGCCGGCACCGACGACATCGATCAATCGCCATCCGAGGCCGAGATCGATAACCCTGAAAAGGCACCCTATGATTGCGACGCGCCGGCGGGCACGAAGAGCTCGTACGTAACCTCCAAACAGCAAGTGGAGATGAACAAGGGCCCATTCCCGTGCTTCAATCAGTGGAACTCGATAGCCGAGGTGCTCGATACTGCCGGCGTTTCGTGGAAGTACTACGCGACCAAAAAGCTGGACGCGGGTATCTGGGAGCCCTTTGAAGCGATGCAGTACGTACGGTACGGCAACGATTGGGCAACCAGCGTCGTCGCTCCGCAGACGAAGATATTAACCGATCCGGGCGATGGGGGCTTGGCCGCGGTAAGCTTTGTTACGCCGAGCTTTGCCGACTCCGATCACCCGCCGCTCCAAGGGCAGAAGGGCAGCGACCGCGGCCCCTCATGGGTGGCATCGGTCGTCAATGCGATCGGAACGAGTTCGTATTGGGATTCCAGTGCGATCATCGTGCTATGGGATGATTGGGGCGGATGGTACGATAATTCGAAGCCGCCGCAGCTCGATTACCGCGGGCTCGGTTTCCGCGTTCCTTGTCTCATCATCTCGCCCTACGCCAAGACCGGTTACGTGGATAGCACGCAGTACGAGTTCGCCAGCATTCTGAGGTTCATCGAAGAGGTCTACGGGACCGGAAGCATCGGGCCGACGTCGGAAGGCTACACCGACCGGCGCGCAAAGAGCTTGGATGCGGCCTTCGACTTCAGTCAGCAGCCGCGTGCATTCACGGCGATTCCCTCGAAGTATCCGCTCTCGCACTTCCTGCACGAGCCGCCGTCGAATGAACCGGTCGACACAGAATAAGGGGACGAACGCATGAAAACGGTAGCTGTAGTAATTCTAGCCGTACTGGTAGCGGGGTGCGGCGGGGGAAGCACGCCGCTGAGTCCATTGGTCGCAGGTCCTTCGACTTCGCGCGCTTCGCGCGCTACGCTCGGGATGACAGGTGCAGAGCCGCACGTGCGTCCCGCCTACGCGCTGCTCTACAGTTTCAAAGGCAAGGACGACGGCAGAGACCCGCACGCGGGTCCGCTCGTTGCGGTCAAGGGCGTGCTCTACGGCACCACCGAGTACGGGGGCGGAATCTGTCATGACCGTTGCTTCGGCGGCACGGTCTTCGCGATCACGGCGTCGGGCAGCGAAAGCGTGCTCCATAGCTTCGACGTCGGCTCGGAAGACGGTAAAAACCCGCGTGCCGGCGTCATCGACGTCGCGGGCAGACTCTACGGCACCACCGTCCATGGTGGAGTTGCTTCGTGCTATTGCGGAACGGTCTTCAAGGTGACGACCTCCGGGAAGGAGAGCGTGCTCCACAGTTTCACCGGTGAACCAGATGGCGTCGGCCCGGAATATGGCCTCTTCGACTTCAACGGCACGCTCTACGGTACGACGGCGAACGGCGGCACAAACGACGACGGCACGGTCTTCGCGATCACGCCCGCCGGTAAGGAGAGCGTGCTCCACAGCTTCGCAGGAAAACCAGACGGCGCACACCCCAAAGCGAGCCTCATCAACGTCAACGGCACGCTCTACGGCACGACGTTTTACGGAGGCGCGAACTGCGGCTCGAGGGGCGGTTGCGGAACGGTCTTTACGATCACCCCATCCGGCGCGGAGAGCGTGCTCTATAGCTTCAAAGGCGGCTCGGGCGACGGCGAGTATCCAACGCAGGCAGCCCTCCTCGACGTCAACGGCACCTTGTACGGCATGAGTAAACGCGGGGGTACGCACAATCGCGGAACAATATTCTCGATGACAACCTCCGGCGAGGAGAGCGTGCTGCACAGCTTCGGGGGTTCGGGCGACGGCATCTATCCATATGGCGGCTTCATCGACGTCAATGGCACGCTCTACGGTACGACTTCCAACGGTGGCACGGTCTCGTGCGGTGTGCGATACGGCAACGTCCATGGATGCGGAACGGTTTTCAAGAGTACCCTCTCGGGTAAGGAGAGCGTGCTCCACAGCTTCGGCGCCCCTAAGGACGGCAAATACCCCTATTCGGGCCTCATCGACCTTAACGGAACGCTCTACGGCACGACGACGGCCGGCGGCACAAGTAACGCTGGAACCGTCTTCTCGTTATCGCCGTAAACTCACGGTTAGCGATAGTTTGTGGGGTCGCCCAGCCAGCGTAGCGCGCTAAGGCTGGGAAGAAAACAGTACTCGCCGCCGCGGGTAACGACGAAACGCGGGACGTCGCGAAGCTGACGTCGCAGCGGGCGGTTCGGTATGCCGTAGGTGCCGCGGCCGTCGCCCGAGCCGGTAATCGCATCGCGCTCGGTCGCCGGTCCGCCGAAAAAGGCGCTGTCGTTTATCCACTGTGACTGCACGAACTCGAACTGCCGCGCGATGTCCGCGCCGACGAAGGCGAACATCAAACCGCGATCGATGCCGTCGTCTGACAATTCTCCCTCCGGAAGCGGCGGCCCATACGCGGTGCCGCGCCGGATCATCCGATGAATGCGCGTCACTCCGGCGATGTGCGCGTCGCGCGGATTCACGCGGCGCACGTGCGAACCGAGCGGCGTCGTATAACCCAGCGCGTCGTCGTCCTTAAAGAGGAAGGCGTTATTTCGTCGCGCATCCTCACCGAGGCTCGGGTCGTCGGCGGTCGGTGCGAGCGCCAGCGGTGCGCCGCTTCGCCAGCGCCCCATCATCTTTGCCGCCACGAGCTCTTCGTCGCCGGCGTCGCGGGCGTTCGCCTTCAGGTAGCTACGAAAGAGCGCAACGCGCTGATGCAGCTTGCGAAAGACGATGTAACTCCCATTGCGGCCTAATGCATCGGGTTGGGGAATAGGCGGCGACGCACTCATCTCGCCGGGATATCCCAGCACGAACTCGCCGGCCTTGAGCGGAACTTCGTACGGATTGGTGCCGGCGATGCCGCTGCCCTCGATCGCGGGATGGCTCATGCCGTCTTTGAAACCGAACGGCTCGCGCTCACCGGGAAGCACGTGACAATCTTGACGCCAGATCGCCGTAACACCGGCGAACCGTTCGTAGGCCTCGCGCGCCCGCGCGAGGGCCGCATCGAGGTGCGCACGATCGGGTGCGATCGCGGTGACCACGACGTGCACGTCAGATGACCCGAGCGGTTTTTCCCATTGCTCGGGGCTGCTCTCGCCGGTGTCGCCGAGAATCTTCGCGCGGGCGGCCATCCCTCGTTTGTAGGGTGTCGGAAAGCTCTCCAGCGACGCCGGCGCAACGCCCAACGCTTCCAGGCCGGCGTAACTCAGCGAGGCGCTCACCCAGGTATCTCGCGCGGGACTCTCGTTATGTGCGGCCGACGCGACGACGTTGCTCAAACGCGTCATCAGTTCGCGCCCCGCGTTGGCGTCGTCGATGCGCAGAATGATGTACGCGGCCTCGAACGGGGTGGGGCGCGGGCGCAGTACGCCGCTTTGAATATCGTCTAGTTCGAGTGCTTGTGCCGTCACTTCGTAGCGAGGTTGCGCCAGAAGTTCTGTAGACTCTCATCGCCCCCGAAGAGCGTCAGGAAGATCGTACCGTCGGCAAAAAGGATGTCGCCGGCGCGGTCCCCAGACGGCGGCATCCAGAGAAACATGTTGAATTCGCGATTGCCGGCTTCGGTGAAGGGATGTGGCTTCGATAGGTCGATGGGTTGCTGCGCTAGGACGTGAATTCCCGCGCCGTCGTTGGTTACCGCATAGTGTGGGTTATGCATGTGGAAGATGAATGTCTTCACGTTGGTCAGCCAGCCGCGCTTGTCGAGATCGTTCGCCGTTTTGAGCGGAACCGGGTTCATCGTGCCGGGTAGCGTTGCCGGCCGAAGGCCCCACCGATTCTCTACCGGCGTACCGAGGCCGCGCATTAACGAACGCGTGTACTTGCCGAACCGTTGTTGGCGGGGTACGAGCGGATCGCCATGATGCGCATATTCCATGTTTCGAACGTGCGGATCATCAGAACAGCCAACGTCGTGATGCGGGCCGAGGATGAGACACGTTCCGTCGCGTTTCAGCCACTCTTTGAGAGCCGCGATCTCCTCGGGGGCGGCTTCTTGGTCGCTCACCATATGATCGAGGCCGAATACCATGAGTGTGTCGGTATCGTCAAGGATGCGCTCGTCGAGAGGAAGCCGCTGACCGGCTTGATCGATACGCTGGTAAACTGCGACCGGAAAGCCACTTACTTCCCCGACCAATGATTGAAAATCGACAAGGGAAATGAAAAACAACTCGAGCGTGCCCGCAATGCCTTGCATGAACATCGCGTGCGAGTAGGCGTCAGTCTCGTAGGCCGGCCACGCGACTCGCCGAACCTCAGTCATCGTAGAGAAGCGATTGTCGAGCTCCGCGACGTCGGCGTTTGCTTCCCAGGGATAGCTCCATGCCCAATAGACGCTGAAGCGCCGCTTTCCCGTTTCGTATTTGCGTGGTATCTGCAGCTGGTTATACGTTCGTCCGAGGGTCGCCATGAGATCTCTCCTACTGCATCTGGTCGAGCATGTCGCCGAGTGCTTTTTTGATGCGCAGCGCCTTCTTGATCTCGTCGGCCGACACGTACGGGTATTCGCCGTACTCCATGAAGCTTGGCCTGTGGTGCTCGCGAACGAACTTGATGAACGCGGGAATGTTTGTCTTCCAGTCTTCCGGAAATCCTTCGAGATTCTCGAAGACCGTATCCACGCCAGTTTTTGTAAAAATCGCCACAGCGTCATCGGTGTACTTGTCGAAGTCGGTGTCGAAGATCCCCTGGTACATGAAATACTTATCGTTGCCGATGTCGAAGAGCCCTGACACTGACGGAGGCCGACGCTACGCTCAACGGGGTAACGAAGAGCGAGTTGGCGGTGCAGTGGCAAGCCGTGCTGCAAGCGGCGCTCGGGAGAGCGTTGCTCAGCGGTGAGCCGGAATACTTCGCGGCGCAGCTTCGTAAGCTGCCGCTCGTCGTTGTCGGCGGCCTTCTCGGGACGATTCTTCTCCTCGTCGTGCGTCGCCGGTTGCGTCGTCGCAACGACGCGCTCGAAGCGGCCTCGAAAGCCGTCGACCCTGACGACGCGAGCGACGCGGTGGGCGCGAAAAGACTTCGCACGCAGCGATCGATAATGTCGGCAGGGCTGCGTCTGTCGAGCCTAGCTCTCGTGACGATGTGGGTGGCGATCGTCCTTTGGGTGCTCGGGATCCTACCATCGACGCGCGTCTTCGCCAGCCAGTTTACCTCCCGCTCGATTCGCATAGTGTACGTGTGGCTCGCTCTCGCGTTGCTGGATCGCCTCTTGAACGTCGCCATCGTGCGAGTTGCCGACAACTGGGAATCGAGCGCCTTCGCTAGTCCTAACGACCGCGCGCGCCTCACGGTTCGACGCCCGACCGTGGTGCGAGCCGCCGAAAATCTCAAATCGATCGTGCTCTGTGCGATCGCCATCATTGCGGCGCTCTCCCTGCTCTCCGTCTCGGCGATGTCGGTGCTGACGATCGGGGCAGTGATCGCCTTTGCGCTCTCGTTTGCGGCCCAGAGCCTCATCAAGGATTATCTGAACGGCTTCTTGATTCTGATGGAGGATCAATTCGCGATCGGCGACGTCGTTACGATCAACGGGTTTACCGGAAGCGTTGAAGATCTGACGCTACGAATCACGCGGCTTCGCACCGCCGACGGCCGACTCGTTACGATTCCGAACAGTGCCCTCACGGCCGTGGAGAATCAGTCGCGCTTGTGATCGTGCCTGCAGTCGCCGCGAGAGTTCCGGCCTCGATAACGAACGCGCCTTTTCCGAACCGGCTCGCTGTCGTCGCGCAAAGTCGGCGACGCGCAGAACGACGAGGGGCGCGGGTTCACGCCGTACGTTTGGGCAACGGTCGAGCTTAGATCTTCGTACCAGAGAGAACGAAGAGCGGCGCACGTTACGGCGTAACCCTGAAGACGGTCCCACAACCTCCCGAGCCGTAACCGCAACCGTTAGCGCCGCCGCCACCCGTGGCTCCGTAGAGTCTGCCTCTGACGTCGATCAAACCGCCTTCCGGAACGCTGCCATCGGCGTGACCGTTCAGTCCACCCTTAAATCGGTGAACGATCTGCTCGTTTCCGGAGAGTGTGATTGAGAATACGGTTCCGCATCGCTCGTAATAGGCACATCTCGAACCGCCACCCGCGGACGTGCCATAGAGCGTGCCGCTAACGTTCAACAGGTTTCCTCTTGGGTTTGCACCGTCAGCCGAGCCCGCGAAGCTGTAGATCACTTTCTCGTTGCCCGAAAGATCGATCGAGAAGACCGTCCCGCATCCGGTCAGGCCGTAATAGCTGCATGAACCTGAACCGCCGCCATCGGTCGTTCCATACAGCGTACCGTTGACGTTGGTTAGCGCCGCCGCCGGCTCCGAACCGTCGGGTGACCCAGAAAAGCTGTGAAGTACGTTCTCACGGCCGGACCTGCTCACGGAGAAAACGGTTCCGTCGCCGCTTGCGCCCCCACTCGCCGTCGTTCCGTATAGCCTGCCATTGACATTGATCAGGGTTGCATCCGGATGTTCGCCGTTAGGCGAGCCGGCGAAGCTATAGACCACGTGTTCCACTCCGGAAGGCGTGATGGAGAAAACGGCTCCGTCTCCGTTCGTCCCTCCGTCAAGGGTCGTGCCGTAGAGCGTGCCACCGACATTCGTTAGCGAGCTGCTTAGGGTTGCGCCGTCGCCGGCACTGCCGAAGCTATGGAGGACGGTTTCCGTTCCGGATGGCGTGATTGAGAAGACCGTTCCGCAACCGGCGGAGCCGCAGTAGGCACCCCCATAAACGGTCGTGCCGTAGAGCGTGCCATTGACATCGATCAGACTCGCCGCCGGATTACTACCATCGGGGCCGTGGAACTGGTAAAGCATAGTCGTTTGGCCGGAAGGCGTCATCTTGTATACGGTTCCATCTCCGTTACCTCCGTGTATGGCGCCCAGCCAGGTGGTTCCGTAGAGCGTGCCGCGGACGTCGAGCAGCGCTGCATGCGGCGACCATCCATCCTCGCCGTTGAAGGCATGGATGACGCGTTCTCTCCCGGATGAGCGCAGTAGCGGGTCGTACCGAAGGTGTATGCCACCGATATCGCGCAGCGCTGCGGTGCCGGTCGGCAGCTGCGACTGCAACCCGCTATTGCAGCCGGCGATCATAACGCCGGTTGCGCATCCGATGAATGCGCAGCGTACCAGAACTGCCTTTTGCATAGTTCCGACCTCTTCGTTTCTAACGGAGTGCTTCGGCCTCGGACTCCGCTACAGTGCGCCTTCCTTGCTTCGCTTGTCAATAGCGCCATACTCGCGGCGCCGCCGGCAATGATCGCGATCTCCGTTGAGCGGGGATAGGTCGCGCTATCGGAAATGGATGCTGTTGCAATAACCGTGATGGCAAGTATCGTCGCGACGCTCTTGGCGGCCACGCCATCGGCGCCGTTGACGCCGACCGAGCGCGGGAGAAGGCCGTCGCCGGTATTGGGGATGCACCGAAATTCCACCGTCCCGTCGCGATAAGCCAGACTCAGGCAGGTTAGCGACGCGCAATCCCTCGTAAAATAGGGAGTAGCGCGTGCGCGCCCGTAGCTCAAACTGGATAGAGCAGGGGACTCCTAAAGCCAAAAACAGCGGTCGTCGAGGGGTGCGGACGGGCAAAGCCACCGTGAATGAGAGGGCTTCGGGCCTCCGAAGGCTTTCAACGGACGCCTTCAGTTCTCTCCGGATGCAACGGAAATGCAACGTGAAAAGATGACAGACTGCTAAGAGGCCGGGCCGCCGACCAGATAACGCTCGGCCTCACCGTATGAAGGAAATGGCACGAGTCCGGCGTGAGAGATCTCTCACACGCGTAGGGGTCATGAGAGTGTACTACGGCTCGCGAAGCGCCCGTAGAAGTTGCCTTGCGGAGATGATGCAAGCGATTGCTGCGGTGGTGATTTTAAACCATTTTGGCATTCATCTCACCCCCTTTCGCACTCGGAGCGCGAACGCCGTATTCACGTAACGTTGCTGCTACAACGCTTGCTGCTGCAACCGGTGAGTGCGATCGCGGGAAATCCCACGTTCGCGGCGCCGGGCTGTTAGGCAATACCGGCGCCGGCCCAACGTGTGGATGGAACGGGTCATTCTCGTCGTCCCCGCGACCTACGTTGTGAAGCAGCAGGACCGCATAAGATCCGTCAAAACTGCGTGGCGCCCGGACGTTGCTGATACTATCCGCGTGGCCGAGCATTTTACCCAGCGCTTGCCAAAACGCACGCATCCAACCGTTCGACTAGGGCCGCCCATTCGGTCGAGCAACTCAAAGCCCACCAGATCCTGCGTTTCCGGAAACCGGAGCTGAAATAGCTGTTTCAAGGCGACTTCAGCCACGACCGAGGAGTTACCATTTGCCGCTCGCGAGGCCAATGTCTCGACCAGGGCGCCAGTCTCGTCGGATAAGCTGAAGGTCAGGCGTCTCACATCACTAGTATACCGAGTCATACGGTCATCAGCCAACCTTTCATACCATTTTAGGGTACAAGCAGCTAGGCGCTTGTGCGGGAAGAGCGCTGCTTCGGGTTGGGTGTGGGCGATCGGTTGTCTCAATAGCCATCCGACCCGATTCTGATCGCGGGTTTGATAGAATGATGGTCTTCAGATGATTCCAGAAGAAGCTCGACGCGCGATTGTATCCGCGACGGTGCGGGAGGCGGACGTCTCGCGAGATACGGCCGTGGCAGGCCACGAATCTCGGCGAGATATACGGGTCAAACGGTTGTGGCCGTTGGCAGTCGGCAACTCCACCACCCAAAGTGGAAAACGTTCCATGATTTCCTTTCTGCTACATCGGCGCAGTATTTCCGAAGGATTGGTTTGCCACTGAGCTGTCGGAGTCGCTCGAAAATCGGCATCCCCTGTTTAACGGTACGATGTCCGGTTCAAGTTTCACGCTGCCCATAGCAAGGAGGCGGCAAGAACGAGATCGTGAGCTGTCCAAAAACGATCCGTAAACCCTGCCGCTAAGGCGGCCATCGTCTTGAGTGTCATATGCTTCCGGCAAAGGTTGTAGTGCATGAAGTAGAGCGCGAGCGACCGCTGTGGGTTTAGCGCCTTCTTCCTAAAGGCATTCGTTAGCCGCGTGAATCGGTGCATTCCCATCCGCATCGAAAGGCTCTGCCGCTCGACGTGCGCCGGTGTAATATGTTCAGGATCGAGAACACCGCAAAGCGCTGTGGGCACGACGGATTTCACGACCATCGGGCTGAACTTACGCTCGGGCGCATTGTCATCGAGCAGCTCATTGTCCTCCATCTCGGAGCTGTGATCGGCGCGATGGTAAAGGTATTTCTGGATCGGCCCGTTATACGATCCTAGGCTGTCCGTCGTGATTTGAAAGTGCTGGGAGGTAACGCAGGCCGCGAGGTCGCGAACGAATAATGGCGCGCCCCCGCGTAAACCGTTGTGCCGCAAAGACCCGTCGTTGTGAAGATCGCGCCGCGCTTAGTGAAATAGACCGCGTCGCCCGGGGCACGCCAGCCTCACGAGGTCGTCTGAGGACTTGACTGCAAGCGGAGATTATCGCAACTGGCTACGGATTCGCTCAGCCGTCTTAGACCAGTTTCCTCCCTAAGCGCCCGAGTAGCACTAGACCCCGACTCACTTCGCCGCAAACAATTGGAGCTAGGGGCCGCCGATGTCGCCGGTGAAGAAAAGGCCAGCTTGCCAAGTCCCGGCTTACCAATTGGCTGTCCCGACGGGCGCTGACTGCCACAAAGTAGCTGCCCGGAGGGTATAGAGTTTTGCGAGTGGGAAATGATCTAAAGTGCTAGCTTACCCGCCAGACGTCGACCGGCCTGGTCGATCACACCTGGTGTCAGTATTCGTCGAAGTCGAGTCGAAGCTTCCAAATTTGCGCGGAGCTTCTTGGGCGTTCGCATACATGCTCATTATGATTTTGAGTGTTGTTGCGCTGAGGGCCCCGGCCACGGCCTACAAACATGAGAGTTATCAACTGACACCGCCGCTGGTCACGGAGGACGAAGCAGTTGCGAGTGCGTTTGCTCGTTCTCTCAAGCGCGATCAGGTCGCGTATCAAACACACCGAGAGTCCGTTACGAGACTGCCCGAAATAGAGGATCCGCCTACGCCGGCAAACGATGACGATCTGTTTGGCGGGCTAACCCGGTACCGCGCTACAATCGGTGTGTGAACACTACGCGCCCATAAAATCGGATTTCATCTATCGCGGGGACATTCTAGGGGATGTCCCCTTTATTGCATTGGACGGTAAGTCGATTTTGGTGGAGAATAGTCGACCAAGTGTAACGCAACCGTGGATTCCACTCTGGAAAAGAAAGAAGAGCGGAGGAATGCCAGAAGCGTTACCTTGTGTGGCGAACCTGCGGTTGACCAAAGCCGTAGTTATGACGCGAACATGCGAGGCCGACAAATTTAGTGGCGTCAAACGGGTATACCCTGCCCTCTACCTTGCGCCGATTCGACCACTATCCGACTTCGGCGATGACGACGAAGACGGCGCCGGGTTTGCAGAAGGGATCGCAAAAGGATTTCCACCAAAAGAAGCAGGCGGAGATCGGAGGGAGTGTTATCGCTTTGCGTTCATACCGGCGTGCCCTGAACACGGGATGGAAGCCGGACTAATTTGCTTCCGGGAAATGCAGCCGGTGCACTTGAAGTATCTAGTTGATGCGAAAAAGCTCGCCCGACTCTCAACACCTTCGGTGCACGCGATCCTCGAGCGATTTCAGCGGTTTATGCTTCAATCAAAAGACGACGATCAGGTCGACAACGAGCCGGAAGGTCTTGTCTCGGCAACCGTTCAGCATTACCGCGACGAGCGAGGGGCAGAAGACACGCGCCCTCTGCATCGCAACTCGGCTTCAGTAGAATCATAGCCGTGGCCATCCAAGTAATTGCGATTCGAATGACGGCCGGAGAGGACGCGGTGTCGAACATTGCCGAGGTAGTGTGGAGGCAAGACACGACCGGGAAGTGTGGCGGGCTTTCGCGAGACGCGTTCGCAAAATGGATGATGCGCAATCCGAACCAGGTTGTGTATACTCGCGACTACGTTGGCAATGTGGCGAGAGTTGTAGCATTTGATTTTCAAGGCTCGTCGTACATTAGAACAACGTCTCCGGGAGGGCCACAGGACCCGTTGCTGGCGCTTCCGCGTTATCTCACACCAACGCCATAAACGACCAAGAAAAGCGCCTCGGCACCTGAGTATCGATGAGTCTTCGTTCGTGGTTGGCCAAGTCGTTTCGAACGGCGTTCTGGCCTTTTGGTCGCGTAACGCCGCGTACGATCAGCGCCGACGAGCGCCAAGCCGCGACCGAGTCACTTAAGGAGCCGTATCTAAGGAAGATAACCGATAAATCGATCGGGCTTGCAAGGTTTCTTATGGAGGAAAATCGACGGGTTTGCGAGTTCAAGCTCGCGTCGATACGCACGCTCGAAAAGAAGGCGTTGAGCCAGATCACTGCCGCCGGCACGATCCTCGCGATACTCGCGGCGTTTGAAACGAATCTGCCATTCAAGTATAAGGCGGCACCTCTTGGTAATGCTGGGCGTCGCGGTGTTTGCGTATCTGAGAGCTGTCTACGTTCGGGAAGGAGCACTGCCCTCGCCGGGGCTTTATCTGTCGGCTGGTATTGTCTGGGAGCCTTGGAACGAAGGGAGGATCGCCACCCTCTTGGCCGGGGCCTGGAAAGACTATGGGCTAGAGCTCGAAGTGGCGAATGAATACAAAGCCCGGTACGTGCGCACCGGGAACGTCTGGCTCGTGGTTGCCCTAGTGTCAATCGTGGTGCTGGGTTTTTTGCCATCCGGCTCGAAGAGTGACACCAATGCCGGTGCGTCGCCGGCTCCAACGG